>DATJRH010000038.1:0-104516 GCA_035504945.1 Candidatus Aquilonibacter sp. | reverse complement strand
ACATAGACCTTTCCAGAATCCAAATCGGCGCATTCCAAAAACTGCCGCAACGCCGAGATGGGGTTTGACCGCTCACGGGAAGCAATCATGCCCCACCTCCCCGCTTGGCGTCAAGTGGTGAGTCAAGGATATAATTGCCCTGAATTGAGTCCTCTGCAAAACCCAGGTATGAAACTTTGCAAAAGTAATTACATCCGGCGCAGTTTGAGTTTGGAGTGCGGCGACGGGTCACCGCTTTTCAATGACGCGACCGGTCGCGTCGGTATTAAAGCGCGGATGTGTCCGCGCACTCCAAAGGTGCGCGCCGTCCCGTCCCGGAACTTTTGCCATTATTGACGGCCTCTAGTGGCGGTCTGTAACCGTCGCGGCCATTTGACATGAATATCAATATCCCACCGGTTTTAAGGCCGATTATTAAACTGGCTTCGGCTGGTTTGGGCGTAGGAATTCAACGTATCGCCTCACCTCCGGCGACATCAAAACGAAGCTGCCCACGATCATGTTTTAAGCGGTCTTTGGATGTTGCCACGGATTTGCCGATATGACGCGAAACCACATCAGCATCTGCATCTGTTCGTTCAAGCGGCCGCATTTGTTAAAATGCACACTGGAAAACCTGCGCGAACTGGCGACCGAGGGGTTGTTCAGTTACTCGATTGTAGTAGCTGACAATGACCGCGAAGAATCCGCCAGGGCCACCGTCGGGGAATTCGCGCGCACTTCCCTCGTTGAGGTTGTCTATTGCACCGAAACGGAGCAAAATATTTCGCTCGCCCGAAACAAGGCTCTGGAGTTCGCGAAGGGGGATCTTATTGCATGGATTGACGACGATGAATTTCCTGACCAGGACTGGCTGCTGGTTTTCTTCAAGGCTTTGCAAAAATTCAAGACTGACGGCGTCCTGGGACCCGTTAAACCCATCTTTGAGAGCCCGCCGCCAAGCTGGATCATCAAGGGCAGGTTTTTTGAAAAGCCACGGCGCCGGACAGGTTTGCGACTTCATTGGCATCAAACCTCGACTGCCAACGCCCTGGTGCATCGGCGGATTCTGGATGGCGTGAGCGAACCATTCCGTCGTGAATTTGGCAGCGGTTGTGAAGACATTGATTTTTTCAAACGGATGATTCAAGCTGGATATACTTTTGTATGGTGCGATGAGGCAATCGTCAGCGAAATCGTGCCGCCAACGCGGTGGAAACAAGGCTATCTTTTCCGGCGCGCCCTTTTGCGCGGGCAGAACGGCTGTTCCTTTGCGGATTTTCGCAGCGTACTTAAATCCATCATCGCAGTTCCTCTTTATTTGATGCTGCTGCCGTTTCTTTTGGTGGCGGGCCGGCACTTGTTTGTCCGGTATGTGATGAAAGTCCTGGACCATGCGGGCAAGATTCTGGGAGTGCTTGGCTTGAGGCTGATGGGAAGCAAATATCTGGCTGGATAGGTATGCCAAAGACAAATATGAGACGAGTCCTGCTGGTTTCCAACAAGGTCTTTCATTACCGTGTTTCGAACTACAACTACTTCGCGCGGCGGTTCCGCGAGGAGGGCTGGGAATTTGTGGTGCGGGCCGATGAACTCCAAAAAAACAATCCCCACCCGCCGGAGTTCGATTTCTGCGAGATGCCATTCAGCTTCCCCGCTTACCGGCGCGAGATTGAGCGGCTGCAACCCGATGTCGTCATTCTCTTCCTTCACTTGAAGAACCTCATCATCTGGCCGTTGATCCACTGGCTCAAACTCAAGGGCATCCCGGTCGTTTATTGGAACAAAGGAATCAATCTCGAAGTGAGAAATCCCCGATTGCGCAACCTGCCGTTTTATTACATCCACTCGCTGTGCGACGGCATCATTCTCTATTCGCAGTATGAGCTCAAGGACATCAAACCGAAGAACCGGCACAAGGTTTTGATTGCCAACAACACGATCAACTTCACCGATTTCCCCGAAATCCGCGAAACACCGGCGGAAATCAAATCGGAGTTCGGCATCCCCTTTGCCAAGGTGGTTCTGTTTGTGGGGCGGATGCGTCCGGTCAAAAAAGTCGAGCACCTCATTGAAGTTTTCAATCAGCTGGATGAGCCGGGGTGTGGCTGCGTGATCGTCGGAGACCAGATGGACTACGATCTGAATGCCCTCATCCATACGGATAATATCCGCTATCTCGGCGAGATTTTTGACCCGCAGAACATTCAAATCAGCAAACTTTTCAAGATGGCGGACCTCTTCGTCATCCCGGGAGATGTCGGACTGGGCATGAACCAGGCTTTTTATTGGGGGCTTCCCGTGGTTACGGAAGACGGCCTGCAACCGCCCGAAATCCATTATCTGAAAAATGGCCGCAGCGGGTTCGTCGTCGCCGAGAACGATGTCGCCGCTCTGCGGGAAAAAACGCTGCTCCTGCTCAAGGATGACGTTCTCCGCGCCGAATTTTCCCGCAACGCCCGCGAGGACATTCTGCGCGAGGCCTCCATCGAAACTATGTTTCAGGGTTTTCTTCAGTGCGTCTCGGCACTGTCCCGCAAAAAGCCTGCATCAACGACTTCAGTGCCGCAACATCCGGCCATGGGGCAAAACGGGAAAATTATTCCAGTTGTTGTTCGCTTTGCCGACTGGCTCGACCGTTATGGTGAAACTTCACAGGACCACCAGGATTTCTATGCTAGCAAGGTTGGGCGCGCGGCCAAGAACCTCTACTATAAGAACCGTGTGTTGGGCATCATGGCGGTCGCGCCCATGGTTTTCTGCGAGGCCTTCGCCCCTTGGACCCGGCGCTTTTTCTTTCCCCGCATGAGGCTTCCCATCGCGGATGCTCATTTTGCAATGGGTTTTGCCTGCCTTCATAGGGCCACCGGGGAGCGGCGTTATTTGGATCGGGCCGTTCATTTTCTCAAAGTGCTCGAACAAGCCCGCTGCCCCGCTTATGCCCATCATGGCTGGGGATATCCCTTCGACTGGCAAACCCAAGGTGGAATTTTAGCCGCCGGAACTCCTTTAATTACCACAACCCCTTATTGCTATGAGGCCTTCGACGCTGTCTATCGAATCGATGGCAACCCAATCTGGCGCACTATCATGCGGTCCACTGCGGAGCATGCCTTGTTGGATTATGTTGACCACGAAACGCGGCCCGGAGCGGCCAGTTGCACCTACACGCCTCATGACGGCGAATACGTCGTCAACGCGAGTGCCTACCGGGCGGCACTGCTCCTTCAGGCTTATGAGACATTTGGAGATGAACGTTATCGCCAGGCGGCGGAACGTAATCTCGCCTTTGTCCTCGACAACCAAAGCAACGACGGTTCGTGGCCCTACGCGGTGGATGGCAAACGGGGCTTCATAGATCATTTCCACACCTGTTTTGTGTTGAAAGGACTGGCGAAGGCGGAACGGATTACGGGCGACGCCGCCTTGACACGCGCCATCGAGCGTGGTGTTCGCTATTATGTTGACCGGCTTTTCGACGAGGACGGTCTTCCGAAGCCGTTTGCCCGGCGTCCGCGGCTCACCGTCTACCGGCGCGAACTCTATGACTGCGCCGAGTGCCTGAACCTCGGCTTCCTGCTCCGCGGCCGGTTCTCGCAACTCGACCGGGTCGTGGATCGGACCCGCGACGACATCCTGCAAAATTGGGTGCGACCGGGCGGCAACTTTCGCAGCCGCAAACTCCTCTTCGGCTGGGACAACGTGCCGATGCATCGCTGGGGTCACTCCGAGATGTTCCGCAGTCTGACGCTGTGGCTGGTTCGCAGTCCGGAGCCCCAGCCACCTGCTGATGCCGCCGTGAAGTCCGGCGGTTTGACCTCCGAGTGGGTTCGCAGCCGGACCCAGTCGGGGCCTCTGATATGATTAGGTTGAAGTCAGTGATTCGGTGGCGAGGGATGATTTTATCGGCGGGACGGTGATTATGAGCCGGAAAGCATATCCTTTCAGTGTCTCGCATTCGTAAATTTTAGTCTAATTGGTTGACATCTGAATTTGCACAAGCAACATCTGAATCTTGTTTGCGCCGGGACCGGTTAACATCTTTCGACGATTGTGCAAATTCGGAACAGAAGCAGGGGGCAGACTTGGCCTTTTTCAAAAGAGACGTTGAAATCAGATAAATCAAGCCTGCTTTGTATTGCGGCACAAAAAGTGCTGAATTCATGGTGAAGTAGAATTATAAAATGCAAGCCAAGCCAACCGTCATTGTAGGAAAAATCTGTTCTCTTGCTGGAGGTTTTGCCTTCAGCCTGTTTTTCTTTGCCTTTATGCAAACGGCCTCCGCTTTCACAAAGAGCGGTACTGTCTACACCACGGACGGCTCGCAGGCGGACGTAATGGCGGCGGAGGCGGACGCTTCAGTAGGAGATGAAATTGACGTTCCTGCCGGAACTTTCTCATGGGGCGCGGGCTTTGTCGCGGTGAATCTCAACAAATCGGAGACTTTGAAGGGAGCGGGTCAGGGACAGACGATCATCAATCTGGTCAATGGCGGCCCGAACAATGTTTATGGCGCCATCCAGTTCTATTCCGCCGCGCGTGTGACCGGCATGACTATTAACGGTTATGGACAGGGTTATAATGCCGTTCCCTTTGCGGCGCAATCTGGAAGTGGCTGGCGAATTGACCATGTTACCTACGACGCGACAGATGGCGGTGGTGATGACGATGCCGGCTACTTTATCTATGTCAATGGTGTTTATGGTCTGATAGACGACTGCAATATCACGGGTGGCGCGGGCAACAACGAGCTAATCTTTGCCCGAGGCCCAACTGACTCATGGCAAACGCCCGACTCGTATGGAACAACGAACGCTCTCTACGTTGAGGATTGCACGTTTGGTGGCGAGGGTTCGGTATGTGACATCAATGCCAACGGTAGGGCGGTTTTACGCTTTAATACTATTACTTCGCAAATGAAGATTGATGGACATGGTTATGACAGCAATACACCCAAGCGTAGTGTTAGGGAGATGGAAGTTTATGATAACGTCTGGACAAATGGTGGGGCTGAATGTGTGAATCTTCGTGGCGGAACGGGAATTTTATTTAACAACACAATCTTGACCGCATCCCCGTCAGCTGCGTGGTTTTTTCTTAACTCATACGCAGTTCAAGAGCCGTGGGGCAATTATGGACAATCCTGCACAATCTCAGCCGGAAACCCGGCGACGGTAACGACTCCATTGGCGCATGGCTTCACCAACGGTTTTAGTGTTTATGTCAATGGAAATTCGACGCCCGCTTTGGCCAACTGGTTCATCGTGACCGTGACTGGCGCCAACACATTCACGATTGCGACCAACATAACCTCCGGCGGCACCGGCACGGCCACCCGCGAGTTGACTGCTTGGGATTATCCGTTGCCCGACCAAATTGGTATTGGCGAAGACCCGCCGGTTGCTCACTCCGACCCGGTTTATTTGTGGAACAACACGGCGCAAGGCGGCGTGGATTGGACGTTGTCGTTTTGCCCTGTGGACACAAACGCCATTATCACCTATCGCGTTCAAAGTGGCAATCCAGCGGCAACCTTCACCATTTCAAATAACATCATTAAAGCTGACCGTGACTATTTCAAGCAAACGGTGGGTACAACCTTTAACGGTTCCACCGGAGTGGGGGTCGGAACGACCGCGCAGATGAACGCGATTACACCGTCGAAGACTGGCGTGGGTTTCTGGGTTACTGACCAAGGAAATTGGAACACCGAGGAAACAACAACCAATTCCAGCGGGGAACTCTATGTCTGGAATGGGTCGGCTTGGGTGTCTAAATACGAGCCTTTAACCTATCCTTATCCGGGAACAGGTTCCAGCGAAGATGGAGGCGCAGAAGGTAACGGTGGCGGATCTGGAATTACTAATTCCACCCCGCAAATGTCGCCGCCCTCGAATCTTCGGCCCGCTAATTAAAGACCGTGTGTGATGCGCCGTCTTGAATACGGCCCGGTTTATGGGAGGCTCAAATGTTCCGCGCGGTCCGGCATTTTACGCAAGCGATTTTGGAGCCAAAGTGAGACTATCCAGAAGATCAACCATTTGAGTAGGGCGCGTCACTCCGCGCGCGCCGTCGGCTAAAGGGATGAAAAAGAACTGATTTGCCACGTTCGCGGCGGGCAGAAGACTGCCCGCCTTACCAGTTTGGTTCCATTGCTTGTTAACCAGATAATCCAAAGCCAAAGAGATAGATACAAAAGTAAAACGACAAAGCATCCGACTTGCGATAATGGCCTCCAGCGTTATCATGCAAGGCATCGAACCTGAAATGATTAACCAACCGTTTTGAAACCGCAGATAACGCGGATTCCCGCAGAAGAAAAATCCGCGTAAATCTATAAAATCTGCGGACAAACAATTTTTTGTATGTGAACCGAAGGGTTCCATTGCAAAGCAGGAAATCCAAACTACCGTCTATCAATCCTCAACCATCAACCATGGTTTATCAACCAACGATATGTGCGGCATAGCCGGCCAGCTTAATTTCGCAGTGGACGCCCCGATTGACCGTGATCGGCTTCAGCGGATGACGCGAACCATCACGCACCGCGGCCCCGACGATGAGGGATACTTTGTCTCCGGACCCGTCGGCCTGGGGTTCCGGCGGCTCTCCATCATTGACTTGGCCGGTGGCCACCAGCCGATGGCGGACGCCGGAGAAACTGTCTGGGTGGTGTTCAACGGCGAGATCTACAACTTCAAGGAACTGCGCTTCCAGCTTGAGGCACGCGGCCATTCCTTCCGGACAAATTCGGACACGGAAGTCATCATCCACGGCTACAAGGAGTGGGGCGCCGATGTTTTCAACCACCTCAACGGCATGTTTGGTGTGGCCATCTGGGATGTGTCAAAAAGACAATTACTGGTGGCCCGCGACGCCATGGGCATCAAGCCGGTCTATTATGCGCCCACGGACCGTACGCTCTATTTTGGCTCCGAAATCCGTCCCGTGCTTGCCGGCTTGGGCGGCAGTCCGTCTGTGGATCCGCTGGCGGTGAACCTGTTTCTTCGTTACCGCTATACCCCGGCGCCATACACTCTGTTCCGTGGGGTGCGCAAGCTGGCTCCGGGCGAAATGTTGACCGCCACCAGCGATGGCGTGAAAGTCCGGCGTTGGTATAACTTTGAACCAACTCCGCTTGACCCCATGCCCTCGGACGGTGAAGCGACGGAGCAGTTGCTTGATCTTTATAAGCAGGCCATGAAACGTCACCTGATCAGCGACGTTCCGCTGGGTCTGCTGCTGAGCGGTGGAGTGGACTCCGGCCTCCTGCTGGGTCTAATGAATTTGTCCGGCCAATCCTGGCGGACCTTCACGGTGGGATATGGGAGCGCCTTCAAAGATGACGAGTTGACCGATGCCGCCGGGACGGCGTCCATCTATTCCGCCCGGCACACAGAAATCCGGTTGAGCCAGGCCGACTTCGAGGCGGCATTGCCTCGCATTGTGGGGTCGCTGGAAGAACCGGTTGCTTCCTCCTCCATAGTGCCGATGTATTTCGTCTGTCAGCGTGCCCGTCAGGACGTCAAGGTAGCCTTGATGGGGCAGGGACCGGATGAACTTTTTGGCGGTTACACGCGGCACTTGGGCGTGCGTTACGGCGGGTGGTGGCGAAAGCTGCCCGGTCCGGTTCGCTCCATTTTCAGTTCAATCATCCGGCGGCTGCCCCGGCAGGAATCCCTCAAACGATCCCTTTACTCGCTGGGCCTGAAGGATCGCCTGCGGCGTTACCAGAACGTCTTCTCACTCATGCCGGGTGAGCGGGTGGACGGCCTGTTCCACGATGGTTTGTTGCCACCAAATCCGGGAGACGCCGTGCTGGATTGTTGGAAAGACCTCATACCCGTCGCCGAACGGCAGGATGAACTAAACGGATTTCAGTTGCTTGAGCTGCGCTCGGCCCTGCCGGATGAATTACTGATGTATGCGGACAAGCTTTCCATGGCGCACGCCCTCGAAGTCCGGGTGCCTTATCTGGATCGGACCATCGTGGAATATGTGCAGCGGTTGCCGGCGTCCTTCAAAGTGCGCAATGGAGAACGGAAATGGCTTCACCGGCGCGTCTGCGGCCAATTTTTGCCCGCCAGCATCCTGGAACGCAAGAAGCGCGGATTCGCGGTCAACGTGGTGGACGACTGGTTCCAGAAGTCTGTGGGCGGGACCCTGGAGGCGATGTTCATGGACGAGGATTCCCGAATGTTCCACTTCCTGAAGCCGATGGCCGTGCGGCAACTCTATGAGGAACACCGGGCCGGGCGCCACGACCACCACAAAATGCTGTTCAGCCTCGTCATTCTGGAGCAATTATTGCGGGCCCAGCCAGCCGCAACGTGACCCGGCCCACAAGCAAAACAAGTTCCAAATCCCCTGTATTTTACTTATCGGATGCCTGTTTTCCATTTTCTGGTTTAATAAACATTTTTTTCACTTTCAAATTTGCACCGACAGGCACATTACTAATTGTTGCTAATTCAGATGCTAAAAAATGATTGATAGAAGGCCAAATCGGGTCGTCATTGATAGTGAGAATTTTCAGGGCTTTTTGCATCTAACCGGCGGCATCATCCTCTTAAGTTATTTATAAGATAGCTTGTAAATAAGCTATAAAACATGAACTTTTACAAGTGTTTTGACTGAAATGCTTCACGCTTTCGATAACCAATGCACGGATAACATCACTCGCCCGTTGTCCATCGAATGTCAGGATCAACGACAAGATGATGCTTGGGATGAATTTGTGGTGTCGTCACCGGATGGACATCATGAACAGACTTCATTGTGGGGGCAGGTGCGGAACCAATTTGGATGGGAGATACGAAGAATCCTCATTCGTGAAAATGGAAAGATCGTAGCAGGAGCGCAGATACAAATCCGGTCCTTGAGAAGATTTGGCAGACTGGCATATGTCGTATTTGGCCCGTGCCTCAATGCCCCTGATCCTATTCTAGAGAATGCTGTGATTGCAGGATTGGTGCGGCACGCCCGGCTCTTGGGCGTCCGTTTTATGGTTGTCGGCCTTCCGTATGGCGGCCATTATTTGGCGCCGCGTTTGATGGCCGCCGGCTTTCAACTCAAACCATCCGGATTTCCACCGCAATTTTTGGAAGCCACGGCAGTAATCAATCTTTCTTCGGAAACGGAGCAAATCATCTCTGCCATGCGTCGTAGCACGCGCCGTAACATCCGTCATTCCCTCAAAAAGGGCATCAGCGTGGTTGAGCAGGGCGGAGAGGGTTTGAAGGAATTCCACGGGCTGATGTTGGCGCTTTGCAAACGGCGAAAGACCACCCCCAACCCTGCTGAAATAAATTTCTTCATCGAACTGTGGCAACGCTTCCGGCCCAAAGGTTGGATAAGGTTGTTTTTTGCCATGAACGGCCAAGAACCCGTTTCGGCCGCGCTCGCTTTCACCTTCGGTGATTGGTTTCGCGTTTGGAAGGTTGGGTGGTCCGGACAGCACGGGAATCTCAAGCCAAACGAGGCTCTCTGGTGGCAAATGATTTTGTGGGCGCGCCAGAACGGATTTCGCTTCTTCGACTTTGTCGAGATCAATTCAGAAGAAGCGAAACGCTTGGTCAATAGTAGCGGGGATGGAAATGGCTTTGAAACCGTCACTACATTCAAGCTGGGTTTTGGCGGAGAGAGCAAATTTCTTCCCGGTGCCTACTATTACGTTTTCAATCCGGCACTACGGAGGTTATTCCGGTGCGGCCTTGGCTACTGGATAAAATCGCCCGGTTTTCGGAAACTGGCCAACCCATTTATCAGAAAAATTTACCGAAGCTAGATCGGGCGAAGAAAGTCGTCCTTCAGGAGAAGAGCTAAATCAACTTGTCCGACGTAATGTGTGCCATGATGGCTTCGTTCCCATATTTACGGAACACGATGTTGCCCATTTTGCCGCTGGCCTTCATCAAGGCTGAACTTAGTCTTACTTTTGACATATTTTTTTGTCTTTCCGAGTGTTTTGTTTTTGTTGTTTCAACAATTCCGGCCGCGTTAGGCTTCCGACCGTTGTGGTGTAGTCTGACACCAATCGGAGACGTCCTGTCATCTCTAGTCGCGGTCTGTTTATTGCAATTTCTGTCGCTATTTTGAATTTCAAGAAGTCATCCTGTGGTTTAGACCGGGTTATCGAAGGCAAAGTGCCAAAAGCTAAAACATACAAGCAGAAATGAACTCAAATTTAACCGGTGAAGATTCATTGGGTCCGCGCCAGAACTTTGCCACAATTCACGGATCATCGAAATTATGGGGCATCTTGGTTCGAAAAGAACGCTGGGGATTGTCTTGGCGCGGCCGCCTATTTTTACTGGCTGCATTGCTTGCTTCCGCCTTTTTGGTGATGTTGAAAATCCAGCCGTTTCTGGCGGTCAACAGCAAGGTTCATGGCCAGTTCCTGATTGTGGAGGGCTGGATTCCCCCTGAGACCTTGAAATATGCCGTGGCGGAATTCAATGAGGGGGGTTACCGGGAGATTTTTACCAGCGGTTGTGTCGTCAGGGAGCATCTGAACACGGATGCCAAGATAACCTATGCGGATTGGGCGGCGGGGGATCTTAGAAAACTCGGAATACCCAGTTCGCTGGTCCAGGCAGTCCCTTGCTGGCAGCAGCGCAGGGACAGAACCTACAGTTCAGCGCTGGCGGTCAAAGACTGGTTGGACGGGCACCACATTCCGGTGAAATCCATCGACGTAATGACCGTGGGTGTCCATGCCCGGCGATCACGGTTGTTGTATCAAGAGGCTTTTGGCAGCAAAGTGCAGGTTGGCGTCATAGCTATTCCCGATCCGGATTACGATGCGAAGCATTGGTGGAGTTACAGCGAGGGGGTTCAAGATGTTTTAGGCGAGGGGATCGCCTATCTTTACGCCAAATTTTTATTTTGGCCGGCAAATGCAAAAAACTGAGAGCGGTTCAACCACAAATCCCGCCTGGCGGAACAAATGAACGGGGATGTCAGGACTGATACAAAGTCGTCGCGCGCTGCAAAGTTGAAAGCGAAAATGAATCCATTTTCTATTTTTTGAAACTCTGCTTTCTGCTTTCTGCTTTTGATTTTTGATTCGTATGTTTTGAATTTAAAAAGCGGCGGACACTCTTTCGGGGTATCCGCCAGTGCGGAAAATTTGCCGCAAATCCTTAACTGCCTGTCAGGGAGCTGGAAGCCACGCTCGACTTTTAGCGCCGTCAGGCGCATCATCACGCCGCTGCCATTTCGGGTGTTAAAATATGATTGATGGGGAACATAATCCGGCGGCCTTGATAACTGCGGCGAGCCGCTGGCGATGACGCGTTGGGAGCGAGCAGCAATAGCTAAGCAGGCAAGTCATATTATGGTTGCTGTCACTTTCCTCGATGCTACGCTGTTGGCAAAATCGTCCCACTGAACAAGATTCACGCGGGATGGAACTGACAAAATTTACAATGAAGACCACACTCGATGATTCTTTTGTCAAACCGGAGGGCGTGGTGGAAATGAACGACTTTATCTCGGAATTAAAGGAACAAAGTGAACATTTACAAGTACCCAATCCACAACAGCGGAGGCTGGGCCATGCCAATTTCATTCATTCGTGTTACCATTACCTTTTTATTATCAAGGCCAGCGTAGCTCAATGTTAGAGCAGTTGAATTGTATTCAACAGATGGAGTGTTCAATTCCTCCCGCTGGCTCCACTTGCCAATTCGCTTCATTCCAACAGGTATGATAGAGCAAAACATGGATATTTCCTGGAAGTCCATGAGCTTGGACGAGTTCGCGGCTTTTGAGCGGAGCCAGGGCCACGTAATCATAAAAATCCGAAATGTTCACTGGAGACGGGTGCGTCATTTTTTCTACCGTCCCATGCTGCCGTTTCATGAACTGTCTCCGGGCATGTTTACAGCTCCTCGCGGCGCGTTTTGGGGAGGCATCCAATACGCGGTATCGCCCGGGCAAAAAGCCAATTCGTTCTTGGACTTGATGCTTTTCGAAGATACTGCGGCCTACTGCCTAGACAGCCTGGAGCGTCATAAAAAGAAACAAGTCCGGCAAGCGGGAAGGCATTTTATAATCCAACCGATACGAGATCTGGATACATTCAAACAGAAAGGTTATCCGGTCTATCTTTCTTTCTATGAACGAACCCACTATGAATACAAATCCGAACGCCGTTACGAAGATCAATTTTGCGCCTGGGCTGAATCCATCTTCCAATTTCCAAAGGTGGTCGTGCTGGGAGCATTTAGGAACAGAGAGTTGGAAGCCATCAGCATTTCAAAACTGGTTGAAAACACGCTGATCTATTCCACAGTCTTTTGCAACACGGAATCGCTGCAATTCGATGTCACCAGCCTGCTGCTCCACTCATTGCGCGAAGCAGCGGCCCGGCACCCGGAGGTAAAACAAATCTATGTTGGAAATTATAAATTTCAAGGCAGAAAAGGAATTGACGAATTCTATTTCACGAGAGGTTGCAACCTGGTTAGAAAGCCAGCGTTGCTTCATATGAACCCATTGACGACTTGTCTCTTGAGAATTTTCCTGCCGGAACAATACGACCGGCTGATGGGGAATCTTGGAAATTCCGCAGGTCCAACCGAGGTGGCCGCGGGGGCAATTTCGCGGGACTCCATTGACCCAATTTCAAGGAAAACCAACCAGCCTGACTTGACTGCGGACCGGAATCCGAAACAGAGTGAGCTATGAGTAACTTATGTCCACTCAGGATCTTTGTTTTTCAACTTTTGAATTTGCTTTCTGCTTTTGATTTTTGACTTGTGTGTTTTGAATTTAAATAAACGGCGGGCATTTTTTGGGGTGTCCGCCAGTGCGGAAAGTTTGCCGCGAACCCTCAACTGCCTGTCTTGGAACAGAAAACGGCGCTCGACTTTTGGCACTTTCAGCCTCATCATCAACCACCGTTATTTCAGATGTTAAAAATGATTGATGGAGGACATAAACCGGTCGTCTTGGACAACCGCAACGAGCCGACGGTAATGACCCGTTGGGAGCAGGCAGCGACAACCAAGTGGGGACGCTATGTCACCCAGATGGAAGAACGGGCGATTCGACAGGCGGCGTCATTGGCTGGAAAACCAACCTGGGCCCTGGAAATCGGGTGCGACGGCGGCCGGTGGTCAAAGCTGCTTTCGGATTCGGGCTGGCAAATGACCTGCACGGATGTTAATTCAGAAACACTGGCCGTATGCCGGCGGAGAGTGCCCGGCGCCAAGTGCATTCTCTCCCATCCGCGGGACGAAACAATCCCGTGCGAGCCGGATTCCACCAACCTGTTGCTTTGTGTGGAAGTGGCGCCTGTCATCCAAAGCGGCTGGTTTTTGCCGGAGGCCGGTCGCGTCCTGCGTGAGAACGGAATTCTTGTGGGAGTGTGCTGGAACCGCGCGTCAGCACGGGGTTTTTTTTCCCGTGTTAAACAAAGGTTTGCGCCTCCCACCGATGATACCTTTTACACCCGGTCCTATTCTGCCTGGCGAAAGGACCTCGTCCAGGCCGGTTTTCAACTAGTTCAGGAAGAAGGGTTCTGTTGGGGCTTTTTTGGAAGAGAAAGCAATTCCCTGCTGGTGCCGCTGTTCATCAGGCTGGAGCGCCTGCTCTGGTTGCATCGGATGACAACTTGGAGTCCATGGGTCGTCTTCATCGCCCGAAAAATTCCCCGTGGGCCGGGAGCAAAAACTGAAAACATAAAGTAGAAAGCTGATATGAATATTGGGAGCACACGCGCCTCGCGTGTTTTGGAGCGCGCCCTGCGTATCAACCGATGACAAACAACCGTGCTTGAGTCCGTTTCCTTTGTCTTTTCTGTTCCCTATTGCGAAGGGTGGAGCGGTCAAATCCAATGAAATTTGTAGCTTTATTCGATCCTATGTCCTCCGCACGTTGCCAAACGCTTGATGGGAAAGCAGATTTGAAGTAATCAGCATTTTTTCAGAAAGCGTAGGTATAGTCGGCATAGTTTACACATTTGGCTAATTATACAACTAATTTTAAATCAGCATGTTACGAATTTATATTGTGATGTTATCCATAAAAACGCCGCTAGATTTTACAGTTTTACAAGTCTGGCAACCATGAGCGTCGGCAACATTCGATATTTTTTTGTTATGTATCTTGTTTTACTTAAAGTATTTATAATTACATTGAAACATTTATATTTGCTTTTATAGAGACGTGGCATTGAATCAGCTAAACACGCCCTGAAGTGCAAAACTTGGAATTAAGCAAAATTTAAAAAAGTGATTATGAAAAAAATATGTCTTTGTCTATTGGCAGTGTCGGCTGCGTTGATGACTGCGGTGAACGCCGGGGCGACTACCGTTTATGTTAGTCGGATAACTGGGTATTACCAAAGCGGTTTCGATGGTGGTGAATTTAACATCACGCCGGTGCTGGGAAACACTACAGGTTATGCGAGTTCGGTAATCGTTAATGGCGGTAATGGTAACGGCATTGAAACGTTCTGCGTGGAAACATCGGTGGGAATTGCCGGGTCTGGAACTTACAATGCCTCGCTTAGCCAGATTGACTCGAATGGCAATGCGCTTACGGAAGGTGCGGCATGGCTTTACATGGAATTTGCGGAAGGCATACTGTCAGATTACGATTACAGCACCTCCGTGGCCAACGGGAGTTTTGCCAATCGTGCCGCTGCAGCGGTGGATTTGCAGGAAGCATTATGGGAATTGCAGGGTCAGAGTTATGATGCTTCTTTGGCGAGCTTTTATATCAATATAGTTACCATGGCGATCGGTGCTGGTAACCTCTATCTGGCGAATAACGGCTTCTATAATGTAGCCATTGTGAACATGTATGAAAATGATGGCACGCCGGTTCAAAATATGCTTGCTTTGGTTCCAGACGGGGGGTCAACAGCGATGATGCTGGGTTTGGGGCTGGGTGTTATGGGGCTGATGTTCAGACGCAAAGGTAGCAAGGTTTGAAGCCCGTTGGTTCGCCACTTGACAAACTTTCCGGGGCGGCATTCAGGTGCCGTTCCGGTTTTTGCTGAAATTTTTCTTCGTGGTTGACGCCGGTCAAATGGCTTCCATAAAACCGGCAATTGAAAATCGGAGTGTCAGTCCTGTTAGTTTCCTGCTGGTCGCTGTTTATTGTGGCAGTTGAATCAAACAGAGAGTCATGAAAATCGCCGTTGTCGGTCTGGGTTACGTTGGTCTGCCGGTGTCCCTGCAGTTCATCCGCTCGGGCGTGAGCGTTCTGGGGCTGGACATTGATCCGGCCAAGGCCGCCTCCCTCAACCAGGGCAAGAGCTACATTAGGCACATTGAATCGTCCGCCATCGCTGGTGCTGTCAAAGCCGGCAGTTTTGAGGCCAGCACGGACTTCGCGCGCGTCCGGGAAGTGGAGGCGGTCATCATTTGCGTGCCCACGCCGTTGAACCAGAACCGGGAGCCGGACATCTCCTACATTATTGACACCGGTCGGCACATCGCGCCGCATTTGCAAAAAGGCGCGCTGGTGATTCTGGAATCCACGACCTATCCGGGCACCACGGATGAGGATTTGCGGGAAGTGTTGGAAGCCGGTTCGGGGCTGAAGGCCGGCGTGGATTTTCATTTGGCGTTTTCGCCCGAACGGGAAGACCCCGGCAATCCCGACAACAAAGTGGCAAATATTCCCAAAGTGATTGGCGGTTACACGCCCGCCTGTCTGGAACGCGCCAAGGCCCTGTATGGCCGGGCAATCAAGACAATCGTTCCCGTTTCCTCCTGCCGCGTGGCGGAAGCAACCAAGCTGCTGGAAAACATTTTCCGCAGCGTCAACATCGCGCTGGTGAATGAATTGAAACTGGTCTATGCGGCCATGAAAATTGACATCTGGGAAGTGATTCAGGCGGCCAAGACGAAGCCGTTTGGATTCATGGCGTTTTATCCGGGGCCGGGTTTGGGCGGACACTGCATTCCGATTGATCCATTTTATCTCACCTGGAAAGCGCGCGAATACTCGCAGAACACCCGGTTCATTGAACTGGCGGGCGAAATCAACACCGCCATGCCGATGCACGTGGTGAACCGCGCGGCGGAAGCGCTCAACGCGCTACGGAAGCCGGTGAACGGCAGCCGAGTGCTGGTCGTGGGCCTTGCTTACAAGCCGAATGTGGACGATGAGCGGGAATCGCCGAGCTATGTGCTCATGAATCTCCTGAAGGAGCGCGGGGCTGAAGTGGCGTATTACGATCCGTATGTGCCGGTCATCCGTCCGACCCGCGAACATCCGCATTGGACGGGCACCCGTTCAGTCAACTGGGACCGCCCAACGGTGGAGGGTTTCGACGCGACAATCATCGCGACCAATCATCAGGTCGTCAATTATCAGGAACTGGCCGACTGGTCGCCCTGCATCGTGGACACGCGCAATGCCATGGCAACGGTGACCACCGGGCCGGGACAGGTTTGGAAGGCTTGAACATAACGCCATGTTTCGAACAACAACATTTGAACCTAAAGCAGCTGGGAACCTTTTCTCTGGCCGCCGGGTGGCGCCTTTTGAAAGGAGGGGTGGGACGTTATGATTCTTCTATTGGGAGCCAGCGGATATGTCGGCCAGGCTTTCGCCCGCGAACTGCGCTGGCGGAGATGGTCTTTCATCCCGTTAACGCGCCGGGCGATTGACTACACCGACTTTGACAGCCTGTTTTATTATATCCGGAACATGAGGCCGGAGTTCGTCGTCAATGCGGCGGGTTACGCGCCGAACCCGAATGTGGATGCCTGTGAATTGGTGCGGGAGGAGGTGTTGTGCGCGAACGCGCTTCTTCCCCAGACCATCGCCCGGGCTTGTCTTATGACCAACACACCGTGGGGGCACGTTTCCTCGGGCAGCATTTACACCGGCGCCAAGGTGGCTGCGCAGTGGGGACGGATGCGCATTGAACGGGATCTCAACCGCCCGGAGTTGCGTCGGCTGTTTGCCGGGCATCCAGAGGAAATCCACGGTTTCACCGAGTGGGACGAACCCAATTTTTCCTTCCGGCACGCGCCCTGCAATTTTTACAGCGGAAGCAAGGCCCTGGCCGAGGAGGCGATTCGCGGAGTGGGCGCCAGCTACATCTGGCGGCCCCGGATGCTGTTCAATGAGCTGGACGAAGACCGGAACCTCTTGTCGAAGCTCCAGTTTTATCCCAAGATTTATGACGGCGTGAACTCCATTTCGCATTTGGACGATTTTGTGCGGGCGTGTTTGGATTTGTGGGAACGGCGGGCGCCGTTTGGCATTTACAACGTGGTCAACCCCGGCGCGACCACGACACGGCGGATCGCGGAAATGATCCAGCATATTGCCAGACCCCACCGGATCTTTGAATTTTGGAAGGACGACGAGGAATTCTATCGCTGCGCGGCCAGGGTGCCGCGCTCCAACTGCGTTTTGGACACGTCTAAGCTGCTCGCGACTGGTGTCAAAATGCGCCCGTTAGAAGAGGCGCTGACAGACGCCTTGCAGAAATGGCAGCCGGCCGGTGTGCCGTTGGAATTCGCCGCCGCCGCCAGCGGACGTTGAACAAACGTCTTGATTAAGGTGACGACCTTTGAAAGGCTGTCCGTGCGGCAAACATGAAAACTCCCATGCGTTTCATTCCGGAACACAAATCTCGGCCCTTATTCGGTCCGTGGAAAGTGATGTTGTTGTGGCTTGCGGCTGGAATTCCGGCGGCGAACGCACAAGAGGTCCTCGCGCCACCGCCGGCAGTTTCCGCCACTCCGTCCGCCGTGCAGCAACAACAGGACAGCAATCCGATGCAGGTGTTTTCGCCGTCGGAAACCGGCCCCAATTTTTCGTCCTTCACCTCGCCCTTTCAGTGGGGCCCGGTGACCGTGCGCCCGCATGTGGACTACCAATTTCTCTATGGCAACGGAGTTAATTCGTCGCCCGGCCAGCAGCAGAACACGATTGTTCAGACGCTTTCACCGGGAGTCCTGTTTGATTTGGGCAGCCACTGGACCCTGGATTACACGCCGACCTTGAATTTTTATTCCAGCGGCAGCTTCCAAAACACGGTGGATCACTCCGTGCAATTGGGCTGGGGAACGGGCTATGGCGACTGGTTTTTCAGCGGTTCGCAAAGTTGTAGCTTCTCGTCCGATCCGACTGTGGAAATCGCCGCGCAAACCGATCAGCAAACCTATTCGACCGCGCTCAACGCCGTATATCAAATCAACAGCAAATTGTCACTGGATCTGGGGTTGAGCCAGAATTTCAATTACATTGGCAACACGCAAAGTTCGACCAACCAGTTGCAGAACCTTTCCAATTCCCGCGAATGGTCGATGATGGACTGGTTGAACTATCACTTCCGGCCAAGGTTGAGTGTCGGCGTCGGCGTCGGCGCGGGTTATGTCAACGAGGACGCCGGCCCGGACTCGATTAACGAGCAATACCAAGGGCAGTTGAACTGGCGGGCGACGGATAAAATCAGCTTTCAGTTGAGCGGTGGCTTGCAGGACCAGCAGTATTTGAGCGGCGGCGCGGGCGATCTGCTCACGCCGATTTTCAGCGCTTCCATTCAATACCAGCCCTTCGCGCAAACATATTTGACCGTGGGTGCCAGCCGCACTGTGGGCACGTCCTATTTTGAAAATCAGGTGACCGAAAATACTGGAATCAACGCGGACCTGAGCCAGCGCCTTTTAGGGAAACTCTATCTCGACCTCAATGGTGGCTATGGCATTACCAAATATGTTTCCACGGCCTCATTATCCAACCAGATTGGTTATGGGGCCGGCCGCAACGACGATACCTATTCGTTCAGTGTCCGGCTGACTTGCCCCCTGCTCAAGCGGGCGACCATTTCGGTCTTTTACCAGTATAGTAAAAATTCATCGAGCCAGACCGGGTATCTGCAATTCTACCAGACCGACTATCTTCTTTCCCAGTCCGCGTTCGCCTATACCAGCAGCCAGATCGGGTTTGAAATTGGATACCGGTTTTGAATCATTCGGAAGGCGGAAGGAAAGTTCGTGCCCGCGATCAACCAGTTGAACAAACGGGGAATCTATACTCAATGCTTAGAGTTTCATCCATGCAAGAAATGGAACATGGCCTGAATTCCGCCGAAGCTTTCAAACGGCTGCGGCGCTTTGCGCTGGCGGCTGGCATTCTAGCGCTATGTTTCGCGATTCCACTGTGGAATTTGATCGGCTTTGCGGCTACCAGCGAATTCCATTCCTATATCCTGCTGATTCCATTTATCAGCGCGTATCTGGTCTGGACAAAATGGCGGACACTGCCGCTGGATTTCTGGCCAGCCCGCTTGATCGGTGGAATTTTATTGGCAACGGGCATGATGGTGATCCTCGCCTACTGGCTGCTTCTTCGATCCCATGGGAATCTAGTGGAGGACGATTATCTGGCGCTGATGATGATTGCTTTCCTGCTCTGCTTCCTGGGTGTTTGCTGCCTGTTTTGGGGCAAAGACACCCTGTACGCAACCGCCTTTCCGTTGGGTCTGCTCATTTTCATGGTGCCCATTCCTACCTTTGTCATGCCGCTGATTGATTCCTTTTTGCAAAATGGTTCCGCTGTCGCCGCCCAGGGCTTCTTCAGTTTGTCGAGGACACCGTTTTTGCGAAGCGGACTGGTTTTTCAGCTGCCGGACATCAGCATCCAAGTCGCCCCGGAATGCAGTGGTATCCAATCCAGCTTGGTTCTGTTGATCACCGGGCTGATGGCTAGTTATCTGTTCCTGCGGACGCCGTGGAAGCGGGCTTTATTGATACTGTTTATGATTCCCCTGGGATTGCTGCGAAACGGTTTCCGGGTTTTCACCATCGGCGAACTTTGCGTTCACATCGGCCCCCAGATGATTAACTCCTACATTCACCGCAAGGGCGGGCCGATATTTTTTGTCTTGTCTCTGATTCCCCTAATTATATTGTTGATTGTTCTTCAAAGATCCGAGAAAGGCGGGGGAAAGGGCAATTTGAAAACATCGAAAACAAATCATGCATAAAACGACCAATTGGATTTTGACACTAACCGCTGCCACCCTGTTCGTCCTCATCGGCGCGGGCTGCACGGCCAAAATGAGGGCGAACTACCACCTGCAACGGGCGGACCGGTATTTCAACGCCGGACAATACGAGCAGGCGGAGATCGAATACAAAAACGTGCTGCACAATGCTCCGCAAAATGTTCAGGCCTGGGGTCGCCTCGGAATCATCTATTTCAATCAGGGCCGGTCCTTGGAGGCGTTTCCGATTCTGTCCAAGGCTGAACAATTGGGCACCACCAACCTCGATGTGCGCTTGAAATTGGGGACCATCTACCTAGGCGTGGGCAAGCTGAAGGAAGCGCGGGACGAGGCCGATTTCGTGCTGGGAAAAAGCCCGCAGGATGATCAAGCCCTGATCCTGCTCGCGGAAACCACTGCGACCACAAACGAAATCATCGAGACCCGCCAGCGCCTGTTAAACCTGCGGCAAAAAAGCGACAGCGCGCCGCTGGAAGTGGCCTTGGGCACCCTCGCTTTCCGTCAGCGCGACCTCAATGCCGCGGAATCTGATTTCAAGCGCGCGACAGTGCTCAACCCCAAATTCGCTGATGCTTACACCGCGTTGGCGAACGTGTATGTTGCACATAAGGACTTCAAGCAGGCGGACCAGTCACTTCAGACGGCGTCCGAGCTTTCCCCGTCCCGCCCGGAAAAAGGAGTGCAATATGCCCAGTTCAAAATTCTGACGGGTGCTGCTGACACGGGCAGGCAATTGCTGGAAGGGATTGTTAAAAAAAGTCCAGACTATCTGCCGGCCTGGCTGGCATTGGCTCAACTGTCCGCCGCCGAGAATGATTACACCAACGGCCTCACGTTGCTTGACAATGTATTGAGCCGCGACCCGCAGAATTTCGACGGTCTGCTGTTGCAGGGGCGCTTGGAACTGTTGCTCGGCGACACGGCGCAAGCGACCTCCGACCTTGAGCAGATGGCTGTGACATTTCCACAGGTCCCATCCGTCCGTTACGAACTCGCCCAAGCCTATCTGGCCGGACAGCAGACCGACAAAGCCGTAGACAGCCTGAATCAGGCGCTGAGCCTGAATCCCAACTATGCCGACGCCAATCTGCTGCTCGCCGAAATTCAGATACGGAATGGAAACATTGCCCCGGCGATTGTTTCTTTGAGGCAGTTGATTCAGCAACAACCCCAAATCGTGCAAGCCCGATTGGTGTTGGCCGAGGCCTATCGCGCCCAAGGCGCGCTCGACGGCGCCGTCCAAATTTATCAGGGACTCGAACAGGCGTATCCTCAAAACGCGCAGGTTCCCCTGTTGCTGGGAACGACGTTTCTCCAGCAAAATCAAAATGCCGCCGCACGCGCGGAGTTTGAGAAGGCGCTCCAACTCGCGCCCGATTACCTCCCGGCTTTGGAGCAATTGGTGAACTTGGATCTGATGGAGAAACAATATGCCGACGCGTTGCAACAGGTTCAGCAAAGGGTGGACAAGAGTCCAAAGACGGCGGCGTTGCAGATCTTGTTGGGAAAAATCCTGGCGGCCCAAGGCGATACGAACCAGGCGGAAGCCGTGTTGTCGAAGGCGATCTCACTACAGCCCGACGATCAAGCGGCGTATTTGCTGCGGGCTCAACTTTATGATGCGGCCGGTCAAAGTCAGAAGGCCGTGGCCGATCTGGAAACGGCGCTGGCCAAAGAGCCGAAGGATGTTGCCGCGCTGATGCTCATGGGCGGGATCTTCAATTCAGAAAAAGACTATGACGGCGCGCGGGACGCCTACGAAAAACTGCTGACCCTGGCTCCGAACAATGCGGTGGCGCTTAACAATCTGGCCTGCGTTTATGCCGACCATCTGAATCAACTTGACAAGGCCTACCAGTTGGCGCGCCAGGCTAGGGACACCGCGCCGACGGATCCTTCCATCGCTGACACGCTGGGCTGGATTCTTTACCGTCAGGGGCAATATTCCTCGGCGTTGCCCTTGCTTCGGGAAAGCGCCGACAAATTATACGCCGTGCCGGAAGTTCTATTTCATCTGGGCATGGCCTGCTACATGACGGGCGACGAGGCGGACGCTAAGACGTCGCTCCAGCGCGCGCTGCAACTCACTGGTGATTTTCCGGAAAAGGACGAGTGCAATCAATATCTGGCTGTCTTGAATATTGACGTGCAAAAGGCTGGGGCCGACACGCGCGCCTGGCTGGAGAAATGGGTCGCCAGCCACCCGGACGACCCTGTTGCTCTTGCGCGGCTTGCGGTCATTTGCCAGCAAGAAGGAATGACGGACAAGGCGATAACTGCCTACGAAACGCTCCTGAAGGACAATCCGCAAAATGTCAGCGCCATGATCAATCTCGCGCAATTGTATGCTCCCACGGATGTGCAAAAAGCCTATACCTTCGCCAAGGCGGCCTATCAATTGACGCCGAATGATCCTGAAGTCAGCCATGTTTTGGGCCGTCTGGCGTTTCAGACCGGAGATTATCAATGGGCTCAAACCCTGCTCCAATTAACCGCCCAGACTCAACCGCAGAATCCAGAGGTGCTCTTTGATTTGGGCGAGGCATTTTACAGTGAAGGCAAGGTGCCGCAGGCAAGAACAGCCATGCAAAATGCCTTGCAGACTGGAACTCCATTTACCCGGGCCAACGACGCCAAACGCTTTCTGTCAATGACCGCTTTGGCGGACGCGCCGGCGCAGGCATTGGCTTCGCAAACGCAGATCGAGGACATTCTAAAATCCACTCCCAATTATGTGCCGGCGCTCATGGTCAGTGCAGCCATCGCCGTGCAAAAAGGCGACGTGGCCACGGCGGAACAAACTTATGAGAATGTTCTGAAACTTTATCCTGATTTTGCTCCGGCCCAAAAGCAACTGGCCATCCTTTACGCGGAAGAACCTGGTAATGATGCCGAGGCTTATCCGCTGGCCGTGAAAGCGCGCACAGCTTTTCCCAACGACCCGGATGTCGCCAAAGCTCTGGGGATGATTGTCTATCGGCAGGGAAATTATTCCCAAGCCGCCGATTTATTGCAGGAGAGCGCGCGTCAAAAAAAACAGGATCCGGAATTGCAGTATTATCTGGGGATGGCTGAATATCACCTCAAGCGCGGCCCGGAAAGCATGGCGGCGCTCCAGCGGGCCTTGGATTTGAATTTGTCCGGCAAACAGGCGGCCGAGGCGAAGCAAATACTGGTAGAATTAAAATAAGCAGTCGCTTGTAAAAGGGCGGTACGGGCACAGTCTGATTGGTGTTGCCTATTTCGTTTCCAGTTCGAACATCAGAAGCACCATGAATTACGCGGACATCCTCGCTTGGACGGGTTCCATCTGCGGCGGAGCCTTGGCTTTGTTCGTTGTCTGGCAGGCGCGACGCTCGCTCGTTCCGTGGTTGTTTGTTGCAGGAATGCTGGTTTTGACGGCGGAATGCTTCTTCTTTGGCCTGACGGTCACCGCAATCTCTCCAGAAGAAATGGCTTACTGGCAGGATTGGCGGCTGGTGGCGGGGGCATTTTTACCGGGAATATGGCTGCTGTTTAGCTTGAGCTACGCCCGTGGAAATTTTCGGGAATACCTCCGCGCATGGAGGTATCCCTTGGTCGTTGCCTTCATGTTACCGGTGGGTTTGGCACTGGGGTTCCATGACCGATTGATTGTCTCCGCGGAACAGGCGGAACTAAATGGTCCGTGGATGTTTCGTCTGGGAATTGCCGGGACCATTTTAAACATTCTGTATTTACTAAGCGCGGTTCTGGTGCTGATGAACTTGGAGCGCACATATCGTGCGGCCATTGGAACCATGCGCTGGCGGATCAAGTTCATGGTTTTAGGTTTGGGAATGATTTTTATTGTTCATGCTTACATCAGCAGCCAGGTACTTCTGTTTCATAACACCCTGAATCTCTCACTTCAGGCGGTCGGTGTGATGGCATTATTGTTGGGTAGCGTGCTGATTCTGCGTGCGCTCGCCCGCCGGGGACATTTTGACGCGGATATTTATCCATCCCACTCCGTTTTCTACAATTCACTGACGGTTTTGATGGCGGGAATTTACCTCTTGGTCGTCGGAGTATTTGCCAAGATTGTGCAGTTTTTTGGCGGCGACACCGCCTTTACGCTGAAGGCCTTTGTTCTCCTAGTGGCACTGGTGTTGGCCGCAGTCCTGCTGATGTCCGACCGCGCGCGATTGATGGCGCGCCGCTTTGCCAGCCGGCATTTCCAGAAGCCGCTGTATGATTACCGCACGCTCTGGAGAAGATTCACCGAGGAAACCGCGTCGTGTGTGCGACAGACAGAATTGTGCCAGGCCGCCGTCAAACTGACCGCTGATGTCTTTCAAGTCCTCTCCGTGACCTTCTGGATGGTGGACGAAAAAAAGGAAAACCTGGTTTTTGCCGCTTCAACCTTTTTGACGGAAACCAAGGCGAGCATCTTGAATCCCCAAAGCTCCGAAGCCGTCGAAGTGATGCGCGCCTTGGAAAATCATCCCGACCCTGTTGACCTTGACGCTTCCAAGGAACCTTGGGCCGACGCGCTCAAGCGATGCCATCCGGATGAATTTCGCAAGGGTGGAAACCGGATTTGCGTGCCATTGCTCGGCGGAGGCCAAATGCTGGGTCTGATCATTCTGGGTGACCGCGTGGGCGGTGTGCCTTTTTCCTGGCAGGATTTCGATTTGCTGAAATGCGTCGCGGATTCCACGGCCGCGAGCCTGCTGAACATCCAGCTTTCGCGGAAGCTTTTGGAGGCGGGGGAAATGGAGGCGTTCCAAACCATGTCAACGTTCTTCGTCCATGACCTGAAAAACACGACCTCCACCTTGAACCTGATGCTGAAGAACCTGCCGGTGCATTTCGACGACCCGGAGTTTCGAGAGGATACGTTGAGGGGAATTGCCAAAACGGTCGCGCACATCAACCGTCTAATCGAACGGCTGGGACAGCTTCGCAGCGGGTTGCAGATCAAGCCGACGGCCGCTGATTTCAATGAATTGGTGCTCAAGGCGCTGGCTGGCGTGGAAGAAACCGGTGGCATCCACTGGGTCAAAACTTTTCAGCCGTTGCCCAAAATCCTGCTGGATCAGGAGCAGATTTTCAAAGTGGTGACCAACCTGGTGTTTAATGCCCGGGAGGCGGTGGAGCCTGCCGGCGAAATCCGTATTGAAACCTCCCAAAGCAACGGTTGGGCGGTGCTGGCGGTGTCGGATAATGGCTGCGGCATGAATCTGGAGTTTGTGAACCGCTCGCTGTTTCGTCCTTTTCAGACCACTAAAAAAAATGGTCTTGGCATCGGGCTCTTTCAGAGCAAAATGATTGTGGAAGCGCATCAAGGCAGAATCCAGGTTGAAAGCCAGCCGGGCAAAGGCACGACCTTTCGGATCATTTTGCCGCTTCCGAAACCAAGCTGATGAATCCCAAACTGCTCATAGTTGACGACGACGAGGAAATTCGCACGCAGATGAAATGGGCGCTGGCGAAGGAATATGAAATTCTGCTCGTTGAAAATCGTGCCGACGCGGTCGAAGCTTTTCGCTCGGCGCACCCGGCGGTGGTTCTGCTGGATTTGGGCCTGCCGCCGCATCCGGGTAATCCGGAGGAAGGGCTGGCGGCCTTGTCCGAACTGCTGGCCTTGGATCGGCTGGCCAAAATTGTCATCGTCTCCGGACAAGGAGAAAAGGAAGTGGCGCTCCGCGCCGTTGGAGCGGGGGCTTATGATTTTCTGTGCAAGCCCGTCGAAATGGACGAACTGAAATTTCTTTTGAAGCGCTGTTTCCACATCGCCCAGCTCGAAAAGGAATTCCGGGAGATGCAACAATTGTTGGAGGGCGACGCTTTTGAAGGCATGCTTGGCACCAGCCCGCCCATGCAGACGGTGTTTGATTCGATTCGCAAAGTCGCCACCAGCGACGCGTCGGTTTTGATTTTGGGAGAAAGCGGCACCGGAAAGGAGATGGTGGCCAGAGCCATTCATCAAAAGAGCGGTCGAAAAAGCGGGCCTTTTGTGCCCATCAATTGCAGCGCCATTCCGGAAACCCTTCTGGAAAGCGAATTGTTTGGCCACGAAAAAGGCTCGTTCACCGGCGCGCACGCCCAGCGCAAGGGCCGGATCGAAACCGCGAACGGTGGAACGCTTTTTCTGGATGAAATCGGAGAAATCCCGCTCCAGTTGCAAGTGAAGCTTCTCCGGTTTCTTCAGGAGCAACGGATTGCGCGGGTGGGTGGCAGGGAAGAAATCCAAATTGACACGCGGGTCGTCACGGCCACGAATGTGGACCTCAAGAAAGCCATGGCGGCCGGAACCTTTCGCGAAGATTTATTTTACCGCTTGGCGGTGG
Source organism: Candidatus Aquilonibacter sp. (assembly GCA_035504945.1). Classification (GTDB taxonomy): domain Bacteria; phylum Verrucomicrobiota; class Verrucomicrobiia; order Limisphaerales; family UBA11358; genus UBA11358. The sequence goes on along the minus strand of DATJRH010000038.1, from coordinate 78,233 downwards.
TGCAGATTTTGATGCCGCCACTGCGCGAGCGGGAAAACGACATTCCCTTGCTCGCCCAATCTTTCCTTCACCGGTTTGCCGCCCAGGTATCCAAGGAAGGCCTAGCATTTGACAAAGAAGCGGTTCGGGCCATGAACACCCATTCCTGGCCGGGAAACGTGCGTGAACTGGAAAATAGCGTCCGGCGGGCGGTCATCATGGCGGAAGGCAAACGCCTGACCGTCCAGGATCTGGGCTTAACCGTCGTGGCCGGAGAAAGCCTTGGCACGCTCAAAAGCGCCCGGGAAACGGTTGAACGGGAAGTCATTCAACGGGCGTTGCGAAAACACTCGGGTAAGATTGCAGCGACGGCTACAGAGTTGGGCGTCAGCCGGCCCACCCTTTATGAATTGATGGAAAAGCTGGGAATCGCCAGGGCATAGCTGATACACTTCGGCAAATTTTGGATCGCGAGTCGCGGGAATTTTTTATATTTTTACGCCAACATGAAAACACGGTTTTTCCAACAATAAAATGACTGAACCCATTCCTTATTTTGACTTGCCGGCGCAATTGCGCGGCCTCCGCCAGGAAGTTGACGCCGCCATCGCCCGCACCCTTGACCAATGCTCCTTTTGCCTCGGCCCGGACGTGGCGCAATTTGAAAAGGACTTTGCGAAATTCATCGGCGCGGAACACTGCGTCGGTTTCAACAGCGGCACCTCGGCGTTGCACGTGGCGATGCGCTTGCTGGATGTCGGCCCCGGCGATGAAGTCATCACCACGCCTTTTACCTTCGTTGCCACGAGTTGGGCGATTTTTTACACCGGCGCAAAACCGGTTTATGTGGACGTGGAAGAGGCGACTTTCAATCTCGATCCAAAACTCATTGAGCGTGCCATCACGCCACGCACCAAGGCCGTGATGCCGGTGCATCTCTACGGCCATCCGTTTGACGTGGACGCGATCCTGAAAATCTGCCGCAAACACAATCTGCCACTGGTTGAAGACGCAGCCCAGGCGCATGGCGCCAAATACAATGGCCGGGCCGTTGGCACATTCGGCGTGATGTCCGGCTTTAGTTTTTATCCCGGCAAGAACCTGGGTGCCTGCGGCGAAGGCGGAGCGCTGGTGATTCCGAACGACGGGGTTGCCCTTGACCGGCGCGCCCGCGCTCTGCGCGATCACGCCTCCAGCGTGCGTTATTATCACGATGAAATCGGATATAATTATCGCATGGAGGGATTTCAAGGCGCGGTGCTGGAGGTGAAATTGAAACACCTCGCGAAATGGAACGCTGAACGCCGCCGTGTGGCGCATCGTTACCACGAACTATTGGCGGACACGCCGCTGCAACTGCCGCGTGAAGCGGCTTACGCCGAAAGTGCCTGGCATCTGTTCGTTGTGCGCCATCCGCGCCGCGATGAGTTGAAGAAACATCTCGAAGCCAGCGGCGTCGGCTGTGCGCTGCATTATCCGCTGCCATTACACCTGCAGAAGTGCTGCGTGCATCTCAATTACCGGCCTGGAGATTTTCCGATGGCTGAAAAGGCCGCGAGCGAGTGCTTGAGCTTGCCGATTTATCCTGAATTGACCGATGCGCAAATTTATCGCGTCGCTGAGGCAATCAAGAATTTCTTCAAGAAAAATAAGTGAGCCTGCCGGGGCTGGGGAACCAGCGCGACCAAAGGTTTTCCTGGAAATCTGCCACGCAAGACCCTGTTTAAAACCAGGTGAATTTTTGAGGCACAAACACGATGTCGGAAGGCTTCAAATAGAACGGCTCGCCTTGAGTTCCCTGCAAAACCTTCTTCAGGTTTAACGTGTATCTGACCGTCCGATCCTTTTCCTGCCGGACGACGACTACGGCTTTGAGGTTGGCTTGTGAGAGATCAAAGCCGCCCGCCTGCATGATGGCCTCCAGCGCCGAGATCGGATGATCCACGGTTACCGGTCCCGGCCGGAGCACGGCGCCGGTGACATAGACCTGAAAGGAAGAAGATTGCACGGTGACAATGATTTGTTTCGTTGACATCTGCGGCGCATACAGCTTGATCAAATCGTTTTGGAGATCCTCCGGTGTCTTGCCGGCCGCATCCACCTCGCCAATCAAGGGCATCACGATTTTACCGTCTCTCCTAATCAGCTGGGTTGTGTTAAGGCTGGGCGAGCCTGGAAAAGAGACGCTCACCGTATCACCATCCCGCAGAATGATTGGTTCGGATTGAGCCTGGTTTAACGTATCGGAAGATTGATGAGCTGACGGATTGGCGGCGGGATACTCAACCTGATCGGTTGCACAACCGGTGATTACGAACAGCGCTGCCAGCAAAGGCATCATCCATCGTGCTGCGGCCAGCAGCGCCAATAATTCTTTTTTTGAAACAAAATTTTTCATAGGGCTTGTTTTTTTTCACTGTTATGACCACGACCCACGACCCGAATTTTCTCAATCCACAAAAACTGTAGGCGTTCTTTAGCGCACTTGGACAAATTAGTCAAACAACTTTTTAAAGCGGTTGTGGGCTGAGGTGTGGATTGTCGGTTGGCCGAGTGCGAATGATGTTACCCGCGTAAAGAGTCGAGCCGGAAATTGAACGAATAATAATCCATTTTTACCAGGCATCAAAAGGAGGGGTGTTCGTCCTGCCTTTTCGCTTTCTACTGTCATTTCAACTGTTTGACCCGTTGATCCAAATAACCCGCAATTTGTTGAAAGGGCGCAGACAGTCGCACAACCAGCTTGACACGACCACCCCCTTCGGTTTTAATTGGCTTGGTTCTCCCAAAACATCATGAACACAAATAATTATTCTTTACTCGCAGTATTCTTGGCCGTCAGCGTTTCTGCCGCGTTAACCGGATGCCGCACGACCGGGACCCAATCTCAAACCGCCGCCGAAACGTCCTCGGCGACGCCCTGCATGGATGCGCTCGCCAAGTTCACCGCCGCCGACGTTCCTCAAATGGGTCCGGCGGAAATTGCCTGTCCGCCGCGCAAAAACGTCGGCGCCCCTCAACCCGCCGACCTGCCCGGCAACGGGCTGGCGCAGCACCCGATGCTTTATGTCGGTGAAGGCTATAACAAAATTTTCCTCATCGACGATGGCAAAATCATCTGGACCTACCAGACCGGCCCCGGCAATGAACTGGACGACATCTGGATGCTTTCCAACGGCAACATTCTTTTTAGCCGGATGCAATACGTCGAGGAAATCACCCCGGACAAAAAAGTTGTCTGGCGATACGATGCCCACAACACAACCAACGTCGCCGAGCACACCGAAATTCACGCCTGCGAACCAATCGGCATGGATAAGGTCCTCTTTGTCGAGAACGGCCTGCCGCCAAAACTCAAGGTCGTCAACATCAAAACTGGCAAAATTGAAGTCGAGCACAACTTGGACTACATCCACCCCGTGGATCCCAAGACCATTCATCCCCAATTCCGTCGCGTCCGCATGACTGCCGACGGCGATTACCTCGTTCCCTATCTCAACATGCACAAACTCGTTGAATACGACAAAAACTTCAACGTCGTTTGGCAGTTCGATACCAACGATATTCTGGCGGATTTGAACTTGAAATTCTCACCGTGGGCCGCCATCCGCCTGAAGAACGGCAACACACTCATCAGCGACGAATCCGGCAATGCCACGCTCGAAGTGAACCCGCAAAAGAAAATTGTCTGGATGCTGAAGAATACCGATTTGCCGGAAGCCTACCGGTTCAAATCCGCGCCGCAGAGCTGCACGCGTCTGGCCAACGGTGACACCATCCTTTGCTCCCGTGGCGGTGCCGGCAAACCGCAGATTGTCGAAGTCACGCCGGACAAGAAAGTGGTCTGGGTGCTGGAAGATTACAAAGACCTCGGCCCCGCGACCGCCGTGCAAGTTCTGAATGACCCCGGCATCCCGGAGGTTCCAGGCGACTCAGAACACTAATCCCAGTCGAAACAACTTGTATTTTCGATCGCCGTTGGCCCGCACCGCCAACGGCGTTCATTTTCAATCCCTGTGGACTTTGAAACTCAACTTGACTAAAAATGTGGCGTGCAACATCCCACGGCCGTCCGCAACTTGCTTTGGCGAAAGTTCGCCACCGGCGGACGGATTTTTATTTTGCTCTGCTTTTGCGCTGCAATCTTCAAGGCGACTGGCGCCGAACCATCGCCGCGCGAACGGTTGTTGATGGATTTCGACTGGAAATTTCATCTCGGCGACGCGCCGGACGCGGGAACGAATCTGGATTATCCCGAAGTTACGGATTTGGCCAAAACGAAGCTGGACGAAATCGGACAGGAAGGCGAATTGGCAACCAATCTTCCCGATCCGGTCGCGAGCAATCTCGGCGGCAATATTTCATTTGTGCAGCCGGATTTCGACGACAGCGACTGGCGCTCGCTCGATTTGCCGCACGATTGGGCGGTGGAATTGCCCTTCGACGAAAAAGCTGATTACAAGCATGGCTTCAAGCCGGTCGGTCCGGGTTTTCCGCAGAACGACATCGGCTGGTATCGCCGCGAAATTGATTTGCCGGCCAGCGACAAGGGAAAAATTCTCTGGCTCGAATTCGACGGCGTCTATCGCAATTCGCTTGTGTGGCTCAACGGTCATTGCCTCGGGCGGCATTTGGACGGCTACAGCAGTTTTCGCTACGACATCAGCCAGTTTGCGAACTTCGGCGGAAAAAATGAACTGGTCGTGCGCGTTGATGCGTCGCGGTTTGAAGGTTGGTTTTACGAAGGCGCGGGAATTTACCGGCACGTCTGGCTGGTGAAAACTTCGCCCGTTGCCATTGCGCCGGACGGAATTTTTGTGTGGAGTGAATTTCAAAACAACGAGCCAACAAATTACGCAACTATTCACATTCAAACTCAACTGCTGAATCCGCAAAAAAATACAACGGTTGATTGTGAATTGATAAGCCCAAACGGCCAATCTTTAGGCAAAACCCATCATTCGATAATGCAATTTTGGGGATGGCCGACTAATCAAATCGAATCAAAAATTTATCTCTTTCCACTAAACACCTTTTTGGGATTCCTGATGGCCTCTGGCGATACGGATAATTTTTATACTCCCGAACTCTGGTCTCCCGAATCTCCAAAACTTTACAAACTTGTCACGACGGTTGAAAGTGATGGCAAAATTGTTGACCAGAAAGAAACCGAATTTGGCATCCGCACCATCGCGTTCGACGCCACGAACGGTTTTTGGTTGAACGGCAAGCCTTACACCATCAAGGGCACCTGCAATCATCAGGATTACGCCGGCGTCGGCACGGCGTTGCCGGACGCGCTGCAATATTATCGCATCGCGAAGCTGAAGGAAATGGGCTGCAACGCCATCCGCACTTCGCACAATCCGCCCACACCGGAATTGCTCGACGCCTGCGACCGGCTCGGCATGTTGGTCTTGGACGAAAACCGCCGCATGGACACCAATTCCCAAACGCTCGCCGATTTGAAGAATTTTATTTTGCGCGACCGGAATCATCCGAGTGTTTTTCTCTGGTCGCTCGGCAACGAGGAGCCGACGCAAGGCACCGAAGCCGGCGAACGCGTGGCGATGGTGATGCAAAATCTTGTTCACCAGCTTGACCCGACGCGGCTTTGCACCGTGGCGATGAACAGCAAATGGGGTGACGGTTTTTCCAAGGTGATTGACGTGCAGGGATTCAATTACCACACGAAAAACATTGATGCCTATCACGCGGCGCATCCGACGCAACCGGAAATCGGCACTGAAGTCGCCAGCACCATTGGCACGCGCGGCATTTATACCAACGACGCGGCGCGCGGCTACGTCAGCGCCTATGGCGGCGAGCATCCGGGCTGGGGCGCGGCACCGTGGGAATGGTGGCCGTATTTCACGGCACATCCGTTCACCAGCGGCGGGTTTGTCTGGACGGGATTTGATTATCGCGGCGAGCCGACGCCTTACAAATGGCCGTGCATCAGTTCGCAATTCGGCATCATGGACACGTGCGGTTTTCCAAAAGACATTTATTATTACTACCAGTCGTGGTGGACAGACAAGCCGGTGTTGCACATCGCGCCGCACTGGAACTGGCCGGACAAAATCGGGCGGGAGATTTTGGTGCGCGTCTTCAGCAACTGCAAGGAAGTGGAATTGTTTTTGAACGGCAAAAGTCTCGGCAAACAGACGATGCAAACGAATCAATATCTCGACTGGAACGTGAAATACGAGCCGGGCGTTTTAAGTGCCAAGGGCTACGACGGCACCGGCAAATTTGCGATGGAAACAAAAGTGGAAACAACCGGCGCGCCGGCGGTCATCGAGCTTTCGCCCTATCGGACCAAGCTGAATGCCGATGGCGAAGATTGCACCGTTGTGAACGTTTGCGTCGTGGATTCGAAGGGCCGCATCGTGCCGGTGGCGGACAATCTGGTGCATTTTGAAATCAGCGGGCCGGGAAAAATCATCGGCGTCGGCAACGGCGACCCGAGCAGCCACGAGGCGGACAAGGCCGATGAGCGGAAAGTCTTTTGCGGCCTTGCGCAGGTCATCGTGCAAGCGACAACGCAGGCGGGCGAAATCAAATTGACCGCGACGTCGGAAAACCTGCGTTCCACGACGGTCCGTCTTTCATCCCAGCCGGGCTCGACGTGAAAACGCTGCATAAATATCTGACCGGCCAGGTGCTCGCCTCGCTGCTGCTGACCGTGGCGGTGTTCACGTTCGTGCTGCTGGTCGGTGATGCGCTCAAGGAAATTCTTCCGTTGCTCATCAGCGGTCACGTGCGTTTTGTCACGGTCTTTGAAATCATCGGGTGCTTGATTCCGTTCATCCTGGTTTTTGCGCTGCCGATGGGTTTGCTCACGGCGATGCTGCTGGTCTTTGGCCGTTTTAGTGCCGACCAGGAACTGACCGCCGCGCGCGCGGGCGGCGTCAGTTTGCTTTCCCTAGTTTCGCCGGTTTTGCTGCTGAGCCTTTTTTGCTGCGGCTTGAGCGCGTGGGTTAACATGGACCTCGGCCCGCGCTCGCGCGTCGAGTGCAAAAATTTGATTCTTCAACTGGGTTCCAGCGCGGATTTCCTGAGCGCACAACTGCCCGAAGGCCAGCCCGTCAACGTTTCAACCAATTATATTTTTTACGTCGAAAAAAACCGCGGCGGCAATCTGGAAAACGTGACGATGTATTGGATTCAGGGCAACACCACCATTCAAGCGGCGCGCGGAAAGGTGGAAATGGACGCAACCAACAATCAAATGGTGGTGACGTTGTTTGATTTGAAAAGCGTGACGATTTTGACCAACGGCACACCGATTTTGTCCTCGTCTTCCGAATGGCCGGTCAAGATTGATCTCAACGCTTCGACCAATCAAATTTACAAACCCAAAATCAGTGACATGACGTTCTGGCAGTTGCGGGATGAAATGCGCTCTTTGGAACGGCAATTGAGTCTGCCGCCGCCGACCGCCACCAATTCGGCCGAATTGCGCGCGCAAATGGACGAGGCCAGAAAACAGCGGGATGATTTGATCGAGCCGCTCCGCGTCCAGATGCACTGGCAGGTCGCGTTTTCGTTCGCGTGCTTTGGCTTCACGCTCGTCGGCATTCCGCTGGGCATCCGCGTGCATCGCCGCGAAACCAACATCAGCTTCGCCATCGCGCTCATGCTGGCGGCGGTTTATTTCAGTTTCATGCTCGTGGGCAAATCGCTTTCCGCACATCCCGAATGGTCGCCGCATTTGATTTTCTGGCTGCCGAATTTTATTTTCCAGGCTGTCGGCGCGGTTCTGCTCTGGCGCGCGAACAAGGGAATTTGACGGTTTTAAGTTTTGAATTTTAGGTTGAAATCTGGGCGCAGCTCAAAATTAAAAACTTAAAACTTCCGCCGAAAAACTTTTCCAATCGCTGCTTGGTCCACCGGTTTGACGATCAGTTCATCAATATTGACGTGCGCCGGACGGCTGGCAACCCAGACAAGAATCTCCGCGATGTCTTCGGCGGTCAGCGAATTCACGCCTTCATAAACCTTTTTCGCCCGCGTTGCGTCGCCTTTGAAACGCACGATGGAAAACTCCGTCTCCGCCAGTCCGGGATCACCGTGCCGACGCGAATGCCCGTGCCGAGCAATTCGAGCCGCAGCGCGCGGGTGATTTGCAGTTCGCCCGCCTTCGCCGCGCAATAAACCGCGCCGCCTTCGTAAGCCGCGTGGCCCGCGACCGAGCCGATGTTAAGGATGCTCGCGCCGGCGTCGCGCGGCATGAGCGGCAGCGCCGCGCGTGTCACGCGCAAAACGCCGAGAACGTTCGATTGAATCATCGCCTCCCAATCCGCGTCCCTGCCTTCGGCGATGGTGTCGAGGCCTTGTGCGCCGTCGGCATTGTTGATCAGAACGTGTAAATGGCCGCCACCGATTTTTTCGCGCGCCCAGGAAATGAAGTTTCCCACGCTGGCAGTTTGGGAAACGTCCAGTTTAAGAAAATGCGCCGCCGCCGCGCCGGATTTTTTGGCTTCGGCGGCGGTTTTTTTCAGGCGGTCAACGCGCCGCGCACCGAGCAGCAATTTCGCGCCTTCCGCGCCGAACGCCCTGGCCGTCGCCGCGCCGAATCCGCTCGAAGCGCCGGTGATGAGAACCCATTTGTTTTTCAACGAGAATTTCATCGCAGAAGATTTTTTCCGGCCCGCCTTTGCGCTTGGCGCCACGGCGCGGCAGTCCCGCAAATGCGGGGCTGGTGGTGTCTTTTAGACAAAGTTAGAACTGTCCTTGACGAAAATCCAGACATTTAACCCCCTCCACATACCCCTCCACACTACTGGAGGGGTGCTGTTTTCATTCCGTCCTTTGTTCGCAAGGACATCTGGCGTTTTCCGCGTGTCCTGCCATCCCCGACTTCGTCGGTTTTTTGCCCTCATGGGCTGGCGGGCTGCGCGTGGCCAAGAGGCCATGCTCGCCCAAAAAACCTCCTCGTCGCTCACGCGACAAACGGGTTCACCCACGGACGGGTATGACGGGTAAAGGACAGGCAATGTCCTTTACGGTTTGACGGGTTTGGACGGGTTAAACGGGTGAATCCGCTGGCGCGTAGGGCGGCCAAAGACTTGTGAGCTTTTTCGTCTGTCGGCGTCTTACAGGACCATGCCTTTCGTCGAAAAACGTCACAAGACTTTGGCCGGTGGAATGAGCGGGCGAGCCAGCACGGGATTGCTCTTGCTCGGAATCCCGTGCTCGCTCGCAAAGACCGCTCATACGTGTTTTGACGGGTTACACGAGGACGAATTCCGACTGGGGCAAAAAGCGGCCTCGAATCGTTCTTTGGCAGAAGCAGATAAGAGAGCGAGTAAATCGTTCGCCGTCCAACATTCTGCGGACATTGAAGACTAAATCGCCGGCACTATTTGGATTAATCCCAATTGCCGCAAGTGATTTCTTTGCTTCCGTTAAACCGAGCTTCTTTTCGTAATACTTTTTTCCAGCCTTATATGCTTCTTCGTATTGAGCGCGGTTAATTTTCATTTTATCACGAATGCAATACCACTTCCTTTTGCTCCGGCTCCACCCATTTGTTGTGTTCCTTGATTAAATCCACGAGCCGTTCCACGGCCTCGGCTTCGGGGATGTTGAACTTGATGGCCTGCTTGCCGACGTAGAGATTTATTTTTCCCGGCGCGCCGCCCACGTAGCCAAAGTCCGCGTCCGCCATTTCGCCGGGGCCGTTCACGATGCAGCCCATGATGGCAATCTTCACGCCCTTCAAATGTTCCGTCCGCGCCTTGATGCGCGCGGTCACGGTCTGGAGATTGAACAGCGTCCGGCCACAGCTCGGGCAGGCGACGTAATCGGTCTTGAAACTCCGGCAGCCGGCGGCCTGCAGGATGTTGTAGGCCAGCCGCAGCGACATTCCCGCGCCGGATTCGCCGCGGATGAGAATCGCGTCGCCAATCCCGTCCGCCAGCAGCGCGCCGATGACGACGGACGCGCGGAGCAAAGCAATCTTCGGTTCCAGCGGAACGGGTTCGAAGTTGATGCAGTCCTTGAGCAGAATGGGATTATTCCGGCCAAGCTTCTTCAATTTTGCCGCAAGCAAACGGAAGGCGGTGATGGCGGGAAGCGCGACGCCGTCCTTGACCGTGACCAGTTGCGTTTCACAATTGATTTCAAAATCCTGCGTCGGATCAATTTCAAAGATGTTCAGGTCTTCGTAAACCGCCTCCGGTTTCACATCGTCCTTCGGACGGATTTTCGGCGCGACCTTGTCCCACGTGGCGCGGGTAACGACGACACGAATCAATTGTTCGCCGCCACATTTGGTTTGTTCGTTGAGTTCAATCTCCGGCGTTTCGCGTTTCTCGAAGTGAAACGGGTCAAAGGGAAATTCCGAATCGCGAATTGCGAATTTCGAATTGGAGAGAACCGGAATCTGCGCGAGCAAATCTTCGCAGACCTCAATCTCGCGCGGCGAATCTTCCGTGAGCGAAACGCGAATGGTGTCGCCGAGTCCGTCGCACAGCAGGGAGCCGATACCGATGGCGGATTTAATCCGTCCGTCCTCGCCTTCGCCGGCTTCGGTGACGCCGAGATGAATCGGATAATTCCAATCCGGCCCTTCCTGTTCCAGCCGCGCGACGAGCAGGCGATAGCATTCAATCATCACCTTTGGGTTGCTGGACTTCATCGAGAACTTGAAGTTGTGAAAATCGTGCTGCCGGCAGATGCGGGCGAATTCCAGCGCGCTCTCGACCATGCCGAGCGGCGTGTCGCCGTAACGGTTCATGATGCGGTCGCTCAAGGAGCCGTGATTGGTGCCGATGCGGAGCGCGCGCTTGAGGCGGATGGCTTCCAGCACGAGCGGAGTGAACTTTTCCTCGATGCGCTTGAGTTCGGCGGCGTATTGCTCGTCGGTGTATTCCTTGACGGCGAATTTCTTGGAGTCGGCGTAATTGCCGGGATTGACGCGGACGACCTCGACCCATTTCACGGCTTCCATCGCGGCTTCGGGCTTGAAATGGATGTCGGCGACAATGGGCACGAGGCAGTTCAACCGGCGCAGTTCGGCAACGATGTTCTGCAAGTTCGCCGCGTCCTTGACCGTCGGCGCGGTGATGCGGACGAGCTGGCAGCCGACGGCGACAAGGTCGAGCGTTTGCTTCACGGACAACGCGGTGTCCATCGTGTCGCATGTGATCATGGACTGCTTCACGACCGGATGATCGCCACCGATGATGACGCCGCCGTTTTTTGGATCGCCGATAATGATTTCGCGTGTTTGGCGCCGCCGGTAAAAAAATGGAGATTCGCAGTAGCGCATAAATCATTTGGATTGCGCGGGCACGGAATCAACGGGCTGTGCGGATTGCTGGATTTGCACATCGTCCTGGAACATTGAGCGGAACAGCGGAAAACGCTTGATGTCAAAAAAAGTGACGTAAAGCATGAACGATATCAGCAGCACTGCAAAGCCGGTCGTGGTGTATTCGACGAATTTGAGGCTCAAGGGCCGGCGGAAGATTTTTTCGATGATTGACATCAAAATATGCCCGCCATCCAGCACGGGAATCGGCAGCAGATTGATGATGGCGAGATTGATGTTAAGCAGGACGAGAAAGCTCAAGGCGAGGCGGAAATCCGTGTGCACTTGCGCGGCAAGGACGCTGATGATGCCCACAGGCCCGCTCAAATCCTTCGCGCCCACACCGGTTTCACGCGAATGAATCAAGGCGCCGATGGTGGCAAAGGTCTTGTCCATCACGTCATGCACCTGTTCCCAAGGCGATGGTCCAGGCTTTTGAATAATGTAAACCTGCGTTGAATCCGAACCCAGCATGACGCCAATGCGTCCTTCCTTGGTTTCAGGATCAAGCTCCGGCGTGATGTTCAAAGTGATTTTTTTGCCATCCCGTTCGATGCGCATTTCCGTCGCCTGCCCGCCGCGTTTTTGGATCAGGCCGACCAGTTGTTCGCGGCTGGCGATGGGCACTCCGGCAAACGCGGTGATGAGATCGTTCTGCTTGAGGCCGGCCTTTTCCGCCGCGCTGCCGGACAAAACTTCCATCACCTGCGGATGGTCCCGCGGATCGAGATTGAGCATCTTGAGTCCGACGGCATTGTCGGTGGATGTCTGCAATTGGTAGGTGTGTTCCTTGCCGCCGTGTTCAATCGTCACGGGCAGAACGCTCGTGCGCGCGACAATCGTGTCCATCATCACGTCCTCCCACGAGTTCACCGGCTTGCCGTCCACCGCCGTAATGCGATCGCCCTGTTGGATGCCAAGTTTCGCTTCCGGCGAATTCGGCTCCACATAGCCGATGATGGCCGGGTTGACCGGAATCGGCAGACCGACAAAATAAATAACCGTCGCGATGGCAAAGGCAAACACGACGTTCATGAACGGCCCGGCAACGGCGACGAGAATTTTGTGCAGCGGCGGCGCGGGCGGAATTTTTTCCGCGGACTGGCCTTCCAATGCCTCGGCGGTGATCATTTGCGGCAATTTCACATAGCCACCCGCCGGAATGCAGCGCAACGAGTATTCGACACCGTCGCGCTTCCAGCCGTAAATTTTTGGGCCGAAGCCGATGGCGAATTCTTCAACCTTCATGCCCAGCCGGCGCGCAACCCAGAAATGTCCAAGTTCATGGAAAAAGATGGACGCGCCAAAAAACAGCAGCACGGCGGCGACTACATAAATGATGTTAAAAATTGTCATGTTAAAAACAGTCCTTAAGAAGGTAACAATGAAAAAACGTATTCGCAACCTTTGCGCGAAGCCGTCAAATCGTCGCTGCCGCGCGCCGCGCCCAGGCATCCGCCTCCAAAATCTGCTCCAGCTTCGGATGTTGAATGACTTCGTGCGCGTCCATGGTGCGCCGGACGGTCTCGGCGATTTGTGGAAAAGCAATTTTGCGATTCACAAACGCTTCGACCGCGATTTCGTTCGCCGCGTTCAACACGGCGGGAAGCGTGCCGCCGATTTCACCGGCGCGACGCGCCAGTCCGATGGCGGGGAAACGCTCCAAATCAGGTTCTTCAAAAGTCAATTGGCCGAGCCTGGCGAAATTGGTTTGAACGCGTTCGCTCGGCGCGCGGTCGGGATAGGTCAGCGCGTATTGAATCGGCAAACACATGTCGGGCGTGGAAAGTTGCGCGAGCAGCGAGCCGTCCATGAACTCGACCATCGAATGGACGATGCTTTGCGGATGGACGACGACCGCAACGCGCGCCATTTCGATGTCGAAGAGCCAGCGCGCCTCGATCATTTCGAGTCCCTTGTTGAAGAGCGTCGCCGAATCCAGCGTGACTTTCCGGCCCATGACCCAAGACGGATGTTTGAGCGCACATTCGACGGTGATTTCGGAAAACTTATCCTTCGGCCAGAGATTTTTGTCGCGAAACGGCCCGCCGCTCGCGGTCAGCCAGAGTTTGCGGACGGAACTGGAAGGCTTGCCGTCGAGGCATTGGAAAATCGCGGAATGTTCGCTGTCCACGGCGAGAACGCGGACGCCGTATTTGCGCGCCTCACTCATCACGATTTCGCCGGCCATGACGAGAATTTCCTTCGACGCGACGGCGATGTCCTTGCCGGCACGAATTGCGGCGAGCGCGGGTTTGAGCCCGGCGGTGCCGACGATGGCAATCAGAACAATGTCCGCCGCCGGCAGCGTTGCCAGTTTTATCAAGCCTTCTTCACCGGAAAAAACCTGCGTTGTTGTGCCAAGCTCATTTTGAAGCTCCCTTGCTTTTGCCGGATCGCAAATTGAAATCGCGGCGGGCTTGTGTTTTCGCGTTTGTTCGAACAGCAATTCGGAATTGCTGCCGGCGGCGAGCGCGAGCAGGCGGATTCGGTCCGGCAAATCCTCCGTCACTTTGACGGTGCTCGTGCCGATGCTGCCGGTGCTGCCAAGTAAAACGACATTTTTCATGGGTGCGTCAGAATGTGGCGCAAATAGAGATACATGATGGGCGCGTTGAACAAAAGGCTGTCGAGCAAATCCAAAATGCCGCCGATGCCGGGAAAAAACCCGCCGGAATCCTTCACGCCCGCCTCGCGCTTGAACAGCGATTCAATCAAATCGCCGATGACGGCGGTAGAACTCAAAACAATTCCCAGAATGACGGCGTGCAGCGGGTTCATGCCTTCCATGCGACCGCCGAGAAAATGGACAAAGACCAGGCTGGAAATTGTGGAGAGGCCGATTGCGCCCGCAAAACCTTCCCATGTTTTGTTCGGGCTGATGCGCGGAATCATTTTATGTCTGCCAATGAGCGAGCCGACAGAATACGCGCCCATGTCGCTGAATTTGGTCACCAAGATGAAATAGAGCAGGAAAAATTTCCCTTCGACGTTCGGGAAAAAAAATATTTTCTGGATGAAATTCAAAAGCCACGGGACATACATCAGCCCAAACAGCGTCGTGGCAATGGCGGTGATTCCGGTTGAATTTGATTTCGACAACAGTTGTCGCACGCACAAACCGAGCACGAACAGAATGATGAAGCCGGTTTCAAAATCGTTGACGCGCGCGGGCGAATTATGCAGGCCTAGATGCCCGGTCAGATTCAAGAAAGTTCCAATCATCAACAGCGCGCCGCCCAGCAGGCCGGAAAATTTGAAACAGGCGAGGCCGCGATTTTCGACGAGGCCGTAAAATTCGGCGAGTCCCGCCAGCGCGAGGACAAAAATGAGCAGGATGAAAATGCCGTCAGAAATCAGCGTATTGCCGGAAAACATGACGGCGAGAATCACCGTCCAGAGAATCACCGTGGTGATCAACCGTCGGAAAAAAATCTTTGCCTTTGAAGGCGTTTGGGCTGGCGCAGCCGCGTCGGACATTCACAACAAAATAACAGGCGCACTGGAAATTGCCAATGGCAATTGAACGTTCTCGACGGCTGACCGCCTTGTGTCAGGTGGCTTTTCCCCGCACGCGCCGGGCATTGCGAAAACCATCAAGCCCAATTCGGTTCGGAAACATGGACGCCGTTGAGGTCAATTGGAGCGCAGCCGGTAATAGGCCTGTTGCGGCGCCGTGTTGTCCAAGTCTGTAAATGTGTCGGTGAAGCTGAACACGCCCGGCACGTTGTTGGTCGTCCAGATATCCACCCAGCCCGCGCCGCTCACAAGGTTGGTGTTGCGTTGCACGATGTAATTGTCGCCCACCACGCCGGCCCACATCGTTGTAATGGTGTTGTCCACCTGATTCAGGATGATATTGCCTGTCACCTGGCCCACGGCATTGGTCACAACAACATTGATCAGGTTCGTTGCCGTCAGCGGTGGGAAAATGGTATCGTTGACGACATACTGGAAGCTTTCATCCAAGTTGTTGGTCGGCGTCAGAATAAGGTAAGCGCTGCCGTTATACGAACTAGTGTAATAAAGGCTCGAGCCGTTGGTGGTGGTGGCAATGACCGTGCCATCAGTCAGCGGCGCACCGTCCGCCGACACCAACCCCGGAGGGTCGCCCGCCGAGGCGCTGGCGTATTGCGTCAACAAATTCGTGATGCTGATCTTCAACGCTGTGCCCGAGGCGCGAAAGTAAGTCGCCGGGTTCGCGGTCGGCGGCCCAACCACAGTCAGTGTTTTGCTCGTGTCGCTGGCAGAACTCAACAGGGTGTCGCCCGCATAGGAATAAGTGATTGTGTAAGGGCTAGGAGGAATGCCCGAAAGATTAAAATTGATTGAAAAATCGCCGGTGGAATCGTTGACGGTGGTGTTTTGGGCGTTGCCGTTTATCGTAACAGTGATGATTTCTCCATCGGCTGGATACTTTGAATAGGGCGCGTTCACCTTGCCGCTCAAGACAACACTGCCGGTGCCGTAAGGAACGGACTGATTCGCAGCCAGACCGGAAAAGGCGGTTGTAGCTTTCACCGGCGCGAAGGCCACGTTGCGGAATGACGTATTCGCAGCAGCGGTTGTCAAAGTCGTCGCCGATGAACCAGCGCCGTTGTCCACAACTTCGATAAGGCTGTTAGCCGCAGCACCCGAGCCGGTTGTCGCGTAAATGGTGGCCGGCGTAGTGCTCCAATCCACGGTCAGTCCGTATACGGCAGTTGAATTCACAATGTGTGCCAGACTCCAAGTGCCGCTACCATTGTTCGTCCACTTGTGAATGCCCGAACCATCGTCCGCATAATAAATTACCGTCGCATTACTGTTGACCGAGAAATTGTAAGGCGAATCACTGCTTGAAAGGTTAATAACTTTTGTGGCTGTATTACCGACGTTTGTTGTGGGCGTGCCGCTGGTAAATTCCCAAATACCATATCCCGGTGTGCTTGATCCGGTATCATACCAAAGATTTGTGCCAAAAACATACACGTCGCGCAAATTCGCCGCGTAAACACTGTTGGTCGGGCCAAGGCCCAGATAATTAATGCCGCCGCCGGAAGAGGCGGTGGCTGCGGTGCCGCAAGACCAGTAGTTGGTGTTGCCATCGCCGGCAGCGCCTCGAATATTGTTGCCAAGGTGGGCATATGCAGACGTTGCCACCAAGGTATAATTTCCAGTGACGTCCAGCTTGCCAATGCCGCGTGCAATGGTAGTGGAATTGGCCAAACTCGAACCGTATGTCAGGTTGGTGTTGTAGCCGGGAAAGCACAGCAAAGTGCCGTCGGGCGAGCGCGTCATGCCTCCGTCCGAAGCAGCGTCGCCATCAATCAAGGCGGAGGAACCGCTGTCAGGAATTTCAATGCTTTGTACCACCGAACCACCCGTTGTGAACTCATCCATGAAAATCGTCATGCTCTCGGCGCTGTATGTTTCCGTCCCATTGCCAACCCGCTCGACGACGAGGTTGCCCGGCGTGAAGGCCAGGGCTGGCGTGCCAACGGTGGTCGCTGGACCAAATGCTGTGGCTATGCCAACTGCGTTGGTTGCCGCGGCTTGGAAGGCATAATACGTTCCGGAATTTAATCCGCTCACAGTCACGGTTCCCCATGTGTTGGACGTTTGATACACCGGGCTGCTGCCAAGGGCGCCATCCAATTGAACGTAATCACCGCTGCGCGCGTCGCCGCTGCTGGTTGCCTTGATCGCGTAAGCGGTTGAGGACGGATTGCCATCACTTCCACCGATCGCCACATTGAGACTACTAGTAGTTGCGCCGTTCACGGTCGGGGCCGTGGGCGTGTTGGCTAGAGTGTAAAAGTTGGTCTCATCCGCGCTCGAATCCAAGGTTGTGCCGATGGAATTCACCGCATAGGCACGATAATAATAAATGTGGTTCGGATTCAATGTTCCCGGAGTGATGGCTTTGCTGAAGGTTCCAGTCGTGGTGCCGCCTTCGTCCACCTGATTGTCAGACGTGGTGACGCCAGGCGAAGTCTTCCAGTAGAATCCGCGATCCGTGATGGTCGCTCCGTTGTTGGCGGTGACCGTGCCGTTGAGCGTGGCACTTGTCGTATTTGTGGGGTTTGCCGCCTGCGTCGTGACCGACGGAGCCAGGGCGCCCGTCCCACTCACGGCAACGTTTGGATTATTCGCACCGGTGGCCGTGTGCGTATTCGTGGAGTTGGCTATCGAACCGGAGCCGCTCAACGCCAGCGTGCCCACGCTGATGATTGTGCTGTTGCTGTAAGTGTTGGCCCCGCCGAGCATGAGCGTGCTGCCGCCTCCGTTCATCGTCAGTCCCAACCCGCCGGAAATGATGCCTGGCGTGGTGCCACCGAAAGAGCCGTTGCCCGTGATGGTGAGCGTGCATGCGGAGCCGCTGGAATTGGTGATTGTGTTGGCCGTGGCGGTCTGCGAATAAAGTCCGGCGAATTGTTGGTTTTGGCCATTGAGATCCAGCGCACAGTTGTTGCCGCTTGAATCCCCACAACCTGCGCCGAGGTATTTGTGAACTGGGCGACTTCGTTGTTTGTTGCAGGATGTCCAAGAGCCCAGTTACCGGCGGTTAACCAAGCCGAACCGGTTTTCCAATCATTCGCAGTGGCATTTTGGGCGGTGGCGGAGTTGATGGCCAGATGGTAAAACAACACAGCCACTGCCACGCGGGCAAAAAATGTTTGCATCCGAGACAATTTGTTTTTTATAACGCCGCGGACCGTTCAATCAGGGCGCTCCCGAAACAACGTGCCAAGTAAAAAATACGGCCGGAAGATGAAAGCGGAAATCTATTTTGTCTTGCCGCCGGACTCAGAAGCCGCGTAAAATTTCCTCGTTGGCTGGGGTCGTAGCTCAGTTGGTAGAGCGTCTCGTTCGCAATGAGAAGGTCAGGGGTTCGACTCCCCTCGGCTCCACCATCTCGAACATCGTTCGGAAATATCCGACGTGTTCTGAATGGCGAGAGAAGTTTCAGCCAGCAAATCAAAGGGTTTTTTGAAAGAAACGGTTAAGGTTTGAGCGCGCAATAGGCGGTTCGAGCCGACCCTTTGCAGAAATGATTTCATTTCTAACCAGTCGTTGCTTGAAACGGCTTTTTCAAAGGCATTCGCTTCTAAAATCCAGTTTCGCAAGGGTTCGAGCCGATTGCCTTTGCTCTTTTCCAAACCAATGATTTGCTGTTCCAATTCGACTTTCTTGGGGACAAGCGGGTTTTTCAATTCCTTGAATTCGTCAATGTCAATGGAGCCGTCGGTAAAGCCGTTGTTGAGCCGATCAATTTTCGCTTTGAGCGAAACAAATTCGTTTTTGAGTTCGTCAATTTTCTGCTGCTTCTCGTGGGACACTTCCGTTTCCCACGTTTCGATCCGCGCAAGAAACTTTTCTTTCCATTCGTCGGGAATGGTGACGAGTTGCGCGTTGCGCTTTACTTCCTCGGCAAATTGTTCTTCGCGGACAAAACTGCGGTTTTCGCAACGCTGTGTCTTACTCTTGCCGGTGCATCGGTAATAGCGGAAACGAAGGCCGCTCTTTTTGGTATGCCGTTCGGCGGTGATGGAATAACCGCATGAGCCGCACGCCGCGAAATGACGGAAAAGAAATTTCTTTTCCGCGCGGTTGCCGCGCGGCTTAGCCACGGCCACCAACGCTTTTTGCATGTCGTCAAACGTCTTCTTGGAAATCATCGGAACATGAACGCCCTGATGCAGTTCGCCTTTGTGCATGAATACGCCGTAATAAAACGGGTTGCAGAGAATGTCCCCGATGGTCGAAAGATACAGCGGTTCCTTGCTCCGCGCGCCGACCAGCCCGGCCTTCGCCATTATCTTTTGGATGGCGGTCAATGAATACTGGCCGGTGGCGAAGGCTTCCAAAATCTTCTTCACTTTGCCGAAATTCTTCGGATGTGGTTCAATAGTGCGAAGTCGCGGTTCGTTGTAATACCCGATGGGAGCCTTGCCTGGAAAAACACCGCGCCGGATTTTTTCGCGGATGCCGCGCTGAATGTTCACGGACAGGTCGCGGACATATTGGTTCGCCATGCCGAATTCGACGGCGATCATGAGCACGTTGTCGCTCGGCAGATACGATTTCTCGAACGTGCGGATTTCCTGAATGACGCCGCGCTGAAGCAAACCGATGATTTTCCCGCCGTCGTCAAAATTGCGGGCGAGCCGGTCGAGTTTCCATGAAAGAATCGCATTGGCTTCGCCGCGTTCAATGCGCCGGAGCATTTCATTGAAAATCTCCCTGCCCGGCTCTTTGGCGCTCTTGTTTTCGGTGAACACGCTGACAATCGCCATTCCGTTGCCGGCGGCGATTGATCTCAATTCCGAAATCTGCGCGTCAATGGAAAGCATCTGACGGTCTTCGTCCTCGCTCGACTTGCGGCAATACATGAAGTATTTAAGCATGGACACAGTATAGCAAATGACATAAATAATTGCGAGCACAAAATGAAGCAGAACACACAATATATTCTCACCGGCCAGATGGTGCGCGATCTATGCGCGGAATCGCCGGACAAGCGCCTGTTGCACCGGCTTCATTGCGTGGCGCTCGTCAATCACGGACTTTCCGCGAGCGAAGTCGGGCGGATTTTCAAGGATTCCCCCCGCGCCGTCTCCTATTGGGTAACGCGCTTCAAAAAGGATGGCATTGACGGACTTCGGGAGGAAACGAGGCCGGGCCGCCCGTCGAAACTGAATCCCCCTCAAATGAAAAAGCTGAAAGCGTTTCTCAAACAATCTCGTGCAGGTTCAAAGCCTGTGAAGCCGGAAACGCTTTCAACATATATCTCCAATGAATTCGGCATCATTCTCACGTCCCGCCAGTGTAGCAGAATTTTGAAACGATTGACGGCATGAGCCAGTCTCGTTTCAACTCGTAAATGGATTCCGGCTCGATTGTGCGCCAGCACAGAAACGAAAATGATTTTGTTCCCGCCTATTGCGCGCTCAAACCTTAACCGTTTCTTTCAAAAAACCCTTTGATTTGCTGGCTGAAACTTCTCTCGCCATTCAGAACACGTCGGATATTTCCGAACGATGTTCGAGATGGTGGTGTCTTTTAGATAAAGTTAGAACCGTCCTTGACGAAAATCCAGACATTTAACCCCCTCCACATACCCCTCCACACTACTGGAGGGGTGCTGTTTTCATTCCGTCCTTTGTTCGCAAGGACATCTGGCGTTTTCCGCGTGTCCTGCCATCCCCGACTTCGTCGGCTTTTTGCCCGCATGGGCTGGCGGGCTGCGCGTGGCCAAGAGGCCATGCTCGCCCAAAAAACCTCCTCGTCGCTCACGCGACAAACGGGTTCACCCACGGACGGGTTGGCTTTTTCTGAAAATTCCAATCGCCGTGAGGCGATTTTTTCCCTCGGTCATTTCGCCTCGAACTTGGTGACAAGATTCGGGGAAGTGGTGTGTTTGGCACTGTTTGAAATAAAATCATCGCCCAAAAAGAATCCGATTTGCAAAGTGCATACACCCGGCGAAGCCGATCTGCCTTCGGGCGACGAGAACGCAAGTGTCATGGTGTCGGAATCGTTCGGCTGGATTTCCGTCGCGGGGTCAAAAAATTCCTGCATTCCTCCGCCATACCCATATTGAACATGAACCCGCGCGTAGGAAATTCCCGTGGCGCTGGTTTGTCCAAATTGATTGCCGTTCGGGTCGGTGAGCGATGTCATGGAATTACCAAGATGCGTGGTGCCCAAAGCAACCCAAAGGCTTTTCGTCGCGGAGCGGTTGGTGAGAGTCATCGTCAGTTCATATTGTCTGCCGCCATTGACGATTTTCAACGACTGCAATTCGACGACCAAATCCCCGAAGGTTTTGACCACCTTCGGCTTGTCATCGCTTAAATCCACGCTGGCACTTGTGTCACTCAACACATTGTTGTCCGTGGCTGCGGTGGATTGAAGCTGTTGGACGGTATCGTTGGTCTGGAACGCGGCCTTCGCCGCGCCAATGATTTCAGCGGTGTCGGTGGTGATGATTTTGGCGGTGAGGGCGATGTTTTTGTCTTTCGGCGTGATGGTTCCCAGAATGATTGCGTCCACGCCGGAGAACTGGCCAAGTTTTTTGGCTGTATCGGGGTCAATGAGGCCGGTGGCGGTCAGCTTGTGCTCGGCCAGAATGCTTTTGAGATTCGCCCGGTCCAAAACGGAAAAATCCCCGTTCTTGTCCATCACCAAGTCAACCGTCAATTGCTCGGCGATGTATTTGCCGAGTTCGCTCGAACCGCCCTGCAAGTCGGTGAAATCGAGCACCGTCACCTTTTTCTTGCCCTCGTCTTTAATCTGGGCGGCGAGATTGGTGGCCAGATTGGAAAGCTCGGTATCCATGTCCTGCGCGAGCGCGTGGCCGCACAGGGCAAAGCAGAGAAAGGTGATGAGGTATGATTTCATGGCGCTCCATTCAAGGTCATGTTGGTATTCCGAGCAAGAGCAATCCCGTGCTGGCTCGCCCGCTCATTCCACCGGCCAAAGTCTTGTGACGTTTTTCGACGAAAGGCATGGTCCTGAAAGACGCCGACAGGCGAAAATGCTCACAAGTCTTTGGCCGCTCTACGCGCCAGCGGATTCACCCGTTTAACCCGTCCTAAATTGCGCGGCCACGGTTGAATAACGAGCGTGTGTTTTGTCTCCGGCTTCAAGCTCCTTGCGCTTTAACCAAGACTCCATAAAATCTGCCACAGTTGAACCTGGCAGGGTGTCCACGTTTGCCAGTGCGTAAATGTCGGCAATGGCCTTGCGTGGCGCACAATCGAGCCGGAATCCTTTTACGAGTTGAAACGAGACTGGCTCATGCCGCCAATCGTTTCAAAATTCTGCTACACTGGCGGGACGTGAGAATGATGCCGAATTCATTGGAGATATATGTTGAATGTTACTTCTTTCGTTTTACTCCGGCACGGCGGGCGCTTCTGGTGTGGAGTGGTGAATTTGGCGCGAGCAATTCGGAGTGTCCGCAGCCGAAGCTGCGTTTGTGCTCGATCAGGCACCCCACTTTTGAGCGAAAGTCTTTCTTGACATTCTACGTCATTGGCGTATCTTGGCGTCAATGGTCTTTGAAGAATTTGCGCCGTTCACCAAGCGCGTGATGGATTTGCTGAATGATGACGACTTGGCGCGTGTGCAATTCCTGCTGCTGGCGCGGCCAGACGCGGGCAAGGTGATTCCGAAGTCCGGCGGGTTGCGGAAATTGCGCGTGGCGGCAAAGGGACACGGCAAGCGCGGCGGAGCGCGGATGATTTATTATTGGGTGGTTGCCCGCGACCGAATCCTGATGCTGGACATTTACGCGAAGAACGAGCGGGAAGATTTGAGCGCGGGCGAATTGAAACAACTGCGAACACTGATTGAGGATTACAAGACATGAATAAAGAACGATTTGAAGAATTGAGCGAGGCACTACGGCAGGCGAAAGCCGTGCGGCGGGGTGACGCCATGCCGTCGCGCGTGTGGAGCGTGACGCGCGGCAGCAACGGGCAACTCCACCGCCGCCAACTTGATCCGAAAGAGTATCAGCGCGGACAACGGGCGGAGTGGGAAAAAACCATTGCGGCCACACGGACGCGGTTGCGGCTGTCGCAAATCAAGTTTGCGGAACTGCTCGGCATATCCGTCAAGACGCTGCACAACTGGGAACAGGGGCGGCGCAAGCCAACGGGCGCGGCGCGGGTGCTGTTGCGAGTGGCATCACGGCATCCCGAAGTGGTCTTGGAAGAAGCAATGGCGTGAGCACGACGAGCCGCCTACGGGCGCGGCGAAGCCGGCACTTACCAGTGGCTTGTTTGCTAGATTGCATCTTCGAGCCAGTGGTGGGAAAGTTCCCGTGTCAATTCCGGTTGCTCCAACCCATCCCAATAGAAGACTTGATCTGAATTCGTCAGCAGCCTTTGTTGGAGGCCATCGCCACAAAGCATCGCCACGAGACGGCTTTGCTGAAGCTGCGATAAGGTTTGTCGCTTATAAGGATTTAAGTGTCGTGTTTGTTAATGCCTCCCAACGAACCAAATCCCGCGCGCGGGAAATGGCCACAGGCGCTTTGTTGGCGACAATCTCGCTCTCAAATCTTATTTCTCAACCGGAATCTCAAGAGGCAATGGCCGCCGGCTGCGGCGCGGGGTCAAACATCGGTGGCTTCCGCATCCAATTCAGCGCGTTCTTTCTCGCTTACGCACAAGCCGAGGTATCCGCAGTCGCGACAAACAAAATAAGTCACGCCGCTGCTCCACACCTTGCTCTTGGGAAGCATCCAGCTTGGAGCGAGCTTGCTGGTGTCTAAAAACTTGCCGGCGGACAACTTTGTTCCCCGGCAACTTGGACAACTCAATTTAGGTGATAATTTTTCCATAATCACAATGATTTCTAACAATCCAAATCCCGCCTTTGCGGGACATGGCTGTCGGCGGTTGGCTCCAGCTTCCGCGTGTTGTCGGGCTTTGACTCGAAACCGCGCAAACACAAACCGACGCCAACGACAAAACACAAAACCGCAAGCATGAAAAATCCCACGATATGCACCAGCCCAATCAGAACGCTTCCCGATGATACCGGACTGAAAATTGGGAAGCCGAAACCGGAATCCTGCAAACCAGCTCCATCAGCGAGGTATTGCAGCAGGAAGACGCCCATGACTGATCCAAACATGAACCAGCAAAGTCCGCAAAATAGAAACAGTGCTCTTTTCATAATCACTCAATGCCATCTAACGGTTCAAATCATGCCATGCGGAATCACACCGGCAATCTGGACTCGCAAGTTTCGTAACGCAACCGGAATCTCAAGGGGCAATGGCCGCCGACTGTCAGGCGGCAAATAATCTTTCATGGCTGGCGGCGCTCCTTTTGCATTTCCAACGGGATTGGCAAAGCATTTGAAAACAATCCCAAAACTCCGCCGATAAACCTTGCCATTGGCCGCAACTCGCCTAAAATGTCCGACCACTTTTCATTTATGCATTTGAATTATTTAAACGTGATTTTGGCGGACACGACCGCGCCGGCGGCGGCTTCCTCCGCCACCACTTCGACGGGCGCGCCGGCGGCGCAGCCGAGTTCGCCGATGTCGCTGTTGTTCCCGATGGCTTTGATTTTTGTCGTCGTGTATTTCATGATGATTCGTCCGCAGAGCCAGCAGCGCAAGCAGCAGGCGAAATTGCTCGCGGCGCTCAAGTCGGGCGACAAGATTGCCACGAGCAGCGGCATTGTCGGCACCGTCATCACGGTCAAGGACAAGACGGTTTCGCTCCGCTCGGCGGATGCCAAAATGGAAGTGACCAAATCCTCGGTGACGGAAATCATCGAATCCGGCGGCGCGAACGAATCCTAACCGGCCATGAGAAAAACCGACCGTTGGAAATTCGGGCTGGTGGTGTTGATCGTTTGCTGGGCGTTTGTCGAGATTTACCCGCCCACGTCGCGCGATTTGATCCAGCAGTTTGCCTCGCGCGCGGAAAACAAGGACGCGGCGTTCACAAACATTTTGCAACAGGCGGAAGCGCGGCAACAGGCGGCGACGAACAGCGAGTTCGCCAATTTGCGGGAGGCCATCGGCACGAATGACATCCAGAGTTATTTTGCCTTCATCCCCGCCCAAAATCAACTGCACCCGACGACCTACATTTTGAACCAGCTTCAACGGCAGGCGGCGGGCAAAATCAAGCTCGGCCTTGATTTGCAGGGCGGCACGTCGTTCCTCGTCGAGATGGACACGAATTATCTGGCGACCGTTGGCGGCTCCAATCAACCCGTCAGCGCCTCGGAGATGAGTGGCGCGCTGTCGCAGGCCGTGGATGTGTTGCGCAAGCGCGTGGACGCC
Organism: Candidatus Aquilonibacter sp.; assembly: GCA_035504945.1. Lineage (GTDB taxonomy): Bacteria > Verrucomicrobiota > Verrucomicrobiia > Limisphaerales > UBA11358 > UBA11358. The sequence continues at coordinate 53,128 of DATJRH010000038.1, read as the reverse complement.
TTTGGCGTGGCCGAGCCGGTCATCCAGCCGGAGAGTGGCAACCGGATTTTGATTGAACTGCCCGGACTCTCGGAGGCGGACAAAGACGAGGCGGAGACGAACATTTCCAAGGCGGCGTATCTGGAGTTCCGCATGGTGAAGGACAACAGCGACGAAATCGTGGATGAAAGGACCGGCAAGATTCTCGAAGCCGTTCCGCCGGGTTATGAGGTGCTCAAGCACATAGAGCAGCAACCGAACGGCCCGCCGACGGTGGAGGCCGTGGTCGTGAGCAAAAATGCCGTGGACGGCTTGAAAGGCGACATCGTGAGCAGCGCATACGTGAATCGCGATCAAATGGGCGAGCCGGAGGTTGAGTTCACGCTCACTGCTGATGGCGCGAAAAAATTTGCGCAAGCGACGAGCGAAAACGTTGGGCACAGAATGGCCATCGTGCTCGACGGCGAACTGCAAACCGCGCCGGTCATTAAAAGTGCCATCGTGGGCGGCAACGGCGTAATCAGCGGCAGTTACACGGAAAAGGAAGCGCAGGATTTGGCGGCCGTCTTGCAAAACCCGTTGCGTGCGCCGCTTCATATCATTTCTTCGGAAGACGTGGATCCGACGCTGGGCAAGGATTCCATCCGCAGCGGCATCCGCGCGTCCATCGCCGCCGTCGTTTTGGTTTCGGCGTTCATGCTTTGTTATTACTGGATTGCGGGCATCACGGCGAACGTCGCGCTGATCACGAACATCATCATTTTGCTCGGCGTCATGTGCAGCATCGGCACAACACTCACGCTACCGGGCATTGCGGGCGTGGTTTTGACGGTGGGCATGGCTGTGGACGCGAACGTGCTGATTTACGAACGCTTGCGCGAGGAAATTGCCAAGGGAAAATCCTTGCGCGGCGCGATTGACGCCGGCTATGCCCGCGCGTTCGGAACGATTTTCGACTCGCACGTCACGACGCTCATTTCATCCGTCATTTTGATTTGGAAAGGAACGGGAGAAATCCAAGGCTTCGGTGTCACGCTGACCATCGGCATTGCCGCGAGTTTGTTCACCTCCCTCGTGGTCACGCGCCTGATTTTTAATTTCCTGCTCGACCACAACTGGCTCAAATCGCTGCCAATGTTGCACATCATTCGCAGCGCGAAGATCAATTTCATGAAAATTGCCACGCCATTGTTCATCATTTCCTGGCTGTTCATCTTCGTTTCGCTCGGCTATGGAATTTTTGACCGCGGCACGAAACTGTTCGGCGTGGATTTTCTCGGCGGCGACAGCGCCACCTTCACCTTTCAACAAAAAGTGGATGAGGAGCAAGTCCGCAAAGCTGTGACGCGACTGGGCGCGCACGACGTGGAAATCCAATACCAAAAGGCCGTGAGCGGCGGCCAGGAATCGCTGCGAGTTACCACCAAGGACAAAACCGGCGCGGAAGTTCAGGCCGAACTGAACAAGGATTTTCCCGCCGCAAAATTCAAGATGGACGATGAGGAACGCGTCGGCCCGACCATCGGCAAGGAAATCCAGCAGTCGGCAATCATCGCCTCACTGATGGCGCTCTTCGGCATCCTGGTTTATGTCGCGTTCCGTTATGAATTTTCATTCGCCGTTGGCGCAGTTGTCGCCGTGATTCACGACGTGCTTCTGGCGATTGGCTGTTATTGCATCGCCAACGGAATTTCCGGACGCGAATTCAACGCCACCGTTGTCGCCGCCATCCTGACCATCATCGGTTTTTCCATCAACGACAAAATTGTCATCTTCGACCGCATCCGCGAAGACTTGAAGCTCGGCGTGCGCGGCACGTTCAAGGAAGTCATCAACCAGGCGCTCAACCAGACGTTGAGCCGTACGATCATCACCAGCGGCACGGTGTTGATCGCCACGGGCTGCCTCTACGTTTTCGGCGGCGGCGTCATCAACGACTTCGCGTTCACGTTTCTTGTCGGCATCGTCACCGGGACCTATTCCTCGATTTACGTTGCCAGCGCGCTCGTGTTGTGGTGGCACAAGGGCGAACGCCCGAACATCGGCGCGTCGGCAGTCAAGATGCAGAATGTGCCGGTGGCGAAAGCCTGAAGAATTTGCGATTCGCGGTTTACGATTGGATTTGCAGTTGGAACGCAAATCGTAAATCGTAAATCATAAATGACAGAAATTACGCCCTGGCACTGGACCGGTTTCATCCTTTGCGTTTTGCTTTTTCTCGCGCTCGATTTGGGCGTGTTCCATCGCCGCCCGCGTGCCGTTAAATTCAAGGAAGCCCTCGCATGGAGCGCATTTTGGGTTGCGCTGGCCTTGCTGTTTGCGTTCGCGCTGGTTTTCTGGCGCAGCCGCGAGGAAGCCGTCCAATTCACCACCGGCTACGTCATCGAGCTTTCCCTCTCGCTCGACAACATTCTCGTCATGGCCATCCTCTTCGCCTATTTCCGCGTGCCGCTGGAATTTCAGCACCGCCTGCTTTTTTGGGGGATTCTCGGCGCGCTCGTGATGCGCGGCGCGATGATCGCCGCCGGCATCGCACTCATCGCCCGCTTTGATTGGATTCTTTATCTTTTCGGCGCGTTTCTCATTTTGGCTGGAATTAAAATGCTCGTTTCCAAAAAACAAATGCAGCCGGAAAAAAATCCCGTGTTACGACTTGCAAAAAGATTTCTCCCGCTTTCCCCAAACCTCGATGGCGGGAAATTTTTCACGGAGCTTGGTGGCAGATTTGTTTTCACGCCGCTCGCGCTCGTGCTGTTGCTCATCGAAACGACCGATTTGCTTTTTGCCGTGGATTCCGTGCCCGCCGTTTTTTCCGTCACGCGCAATGCCTTCATCGTCTTCACCTCAAATATCTTTGCCATCATCGGCCTGCGCTCGATGTATTTTCTGCTGGCCGGCGCGCTCGGCTATTTTCGTCATTTGAAAACCGGGCTTTCCGCCGCGTTGGTTTTCTTCGGCGCGAAAATGCTCCTCGCGCCACACGGCCAAACCCACCAATGGTTTCAAATCGAAGTCCCCACGGCCGTTTCCCTGCTTGTCGTGGCCGGGATTCTTTTGATTGCCATCGCGCTGTCGGTCGCCGCTACGCGGCGCGAAAGAGAAAAGTAAACCGCGGGTGGCGGATTCATTTTGAATTTCCCGGGGTGATTCAATTTTACTTTTTAATCCGCGTAATCGGCGTAACCTGCGGTTAAAATGAAATTCCGCTGGTCGCCCGCGCCGTCGCAACCGCTGCTCGCCGGACAAATCGCGTCGGCGCTCAAAATCTCGCCACTGCTCGCGCAATGCCTGCTCAACCGCGGCTTCAGCGAAATTCCAGTCATTCAAAATTTCCTCTCGCCGCGGCTCAAAAATCTCGCCGATCCGTTTTTGCTGCCGAACATGGGCCAGGCCGTCGGACGGCTTTTTCGCGCGCGCGAACAAAACGAGCCGATCGTGATTTTCGGCGATTACGATGTTGACGGCGTGACTTCCACCGCGCTGCTCGTCGAGGTCCTGCGCCCGCTCGGCTGGCACTTGGAATTTTATCTGCCAAACCGGATGGACGAGGGCTACGGCTTGAGTGCCGATGGTGTTGAGAACTGCCTCAAAAAATTTCCAACGACACTTTTGCTCGCCGTGGACTGCGGCTCGACCGCTGTCGAAACAATCGCCTCGCTCCGCGCTCGTGGCATTGACGTGATTGTTTTGGATCATCACCAAGTTTCGTCGCCAGCGCCGGACGCAGTTGCCTTGGTCAACCCGCAGTTAACTCAAAATTTAAAATTAAAAACTCAAAACTTCTGCGAGCTTTGCTCCGCCGGCCTCGCGTTCAAGCTCGCGCACGCCATTTTGAAACGCGGACGCGAAACAAATCTGCCTGGCGCGGCGGAATTTGATTTGAAGCCGCTGCTGGATTTGGTCGCGCTCGGCACGATCGCCGATTTGGTTCCGCTCACCGGGGAGAATCGGATTCTCACTTCCGCCGGTTTGCGACAATTGAACCAAACGCAGCGTCCCGGAATTATTGTGCTGAAAAAGGTCGCGCAAACGCCGGGAAAAATCGGCGCTTATGAAGTGGGCTTCCAACTCGCGCCACGGCTCAACGCCGCCGGCCGTTTGGAAACCGCCGGAGAGGCATTGCAATTGCTGCTCGCCAAAAATTTGGAAGAGGCAATGCCAATTGCGCAAAACCTCGATTTGCGGAATCGCGAGCGGCAGAAAATTGAAAAGACAATTGTTGAGGAAGTCGCCGGAATCATCCGCGCGAAATTCGACCCGCAAAATGATTTCGTCATCGTCGAAGGGCAGTTGCTCTGGCACATCGGCGTCGTCGGCATCGTCGCGTCGCGCGTGCTTCAGGAATTTTACCGCCCGACCATCATCATCGGTGGCGAAAACGGCGAGATGCGCGGTTCGGGCCGCAGCATCGCGGGCTTCGATCTGGCCGCCGCGCTGCGCGAGTGTGACGATTTGCTGCTGCGCCACGGCGGACACGCAATGGCGGCTGGCTTGAGCATCGCGTCGGACAAAATTGATTTGCTCCGTGAAAAATTGAACGGACTGGCGCAGCGCAGTTTAAAGCCGGAAGATTTGCAGCCGTCGTTGCGGCTGGACGCGGAGGTCGGCCTGGATGAAATGACCTTTGAACTGCTCGGCGAGCTGGAAAAGTTGAGACCGCACGGGCAGGGAAATCCGGCGGTGCAATTTTGCGCGCGCAATTTATCACACGCGCGACCATTGCAAAGAATAGGCGCGGAAAAGCAGCATGTCAAAATGTGGGTGGACGACGGCGGCATCCCGCGAGGCGGTATCGAGTCGGTTTGGTGGAACAGCGGTGATAAATCGCTGCCGGTGGGGAAATTTGACCTGGCCTTTCAACCGCAAGTCTCTGATTTCAATGGTTATCGGACGGTGCAATTGAAGGTTTTGGATTGGCGGCCGGCGGCGCAGATTTGACTTGCAATTGTTTCTAAAATGCCTAGAATTGGCGCGTCTGTTAGATAACTTGTCAATACTGGTCATGGTAAATCTTCTGGTGAACGATTTGAAACCCGGCAGTCGGGAACAGTCCGGGAAGGCGGTTAGTCTCGCAGTCTATAGAAAATGAGCACGAAATTGTTTGTGGGAAATCTTTCCTTCAACACCACCGAGAACGAAATTCAGGAGGCCTTTTCCGCGCACGGCACGGTCGTCGAAACCAATCTGATGATGGATCGAATGACCGGACGTTCCCGCGGCTTCGCTTTCGTTACCATGTCCACACCCGAGGAAGCGCAAAAAGCCATCACTGCGATGCATGGCGCGTTGCTGGCCGAACGGCCGCTGACGGTCAATGTCGCGCGCCCGAAGGAAGAGCGCCCGCGCAATGACCGCGGTCCGCGCCGCGATTACGGCGGCGGGGGCGGCGGCGACCGTGGCCGTCGGGAGCGGTATTGATTTTTTGCCAGCTTGTCTGCGAGCGGCGTTCGCCATCGGACGTCGCTCCGTTTATTTTCGCGGCAAAATTTCGATTGGCTTTGGCTGTGTGACTTGAATAATTTTTTCGATTCATGGAAGAACACATTGAGGTCGAAGGCCGAATTTTGACGGTGCTGGCCGGGACGATGTTCCGTGTCGAACTGGACAACAAGCATCAGGTGCTCGCGACGATTTCCGGCAAAATGCGGAAAAAATTCGTCCGCCTCACTGTCGGCGACCGCGTGAAAATGGAAATGTCGCCGTATGATTTGAACAAGGCGCGCATTGTCTGGCGGATTGGCTGACGCCGGTTCCAAGCCAGAAGTCCAAAGTCCAAAGCCAAGCCGCGAAAGGTTTTTGGCTTTGGACTTTTGATTTTGAACTTTAGACTCGAAAGATGAACGCTGCCATCCTCGTCGCCGCCGGCAGGGGCGTCCGCATGGGCGCGGACAAGTTGTGGCTTGAAATCGCCGGCCGGCCTCTCGCGGCGCACGCCTGGAAAAAGTTCAACGACACAAAATGCGTGGACGAAATCATCCTGGTCGTTCGCGATGAAGCGCGCGAAAAATTTTCCGGGCTCGCGAAACAATTCCATTTCCAAAAGAAATTTCAAATCGTCACCGGCGGAGCGGAGCGGCAGGATTCAGTCTGGAACGGCTTGGAAGCACTTTCACTCAAAACTGAAATCGTGGCGATTCACGACGCCGCGCGGCCCTGCGTAACGGAGGAATTGATCGCGGCGACGATTGCCGCCGCACGCAAAACGGGAGCCGCAGTCGCGGCGCAGCCGGTGACCGACACCATCAAGGAAAGCGCGGATGGCACGACCATTTCGTGCACGCTCGACCGCTCGAGACTTTGGTCGGTGCAGACGCCGCAGACGTTTCGCGTGGAAATCATCCGCTGTGCGATTGCAGCCGCGCGTCAAAAAAAACTGCTTTTCACCGACGACACGGCGGCGTGTGAATTGATTGGACAGAAAGTTCGACTCGTTGCCAGCTCCGCGCCGAATCCGAAGGTGACCGCGCCTGGTGATTTGCCCCTCATCGAGGCGCTGCTGAAATAATTCCAGTTCGGGAAAATTCTTCGTGTCTTCACACTCCTGTGCTAGGTTTCTTCAGTTTATGAAGCGATTTTTGATTTTCGGCCTGGTCACGGCGCTGCTCGCGGCGAACCTGACCGTTGGCGCGTGGGTTTATCTGACGCCGGCGCACGCGGCGGAACGGCGGGATTCGGAGGACGCGAGCCTGGCTTTGTTTCAAAACGTGCTGGAAAAGGTGCGTGCCGATTACGTGGATGGCACGAACCTGACGTACCGCGCGCTGGTTTATTCCGCGCTCAACGGCATGGTTGATTCGCTCGACCCGCACAGCGAATTTCTGGACGCGAGCGATTTCCAGCAGTTGCAAGACGACACGCAAGGCGCGTTTGGTGGGCTGGGCCTCGTGGTGGCGATGAAGGACGGTTATATCACGATCGTCGCGCCGATGGAAGACACGCCGGGATTTCGCGCCGGCATTTTGTCGGGCGACCGCATTGTAAAGATCAATGGCCGGAGCGCGGACAAAATGTCGTTACAGGACGCCGTGGACGAGCTTCGCGGCAAACCGGGCACATCTGTGACCATCACCATCCAGCGTCCGTCGTCGGGTCTGGAAAAAGACATCACCCTTACCCGCGCCATCATCAGCATGGAAATGGTCAAGGACATCAACGGCAAACAGGAATTTCCGCTCGGCCCGGACAAAATCGGCTACATCCGCATCACGGAATTCGGCGACAATACTGGAGACGAACTTCAAGCCGCGCTCGATAAACTAAAGGCGCAGGGTATGAAAGCATTGATTCTCGATTTACGCTGGAATCCCGGCGGCCTGCTTGATCAGGCCGTGGAAGTGTCCCAGAAATTTCTGCCGCGCGGGCAGTTGATTGTTTCGACTGAAGGGCGCGACTCGGTCGAAAAATACTTCGCTGATGGCGACGGCGATGAATTGCATGGCGAGCCGATGGTCGTGCTGGTCAACCTTGGTACCGCGAGCGCGGCGGAAATTGTCACCGGCTGCCTGCAGGATTTGCATCGTGCCGTCATTCTTGGACAGAAAACCTTTGGCAAAGGCGTGGTGCAAAGCATTTTTCCGCTCGGTGACGGCGCAGCGCTAAAATTGACGACGGCAAAATATTATACGCCCAGCCGCCAGATTATTGAAGAGCACGGCATCACGCCGGACATTTACGTGCCGATCAGCGACGAGACGGAAGCCGCGCTGCTCATCAAACGCTCGCCCGGCGGAATCGAATCGCTGCCCGACAATGAACGCGCCATTGTGGACAAAGTCAAGGACGTGCAACTTGACCGCGCCGAGGATTTGCTCAAGAGCGTTCTGCTTTACGGCGAACTAGAAAAGGCGCCGGAAAAAGTCGCGGCGAAATAAAATCCGTTAAATCACGAACGGGCGTGTTTTTTGTTCATTCGTGGTTAAAAAAGCGAATGATAATTCTGGCAATTGAAACCTCCTGCGATGAAACCAGCGCCGCTGTTGTGCGCAACGGGAAAATTTTGTCCAACACCGTCTCCTCTCAAATTGAACTTCATGCCGAATACGGCGGCGTCGTGCCTGAACTCGCCGCGCGCGAGCATTTGAAGAATTTTCTGCCCGTCGCGCGCGCCGCTTTGAGCGAAGCAAAAATTTCCATTGCTGAAATTGACGCCATCGCCGCGACACAGGGGCCGGGCCTGCCGAATGCGCTGCTCGTCGGCTTCAAAGCCGCGCAAGCCGTCGCGTTCACCTTGGAGAAACCGTTCGTTGGCGTCAACCATCACGAGGCGCACTTGTATTCGCCGTGGATTGGCGGGTTCGAAAAATTTCAGCCGAACATTTCGCTCATCGTCAGCGGTGGGCACACGATTTTGGTTTTGGTCGAATCCGAATTGAAGCATCGCGTCCTCGGTGCGACGATTGACGACGCCGCCGGCGAATGTTTCGACAAAACCGGAAAAATGTTGGGCTTGAATTATCCCGCCGGCCCCGAAATTGACCGGCTGGCGGAAAAGGGAAATCCGAAGGCGTTCGATTTTCCCCGTCCGTTGCTTCACGACGCGAGCGACGACTTCAGTTTCAGCGGATTGAAAACCTCCGTCCGCTATTTCCTGCGCGACCATCCGGATTTGTTAAACGACGAGCAAAAAATCCGTGATTTGTGTGCCAGCATCCAAGCTGCCATTGTCGAAGTGCTTGTCGCCAAAACGATCCGTGCCGCGAAACGCGAAGGTGTCCGCTGCGTCACCGCGTCCGGCGGCGTCACTTGCAATCGCAGCTTGCGAAATGAATTGGAGCACGCGTGCAAAAAAAATGGATTTACGCTTCGTCTCGCCGAAAAAAATCTCTGCACTGACAATGCTGCGATGATTGGCATTCTTGCCGAACAAAAATTGAAACAAGGAATTCCCGCGCAAGATTTGGACGAGGAAATTAAACCGGGTTGGGTTCTCGCGTAATTCATGGCCGAGCGTTTGCCCATTTACGATATCGAAGGCGAAATCATTTCGCGCCTGCGTCATGACCGGCGATTGATTTTGTCCGCGCCCACCGGTTCCGGCAAATCCACGCAGGTTCCCCAAATGTTCTTGCGCCACGATTTTTTGCGCGATGGCCAAGTTGTCATTCTTCAACCGCGCCGCCTCGCCACGCGTTTACTCGCCGCGCGCGTCGCGCAGGAACTTGGCGTCCAGCTTGGACAGGAAGTCGGCTACCAAATCCGGTTTGAAAATGTCACGTCGGCCAAGACGAAAATCCGGTTCGTGACCGAAGGCGTTTTGCTCCGGCAAATGATTGAAGACCCGAAATTGCGCGACGTTTCAGTTTTGATTTTCGACGAATTTCACGAGCGGCATCTTTACGGCGACATCACGCTGGCCCGCGCGCTTGATTTGCAGGAGCAGCATCGCGCCGATTTGAATCTCATCGTCATGTCTGCGACGTTGAACGCGGGCGAGTTGGAGAATTATTTGAAGCCGTGCGCGACGCTGTCATCCGAAGGCCGCGTTTATCCCGTTGAATTTGAATACGCCGCGCAGCCAAGTTACAACGACAAGCGGCCGGTTTGGGAACAAGCGGCGGACGCGTTTTCAAATTACGTGTCTAGCGGCGGTGAAGGCGATGTGCTGGTCTTCATGCCGGGCGGATTTGAGATTTCGCAAACGATTGAAACCATCCGCCACGTGCCGGAATCGAAAGGATTTATTTTGCTGCCGCTGCACGGCGAATTGGAACCGCGATCGCAGGACGCGGCGGTCGCCCGCTACGAACAACGCAAGGTTGTCGTCGCCACAAACGTCGCGGAAACCTCGTTGACGATTGACGGCGTGCGGCTGGTAATTGATTCCGGCCTGGCGCGAATGGCGCGCTACGATGCGAATCGCGGCATCAACACGCTGCTCATCGAAAAGATTTCGCAATCGAGCGCCGACCAGCGCGCCGGTCGAGCCGGAAGAACTGCGCCCGGCGTTTGCATGAGGCTTTGGTCGCGCGAGGAACACGGCCATCGCGCCGCGCAGGAATTGCCGGAAGTCAAACGGCTCGATTTGGCGGAAGTGGTTTTGACTTTGAAAGCCGCCGGTGTGGACGATTTGCGGAAATTCCGCTGGCTCGAAAAGCCCGACGAAATTTCACTGACGCACGCGGAGGAATTGCTTCACGACCTCGGCGCGCTCGACAAAAATAATTCCATCACGGCCATTGGCCGCAAGATGCTCGCGTTTCCGCTGCATCCGCGTTATTCGCGCATGTTGCTCGCGGCGCAGGAACACGGCTGCGTTTATCAGGCCGCGCTCGTCGCCGCGCTCACGCAGGGACGCGATTTGCTTTTGCGAAACGTTGACCGTGAAACCAATTCGCTCCGCGAAGATTTGCTCGGTGAAAAGGCGTCGTCGGATTTTTGGATTCTTATGCGCGCGTGGAATTACGCGGCAAAAAATCAATTTCGCCTCGACGCCTGCCGCAAGCTTGGCATCCATGCCATCACCGCGCGGCAAGTTGGGCCGTTGCTGGAACAATTTTTACGGATTGCTGAAAAGGAGGGACTCGATGCCAAGCCGCGCGAGGTGAAAGACGAGGCGCTGCAAAAGTGCATTCTCATCGGATTTTCCGACCGCGTCGCGCGACGGATGGATCAAGGAACGCTGCGCTGCGAACTCGTTCATAATCGGCGTGGCGTCTTGGCATGTGAAAGTGTGGTTGGGAAAAATGAATTGTTCGTCGCCGCTGAAATCCGCGAGGTCGAAATGCGCGACAAGGAAGTGAACACAATTCTCTCGCTGGCCACGGCGATTGAAGCGGATTGGCTGCGCGAATTGTTTCCTGAAGATTTGGAATCCGATTTGCGCGTGCAATTTGATTCGACGCAAAAGCGCGTGGTCGCGGCGGAGCTTTTGAAATTTCGCGGACTGGCACTTTCGGCCAAGCGCATCGAGCCGCCGCCCGCCGATGACGCCTCAAAAATTTTGGCGAATGAGATTCTCGCGAACCGTTTGCCATTGCCGAATTGGGACCATTCCGTTGAGCAATGGGTTGCGCGGCTGAATTTTCTTTGCGCGAATTGTCCTGAATTGCAACTGCCACCGTTTGGCGACGACGACAAGAAGCACGTCATCGAGCAACTTTGCCACGGCGCGGTGAGCTACAAGGAAATCAAGGAGCGCGAAGTGAAACCGGTTGTCATGTCGTGGCTGTCGCATTCGCAGCGCAAGCTGCTGGACAAACATGCGCCAGAAAGATTGTCGCTGCCGAATGGGCGGACGCCGAAGGTGAATTATGAAATCGGCAAATCGCCATTCATTTCGCTGCGGATTCAGGAATTATACGACGTGAACCAGACGCCGAAAATCGCGGTGGCGCGCGTGCCAGTGACGGTTCACATTTTGACACCGGGCATGAAACCGGTCCAGGTAACACAGGACTTAGCGAATTTCTGGCGGGAGCATTATCCGAAAATCAAATCCGAGCTGGCACGAAAATATCCAAAACATTTTTGGCGTTGATGAAGCAGCCGGAAGCCGGATGGTGTGAAACACAACTGCGCGAAGTTTTTTTGACCACAGCCCATGCCGAATTGCCGTTGCCCGGAATTTTTCAGAATTAACAAAATTCCGTTCGTTCAGTTAATTTTGTCCGTCAGATGATTTTTCCAATTCCGCCTTTTGATTCTCGCCTGGTGGATTTTGCAAATTCAATTGTTCCGGCGGAGTGGTTGCCAAGCCGGGTTCAACCGTGACGGGCGCGGGCGGTTTTTCAATGGGAATGCGGCGCAGTTCGTCCGCAGCGGGCAAATCTTCCAGGCTGCGCAGGCCGAAGTATTCGAGAAACAGCGTCGTGGTGCCGTAAGTTTGCGGGCGGCCGACGACTTCCGCGCGGCCAACCGACTCCACGAGGCCGCGTTCGGTGAGCGTCTGCATCACGCCGTCCACGTTCACGCCGCGAATCTGCTCAATCTCGGCGCGCGTGAGCGGCTGGCGATACGCAATGATGGCCAGCGTCTCCAGAGCGGGTGCGGAAAGCCGCGGCGGACGTGCCTTGATACCGACGAGCGCCTTGAGCCACGGCGCAAATTCCGGTTGCGTGACGAATTGCCACGCGCCCGCGACGCATGCGAGCCGGTAACTGCGCGCGGCGGTTTCGTGTTCGCGTGCGAGCTGCTCCAGTGCAGCGGTCAATTCGCTGTCCTTGATTTTGGCGAGCGACTTGGCGGTGGCATCGGCATCCTCCGCTTCGGCGGCGTTGGCGAGGACTTCGCGAAGTTCTTTTACGCTCAACGGTTTTTGCGCGGAGAACAGCAGTGATTCGAGAATAAATTTTAATTCCATGAAAATTATTGCGGATTTTGGATTTCGGATGGCGGATTTGCAATTTCAGTTTGCGGTGCGGCAGCGGCCGGTTCGGTTGCAACAATAACCGGCGAAGCGGTGGCCGTTGCAACTTGCGCGCGGCTGATTTCAATTTCGCTGAACGGCTCCGGCTGCGAACAGACGAGTTGTTTCAGGCGAATCAATTCCAGCAGCGCCAGAAAGGTGCAAACGACTTCGGAACGGCTCGCGGCGTTGGCAAACAACTCGGAAAATCTTATTGCGCCGCGTTCGGCAATAATTTTCAGTATGAATTCAATTTTTTCGCTGACGGTCCATTTGTCCTCAAAAATGTCGCGCGTCGCGCCTTCGCGTTGTTCAAAACGTTTGAGAACCGTGTTGACGGCGTTGAGCAAATCAAAAATGGAAACGTCCGGCTTCGGCGGCGGCGCGGTGGATTCAAATTCCAATTTCCCCGGCAGGCGCGGAAAAATATTTTCCTGCCGCGCTTCGAGCGTTTGCAATTGCGCGGCGGCGTCTTTGAATTTTTTATATTCGACAAGCTGACGAATCAATTCCCAGCGCGGGTCTTCGCCTTCTTCCTCGCCTTCGATTTGCGCCTGTTGATCCACCGGCAGCAATTCGCGGCTTTTGATATACATCAGCGTCGAGGCCATCACGAGAAATTCGCCGGCGATTTCCAGATCGAGCAGCCGCATCGTGTCAATGTATTCGATGAATTGCGTGGCGAGCTTGGTGAGGTTGACCTCGTAAATGTCCACTTCCTCCTTTTTGATGAGGTAAAGCAGCAAATCAAGCGGGCCTTCAAAGACCTCGAATTGAACTTTGTATTCGGCCATGAAACGGGGAAATCCTAAAACGCGCGTGGAGCGTTGGCAATGTAAGAACCGCGGCGCAAATCAGAAAAAGGGATTATGTGCCTTTTCCTCCGCCACCGTTGTCAGCGGGCCGTGGCCGGGACAAATCAATGTTTCCGCCGGCAGCGACAAAATTTGTTCGCGCACTTTCTGCCTCGCCAATTCCCACGCGCCATTGCCGTTGCAGATTGAGCCGGCGAGAATCGTGTCGCCGACGATGGCGACGTGCGGCGCGTCCTCCTGCCAGTTGCCGACGATATAAGTCACGCCGTCGTCCGCGTGCCCGGGCGTTTCGCGGTGCGTCACGCGCAGGCCGCCAAGATGGACGATTTCCGCCGTCTTGTTGCGTTGGTCCACCGGCGCGCTTTTCGAGCCGGAATGCAATTTCACTTTCGGCCAGGCCTCGCGAATTTTCGGCAGCGCCTCGACGTGATCCCAATGCGAATGCGTGATGAAAATGTGCCGGAGCGAAAGCTGCTCGACGGCGATGCAATCGAGAATCGGTCTGGCGTCGAGGCCGGTGTCGAAAAGCGCCGCATCGCGCGTGACTTCATCCCAGACCAGAAAACAATTTACCGAAAAGCCGTCGTCGCTGGTTATAAACACGCGGATTTCGCGCCACGCGGACAAATCTTTCGGCGACGGCAACCAGCCTTGCGCGATGCCTTCGAGTTTCGTGGCGTCCAGACCAAGCAATGGCGCGAGCGCGGCAAAGTTTATTTTTCCCGTTACGTTGCCGGTTTCTTCGAGCGCCGACAATTCGCCTTCCGAAATGCCCGCAGCTTTGGCGGCGGCGGCGGCGGAAATGCCGTTCATCGCGCGCGCCTTGCGGACGATGTCACCCAAATGATCTTCGAGATTCATGCCGAAACGTTAACTGCGCGGCGCCCGTCGCCGCAAGCTTTCGCTGCTTTTCAAAACAGGATTGCTTTTCCCGCGCGCGCGCGGCAGACTGGTGGTTCAAATGTCGGGGCGTAGCGTAGCCTGGCTAGCGCGCTTGGTTCGGGTCCAAGAGGTCGTGAGTTCAAATCTCACCGCCCCGACCATTTTTTCAAATTTCGGTTTTTGATTGCGGATTGCGGAATGGAAAATCAAACCAATCTCGTCGTCCAACTCTCTTCCATCGTCGAGCGGCTCGAGTTGGCAAAATTATTTCCCAAGCCGCAGCCACTCGAAATTGAACTTGGCTGCGGTGATGCTTCATTTCTTGTCGAATACGCGCGGCGAAATCCTGAAAGAAATTTTATCGGCGTCGAACGGTTGCTGGGGCGCATTTCCAAACTCGACCGCAAAGGCCGCCGCGCCGGATTGGCAAATCTGCGCGGCGTGCGGATTGAATCGTCGTATTTTTTGCAATGGCTGTTGCCGCCGCTTTCCGCTTCCGCGCTGCACATTTACTTTCCCGACCCGTGGCCGAAGAAGAAGCACCACAAATACCGGCTTATCAGCGAAAGTTTTCCCGCGCTCGCCCGCGCCGCGCTCGCGCCCGGCGGGAAAATTTATTTACGGACGGACGACGTAGATTATTTCCAGCAAATGACTGAAGTTTTTGGCGCGGACAAAAATTTTGTGGAAATTGAAACGCCGGCGGAACTGGCGGAATTGCCCACGGACTTTGAACGCGACTTCAATTCAAAAGGAATTCACACCTTGCGGGCGGCATATCAGCTGGATTTGTAGAAGCCAACGAAAAACCAATTTGTTATTTACGATATACGATTTACGCGGTTGTGCGTAGGTGTGGACGGTTTCGTAAATCGTAAATCGCCAATCGTAAATCGGTTCACACATCAATCACCGGCTTGTCGTCATCATCGTCCTTCCGCGGTGGCGGCGGACGGCGTTGAACCCTGACGCTCGCCCGCGTGTTGCCGGTCAAAATGTTCAGCACGAAGGACACAATGCTGATGATGGCCGCGCCTGCGAAGGCGTAACCAAAAGTATCCACCACGAAATGCGGCGCCATCAGCACTCCGACGAGATACAACAGCAGCGCGTTGATGAGGAACATGAAAAGTCCGAGCGTGAAAATCAGCAGCGGCAGCGCGATGAACATGAGAATTGGCCGGACGAACGCGTTGAGGATGCCCAGCAGCAGCGACGCCAGCAGCAAATCCTGCGGCTGCTCGTAGCGAATGTGATTGCGCAAAATCACCACCGCCAGCAACACCGCGACAGTGTTGATGGCCCAGCTTTGCAGAAAGCGCAGAAGTTTTCTTGTTCCTGGTTGCATGACGCCCGAAAAATCACTCTTTCAACTTGCGCCAGCTTCCCTTGAAAAACAAGAATCGTTTTTTGGTGGATTGTCGCCGCCGACCGTTGCAATCTGTCCGCGCAACCATGAAAACCGTTTCACTCCTGCTCGCCACCGCCGCCATTTTTATTTTTGCGCCGTTGTCGCGCGCCCAAAGCGTTGTTGCGCCGGGCGCGAAGCTGCAAAAACTTGCCGGCGGCTTTGCGTTCACCGAAGGCGCGACTTGCGACCAAAAGGGCGACGTTTTTTTCGTGGACCAGCCGAACGACAGCATCTTGGAATGGAGCGTGGATGGAAAATTGTCCACGTTCATGCACCCGTCCCAGCACGCAAACGGCATGATGTTCGACGCGAACGGCAATCTCATTGCCTGCGCCGACGAGCACAACCAGCTCTGGTCCATCGCGCCCGACAAAACCGTGACCGTGCTCGTCACGAATTATGACGGCAAATATCTCAACGGCCCGAACGACGTCTGGGTCGCGCCCAACGGCGGCCTTTACATCACCGATCCGTTTTACCGGCGCACGTGGTGGGACCACGACACGATGGCGCTGCCCTATCAGGGAGTTTTCCACCTTACGCCCGACCGCAAAAAACTTTTTCCTGTCGCCACGGATTTGGAGAAGCCCAACGGCATCACCGGCACGCCCGACGGCAAGACGCTTTATGTCTCCGACATTGACGGCGGCCAGACGTGGCGCTACGACATTTTGCCCGACGGCTCGCTCACCAACAAAACGCTGGCGGTGGACAAAGGTTCCGACGGCATGACGATTGACGAGCGGGGCGATTTGGTCATGTGCTGCCGGCCCGGCCCGGCCAACGGCGTTTCCATTTTCAATCCACAGGGCAAATTGATTGACCACATTGACGTGCCGGAGAAATGGTCGGCCAACGTCTGCTTCGGCGGCCCCGACCGCAAGACTTTGTTCATCACCGCCAGCACCGGGCTTTATTCCATCCGCATGACTGTCAAAGGCGCGAACCCGTCGAAGTGAGCAGACTATGGCTGAACATTTTGTTCGTCGGCAGGCTCCTCTCCGCCCGCCGAGCATTTCCAACTTGAGAAAAGCGACAAAATATAAAACGGCGCGAAAAGCGGAAACATCGTCACTGAAATCAGCAAATAACCCCGTGAAAATAGCGTGAACAAAAAAAACAACTTTCTATTGCTGGGAACCAATTCGAGTCGTAAAACGATAGTGGCACGATTGAGTCGGCTTGAGCCAAGACTGCCATTGACGGAACAGCCAAGCCTAATGCGAAATTGAGTCCTCCGCAGCTCAATCGTGCCACTTCTTTTTTACCAAAGAACAAACCGTTTTCAACCGTTTCTTGCTCACACGTTATTGCCAATGCAATTTGTCAGGCACAATTCCGCTACCATCATCAAATTATGCCACCCAATGCAATCACTATTGACGAATCCGACGGCAGCGTGTTTCTTAACGTGGACAGTTTGGCCGGTCAAATGGGGCGGTCAAAAACGCAAAGAGTCATTTGGCAAGAAGCTTGATCTGTCCGATAAATTGCTATGCAAAAAATATACCTTTTACTCCTGCTCACCGGGGCGGCCTTCCTCTGTGGTTGCAACCAGCAGGCAAAAATCAACAGCCAGAAGATTGATCTTTTGTCGCAGAAGATTGTTCAGCTCCAACAAACCCAGTCCCATGACATGGCGGTGCTGCAATCAGAGCTGACCTCGCTGGCGCCCATGCTGGGCAAAATGAACGACACCTACTTCGAAAAGGACCGCGACGACGCGCTTTTCTTCCACACCAACACGTTGTTTCTCCTGCTGACCATCGGCAAGCAGATCGAAACGCAGCAACAGGTGGCCGAGGCCGAACGCAAGGCGGAAAATGCGCTGGTGTTTGACTACCATACCAACCAATTGGACGCGCTGTTTCTTTGCACCGTGCAAATTGAGGACGCGATGGCCGGCCAGGAAACCAACATTGAAGCCCACGTCAACGCGGAAACCCGGCAGGTCGGCGCGGCCCTGGGCGATGAATTGCTGAATCAAATCAAAGCCTCGGCGCCAACCGCGGATGACGTGGCCCGGCGCCGGAAGCTGGAGGCGGACGTGGCGCAGATGCAACGCGATCTGGATGCCATCAAAATGCGGCTGGGAATCACCAACGATGCAAGCCCGCCTTGATTGAAGCCAATCAATCGCCGGTAAAGATGAATTGCCCGTAAAAGCCAAACTCCTGCCTTGCCTCGCGCCCGATTTTAACGTCAGTTCAGCGAGCGGACAATGACGTTGGTGGTGAACAGCAGGATCATCACCACGGCAATGGAAAATTTGCCGATGATGCCCGCGAACAAGCCCAGCGTCGCGCCCACGCCGGCCTTGATCGCCTTTTCGAATTCCCGGCCGCCGAGCAATTCCAGCACCGTCGCGCCCACAAACGGGCCGATGATGATTCCGGGCAGATTGAAGAAAAGTCCGACGATGCCGCCGAACAGCGCGCCGACCGCCCCGCGCCACGTTGCGCCGAATTTATTTGCGCCCAGCAGCCCGGCCAGAAAATCGAACGCCAGCGAAATCACCGTGAGCACCGCGAGCAGGATCAACACGGCGTTGCTCGCGCCGGCGGCACCGAAACAAAGCCGGTGAATGATGGCCGCCGCCAGCACCAGCGGCGTGCCGGGAAACGCCGGTACCATGCAGCCAATCAATCCCACCAGCATCAGCAGCAGGGCAAGACTCAACCCGGTTATTTCCAGCGCGGTCATGGCCGGAATTTAACATGGAACTCCTGAAACACAGAGCGGTTATTTTGGCAGCCCGGCGAACAGGCATTTGTGCAAATAAGCCCAACGAGGCTGGCGCTGGCATATTTGGCAGGGCGGTGTTGCTGCGCCGCCGTGATATTTGGCTGCGGAGCACCGCAGCCCTGCCACTGCAAAGACTTGATTCGGTTTGGATTCCATTCAGCGAATAATTCATCCCGCGACAAATCCCGAAAATTTAATCCATCAGCCCGGCGTTGCAAAACTGTGCCAGGCAATGCCTGGTATCCGGCTTGCAGGCCTCCGGCGGCAACGCCGGAAGCTCTGACGGCGTATATGCTCCGTGGCCATGCGCCAAAACTTCCTGCCACCGCACCGCGACATCCTATTTATGCACCGCGACACACTTTTTCCGCGCGGAAACTTCCTGTCAACGTGCCGTCACACGAAGTCACGGTGCGTTCAACAGATGTTTATACACCGTGAAATCATCTCTATGCGCCGAAACATCGTTTGACGGCGCCGCGAAATGGTTTTTACACACCGAAACTTGAATCCAACGCGCCGTGGAATCATTTCAACACGCCGAAACCTTGTGTCACGGTGCCGAAACTTCGCGTCACCACACCGTCCAGCCATTTCAACACGCCGAAACTTCGCGTCACCACACCGTCCAATCATTTCACCACACCGAAACTTTGTTTGACGGTGCCGCGAAATGATTTTTACACGCCGAAACTTCATTTCACCGCACGGAGAAATCATTTCTATACACCGAAAAATCATTTTTATACGCCGAAGAATCGTCTGGAAACGCCGGATTTTGATGAAAATACGCGAAAAACGGCAAAAACCGGCAATTTGGAGGGGCGAGCGTCCCCGCGAGCCGTTGTAGCGGCACTCACAGACCGCCGCTACAGCACCGGTGGCCCTCCGCAATGGTGGCCGTCTGCAACGGTGGCCGTCTGCAACGGTGGCCGTCTGCAAATGGTGGCCGTCTGCAAATGGTGGCACTCCGCAAGGAGCTTGATTCGGTTTGGATTTGGTTCTACAAAGATGTCGCGCCGACGGCGCTGTTCAAAGGGGCGAATCCGGCGAAATGAACGAACTGGTTTAATTTTGTGTCAGAGTTACAATCGTTCAATGAAGCCAAAAATAATTCTCTGCCTCGCGTTCGTTGCATTTAATTTGTCTGCACACGCCCGCGCAGTTCGTTTGTGGAGCGCTGACGAATTGATGGCGGCATCCGATTTGGTTGTGATTGGTCAGCCAATTAAAGTGAAAGATTTGGATGAGGTAAATTCACTCGGCTGGTCGTCTCTACCAGCAACATTTCAATTTCATGGCGTAGAAACGACCTTCAAAGTTTCCGAAGTTCTCAAGGGAACGCCTGCGAGCGATGAGATTGTCTTGCACCACTATCGTGAAACCGCACAAGGAAGTGTGCCCAATGGCCCGGACTTTGTGGAATTTATACCCGGTGATACAAATGAATATCTCTTGTATCTGATAAACGATGGAACAAACCGATATGCTCCGGCTACCGGTCAAATTGACCCCTCGATTAAACTGTGGCATACGAGTAGCGTTGCCGATACAAATCTTACAAAACAGATTTCCGAAATTCTCACCGAATGTCAGAAGATTAAACCCGGAATGACGCGCGCAGAATTGTTAAAAGTTTTCACAATGGAAGGCGGATTTTCGACCGCCACGCATCGGACTTTTATTTATCGTGGTTGCCCGTATATCAAAGTTGATGTTGATTTTAATCTTTCAGACCCGAAGCAAAACGCGCTTGAGGAACGTCCGACAGATACCATCAGCAAAATTTCCAAGCCTTATTTAGATTGGAGCATCGGCGATTAACCATGAAATCCAAACTCATCCTCGCGCCCGTTTTGATTTCCGATAACTCACCGGCTTCGCTTCTTCCGGTTTTTCGCCGTTGACCATGCGTTTCAATTCCTTGATCTGGTCGCGGAGCAGCGCGGCTTTTTCAAATTGCAATTCCTCGGCGGCTTTCAGCATTTCATTTTCAAGCTCGCCAATCGTTTGCGCTAAATCAATGTCGCCGCCGCCTTCGCGCAGGACGCCGTGCGCTTCCTGGCGATTGGATTCGTAAACGGCCAGGCTCTCCTCCACGGCGCGGCTCACGCTGCGCGGCGTGATGTGGTGCTCGGTGTTGTAGGCGATTTGCCGCTGCCGGCGATATTCGGTGACAGCAAGGAATTTCTTGATGCTGTCGGTGATCACGTCGGCGTAAAGGATCACTTCGCCGTGCAGATGGCGCGCGGCGCGGCCGGCGGTCTGGATGAGGCTGGTCTCGCTGCGCAGAAAACCTTCCTTGTCCGCGTCGAGAATCGCCACGAGCGAGACTTCCGGCAAATCCAGACCTTCGCGCAGGAGATTGATGCCGACGAGCACGTCGAATTCGCCCTTGCGGAGCGAGCGCAAGACTTCGACGCGTTCGATGGCGTCAATTTCGCTGTGAAGATACTGGACGTTGACGCCGATGCCGCGCAGGTAATCGGTCAATTCTTCGGCGGTGCGTTTCGTCAGCGTTGTGACGAGAATGCGCTCCTTTTTGTCGGCGCGCTTGCGACATTCTTCAATCAAATCGTCAATTTGGCCTTTGAGCGGCTTGACGGTGACTTTCGGGTCAATCAATCCGGTCGGCCGCACGACGAGTTCGACGACGCCGGGTTGCGTAGCGGCGCTCGGCAGAGCGCCGCTGATTTCACCGGCTTTCTGCCGAAAGCCGCTACGATTTCCCCCGGCGCTTTGCGCTGCCCATTCCATTTCCCGTTTAGCCGGCGTGGCGCTGCAATAAATCGTCTGGTTCTGCATTCCCTGAAATTCCAAAAAGTTCAGCGGACGATTGTCGAGCGCGCTCGGCAGGCGGAAACCGTAATTGACGAGAACCGTTTTGCGCGAGCGGTCGCCTTCATACATCGCGCCGATTTGCGGGACGGTCGCGTGCGATTCGTCAATGACGAGCAGATAATCGTTCGGAAAAAAATCGAAAAGCGTGTTCGGGCGCGAGCCGGGCGGCCGACCGGAAATGTGGCGCGAATAATTTTCGATGCCGGAGCAAATGCCCATTTCCTCCATCATTTCCAAATCGAATTCCGTGCGCTGTTTGATACGCTGCGCTTCGAGCAATTTCCCGTTACGTTCGAACCAGGAAATGCGGTCGCCGAGTTCCTCGCGAATCGTCAGAATCGCGCGCTTCATTTTCTCATTCGTCGTGACGAATTGTTTCGCCGGAAAAACGACGACGGCTTCGAGTTGTTCGATTTTCTTTCCAGTCAACGGCTCGAAGCGCGTGAGCTTTTCGATTTCTTCGCCGAAAAATTCCACGCGCAGGCCGTCCTCGCGTCCGGCGGGGCGGACTTCGACGGTGTCGCCGCGCACGCGGAAATGGCCGTGCTCGAAGGCGATGTCATTACGGTCGTATTGCAGCGCGACGAGGCGCGAGAGGAATTGTTCGCGCGAAATGGAATTGCCGACGCGCATCGGAACAATCATTTCCTCGTAATCTTCCTTGCTGCCGATGCCGTAAATGCAGGAGACGCTGGCGACGACGATGACGTCGCGGCGCGAAAAAAGCGAACTCATCGCGGACAGGCGCAGACGCTCAATCTCCTCGTTCCGGCTGGAATCCTTTTCGATGAACGTGTCGGTGCGTGGAATGTAGGCTTCGGGCTGATAGTAATCGAAGTAGCTGACAAAGTATTCGACGGCGTTGTTCGGAAAAAAGCTTTTGAACTCGGCGTAAAGCTGCGCGGCGAGCGTCTTGTTATGCGAAATGACCAGCGTCGGTTTGTCCACGTTTTGGACAACATTGGCGATGGTGAAGGTCTTGCCGGAGCCGGTGACGCCGAGGAGCACCTGATGTTTCGCGCCCGAAACGATGCCTTCAGTCAGCTTCGCAATCGCCTGCGGCTGGTCACCGGCAGGTTTGTAGGGCGCGACAAGTTCAAACATGGTGACAAAAGTAGAATGCCGGCGGTTGAGCGTCAAACAGTCTGGGTTTGGAGCGGCGGAATAAAGGGTTTTTGCGGACGAAAATTGTTCTGCGCACGTTGGCATTGGCCTTGCTTTTAAGGCCGCTATTTATGAGCGCATCAAATCCCTTTCAAGTTCCCACCTGCTTTCAGATGGATTCCCAACGCCGCCGCCGCGAGCGCTTCAAAAAGACAGTTCTGGTCGTCGTGGCGGGCATCGTCCTGCTGCTGGTCGCGCTGTTGATTGGGGGCTGCGTGAACCAACACGCGAAAGCCGCGACTCCGCCCGGCAATGGAATGCAGGGTTAGGCCGGGAGGGCGGCATTTTTTCGCAGGACGCCTTCAACTATTTTTGCCACCGGAGCGTTGATCGAATCCCAAGTCCAGTTGGCCAAAAATTTTTGCCACGCATTTTCGGCCATGGTCCGGGCTTCATCCGGCTGGGTCAGAATCCGCAGACATTTTTCAGCGAATTCTTTGGGCGCGTCCGCGAGCAACAATTCGCGTCCGTCCGAAACATCGTAGCCGTAGGCGCCCAACTTTGTGGAAACCACCGGGCATTTGCGGCTGAAGGCCTCGGCGATTTTGATGCGCGTGCCGCCGCCGGCCAGCAAGGGAACGATGGCCAGAGACCAGCCGGCCATTTCGCTTTCGACATCGGCAAGCCAGCCGAGGCCGTCAACGTTCAGACAAAGTTTTCCCATTTCCTCGCTGCCCGCGCCAACCAGGCGGAGCCGGGCGTCCGGAATTTGGCGGAGGACCAGCGGCCAGATGGATTTGAGAAACCAGCCGACGCCGTCGCGGTTGGGCGCATAGCGCATGGTGCCGATGAAGCCGACACGCGGCGGCGCGGCCGGATTTCGGCGCGGAACATTTTTCGGCGCGGCGAAACCGTTGGGCACAACAAAAATATTTTTGGAACCGCCGAGCTTGCGGCGATCCGGCTCGCTGCAAACGCAAATGGCGTCGAATCGTTCCGCGATTGCTTTTTCGCGGTTCCGCCAGCGGAGCAGCCTTTGAAAGTCGCGCAACTTGCGGAAGGGATTTTTTATTCCAGCGAGACTGGTTGCCGCCAGGTCGCTGGGAACATCGTCCACGTCGAGCACCGAATGCGGCCAGCGGAAAAGGCCGAGGCCATTCGCAGTCCTCAAACTGTGAATCCAGACCAAATCAGATTCGGCGGCATGGCGGAGAATTTTTTCGCGGTCGCCGGCGGCGGCCTGCAACTTGTGGGTCTTGAGAAAACGCGGGTCAAATTCATTGCGCCAAAGCTCGGCCACGGAAAATTTTTTAACGCGGTGAAACGGGACGGTTTCCAGCAGTTCAAATCCGCCGATGGATGAAGCGCCGTTGCGGGCGAAAGTTTCCGGGGCGCCGGCCAGAACGATCCGCACGTCGCCGGTTTGTTGCAGCGCGCGAAAAATGCTCCGCACGCGAATGACGGCGCCGTATTCCGGCAGGTCAAGGTCGTGTGACGTCAGGCAAAGGATTTTGGGGCGGGCAGCGTTCATGTCAAAAATCGCGATGCCGGATTTCCAGCCGCGGCGCGCCCCAGCATTTCAGGCCCATGTCGTCGGCGAGCAGACCGAAGCCTTCAGTTTCAATTTCGCCCCTGGGTTCGCCGGGATTTTTTTCGCGCGCAAAGCGGTGGTCCGGCCCGTAATAAAACGGTGGAAAAACCAGGCCGGCCCGATGCAAATCGGCACGGACGAGCAGCATCGTGCCGCCAACGGATTCGAGTTCGACGAGTTCCGCGCCGTTGCGCAGGTCGTGCAAATGCGATTTGCCGCGGTCGCGCCAGGCGTTCAAATCGTAGGATGGCCCGCCGTATTCCTTCACGCAATTGGGGTGAACGATGTCCTTGCCGAAGGCGAGAAGCCGCTCGATGATGTCGGGCGGAAATTCAATCACGTCCGCGTCCAGCCACAGTGCCCAGTCGGCGTCGGCGAGCGCCAGAAAGAGCAGATGGTTCCGGCTCCGCGCGAGAACGGCGCGACGTTCGGCCTGGACCTCGGGGTGCCAGCGCGGCACGCCTTTGGGAATTTTGAAATTGAAATCTTTTTTCCACAATTGAACGCGCTGGAAATGCGGAGTCGCTTGCTCGCATTGCTGCCGAAAAGCCTCGTAAGTGCCATCGCGGCTGTCGCTTTCCAGCAAGCCGATGGAAATGTTTTGAGGCGGATAACTTAATTGAAGCAAACGGCGGAAATAATCTCCGGCCTGGTCGGCAACGTCCTTGATTGGCGTCAGGATGGCGACGCGCGGCGGCGGCTTTGGCTTGGATTTTAAAAAATTTGCAAGGATACTCATAAATCCATTGTTGTGGATGCAAAGACGTGACCAAAAACTACACGGGCATTTTGGAAAAGGCGAGGCGGGCTTTTCCGAACTGGCTGCCGCCGGCAAAATCCGCGCCGCCGAAAAGGCTGCGCGTCACCGGGCCTTATCGCGGCGTGACCGGCTACGACCACATGGTGCGTTCCATCGTTCGCGCGCTGGCCGGCACGGGTGTGCAAATTGAACTGCACGATTTGCCCGTTTGGAGCCAGACGCGGTTGCCAGCTTCGGATTCAACAAAATTCTTCAAGCAATTCCAGCGCCGCCTGCGCGCGCGGATTCATCTGCACTTCTGCATGCCGCCGCAAGTGCAACTCTCGGCGCGTTGTTTGAATGTCAACTACACGATGTTCGAGGCCACGCGGCTTTCTCCAGCGTGGGTGGAAGCGTCCCGGAAAAATGATTTGACCATCGTGCCGACGGAATCCTCGCGGCGCTGCTGGATTGAAAGCGGCATCGCCGGGGAAAAAGTGAAATTGTGTCCGCAGGGCGTGGATTTTGATTTTTTTGCGCCGGGCGCGCCGCCGTTGCCGGCGGCAACCGCCGACGGCCGTCCGGTGGGCCAATTTCGATTGCGTTTCCTGAACGTCGCGGAATCCATCCACCGGAAAAACCTGGCGGGCCTGCTGCGCGCGTGGATTTTGGCCACTCATGCCGGGGACGACGCGGTGCTGATTTTAAAGACGGGATTTTATGCGCCGGACCGGCGCGAAAAATTTGAGGGTCAATTGCGTGAAGTTGAGCGGGGTCTTGGCAAAACGCTCGCCGACGCCGCGCCGGTTGTCTTGTTGGATTCATTCCTCACGCCGGAGGAAATGCCACGGCTCTACGCGATGGCGACGCATTATTGGAGCATGTCGCGCGGCGAAGGTTTTGACCTGCCGATGCTCGAAGCCGCCGCGTGCGGACTCCAATTGCTCGCGCCGGACCATTCCGCGTATCAGGAATATCTCAATCCGCAGATTGCATCTTTGATTCCGGCCCGCGAAGTGCCGGCGAAAATTCCGGACGATGTTGCGCTGAACGCCTTTTTTGCCGGAGCCAACTGGTGGGAACCGGATGAGGCTGCCGCCATTGAATTGATCCGAAATCTAGTGGACGGTTCAACTTCACCAACCCAATCCGCGCGCGCGGCGCTTTTTGGAAAATACACCTGGGACAAAACCGCGCAGCGGCTGTGGGAAATCATCGGATCAGCCTAAAATTGCTCCGAAATGCAGCGCATTATCTAATCCGACTGATGCGGTTTATTCCGTGCCGCCGCGCTGGCGCAATAATTCCGGCACTTCAATTTGGCCGTTCATGACGGCAACGTGCAATGGCGTGTCGCCGTTATTGGCCCGGGCATTGACATCGGCTTTGTTGTCCAGCAACAGTTCCACCACGTCCTTGTGGCCATAAAACGCCGCCTCGTGCAACGGCGTCCAATCAGTATTGTCCCTAGCATTAACATCGGCGTGATTGGCCAGCAGCAATGCCGCCATGTCCTCGTCACCGTTAAACGCGGCGTAATGCAAGGGCGTCCAAGCATCGTCGGCCCTGGCATTGACGTCGGCATGATTGGCCAGCAACAGTTCCGCCACGTCCTTGTGGCCGTTCCACACCGCCAAGTGCAAAGGCGTTCTGCCGTTGGTGTCCTTGTTGTTGACCAAAGCGGGATTTTCTTTGAGCAGCGCCCTGACCTTTGCCAAATCACCGGCCCCCGCGGCGTCATGAATTTCATCGGCGAAGACAACGCTGTTCCAGGCCAGCGCAATTATTGCGACGACGGCGAGACGGGAAATTGTGAAGCGGCAAAAGCGACTGAAGAATAGACACATATTTGTGGTTGCTACGCTGATTGGCGCGGAACGTCAAATCGAAATTTCTCCCCCGGCTCCCAATGGCTTCCTGCAATTCCGTTTTCCATTTGTCAATTTTCTGCTTACACTCGCGTGAATGCATTGGCTGCAATCGCTCGATACGAGCCTCTTTTTATTTGCCAACCGGTCGCTGGTCAATCCGGTTTTTGACTGGCTCATGCCGGTTTTGAGCGGCAACGCCTTCTTTTATCCCGTGCTTTTTTTGACGGCCATCGGGCTGCTGTGGAAGGGCAGCCGCCGGATGCGCGTCTGCGTCGTGATGCTGGCCCTGATTCTGCCGCTTTCCGTTTCGCTCGTGTGCAACACCATCAAGCACACCGTGCATCGGCCGCGGCCTTATGTCACGCTGCCGCAAACGCGGCTTTGGGAAGGCGTCGATACCAGCTATGTTCCGCCCGAAACCAACAACGTCAACGACGCGAACATGGCAGTCCACACCACGGGTCACGACAGCATGCCTTCCGGGCATGCGTCCAACTGGTTTGCCGCCACGCTGATTTTTTTCGTTTATTACCGGCGCAGTCTCCGGTTCACGCTGCCAATGGCGCTGGCGGTTTCCTTTTCGCGCCTCTACAACGGCGTGCATTATCCGAGCGACCTTCTGGTCGGAAGCATTGTGGGCTCGGGCGCGGCGGTGGCATCCTTGGTCGTCATTGAATGGATGTGGCGGACTTTGGGAAAGAAATGGTTTCCACTCTGGCACGCGCGAATGCCGTCGGTGCTGAACCCGGACATCAAAGGCCGGAATTCCGCCGTTGGCGGTCTTCGATCCGTGACCTCCGACCAGCAATGGCTTCGTTTCGGATACATCGTGATTTTTGCTTCGCTGATCGGCCACTGGATTTACGTCGGCAGCGGCCTGATTGAATTG
Source organism: Candidatus Aquilonibacter sp. (assembly GCA_035504945.1). GTDB lineage: Bacteria > Verrucomicrobiota > Verrucomicrobiia > Limisphaerales > UBA11358 > UBA11358. The sequence continues at coordinate 25,918 of DATJRH010000038.1, read as the reverse complement.
AGCGGCGATGAGGCCTATCAATGGATTTGGTCGAAGCACCTCGCGTTATCGTATTATAGCAAGCCGCCGGGCATCGCGCTGATTCAATTCGCCGGCACGCACCTTTTCGGCAACACGGGGTTTGGCGTCCGCTTTTTTTCGCCGCTCATCACCGCGGTTTTGAGCGTGATGGTGCTGCGCTTTTTCGCGCGGGAAATCAGCGCCGCCGCCGGCTTTTGCCTGCTGCTCGCCGTCAGCGTGACGCCGTTGTTCGGCGTCGGCTCGATTTTGATGACGATTGATCCGCCGCTGGTCTTGTGCTGGACGTGGGCGCTCATCGCGGGCTGGCGCGCGTCGCAACCGGACGGCCGCACGCGCGACTGGCTCGTCGCCGGCCTCGCCATGGGGCTCGGTTTTCTCTGCAAGTACAGCGCGTTGTATCAAATCATCTGCTTCGGGATTTTCTTTGCGCTTTGGGCGCCTGCGCGGATTCATTTGCGCAAACCCGGCCCGTGGCTGGCGCTGGTGGTGTTCCTGATTTGCACGCTACCGGTTTTGATTTGGAACGCTCAGCACGGCTGGATTACCGTTACGCACGTCGCCGGCAATGCGGGTCTCAAATCGCGCTGGCAGCCGACGCTGCGCTATTTGGGCGATTTTTTTGGCAGCGAATTTATTCTGCTCAATCCGGTGTTTTTCATCGCCGCCATCTGGGCCGCGTTCGGCTTCTGGAAATTCCGCAAACAAAATCCGCTCTGGGTTTATTTTTTCTCCATGGGCGCGCCGGTCTTGCTGGGCCACGTGCTTTGGTCGTTCCACTCGCGCGTCCAGGCAAATTGGATTGCGCCCGCCGTGCCGCCGATGTTTTGCCTGATGATTGTCTATTGGCAGGAGCAGTTGCGCGCCGGTTCGCGTCTGGTCAAGCCGTTTTGGACCACCGGGCTGACACTCGGATTTTTTATCGTCGCGCTCATGTATGCCCCCAATCTCATCGGCAAAATCACCGGCCATCCATTGCCCGGCGAAATGGACATGTCGCATCGGGTGCGCTCATGGGCAGACACCGCCGCGAGCATCGAACCCGCGCGCGAAAAGCTGGAGGCCGAAGGCAAACCCGTCTTCATTATTGCCGACAATTATGCTCTGACGGGACTGCTTTCGTTTTATTTGCCGCCCGCGCGCGCCGGCGTGTTGAAAGATGCGCCGCTGGTTTATTGCGAGAATTCCGAAGAACCGGAGAACCAGTTTTATTTCTGGCCAGAATACAATTATCTCGAAACTCGCAAGGGGCAGAACGCGATTTACGTTGAGGAACTGAATCCCTTCAAGCTCGAGCACGGCTGGATTTGGGACTGGCTGGCCGGGCGGCAAGTCAAGCGCGCGGCCGTGCAGCAACCGGCGACGCCGGGTGAAATGACGAAGGAATTTGAGTCCATCACCGACCTCGGCGAAGTGGACGTGAGGGTCGGCGGCCGCATTTTCCACCGCGTTCACCTCTGGGCGTGCTACAATTTGAAATGAGCCTCTCCGTTTCCTCGTCGTCCTCGAAAACCAAAACAGTTTTCCACGTCCATGATTACGATTTGTCCGCCACGCTGGATTCCGGCCAGGTATTTCGCTGGCGGCAGGGCGGAAATTCGTGGACGAGTGTCATTGGGAAAAATTTTGTCCGCCTGACACAAGTTGAAAACGAAATTTGCGCGGAAACCGCGCGGCCACAAAATAATTGGGACTGGCTGTGCAAGTTTCTGCAAACGGAAATCGAACTGGAAACGATTCTCAAAACGTTTCCCGGTGACCCGCCGATGCGCGAAGCCGTTGCCGCCTGGCGCGGGCTGCGGGTTTTGCGGCAGGAGCCATGGGAATGCCTCGCGTCATTCATTTTGTCCTCCACCAAGCAAATTGTCCAAATCCAGCAAATCATCGCGCTGCTCTGCGAGCGGTTTGGTGACGAAATTGCCGTTCCACAGAATGAAACGTCCGCATTTTCATTTCCGTCGCCGGAAAAAATCGCCAACGCAACTGAAACTGAATTGCGAAATTGCAAAATGGGTTTTCGCGCGCCGCATTTGCTCGCCGCCGCGCGGCAAATTGCCGGTGGACTGTTTGATTTGGAAAAAATCCGGACGCTGGATCATCCTGGAGCGCGCGCCGAATTGATGAAGCTGACCGGCGTCGGCGCAAAAATCGCCGATTGCGTTTTGCTGTTCGCTTACGGATTTGATTCCGCGTTTCCCGTGGACGTTTGGGTGGAACGCGCGCTGCGTGAACTTTATTTTCCGCGCCGCCATGTGGGCGAAAAGAAACTGCTCCATTTTGCCGCAACACATTTCGGACCGCACGCCGGTTACGCCCAGCAATATCTTTTCCATTTCATGCGGACAAAGACGGATCAGCCGCCGCGCGGCCAGCGATCTTTGGTTTTTATTTCCCAAAAACGAAAAATCCACGGACTCAGGAAAATTCCCAGTACAACGGAAGCAACCACGTCGGAAAAATGATGGCAATGCAGCGCCAGTCGTGACCACGCGACCGCCGCGCCAAAAATTGCCGCCGCCGCGCCAAACCGGCGGTTCACCAGCCATGCGGCCACGGCCAGGCCAGCCACGGTCGCCGTGTGCCCCGACGGAAATGAGCCGAACTCGTATTTGCCGATGATCCACTGCGAATTGCGGCGCACACCGTAAAAGCCTTGCGGAGCTTCGGCGTCCGGGCGCGTGCGGCCGGTCACGCTGCGGATGACCGTGGCGGACAACCCGGTCAACATTCCCGCAATCACCACCAGCAGCAGCAGCCGGCTCGCCTCAAACCGGCGCAACAAATGTAAAATCAAAACGCCAACCAGCCCCGCTGCCAGAAGCGGAGGCCAGTCGCCATATTTGCTCAAAAGACTCGCCGCCGTCCACGCCCAGCCTTTTGTGTGAAGCTGGAAAAAACCTGTGACGGAATCGTCCACCGCAAATGCCGCCAAAATGACAATTAAACCGATGACCAATTTTAGCGGCAATCGCCACGGCCGGCTTTTTCCTTTTTCGAAAGGCATTTTCAAAAGATTGGCCGCAAAAAAATTCCAACGCACGCAAAATTTTCCCCGCTGCCGGCATCAGCGAACTCGACGTTCCGCGTTTCCTGAATATAATCGCGCCCGTGCAAAAGCTTTTCACCAGGTGGCCCGCGCTCGCCATTTTCGCAATCAGCCTCGCCCTGTATTTGAGCGGCACCTGGATTTTGCCGCTGGTTGACCGGGACGAACCGCGATTTTCCGAAGCAACCCGCGAAATGCTCCAGCGCGGCGATTGGATCGTCCCATGGTTCAACAACCAGCATCGCTTCGACAAACCACCGCTGATTTACTGGGCGCAAATGCCGTGCTACCGGCTGTTCGGCGAAAATGAATTTTCCGCGCGCCTGCCGTCGGCGCTGTTCGCCGCCGGAACCGCCGTGCTGATTTTTTTCTGGGCGCGCCGTCTGACAAGACCGCCGGCGGCTTTTTCAGCGGCCCTCATTTTCGCCACGTCGCTTCAAATCCTCATCCACGCGCGGCTCGCCGTGGCGGACATGCCGATGATTTTTTTTTCCGCCGCCGCCATGTGGAGCGGCTGGGAATGGTCGCGCCCGGATGCCGCCCACTCGCGGCGCTGGTGGTGGATTTTTTACGTCAGCCTCGCGCTCGGCTTTTTGGCAAAAGGCCCGGTCGCCTGGCTGCCAATTGGAGGATTGCTTTTGTGCCGCGCATTTCGTCCGCGCGAATTTAATTTTTCCTGGCTGTCTTTTGCGCTGGGAATTTTATTGATGCTTGGAATTGTCGCCATCTGGGGAATTCCCGCGCTGGTCGTCACCCACGGCGATTATCTAAAAGTCGGGATTGGCCACCACGTGATTTTCCGTTCGTTCGATGTCATGGACAACCACGGCGCGCGCGGATGGTTCGGGTGGTTGCTGTCAACGCCATTTTATTTCATTGCGTTCTTTTTCAGCTTTTTCCCGTGGGCCTTCCGCGTTCCAACGGCGTTGCGAAGCTGGTGGCCGGTGCGCGGCACTGACACCGGCGGTCTTTATTTGCTGGTGCAGGCGGGATTGATTTTTTTGATCTTCAGCCTGGTGCGGACCAAATTGCCGCACTACACGCTGCCGGCATTTCCAGCCATTGCCATCTGGCTGGCGCGCGAGGCCGAACGCGGCGCGATTGCCGGTTTGAAGGTCGCCAAATGGGCGGCGGTCATGGCTATTTTCACAATCGCCGTGACCATTCCCGGATTTTTGGCGGCCCGGCCGGAATTTGTTTCCCACCAGCTTTTTGAAAAGGCCAGACCCTTTCTGAAACCGGACATGAAATTTGCCACCCTCGAATACACCGAGCCGAGCCTTGTTTGGGACTTCCGCGGCGTTGTCACCAATTACATGGAAACTTTGAATGCAAATCAGGCAACGGATTTTCTCCGGCAGAAAAATCCGTTTGTGCTCGTCGTGCCGACAAGTTTTTACCGGACAAATTCCGCGCTGTTGACAACCAACATGGCCGTGGTTCAAACCCGTGGAATCAATGTGGCCAACGGCAAAAAAGTTGATGTCACGGCCATTGTGAATCCTTGAGATGAATTCAACTTCAAAGCAACTCGATGCCCTGCTGGGGCCGGCGGAATTGCCCGCGCTGGCCAGACGTGATTTGCGCGAAACCGTTTGCGTCGTGTTCGACGTGCTGCGCGCGACGAGCACGTTTGCAACCGCGCTGCAAAACGGCGCGGAGGAAATTGTTCCCGTTGGCGAAATTTCCGAAGCGCTCGTGCTCCGCAAAGAAAAGCCGGACGTTCTGCTTGGCGGCGAACGCAACGGCGTCCGCATTTCTGCGAACGGGATTGATTTTGACCTTGGCAATTCTCCGCGCGAATACACGCAAGGAAAAGTCCGCGGCAAAACGATTGTCTCCACAACGACGAACGGCACCCGCGCGTTGCGCGCCTGCGCGGGTGCAAAAACAGTTCTGGCCGCCTCATTTTTGAACTTGAGCGCGACAGCGGAATTCCTGCGCGCGGGAAATTATCAAAATGTTCTGCTCGTCTGCGCCGGCACGCGCGAAAATACCGCGCTGGAGGACATTCTGGCGGCGGGCGCGTTGTGCGAATTGTTGCCAGGCAGTTTGATTTCAGATCCAGCGGAAGCCACCAGGCGCGCTTTTGCGCAGGCAAAATCAGATTTGGTTGCCATCGTGGTTCGCGATTCGGAAAACGCGCGGCGCCTGCTGGCAATTCCCGAATTGCGCGACGACGTGGCGTTTTGCCTGCGGCGCGACGCCTGCCCGCTCATCGCCAAAATGGAGGCCGACGGCGGAATCCGCCGCGCGGGCTAAATCCGTTTCTCATCCGCGTCAATGTAGTCCACGAACGTTTGGATGTCGTCGCGGTGGGCCATGCCGGATTGTTCCTTGCGCAATTTGAGGCGCGTCACGGCTTCGGCGTTGTCGGCCTTGGGCCGGCTCAAGACTTCCTGCCAGTGCGCGGCCTTTTCCGCCGGAGATTTTTTCACGTTTTGGCGGACCCAGTCACATACTTCGCCGTCGGTGATGGAATTTTTTACGACGCCAATCATCTGCTCGTGCGTGACGCCGGCGGCCTTGAGCCACATTGCGTCAAAGCCTTTGCCGAGATTTTCCGTGTAATCGGAATGCAGCTTGCCCGCGAGGTGCAGGCGGATTTTGTCAATGTAACGCGGCAGGTAGCTCCAACCGTCCATCGTTTCGCGCGGGCTGCGCGGATAAATGATTTCGCTCATGGCAGAAATGATAATTCATCCTCCCGAAAAGTCACCACGAGTAATGCACGGTGTAAGTCACGGTCCGTTCCACTTCCGGCTTGACCAGCACATTGAATTCGATCGTCTGCGAATCCTTCTTCGTGAAAGGGTCGGAGTGCGCGGTGATTTCCCAATTGCTCCAGCGGTAGAGATGCTCGACCACGCGGATGGTCACCGGCTGCTTTTTGTGGTTGCGCAGCGTGATCTTGAACGACTCGTCCATCACCTTGTCGCCGGTGTCCACATGAAAATCCGTCTGCTTGCGCTCGCCGACGAGGTCGAAGGCCTCGCCCGTTGTCACGCGAATCGTCTCGTTCTTCGGCGTGTGGTCAATCGTGTTCTCGCCGACAAATTCCAACTGCCCGTCGTCATCACGGCGATAGAAGCGCAGCTTGCCCGCCGGCAACGGCATGCCGAGATGATTCGTCTCGGCGTTCTTGATCTCGCGCTGGACGAGAATTTTTTTGTTGTCGGACAAACCCCAGTTCTGGTCGTCGTTGACTCCGCCATAAAAGTTGTAGCCGCTCGCGCCGTCATAAACGTAAATCGTCGGCGCATACACTTTTTCGGCGGAAACAAATTCCACCTGCTTCGTTTCGTGATCGTGCAGCGTCGTCGGTCGCGGAATGGAATAGAGATGAAATTCGTCGAACGCTTTTTCAGTGACGGCGGGGGCGGGGGGGGACATTGCCATTGATTCTACTATTCCTCCGGCGGCAAACACACGATTTTCCGGCTGAATTTTATTCACGTTGCCGGCCATCAATTTGATTCTGGCGTTTTCAAAGGTTTTTCCGCAGTTGTTGTTCATCGTGATCCAGCCGACCAAATCCACAAAGTCGCCGGTTTCCGGTGAGACGAGATTGTAACTCGCGCTCCAATCCAGGCCTTCGGTCACGTAGCCGATTTCCGCGTCGAACTTGCCGGGTTTGTCGGATTGTAACAACCAGTTGAACGTGGGCTTGAGCACCGTGTCGTCGCCGAGGTCGGGGAACAGCGGCTCGCCGGGCAGGCTGAATTGCAGCTTGCCGTCCACTTCGATGATCGGCTGTTCGTTGTCGCCGCCGGGAACGTAGCCGCTGCGGATGATTTTGCCGGGAACGGTTTCGAACGTCTCCGTGTTGTCCTTCAGGCGCTCCCGCTGAAAGTCAATCGTCTGGCCCTCGAACAGCGACAGCAACAATTCCTGCGACACCGGATCGTTGCGATAATTTTGTTCGAGAATTTGCAGCGAATGTTTGCCGGCCGGGTCGCGCAGGATGACCGAGTCCGGCTCGACCTGCGCGGTTGCGCCGGCATAGACGACCCGGTTGACGCCGGCCTGCAAATCCAGCGGCACCGTGTCGCGCACGACGGCGAAGTTTTGGTTGTAGATGGTCAGCGACAAATTGGTTTGCGGCGTCTGCGCGGATGCGGCCAGCGCCAGCCCGGAAATCCAAAGGCAAATGAGTGTTTTCATATTTTTATGGTTTTGGTTGGACGGGTTTGCTGGAAAATTACTCCGCAAATTTTTCAGTTCAACGCTTTTTCCGAAAAGAATGACGGCGACGGTGGGAAAATTGTCAAACAATTGTAAAAAATCCGTAAAAGGATTGTCCGCAAAATGCGATTCCGGCATTTTCAAGCCATGCAAAAGTTTGATTTCGACGTGGCCGTCATCGGCGGCGGCAGCGGCGGTTACGCCGCGGCGCGGACGGCGGCGGGCGCGGGCTTGAAGACCGTGGTCATCGAGGGCGGGCGCGAAGTTGGCGGCCTTTGCATTTTGCGCGGCTGCATGCCCACCAAGGCGCTGCTTTACGCGGCGGAAGTGAAGCATCTCGCCGAGCACGCCGGCACCTGGGGCGTGCGCGCCGGAAAAGTTTCCTTCGATTTCAAAAAAGTCATGGCGCGCAAAAATGCGCAGATAAAAGACTTCGCCGACTTTCGCGTGAAGCAGTTGAACGATGGCCGGTTCAAGTTCATCCGCGCCAACGCCCGATTCCTCGACGCGCACACGCTTGAATTGAGCAACGGCAAAAAAATCACCGCGAAACATTTCGTCATCGCCACCGGCTCCAGCGTCGCGCCCTCGCCGCTGCCACAACTCAACGGCGCTGGCTACATCACCAGCGACGACGCGATTGCGCTGAAGAAATTGCCGAAGTCGCTCATCATCCTCGGCGGCGGCGCGGTGGCGTGCGAGTTCGCGCAATTCTTCGCGCGCTTCGGCGTCAAGGTCACGCTCATCCAGCGCAGCCCGCACATCTTGAAGGAATTCGACGCCGCCGCCGCGACGGAAATTGAAAAAGTTTTCCGGCGCGAAAAAATTCAGGTTTTCACCGGCACCAAACTTTTGGACGCGAAGCGCAAAGGGAAATTGAAATCAATTTCGTTCGAGCAGAACGGGAAAACTGTTTCCGTCTCGGCGGAGGAGATTCTGTTCGCGCTGGGCCGGGTTCCGAACATTGCCTCGCTCAATCTGGACAAGGCCGGCGTGAAAACTGAAAACGGCACGATTGTCGCGAACGAATCCATGCAAACCAGCGCGCCGCACATTTACGCGGCGGGCGATTGCACCGGCCCGCATGAAATTGTCCATATCGCGATTCAGCAGGGCGAAACCGCAGTTCACAACATCATCAACCCAAAATCACCGCGCAAAACGGATTATCGCCTGCTCATTTCCGTTGTGTTCACCGAGCCGCAGGTCGCGTTCGTTGGCTTGACGGAAAAGGAAGCCGCGGCGCGCGGCATCAAATTCCTCGCGGCGAGCTATCCGTTCAACGACCACGGCAAATCGCTCATCATGGAGGCGAAGGACGGCTTTGTGAAACTGCTGGCCGACCCGCAGACCGGCGAAATTCTCGGCGGCAGTTGCGTCGGGCCGGTCGGCGGCGATTTGATCCACGAAATCGTTGCGGCGATGGCCAAGCGGATGACCGTCCGCGAACTGGCGGTGATGCCGCATTATCATCCCACGCTCGCGGAAATCTGGACTTATCCGGCGGAGGAACTGGCGGAACAAATTCCGCCGGCGTGAGCCGGCGCGGCTGAAAAAGGGTCGCGCCCGGGACGCGAAGAAAAGACGGCAACCGTGGAGGTTGGAAAACCGCCGAAATGTTCACTCATCGGCATTTCTCCGGCTTAAAAGCCTCGTCGTTATTGACGAATCTGAAAGAGCTTCATTTTAGCTCCAATCAGATAGAGCATTACCCAACGCCGACTGCCCCTTGAGTTTATGGACGGCTTGAGTTATACAACGGTTATCGAGATTGCGGAGCCGCTCGCCCGTCGGCGCGGTTCAGCTTTGGATCGTTAGGCCGACGTTAGCCATGCGCAAAATCATGCTCCGTATTTTATTGATGTTCGTCCTGATAGCTGTTGCATTGACGGCATACATCATTGGCTACGGTCGTGGCCATCGGGCAGCCGTTTATGACCGCTTGGTCTATGACGTTGGTGCTGATTTGCATTTTTACAGATTATCCGTTGCCGGAGACACCAATCAGTTGCAGAGCCTCTTTCGCTTTTGTGTATTTCGTGATTCCGACTATTACGACAGATATTTTAGCGGGGTGACAGTTACGGACCAGTATTTCATCCAAGAGTTGGCGGACGCACGCGCCATTGCCAATCAGGAGCGCACCAATGTTGTGAGCGTCGCTTCCATCACCAATTATTTGCCAGCGAACATGAAGTTGAAGATTGAGCAAGACAAGTAGTGGGTCGTCGGCCTAACACCGCGCTGGAGCCATGCCGACTGCCCCCTACAAATTCGGCCAAGCCATGAGTCTGATTATCATTTTTGCATTTAACTAAAATGAAACGCCACCCTCCATTCGCGCGCGTCAGGATTTTTTCTGTTCCAGCTTGCCGGGGAATTCCATGCCGACGAGGCAGACGTCGTCTTCAAATTCGTGGCTGATGGAAAAGGCGCGGAGAAGTTCGAGCAGTTCGTCGAACAATTGACCGGCGGGTTTTTGGATCAGGCTTTCCACGTCCACCATCAGCCGCTGCTGCGAGTAAAGTTCCTCGTTCGCGCCCTGCATTTCGTAAAGGCCGTCGGTGAACAGCATCAGGCAATCGCCGGGCGCGAGGCGTGTCTCGGTTGTTTCGTAAGGCGGCTCTTCAAAGAGGCCGAGCGCGGGCTGGCTGTGGCCGGAGGCATTGGCAAGAGTTTCAATCCTGTTTTCCGAGCGGCGCAGGAGCAGCGGCTTGGGATGGCCGGCGTTGGCGTAACGCATGACACCGATCCGGGAATCCGCGACGAGATAAAACGCGGTCGTGAGCATCGGCGAACCGGTGCTTTTAAGAATGGCGCTCAAATCGGAATTAAGTTTGCGCAAAAACAATCCGGGGTCGCGCGCGAGCGGCTTCAATTCCTCCGCCAGTGCGCGAATCATGGCGGTGACGAGCGCGGCGCGCACACCGTGCCCGGCCACGTCACAGATAAAAACGCCCGCTTCCGTGTCCGACAACGCGGAAATGCTGAAGAAATCGCCGCTGACGGTTTCAGCGGGCTGGTAGCGATGGGCGAATTGAAAGGCGCTTTGCTCCGCCGGAACATTTTTGGGAAACACCGGATATTGCTGCGGCAGCATGGCCAGCTGGATTTCGCGCGCGGTCTGCAAATTTTCCTCCATGAGCAGATTTTTGGCGCGCGACTCCTCGCGGCTGCGGGACAACTCGCCGGTCGTCCGGCGGATTTGGTCCTCGGCGTGTTTGCGTTCGGTGATGTCTTCGACCGAGCCTTCGTAGTAAAGCACCTTGCCCTCCGCATCGCGCACGGCGCGGCAGTTTTCCGAAATCCAGATGATGTCGCCGTCCTTGCGGTAAATTTTCGATTCAAAGCCGGTGATGGTGTCGTTGGCCTGCATCAACAGGACGAATTCCTCGCGCCGGCCCGGCTCGACGTAAAGCTTGTGCGCGATGTCGGTGATGTTGGCCATCAATTCCACCGGCGAGTCGTAGCCGTAGATGTTCGCCAGCGCCATGTTCGCCAGCAAATAATGCCCGTCGGGCGTCGTGCGAAAAATGCCTTCAACGAGATGATCAAAAATGCCGTAGTAATTTTCCTTTTCGTTGATCAACGCGACACGTTCGGACTGCCGCTCAATCGCGCAACGGATCGCACGTTGCAGCGCGTGTGGATCGAGCTGTTCCCGCGCCAGATAATCCTGCGCGCCCGCCGTGACCGTTTCCACGGCAAAATCCTCGTCATTGGTCGAACCCAAAACAATGACCGGCACGCGCCCGGCTTTGACGGCGAGCGACGTGACTTGAAACAAGATGGCGGTGTTCGTCGTCGGCAGTTCAAACAGGACGGCGTGAAACGAATTTTCCTCCAGACTTTTCAACCCGGTGTCGAGCGTTGGCGCGGCGGTGACTTCCATAATCCCGCCGCCCTCGCGGAGCATGTCGGCGACGACGCGCGCGAAATGCGCGTCATGGCCAATGAACAAAACTTTTAACGGTTCAGATTGCATAATGCGATCCAGCTTTGCTTTGGAGCATAAACCAAACCACCTTTTCCGCTGGAAGATACAAGTTTGCCGCGCGCCCGCAAGCGAGTTGTGCCGCGCGGGAGGATTCGGCTTTCCAATGCCGCGCCCCGCGCGTATTTTGTTTTCCTGAAAAAATGCCGAGCGTTTTCATAAAAACCTATGGTTGCCAGATGAACGAGCGCGACAGCGAAGCCGTCGCCGCACAGCTCGTCGCCAAAGGCTGGTCGCTCGCGCCATCGGAAAATAGCGCCGACGTGGTGTTGCTAAATACATGCAGCGTGCGCGATTTCGCGGAGCAAAAAGCGCTGAACAAAATGGAAAACATCGCGGCGGATGTCCGGAAAAAACGGCCGGACGTCGTGCTCGGCTTCCTTGGCTGCATGGCGCAAAGCCGCGGGCGGGAATTGATTGACCGGCTGCCGGACGTGGATTTGGTTTTGGGAACGCAGAAATTTCATCGCGCAGCGGACTATCTGGACGAAATCATTTCCGGCTCTCGTGAAAAAATCGTGGACGTTGCCGAAGAGAAAAACAGTGAAGCGACGATTCGTGAACATCTGCTCAACGGCAGTTCAAAAAAATCCGTCTCTGCATTTGTCAGCATCATGCAAGGCTGCAACCAGCATTGCACCTTTTGCATCGTACCTTCGACGCGCGGCGCCGAGCGCAGCCGGACGATTCCCGACATTGTCGCCGAGTGCCGCGAACTGGTTGCGCGCGGCGTGAAGGAAATCACCCTGCTCGGCCAGATTGTCACCAGCTACGGCAAACGCGACATTCCAGCCCGCGACGGAAAATCTGCGTTCGTGCAATTGCTCGATGCCGTCCACGAAATTGACGGACTCGAACGCATCCGTTTCACCTCGCCGCACCCGAAAGGTTACGGCGACGATTTGATAAACGCCTACGCGCGCCTGCCGAAGCTTTGCGAGAGCGCGCACCTGCCCGTTCAAAGCGGCAGCGACCGCGTGCTGAAGTCAATGCACCGTGGCTACACGCGCGAAAAATTTCTCGGCATCATCCAAAAACTGCGCGCCGCCAAGCCGGAAATCGGCGTCACCACGGACATCATTGTCGGTTTCCCCGGTGAAACTGAAAAAGATTTTGAAGAAACACTTTCGCTCGCGCGCGAGGTGGAATTCGACAACTCCTACATTTTCAAATACTCGCCGCGCCGTGACACGCCCGCCGCCGAAATGTCCGATCAAGTCCCGCAACCAATCCGCGAGGAACGAAATCAGCGGCTGCTTGAAACCGTGAATGAAATTGGCGCGCGCAAATACAAAAATTACGTTGGGCGGGAAATGCAGATTCTCGTCGAAGGCCCGAGCAAAAAAAATCCGGCGCGGATGACCGGCCGGACGCGCTGCAATAAAATCGTCCTGTTCGACGGCAGCGAGCGGCATCGCGGGCAGCTCATGGATTTGAAAATCACACGCGCCGGCTCCTTCACGCTTTACGGCGATCCGGCGATTGTGAATTTGTAAATCAGCCAGGTTCGGCCGATGACTTCACCGTTCCAGATCCCCCGGAATTTCCGGAATGCCCGGCTCGTCCAGCAATTGAACGCCGGTGCAGGACGGCAAATCCTTGTAATCCTGCAAAACCCAGACGACTTTTTTGTCGGGCGTGACTTCGATGACTTGCGGCGGATTCAGACCTTTGGCGCTGCCGCCGCGGTTGCAAATGATGGTGTCGCCGTTCGCCAGCCGGTCGGCGGTCTGCACGTCGTGCAGCACAATTCCGGGAAGCGAATTGGCTTCAATCGCCCAGACAATTTTGCCTTGCGGGTTCACTTCGTGGACAAAGCTGCGGTTGTCGCCGGGAATCAGCGTGTCGCCGTTCTTGAGCCGCACCTCCGACCACGGCCGGCCGGCGTCATAGCTCCAGATGAGGTTCCAATTCGTGTCATATTCTTCGACGAGGCCTTCGTCGAGAAATCCCAACAAATAAGTGCCTTGGGCGGTGACGCGGCAATTGCGGAACTGCGTGTGAACCAATTTGACCGTGGTATTGGTGAACATCGGAAGCGTGTGCGAGAAGACGATGGAATTGTCCTTCTTGTTAAAAATCATCAAATGCGGCGGCAAGCCGTTTTGCACCACCATCACCTTGTCGAGGCCAACCGGCTGCAATGCGTGAATCTGCGTGTTCGTTGGGCAGAAGTATGACCAGACGATTTTCTTCTGCGGCGTGATTTCGTAACAGGCGTTCATTTTGGTGCAAATGATGTGGCCGTTCGAGAGCATCCATGCGTCGTCAATCTCGCCGCCGCGCGGCAGGGCGTAAGTCCAGACTACTTTTCCGTGATTGACCACATAAAGGACGTTGTTGCCCTCGCCGTAATAAAGAAACGGATGTTGCGCGAGACCATCACCGGGCCAGTTCATCGTGACGGAATTCGTCGGCAGCGGGCGGACGGGCATCGGCGCTTCGCCCGGTCCGGTGGCCGGCGCGTGATCAAACTGGTCGAGCACCGAAAGCATCGGGTGCTCCGGGTCGGGTTTTGTCGAAGCGCAACCGCTGATTAAAATGACCGCAGAAAGAGCGGACAAACCGGTGACGAGAAATTGGCGGGAGTTCATGAAAACGACTTTAATGAATCGCAAACTGGCGTCAAGGCGCAACCATGCGGACGAACTCCGCCGCATTGCCATCTTCGAGTCATCCTTTTGCCGAGCGAAACAGGTTTGATTCTTCCTGCGCATTTCTCCATTCTGCGTTGCTGTGAACATTTCCGAACATCGCCAGGCGATTGACAAGCTCGATGCGCAGTTCGTGCGGCTTTTAAGCGAACGCACGCGCCACGTTCTGGCCATCGGCGGCATCAAGCGCAAGGCCGGCGAGGAAATTTATGCGCCGCATCGCGAACGCGCCGTGCTCGACCGCATTGCGAAACTCAATCCCGGTCCGATGACCGCCGAACAGTTGCGCGCGATTTACCGCGAAATCATGTCCAGCGCGCTCGCGCTCGAAAAAACCATGAGCATCGCGTATCTCGGCCCGGAGGCGACGTTCACGCATCAGGCGGCGATCCGGCGGTTTGGTTCGAGCTTGACTTACGCGCCGCAAAAGACCATCGCGGACGTTTTCACCGAGGTCAGCAAGGGCCGCGCGGATTACGGCGTCGTCCCGGTCGAAAATTCCACCGAAGGCGTCGTTACGCACACGCTCGACATGTTCGTGGACAGCGATTTGAAAATCGTTTCGCAAATTGTTTTGCCCGTGCAGCAATGTCTCTTGAGCAATTCACCGCGCGCTAAAATCAAAAAGCTTTACGCGCATCCGCAATCGCTCGCGCAATGCCGCGGCTGGATTCAAAACAATCTGCCGCGCGTGGAAATCATTGAAACGTCGTCCAACGCGCGTTCGGCGGAACTGGCCGCGAAGGAAAAAAACACGGCGGCCATCGCCGGAATTCTGGCCGCCGAAAAATACGGTTTGGAAATTTTGGAGCAGGACATCCAGGACAACGCCGCGAACGCGACGCGCTTTCTCGTGCTTGGACGCCAATGCGGTCCGCCCACCGGCCACGACCGCACGAGCTTGATGGTCAGCGTCACGGACAAGATTGGCGCGTTGCACGAAGCCCTCGCCGCGTTCCGCCGCCACAAAATCAACATGACAAAAATCGAATCGCGCCCGAGCAAGCGCAAGGCATGGGAATATTTCTTCTTTATTGATTGCGACGGTCACGCGCAGGACAAAAATGTCGCCCAAGCCATCCGGCATCTTGGCGAGCATTGCAATTTTGTAAAAATCCTCGGGTCATATCCGAACGCGGAATAGCGCTCGTGGTCAAATTCTCCACAGTAGTTTATGCCAGGCGCAAATCCATTTTTTAGCACGCACACATGAGACTTAAAACTGAAGAACGAAAACAAACTTACAGCAAAATTTTTCGATGGAATTTGCCGGAGGGACAAGCTGAAACGCCGACGAAGGTCGAAGTCGCCGGCACATTCACCGATTGGGAAAAAATGCCGATGAGCCGCGACGTTTCGGGTGGCTGGCAGCTTGCGCTGCATCAAATTCCCGGACATCGCACGCATCATTATATGCTCCTTGCGGACGGCAAACCGGTTCACGACAAAAACTGCGACGGCCTCGCCATTCCGCTCGGCGCGCAAGAGGAGCATTTCGCCATCGCCACCGCGCGCGGCCCGCGGGTGTTCATGCTGTTCGCACAAACGAAGTAGGCATTGAAAACCGGACGGCTGCCGTGCAGCACCGGCTTGTCGCCAGATTCCGGGCGGCGCTTTTGCCCTTTCAAATTCAAAATGACTGTGGTAAAACTGTCATATGGAGTCGCAGGAACCCAACGATGCCTATTTTATATGGGGAATTGACGACGCGCCTTATGGCCCCGTCAAATTGCCGATGTTGGTGGATTGGATCAATGACGGCCGCGTTCTCGCCGATACATGGGTCTTTGCGCGCAACGCCGGCAACTGGCAGAAGGCGGTGGAAATTCCCGAACTTGAAAATTATTTTGTCCCGGATAACGGAACGACTTCTGAAACTTTGCCGCGCGCCGGATTGACGCCCGGTGCGTTGCGCCGGATAAAAATCCTGGCCGACATGAAGGACGCGCAACTCGCGCATCTTTCCGACTTCATGGAACTTCAAGAAGTGCCGCAATGGTCGGTGCTGTTCAACCAAGGCGACGCTGGCGACGCCATGTATTTGGTCATGGCCGGGGAATTGCGCGCGCGAACCATGATCGGCGAACGGGAAACGATTCTGGCGATATTCAGTGCCGGGGATTTTTTTGGAGACATGGCGCTGTTCGATAACGGCCCGCGTTCGGCGGACGTCATCGCCAACGTGGACAGCACGCTCCTGAAAATTTCCGCCGCCAATTTCAACCGGCTCACCCGCGAAGCGCCCGCGCTGGCGACGCCGTTTTTGCAGGCGACCGCGCGCACGCTTTCGGCGCGCATCCGCGCCGACAACAAACGCTTCAATCGCGTGTCGCAGCAATTTCAAACCGGCGCAAGATGAAGTCCGCAAGCGCCGTGGGGGAACCCGACACTTCATTCGTGATTGAATAAAATCGCTTTTCGCAGCATTCTGGCTTCGTGAATCATCTGTCCAAAGCCCGCGAAGTGTTTGACGTGGAAATTGCCGCGCTCAAAAAAGTGCGCGCGCAACTGGACAAATCCTTTGACGCTGCGGTTGAAACAATTGTTGAGGCCATCAAGCGCCGCGGGAAAATCGTCCTTGTCGGCATCGGCAAATCCGGCAACGTCGGGCAAAAAATTGCCGCGACACTCACCAGCACCGGCTCTACAGCCGTCGTGCTCAACAGCGTGGATGCGCTGCACGGTGACGTGGGCATCGTCAACGACGGCGACGTGATTCTTGCTTTGAGCTATTCCGGCGAGTCGGAGGAATTGTTGAATTTGCTGCCGGCGCTCAAAAGATTTTCCGTCAAAATCATTTCACTTACGGGCAATATGAAGTCGGCGCTCGCCAAGCACAGCGACATTTCGCTCAACGTGAAAGTGCCGAAGGAAGCCTGCCCGTTCAACCTCGCACCGACGAGCAGCACGACGGCGATGCTCGTCATGGGCGACGCGCTGGCGATGGCCATTTTGCAGGCGCGCGGCTTCAAGCAAAAAGATTACGCGCGGCTGCATCCGAGCGGCGCGATCGGGCGCGCGATGCTGCTGAAGGTCGGCGACATCATGCGCACGGGGAACCGCAACGCGGTCGCGGATGAAAATTTGTCCGTGAAGGAAGCGTTGCTGGTGATGACGCACGCGAAATCGGGCAGCTTGAGTGTCGTGGACGCGCGCGGCAGGCTCGCGGGTGTTTTTACGGACGGCGACTTCCGCCGCCGCATGGCGTCGGACGAAAATCTTTTGTCGCAACCGCTCAAAAATGTGATGACGCGCAATCCAATTTGCATTTCTGAAAACGCGCTGGCCGTCGAGGCGCTGAAACTTTTCAACGAGCGGAACATTGACGATTTGATTGTCGTGAATGCAAAGCGCGAGCCGGTGGGTTTGGTGGATTCGCAGGATTTGCCGAAATTGAAAATCGTTTAGCTATTCCAACCCGCAATTTTTTCGGGCGCGTTTCAAAACTTTCTGCGCCAACGTCCGCGCTTTTGCCGCGCCATCGGCGAGAATTTTGTGAATGTAATCTAGATTTGCTGTCAATTCGGCGCGTTTCTTCCGCGCGTCAGCGAAATAATTCCAATAATTCTGGAATAGATTCTTTTTCAAATCTCCGTAACCTAAACCGCCTTCACGCAAGAGTTGTTCCTGTAACTGTGCAACTTCAGGGCGGGCAACAAGTTTTAACAATTGTATAGCGATATTTTTGTCTGCGTCAGGTTTCGGGTCTCCCATTGCACGGCTGTCCATCGTGATGCACATGATTTTTTTGCGGATGATTTTTTCGTCGCCGAAAATTTCAATCGTATTGCCGTAGCTCTTGCTCATTTTCTGGCCGTCGGTGCCGGGCACGACAGCAACTTCATCGCGGATTTGCGGTTCGGGAATCACGAACGTCTGGCCGTATTGCTCGTTGAACTTGACGGCGATGTCGCGTGTCATCTCGACGTGCTGCTTTTGATCGCGGCCAACGGGCACGACGTTAGAATCGTAAATTAAAATATCCGCCGCCATCAAAACCGGATAGGCAAACAAGCCGTGGCTCGGCGCGATGCCCTTGGCGATTTTATCTTTGTAGCTGTGCGCTTTTTCGAGCATGGACATCGGCGTGACGGTCGAAAGCAGCCAGGAAAGCTCGGTGACTTCCGGCACGTCGGATTGCCGGAAGAAAACGGATTTTTTTGGGTCAAGGCCGCACGCAAGAAAGTCCAGCGCCACGTCCAGGGAATTTTTCCGGCGCTCGGCGGCGTCGAAGAGCGAAGTCATCGAATGATAA
This sequence comes from Candidatus Aquilonibacter sp., assembly GCA_035504945.1. Taxonomy (GTDB): domain Bacteria; phylum Verrucomicrobiota; class Verrucomicrobiia; order Limisphaerales; family UBA11358; genus UBA11358. The sequence continues at coordinate 7,766 of DATJRH010000038.1, read as the reverse complement.
TCCGCGATGAAATAAAACGCTTCGCCTTTGTCCTGAAGCTCGATGGCTGGGCGCATCATCCCGAAATAATTTCCGAGATGCAGCGCGCCGCTGGGCTGGATGCCTGACAAAATTCGCATGGGAAAATTCTAACGGGAAATCATCGAACATCCAACATCGAACATCGAACGCCGAACGTGGTTCAATTCGATGTTCGGTGTTCAGCGTTCAATGTTCGATGTTTTCTTCTGCAACATTCCCGCCTTCACTTCCCACCGCTGCAAATCCTTGCCGAGTTCGCGTGGCCAGTTTTCTTCCGTCGCCGTCATAAAAACCTGGCCGCTCGTTTTGCGCGCCTGTTCGAGCAGTGGCAGAAATCCGCTGCGACGCTTCAAATCCAGTTCGCCCATCACGTCGTCAATCAGCAGCACCGGCGTGCTGCCGTGGACGCCGGCCAGAAATTCCGCCTGCGCCATTTTCAGCGCGATGGCCAGCGTGCGTTTCTGGCCTTCGCTGCCGAATTGCGCCGCGGATTTTTCGTTCAGCAACAATTGCAAATCGTCGCGATGCGGACCGACCAGCGTGGCGCGGAAGGTTTTTTCCCGCGCGCGCGATTGCGCGAGTTCGACGGCGAAATCCTTTTTCACGCTGGGCCGGTATTCGATGCGCAATTCCTCTGCGTCATTGGAAATGCGGCGATAGGCGAGCCGCACGAGCGGCGAAAGTTTTGGAATCAATTCCCGGCGCGCGCGGATAATTTCGTCGCCTAGTTTCACGAGTTCGGCGGAAAAGCTGTCAAGCGCGGCTTCGTCGTCGGAACGACTTTTGAGCAACGCGTTTCGCGCGCGGACGGCTTTCATGTAACGCTGGAGCAACGGCAAATAAATCGGATTCGTTTGCGCGAGCAGCAAATCCAGAAACCGCCGCCGCGCACGCGCCGCGCCTTTCACGATCTGCAAATCTTCCGTGCAAAAGACCACGGCGCGCAGGATGCCAAAATAATCTGCGAGCTTTTTCACCGACCGGCCGTCGAGCGCAAGTTTGCGTTCGCTGGCGGACCAGAACATTTTCACTTCGCGCTCGCCCGCGCCGATGATTTTTCCGCCGACAAACCAGCCGCGCTGGCCGTGCCGGATCATTTGCGCGCCACCGCCGCCGCGGAACGAGCGCAGCGTGGCCAGGAGATAAATCGCCTCGAGGATGTTCGTCTTGCCCTGCGCGTTGTCGCCGAGCAACAAATGGAAGCCGGGCGCGAAATCCGCGTCCAGCCGGGCGTAGTTGCGAAAATCCCGCAGCCGCAAATGGGACAAATGCACGCGGAGAAAATAGTTGGAAACGAAACGGCGTCGAAGTTTTTTCGGCTTAAAGAAAACCAGGCGCATTCCGCTTTCATTTCAACCACGGCCGTTTTGGACAATTGCGAGCCCGATTTTTCCACCGGACAATTTTTCAGCTTTTGTTGCTTGGCGGAATTTTGCGGCGCGCTAAATTGATGGACGCGCGTGAGCACGAACAACCGCATCCTGCACGTTGACGCCGACAGCTTTTTCGCCAGTTGCGAGATTGCGCTGAATCCAAAATTGCAGGGCCGTCCCGTCTGGGTCGGCGGCGGGCGGCGCGGCGAGGGCATCGTCATCGCCGCCAACCGGCTTGCCAAAAAATTTGGTGTCAAAACCGGCATGGCATGTTTCGAGGCCGCGTGGCTTTGTCCGAAAGGAGTCCTGTGCCGCCCGCATTATGACGAATACCGGCGTTTGTCGGCAGACATGTTTCGGGTTCTGGAAGAATATTCGCCGACGCTGGTTCCGATTTCCATTGACGAAGGTTTTCTGGATTTGACGACGATGGACCGGCACGTCTGGCGCCACACGACGCCGATGAATTACATCAAAGGCATCGGCGAACGCGTCCGCCAGAAAGTTGGCCTGCCGGTTTCGGGCGGACTGGCCAATTCGTCGCGGCTGGCCAAATTGGCGACCGACGTGGCCAAACCGGGCTTCATCGGAATTCCGGCGGGACAGGAAAAGGAATTTTTGCGCGACCGCTCCGTGCGCGAACTTTCCGGCATCGCCAAAAACCGCGAGCGCGCGCTGGCCGCGCTGGGCGCAAAAACATTCGGCGACGTGGCGAAGCTGCCTTCGATGCTGCTCAAGCAAAAATTCGGAATTTGGGGGCAGCAACTCTGGCTGTTCGCCAACGGCAAGTGGAGCGAGCCGCTGTTGCTCGAAGTCAACGACCGCGCGAGCATTTCCAGCAACACCACGCTACCTTACGACGAGCCGGACTACGAAGCGGCGCTGACCTTCGCGTTGAGCGAAGCCACGCGGCTGGTCGGGCAATTGCGGCGCGAACAATTGCAGGCGCGGGAATTAAGCGTGACCATCCGCTTCGACGATTTTACCAAGATCGGCGGCAGCCACCGCTTCACGCATCCGCAATTTCAAAATTCCGTCATCAACACCGGGCTGGAGGAAATGTTCCGCGATTTGACGGGTCGCGCCTTCAAGCCTGTCCGACAAATCCGCATTGCTTTTTGGAACCTGAATAAATTGGATACGCAACCGACGCTTTGGGGAAAAACGCAGGCCGAGCGCTGGGGCGCGCTGGACGACGCGGCGCACAAATTGAACGCGCAATTTTCGCGCGCGGAAAAGCCAGCGGTGATGACCGGCGCGCAACTGGCGTTGCGCCGGCTGGACAACGCGCACAAAAGTCCGAAGGCCAAATGCCCGTTCGTGCCGCCGCGCGAAATGGTGACGAAACTTTGGGGCACGGACGCCGACCCGCTGGCGCACAAGGGCGACTGGGAAAAGCGCCTGGCCAAGGTCAGCAAGCAGCTTCAATTTACCCACAAGGCGTGACACCGTTCTTTGGCGGGTTTTCTCGAAACGTCCAGCTTCGCCAAAATATTTTCTTTGAATGTAACTAAATGGTTACTTGTGCGTCTAACATGGCATGGGCGATCAAGCCCGAAGAAGAAATGGAGAAACATATGAAAACAAAAATGCTTGTCCTGGCCGCGCTGCTCGGCGTGGCCGCCATGTCCGCCAAGGCCGGAGTCCGCTTCGGCGTCACCGTCGCGGTGCCGCAACCGGTCATTGTTTCAACGCCGGTAGTCTGCGCCGCATATGTCACACCCACGCCCACGGCGGTTGTTGAAACGATTCCACCTTGTCCGGGGGTGGATTATGTCTGGGCGCCGGGTTACTGGACGTATCGCACGAGCGTTCGTGTCTGGGTGCCGGGCGCGTGGCGCTACCATGCGGCTCATGCCGTGTTTGGATACCGTCACGACGGATACCGCAGATAAATTGTTGCCATCGCAAAGGCCGTTGTCGTTGACAGCGGCCTTTTTTGTTTACAGTTTGGAGAAGAAAAATTCCCCCGATAAAAATGGAGCCAATGGCCGGGATTGTCTGGCCTATCGGCGATTGCGAAACGAATATGCCTGATTTTATTCGGAAATCAAGTTAAACCGTTTTAACTATTCCATACCTTTATTAACAATTTGGTGTCCGTTTTGGTGTCCGTTCTGCTGATGTTCTTGGCGTCACCGATATGGGTTCATCACTTTGCTGCTCAATTTTCTTGGCAGCGTCTTGGAAAAACTTTTCAAGCGTGGCAAAATTAAGATACCCGCGTGCGTTTAGGAGGAAGTGCCGGATTTTGTCGGGCGTAAGTTTTCGCTCGCGAAATCTGACGTAGAGTTCCGCCAGCACGAAAATGGGAATCAGCTTAAAATTGTGCTCAATCGCTTGATGTTCGGCTTGCTCCTGAGCGAGTTGCTGAAAATCAGGTCGCCCAAAGCAGATGAATCCGTCTGGATGGAAACGCGCCGATTGCGGAATCACGTCGCCAGCTTTCTTTGAATCCACAAAACTGTTGGTGTCATCCTTGGCAGTTGTTTGCGCCGTCATCTTCTCGCCGCCGGGAAAGGTAAGCAGATGGTCTGGTTCGGCTTGGCGCTGGTCAGTAATTCGGATGGCAGTGCAGCCAGCGAAGTTGGTTGCAAACAATCGTTCGATGGCGGCCTCCAAATCGCGGCCTTTTTGTTTGTAGATGTCCTCCACCTCGGAGAACCGGAAACTAAGAACATCCAGTCGTCGTTTGTGTTCACGAAGCCAGAAGTCATGGTTGCGCTGCCGCCGCTGACAAGTTTTCTGGATGATTTGTTCCGCTTTCCGTGGACTGATTACACCTTTGAAATCGCTCGGAACTTTTTCCAAGAAATCGTCTTCGGTCTTCACCCCAGCTTTCACCAATTGAATTTTTTCGTCTCGCGAAAGTGGCACTGGCAAACGATTCAAATGTCGGCATTCCAATGGCACGCGATGCTGAAGACACTCCGCGATCTGCTGAATCCTCCCCGCGTCCGGGGGGCGAAGGACTTCAGCAATTCCTGCCAGCGTATCCACCATCCAGCTAAGATTTGCAGTCATGTTGCGGATATTCGCTCCAGACAGGCGGTAGTTTACACAAATGGATTTAGTCGGGTGATGCGTTTCAAGCAAATCCTTAGAGAGTGCTGCCATCGTATATTCTTTCGGGCGAAACCCGTCAGTTCGGTTGAGGAGCTTTTGGAAGGCTTTGGCGATCCAGCCTAACAATCGGCTTTCAGAAAACCAAGTATTGAGCCGAATACGAACAGACTCATTCCTGTTTCCGTCCTCCCATTTTACACCGCGATAAAACTGTTCACAGACTTCCTCTGGCGCGGCGGCGGCAAACGCAATGTCGAGATTGTCAACTGTCGTCATTTCTTGAATGAACAGTTTGAGGCTCTGGAATGTGTCCAAACCACATTGTTTTGCAGCGCAAACACGTCCTAGGTCAGTAATGACAAGTTTGGCGATTTGCATATTCAGCACGGGCTGGCGCAACGCTTGGTTTTTGGCGTGAATGATTTGACTGGCTTCGTCTTCGTTGCCTGTGCGCAAGCTGGTTCGCTTGCCGGTCTTGGTGTCCACGCAATAAAAAGTTCCGCCGCGCGTGCCGCGACGAATCAGACGGTAACGTGTTTCCATAGGATTTTTCACGCAACCGCGAAGATAAACAAAACGATCCCGAAGTGCTAAAAGGTAACGGGCGAGTTGCCGCCCGTTACGCCGAATTCGCAACGGACACCAAATTTGGTGTCCGTTTTGGTGTCCGTTTTGGACGCCCCGGCTCCTAAACCACTACTGCACCCGCAGTTAAGAATGGAGCCAATGGCCGGGATTGAACCGGCGACCGACGGTTTACGAAACCGTTGCTCTACCACTGAGCTACATTGGCTGAGATTGGAGCGGGCGAAGGGAATCGAACCCTCGTCTCGCTTCACCGTTTTAAGAGCTAGTAAAACCAATCATTTTACGTTTTCAGAACGAATTAATTTGAACTTTTTATTCTCACCTTTATTCTCACCTCATGGCAAGCATTGTGAGACGCAAAAAATCCCGGTTCTGGACGGCCTGTTACACCAGCCGCGACGGCCGCCAGCTCAAACGTTCCACCAAGACTACCGACAAACGGCAGGCAATGCAAATCTCTTTGGAGTTGGAGCGCGTGGAGCGGCAGGCCAATGCCGGAGCCATCACCACCATTCAATTGCGGAAAGTCCTCAACGACGTTTCCGAACGGATCAACGGCGACAGTCTGATCGCGCCCTCCGTCGAGGATTACATGAACGACTGGCTCAAAGGCATTGTGGCGCGCAACCGCGCGGCGACCATTGAGCGGTATGACAAGACGACGCGGCTGTTTCTGGAAAGCCTGGGCGACAAGGCCAAGAAACCAGTCACCGGCGTGACGCCCAAGGACGTCGAGATATTCCTGAACCGGCGGCTCAAATCCGGGGTTGCGCCCAAGACGGCCATCATTGATTTAAAAACCGTCAACACGGCGTTCCGCCGGGCGGAAGCGTATGGCATCATCCTCAAAAATCCGGTGAGCGCGGTGCGCCCGCCCAAAGACAGCAGTTCAGAGCGGGAGATTTTCACCCAGGATGAAGTGCAAAAGATGCTGGCCGTGGCACCGTCACTCGAATGGCAGACGCTCATTCTCTTGGGCTACTTCATCGGGGCGCGGTTGAGCGACTGTGTGCGGATGAAATGGGAAAACATCCAGCCGGAGCAGGGCGTGATCGTGTATCACCAGCAAAAGACGGGTAAAAAGGTCATTGTGCCGATGCACTTCCACGTCATTGAACACTTGAAATACATCTCGGCGTTCGGAACAACGGGTTATCTGTGTCCCAAACTCTTCGGCAGGGGGACGGGCGGAAAACACGGCCTGAGCGAAGCGTTCAAACGCATTGTGAAAAATGCGGGCATTGACCCGGGGGTGGTCAAAGGGAAAGGCATCAGGAATTTCACCAAGCGGACGTTTCACTCGCTCCGGCACAGCTTCAATTCAGTCTTGGCCAACGCCGGTGTTGCGGAAGAGGTCCGTATGAAGCTGACGGGGCATTCGTCCAAGGCCATGAACCAAAACTACACGCATTTGCAGATGGCAACGCTCAAAAATGCCATGACTGCGCTGCCGCTGTTCGGTCCAAAAGCATCGTAAGTCATTTTGGCTTCATGGCCTCGGCCAAACTTTTGAGCATGTCCACTTCGCGCTGGCGGCGTTCGCCCTCCGTCAGTTGGGCCGTGTCAAAGGCGATTTTTCGCTTTCTCGGTTTTCCTTGTTCAAGCGTCGCGCCTTCGGGGTCTTTCATCGCCCAATCGTGGAGCTTGGAAATGAATTCTTCGGGGAGATAAAAGCCGACTCTGGCAATTTGTTCAGGCGTTGCGGTTTCCGAAAGCAACTCTTGGATACGAGAGAGTTTCTTTCTATTTCTGGAAATGGCGGCAACATGCCGGAAATCGGCCTTCAAGCATTTGGTGAGATTGGCCACTTCATATTCAACCGGTGTGGTCACGGTGATTTCACAGGCAATCGAATGGTTGCCCCGCCGCAACACAACATCCGCCCGGCCCTGACCGCCCGGCACGGTTTCCTCAAAGGTGACGGAATAATCCAAGGTTTCGGCCTGGACACGGATGCGTTCTTTGATGGCATTGTGCTGGCTTTCTTCCTCGTCTGACTCCAGCGTTGCCGCCGTCGGCACTTCGGAAACGCGCGGAACGGTTTGTGGCGGTGCAACCGATGGAGCAATCCGTGGTTCAACCATTGGCACGCTCCCGCGCGACTTTGCCAGCATCGCCTCCACATCCGCCCGTGTCGTGCCGTATTTTTCTCTCGAAACCGCAATCACTTCCTGCCATCGGGCTGTGGTTGCATCCGGCTCGTCGGGGAACGGAACGGTCAAATTGAAATCAAAGTCGCTACGTTCAACTTTGCAAATGGCCTGCCCGGTTTCCAAATTCCGCAAATCCTTCGCCTCAAAAAATGAGAAGCCCTCGGCCAATTTCTTGGCGTCGTCATCGCCAACGCGAAACACAATCCGTGTAAACGGATGCGACATGACGGCGCTCGCCACTTCCGAATTGCGCTGCAACTGGTGCAATTCCTGATGCGCCAAGGTCAGGCCGACGCGGTATTTACGCGTGCCCTTCAAAATCTCTGCCATAGAGGGCGTGATGAAATTGGCGAATTCATCAATGTAAATCCAATAGTCCCTGCGGGCGGCGATCTGCTGCGCCTGCCGGCTCATGGCAATCTGTTGGAACTTGGACACCAGCAATGTGCCCAGCAGATACGAGTTTTCCCGGCCTAAAAGTCCTTCCGGCAGTTTTGCCAGAAAGATTTTGCCGCTGTCCATGATGTGGGCGAAGTCCAGCCGGTTCTCCGGCTGCGAGACCATG
>DATJRH010000037.1:0-39790 GCA_035504945.1 Candidatus Aquilonibacter sp. | reverse complement strand
GCCATCACCACCACCGCGCGGCAAATCCCGGCGGAGCGCGAGCAACGGACTTTGTTGCCGCTGCTGGCCAAACCGTTGAGCCGGACCCAGTTGATTTTGGGGAAATTTCTCGGCTGCTGGCTCGTCTGCGGTTTGGTGCTGGTTTGCTTTTACACCTTCTTCGGCGCGCTGGCCGCCAGCCGCGAACACGCCTGGCCGTTGCTGAATTATTTTCAGGCCGCATTTTTGCACTGGGTGATGCTCGGCGTGGTCATCGCGCTCACCCTGCTCGGCTCGCTGGTTTTCGCCGCGCCCTCGTCCAATGCCACTATTTGTTTTGTCTTTGTGGCGGCAATCTTGTGCGTGGGCAGATACCTCGACATGGTTGCGCTGTCACTGGCCGAACCGTTTCGCTCCATTCTGCTCGCGGTTTATTTTGCGATTCCACATCTCGAAATCCCGTTTGGAATGCGAAATCTGATCGTCCATGACTGGCCGCTCATCGGCTGGAATTTTATCGGTCTCGACGCCCTTTACATGCTGGCTTACGCGGCGGTATTTCTCCTCGCCACCTGTCTGGTTTTCCGGCGCAAGGCCGTCAATTGAATCTGCCGCATGAATTCAGCAAAAACATTCTGGCTGTTGCTCGTCGCGCTGTTCGTTGTTTGTTTCAGCCTTGCCGCCAATTTGGCCACCCAATTTCAAGCCCTGGAAAACCGCCGCCACCAGTCGAACAATTTTTTCAACCTGCTGCTCGGCGACAGCAGCCGCATTTTTGCGAACAGTTCCTATGTCGAGGCGGATGACTATTATCACAGCGGCTATTACCCGACCATTTTCGACAACAATGAAGCTTTCAAAACGCCGCACATGGCCGAGGACTCCGGAACGGTCGCCGGCCAGAACAAAAACGAAGAAGCATTGGAAAACACCTTCATGGGGCCGCCGCGCAACTGGATTGATGCTTTTGGCCGCCATTTTATCCCGAACCGGCACACTCATCTGGACGAGGGCGGCCCGACGGGTGATTTAAGCACCAGCCATAAAGTGGAGGAAATTTTGCCGTGGCTGAAACTCTCCGCCGAACTCGACCCCGACAACGTCCAGACTTACACCGTCACCGCCTACTGGCTGCGGCGTCTGCACAAGGATGAGGAAGCCAACCAGGTTTTGTTCGAAGGCTTGCGGAACAATCCTGACAGTTATGAAATTCTTTATGAATTGGGGCGGCTTTATGACGAAAGTTATCACGACACCAACCGTGCACAGAACGTTTGGGAAGCGGCCGGCCGCAAGTTTTTAGCGCTTCCCCAAGATGATCAAGAAGACAACAAACTCATCTTTGAGCGGATTGCCACGCACTTGGCGGAGCTTGAGGAAAACTCCGGGAATCTGCCGGAAGCGTTGAAGTGGTTTCGTGATGCCCAAATGGCTTCCGAAACGCCCGGTGACATCCAGTTGCGGATTGAAGAAGTCCAAAAGAAAATGGCCGCGCAACCGTCCGCGGCTCCGGTCAATTCCGTCCGCTGATGGCGGTTTGGTTTTTGTATGACCCGCAGGCACTGCCAAACCAACACCCGGAGAAAACAATTGCGAACACACTGGTTGCCGGTGTCGCTATTGCTGCTTTATCTTTCATCTGGCGGACAGGGTTCTTACGCAGCCGAGAACTCTTTGGAAAGAGGCTGGACTTCGTTGGCAGGATGGTCAAAAGACAATGATTTCAAGCTGACTTGGACGAAGGAAAGTGAATTGTTCGCCTTGACCAACGGGACCTGCACATTGTCATTCAAAATAGATTCACAATTGGCAGCGATTGGCGGTGTCAATGTCTGGCTCTGCAACCCAATCAGGCTGAAAAACGGGGAGGCTTATATTTCGTCACTCGATCTGGATACTTCCATCGAGCCAATTCTTTACCCAAAAACGAATCTGATCCATTCAACGGTTCAGACTATTTGTCTTGATCCCGGTCATGGCGGCCATGACACCGGCGGCGTTTTTGGCGGTTATGTGGAAAAGCGATATACGCTGCCACTGGCCGAAGAATTGGCCGGACAGTTGGAGGCAGCGGGATACAAAGTGATCCTGACGCGCACCAATGACACTTTTGTGGAGTTGGAAGACCGTCCGGCCCTAGCCAACCGGCAAAAGGCGGATTTATTCATCAGCTTGCACTTCAATATTGGCCCGCCGGGAGAAGCCAAAGGAGTGGAAGTTTATTGTCTGACGCCTGCCGGAGCCAATTCCACGAACGTTGGCAGATGGGGTGATGTCAGCGACTGGAGGGACAACCTCGGAGCCGTGCCCGGCAATCGTTGCGATGACTGGAATGTATTGCTCGCGTATCAACTTCAAAAGTCGCTGGTCAAAAATCTCTCCGCCGAAGACCGGGGAGTGCGGCGGGCGCGTTTTGCCGTCTTGCGCACGGCGGAAATGCCTGCTGTGTTGATAGAAGGCGGTTTCCTAACCGATTCGGTTGAACAGAAGAAGATCGCCGACCCAAAGTATCGTGCTGAATTGGCCGCAGCCATTGTTCAGGGAGTAAAAAACTACGAATGCGTTTTGCAGAATCATCAACCAAAAGAGGACGAACATGAATCCACGCAACACAAAAAAATGGACGCTTGAACTAACACTTGTCTGTGTCTGCCTGTTTGCTTTTCTGGCAGCAGGTTGTGGTAGAAAAGAACCAACCCAACAGGGCGAGGCAAAAATCAGCATTGTCGCCGCCGAAAATTTTTACGGCGGAGTGGCGCAGCAAATCGCCGGGGATTCGGCGAATGTCACCAGCATTTTAAGCAATCCCAACCAGGACCCGCACGATTTCACCACCGACGCGGCGACGGCGAAAGCCGTGGCGAACGCGGACATCGTGATTTACAGCGGCATCGGTTACGATGATTGGATGAACAAGCTCCTTGGAGCACAGGGCAAACCCGGACGCATTGTCATCTGTGTCGCCGATTTGATCGGGGCCAAGGCTGGCGACAATCCGCATATCTGGTATGATCCGCGCACAATGCCCGCGTTGGCGGAAAAACTAGCAAAGATTTTGAAACAACCGGACAATCTGGCTGTCTTTGAAAAGGAGATGAATGCAGTCACGTCGAAAATCGCCGAAATCAAATCTGCGCACGATGGAATTCCCGTCACTGCCACGGAGCCCGTATTTGGCTACATGGCGTCCGCGCTGGGTTTCAAAATGGAAAACTACGGTTTCCAGCTTGCCGTGATGAACGATACCGAACCGAGCTTCCAGCAAACATCTGATTTCGAGAAATGCCTGCGCGACAAAACCGTGAAAATCCTTTTCTACAACAGCCAGGTTACCGACCCGGTGACACAGCGGATGCAGGACATCGCCAAACAGAGCGGCGTGGCCGTCGTCGGCGTCACGGAGACGCAGCCGCCCGACGCCAAAAGCTACTGCGATTGGATGCTTGCGGAATTGAATGCAGTCGAGAAAACTTTGGGAGCAGGCCATTGACTCCCATCATTTCCATAAAAGACGTTGGCGTGCGCCTCGGCGGGCACGATATCCTGCGGGAAGTCAGCGCGGAAATTTTTCCCGGTGAATTCATCGGAATTTTCGGGCCGAACGGCGCGGGCAAATCCACCTTGATGCGCTGCCTGCTCGGACTCATCCCCCGTTGCGCAGGACAACTCTCGGTTTTTGGCGAACCGCCGGGGCAGGCGAACCGCGCGATTGGTTATATGCCGCAGTCGCGGACCCATCTTGAAAACACGGCCTTGAGTGCCCGCTCAATTGTCGCCGCCGTGGAGAGCGGGAACCACTGGGGAATGCCATGGAGCACCCAGGCATCGCGCGAGGAAGTGGAACGGGCGATTCGATTGGCCGGCGCGGAAGAATATGCGCACCGTCCCTTCTCCGTGTTGTCGGGCGGGGAAAGACAGCGCATTATGCTGGCCCAGGCCTTGATTGGCAAACCGCGCCTGCTCATGCTCGATGAGCCGCTGATCAGTCTCGACCCGCGAAATCAGGCACGGATGATCGAGTGCGTCGCGGGCATCAAGGCCGCGACCGGTACGACGATTCTTTTTAGCGCACATGACATCAATCCGCTCATCGGCGTGATGGATCGCGTCATTTACGTTGCCGGCGGCAGGGCCGCCATCGGCGCGGCGGATGATATCATTTCCAGCGCGGCGTTGAGCAAACTTTACGGCACGACCATCCACGTCGTTCGCGCCGAAGGCAGAATCTTCATTGTTGCCGATGAGGGCAACGTCACCGAAGCCGAGCATCAGCATCACGACCACAATCATGATTAGCGAAATCACCAATTATTTATCCTACGATTTTGTGCGTAACGCGCTCATCGCCGGCTCGCTCGCTGGAGTTCTAGGCGCGGTGGTCGGTTATTTTGTCGTCATCCGCAGGGTCAGTTTCGCCGCGCACGCCTTGGCACACATTGGATTTACCGGGGCAACGGGCGCCGCCTTGTTTGCCTTGAGTCCGCTGGAAGGAATGTTGTTCATTTCGACGCTTGCCGGCGTGATGATGGGGGCATCCGGGAACAAGCTGCATCGCAGTGACGTCGCTATCGGCATGACATTGTCGGTTTGCCTCGGCGTGGGCATGTTGTTTCTGGCTCTTTACAAAGGTTTTTCCGGACAGGCTTCCGCCATTCTGTTCGGCAACATTTTCGGCGTCTCGCGCCGTCAAATTGTTCAAATCGTTTTTCTTTCCGCGATCAGCTTGGGAATTTTGGCGGTCTTTTCGCGGAAACTTTTCTTTGCCAGCGTTCAGCCGGATCTGGCCGAGGCACGCGGCGTTTCGCTGTCCGCCTTGTCCATCATTTTCATGGTGATTCTGGCGGTCTCCGTCACTCTGGCCAGCCAGGTGGTCGGCATCCTGCTGGTGTTCACGCTGATCATCGGCCCGGCGGGTATCGCCGCGCGATTCTGTCGGAGTTTCTGGTTGGGGATTGTAACATCAATCGTCATCGGGTTATTTGCGGTCTGGACGGGAATTTTGCTCGCCTGCGTGACCGACTGGCCGCCCAGTTTTTGGATTACGGCCATCCTTTTCGTTCTTTACTTGATTACCGAGACGGTTTGCCGATTCATATTTAGAAATGAATAAAATTATAATTGTCAAAGAGGTGGCGGAAAAGGCCATCGCCGCCGAGTCTGACCGGACCGCGCATTTGCTGCGGAGGGCGGACACGTTGGCGGCGGGAATAATCATTGTGACCGGTTTTCAATTGCTGGCGGCAAACAACCTGCTGGGATCATCTGCGCCATGGGCGAACATCGCATATTATCTGTCGCTCGCGGTTTTAAGCGTTTCTTTGTTTTTCGCCTTTCGCGGAATGCGGGTCAAAGGCTATGCGGGTTATCCTCGAGGCAGCAAACTTTGGGACACTTTGAAGCCGGAGAGTGTCTCGGAAGAAGCGGCCCAAGAGGCGCTCGTGCAGATGCTTTTGGAAACCAGGGAGCAAAACGCACGATTGAACGATGCCAAAGTCAAATCGCTGCTTTGGTGCGGCTGGCTGTTCTTCGTTGGTTTCCTGCTGGTTGCCGGCAGTCAATTGCTGAATGCCGTCCTGAATTTGTCGGTCATCATCTCTCCGCCGGGTTCATAATCCGCGACGTACATGGACAATTATTGGGGCGGCCGGCAAATACCAGCCAAGTTCCGTTGCCATGGCGGGGTGTTTGGGAAAGCACTTCAACCCGCTGTCCTAAAATCCCGGCCCGTTGGCGCTAATTTTTAAAATAAGGCTTGCTCCCGGCACGGCGTTTGCTATATTGCAAACTATTTGCGATACGGAAGGCGCCAATTCAACCGTCGCACGCGCGCGCGCTTGCACCGCGCGACGGGGGCGCTGGCGCTGGCGGTCTGGCTCACGATGGCGTTCGCGGAAATGTGTCCGTCGTTTCACGCGTGGCTGCACGGCGGAACAATTCCCGACGACGACAATTGCGCCGTTGTCGCCATCGCGCACGGGAAAGTTGAAACGACGCCGATCGACGTTCCGGCTGTTTTGCCGGTAACGTGGATTGAAATCGCCCCGCGCGTGGAATTTTCCGTCTTCGTTCCGATCTATAAAAACCTTTCGCCCGGCCGCGACCCGCCGGCGCTGCCCGTAGTTTCTTAACTCGTTGGTTTCGGACGGCGCGCGTCGCCTGGTCCGAAATTGTTTTCCATTAAACCAAATCCTTGCGTCCTGCCGTGTGGCGCTTCGCAAGTCGTGAATCCTTGAAAAATTCGCGGAACCGTTTTGAAAAAATTTAACCCATTGAAATTTATGAAAAATTTTGCAGAAAGAAAAAGAAATCGCAGATTGTATTGGTCGGTTATTTCGTTCGTCGCCTGGTCTTGCGGCGGAACAGCGCTGGCGCAAACCAACGTCGTTGCGGACACAAATTCCGTCGCCGAAACTTCGACGAATGTCGCCAACCTCGGCAACATCACGGTCATCGGCCAGTTGAACCAGGCGCGGAGCCAGATTCTGCCGGATTTGGGCGCAACGGCTTATGCCCACACCGCCGAACAAATTGAGGCCCAATCACAGGGCGAAAACGCACCCTTGGTGCAGGTCATGCTGCGTTCGCCTGGTGTCGCGGAAGATTCCGCGGTAAGCGGCAACCTGCACGTGCGCGGCGAACATGCCAACTTGCAATATCGCATTGATGGCGTCCTTCTGCCAGAGACGCTCACAGGATCATTCGGCCTGGTGCTCGACCCCCGCTTCATTGAATCCATGCAACTCATAGACGGGTCGCTGCCGGCTGAATACGGGTTCCGCACGGCCGGGATCATTGATATCCAGACCAAAACGGGCGGGTTTGCGCCGGGAGGTGAAGTGGACCTGTACGGCGGCAGTTTTAACACGTTCCATCCGAGTTTCGTATACGGCGAGACGGATGGGCCGTGGGATTATTTCGTCGAAGGCAGCTTCAATCAAACCGACTTGGGGCTTGAAAACGCGACCAATACGGTCAACGCCATCCACGACCATTCCGACCAATACAAGGCCTTCGCATACGCTTCGCGCCTGTTGAGCGATACGAGCCGCGTCACGTTCATGGGCGGGGCTTCATACAGCACGTTTCAGATTCCTGACAGTCCAGTAGGCCCAGCCGTCGATCCGGACGGAAACACCTATGCCTCGTCCTCTTACTTCCCCGGGTCGGCGGACACAAACTGGGCAAATCTGAACGAAAATCAGGTGGAACAGGATTATTTTATCACGGCGGCTTACCAGCAGTCGCTGGGAGACTTGAATTATCAACTGTCCGCCTTTGGGCAGATCAGCGGCATCCATTTCCTTCCCGATCCGAACGGCGACCTTGTCTTCGATGGCGAGGCAAGCGACGTGGACCGCAACCTCTATTCAGATGGCGCGGAACTGGACGCCAGCTACGAAATCGGAGACAAGCATACCCTCCGGTTTGGCGGTCTGTTGATGGATGAATACCTTACCGATGACAATACAACAACCGTGTTTCCTCTCAATGGCAGCGGCGATCCTTCGGGCGCTCCATACCCCATCGTCCAGAACTTCGATGCCAACGCCATCTTCGCTGGCGTATATGCCCAAGACGAATGGAAAATCCTGCCCAAAGTCACGGTCAATTACGGGGCGCGCTTTGACGAATATTACAGCACTTTCGACAAAGAAAATCAACTCAGCCCGCGCGTCAATTTGATCTATCAGCCGACGGATTCGACGACGTTGCACGCCGGCTATTCCCGTTTCTTCACGCCGCCACCGCTTGAAAACGTCCCAGCCGCCAATCTGGCCCCATTCATGAACACGTCCGGCGCATCCTCTGTGACACAGGACACCACAGTGAATGCCGAGCGCGCGAATTATTTCGACGTCGGCGCTTCGCAGAAAATCGGCAGGCATCTGCAAGTCGGCGTGGACGGCTATTACAAAACCGCCAGGAATCAACTGGATGATGGATTGTTTGGGCAATCACTCATCCTTTCGGCGTTCAATTATGCCAAAGGCCGCGTCGAAGGCGTGGAATTTACCGGCAACTACGACTTGGGCGGCTTTTCCACTTACGCCAACGTGGCCGTGTCCAAGGCGCAAGGCATGGGAGCCGAATCAGCCCAATTCCTCTGGCCCGACCAGACCGTCATCAATTACGTCAACAATAACTGGATCTATCTTGACCACGATCAATTCATCTCCGCCAACGTCGGGATGTCGTATTTGTGGAAACAATCTGACACAAAAAGCGCGTTATTTTATGTGGACAGCATTATCGGCACTGGCTTACGCCAGGACGGCCCTGGAATCATACCGGCGTCATATGGACCGGGCGGCGACCAGATTCCCAACGGTTCGAGCGTGCCCAATTATTACAACATCAACATGGGCGTGGAGGAGGATTTCAAAATCCCGCACAATCACATTTTGAAAGCCCGCCTCGACGTCGTCAACATCACTGACAACAGCTATGCCCTCCGCAGCGGCACGGGCGTGGGTGTCAACGCCCCGCAATATGGCGAGCGACGCGGCTTTTTCGGCTCGCTGGCTCTGACGTTCTGAATCAAAAGTTGGGGAGTTGCGTATTCCTCCGACGCAGCTCCCCAACAAAAAATGAATTCGAACGCGAACGTGGGAATGGCGTTGACGTTATGCGCAGAAAGTTATTTTACTACTTGAAGCGGCCCATGGTCGTCGCAGTGATCGCCGTGCGGATGATGAAGGTGTCCGTCAACCAGATAGTCCACATGATCGCCATGCGGAACGGCGGCGTGACCGCAATTGGGGCCGTGGACGTGCTGCCGGTCATGGCCTTTCGCGCCCAGCGTGCATTCGTCGGGATTCATGGCGCTGACCGGGATGATGTGTTCGTCCACGTGGTCACCATGCGGATGATGCAGATGGCCGTCGTGAAGATAATCCACGTGCCCCTCATGCATGATGGCGATGTGCCCGCAATTCTTGCCGTGGACGTGAGAATGATTGTCGTGAGTCGTGCAGGAATGAGATTTGTCCATAGGTTTTATTTTTGGTTTAAATGTTATTTGTGTGCAATTATTCCAAGTCAACTAAACCACCGTTGTGGTTGGTGCGGCAAGAAATGTTTCTGCAAGCGACTTGCACTAAACAAAAATGACATCCGGCTTTTCACCAATAATTTCCCGTGAAGACTTTAAAAAAGCGTCACGCCTGGGCAATGGCCTGCTGCCGCAAAGCCCAGATGCGGCTGACTCCGGTTCGAAAGGCAATCCTGTTCTTTCTGGCCCAACAGCGCAAGCCCGTCACTTTGGAGATGGTTTCGCTGGCGGATGGCGTTCGAGGAAAATGCGATTCAACGACTGTTTATCGGACTTTGATGATGTTTAAGGAGGCTGACATTATCCGCCTGGTGGGCACCTTGCGCAAGGCAAGTTATTTTTTACTGAACATTCCGGGTGACAGCGCCCATTTCTTGATTTGCCGCCGCTGCGGTTGCGTGACCGAATTGCCGCTGCCCAGTCGGGTGTCGGCTGCAATCGGTCGCATTGCCTCTTCGCGCGGTTTTTCCCCGACGCCACAGGATTGCGAAGTCTACGGTCTTTGCGCGATTTGTCAGGCGGCGCGCAAAACTGAAGCCATGCCTTCGAAATTGATTGTCCACATTAAAACGTCAACTGTCCACAAACCATGACCATGCCTCCGATTTTTTTTAATTTCAATCGGCGGCACGGTATGAAATGTTCCTGCGCCAATGAGTAACACGGATGCAAATCAAATGTCGCCCGGCTACGAGTTGAAAGACGAATTGGCGCGTTTTTGCCTGCCATCGGCAAACCGCGACCCAAATCTCAAACTCGCGTGGGTCAATTCGATTTGCATCCTGTTTCTCGTCATCGGCATCGTCGGCGCGCGGCGCGGCATCATTTCCGTCAAGCCCGTCCCGCCCATCCGCGAAATCGTTCCCGTCGTCCTTGAACCGATGACGTTGCCGCCGCAGATGACGGTTGAAAAGAAAACGCCGACCGAAGAAAACAACCAAGCGCGCGTCGTCGTCGCCCTTCCGAGCGCGCCGAACGTGAGCTTTTCGGTTCCGACAATTGGCACGCTTGTCGCGCCCACGGCACTTGCGTCGGCGCCGCCGCTGGAGCCGCTGCGAACCGCGGCGCAAATCAGCGCTGTGTCCAGCACCGGCAGCGGCGGCGAACGGCCGGAACCAGATTATCCGGTTTTCTTCAGACAAATGGGCGCGCAAGGCACCATCGCTGTTTTGATTCACGGCGACGCGGCGGGCAACGTCGTCTCAGTGGATCTCAAGGAGTCCACCGGCTTTCCCGCGCTGGACCACTACACGATGAATTTCATCAAGACTCATTGGCATTTGCCGACCAACGCCGGCACCCTGCTTTTCCAAACCCGCATCACCTACAAATTGCAACTGAACTTTTAACCCATTACCAATAACCTATGCTCGCAAACATCATTCTCCAATTCTTCCTCCAAGGCGGCCCGGTCATGTGGCCGATTCTCATCTGCGCCCTCGTCGCCGTCGCCGTCGTCGGCGAACGCGCTTTCTGGTGGTGGCGCGAAAGCCAGAAACGCGACCCGCAAAAGCTCGAACAAATTCTCGCCGCGCTGGAAAATTCCGACACCGCCGCTGCCGCGAAAATCGCCGCCGGTTCTGAAGACCCGGTCATCCGCGTCATTCGCCACGGCCTGGCCCATGTCGGCCATGCGCACGGCTCGCTGCTCGGCGCGCTGCAACTGGCGGCGGGCATCGAGTTGAAACGCGCCGGACGTTTTCTCACGGTGATGGACACGCTGGTCACGCTCGCGCCGTTGCTCGGACTGCTTGGCACGGTGACAGGATTGATGCGCGCCTTTCTTCACATCGGCAGCGCGGAATTATCCGTGACCGGCGTGACCGGCGGCATCGGCGAAGCGTTGATCGCCACGGCTTGCGGGCTGGGCATCGCCATTTTCTCGCTGATACCGTTCAATTATTTCGGCGCGAAGGTCGCGCAATTGCAGTTCGATTTGGAAACCGCGGCGACCAACGTGGAAGTGATGGCCGGCGGCGGCGCAAAAACCGGTGACACCGTTCATTTGCACAAGCCGGAGCCGCCCAGCCAGGCCACGAGCCACTGAAAGAGAAATGACTAAATCCTAAATCCGAATGACCAAAGAATTTCAAATGACGAATTCCGAATCACCGCAATGGTTGCCAGCTTGTTTGTCATTTGTGCTTCGTCATTCTTTAGTTATTAGGGTTCCGTCATTCGTCATTTTAACGTGAAGATCCCCTCGCCCATCCCGAAACGGCGCTCGCGGATTGTCATCATTCCGCTGATTGACATCATGTTCTTCCTGCTTGCGTCGTTTATGATGCTGGCCCTGGAGATGAGCAAGACGGAAAACATCAAGGTTCACCTGCCGTCGGCCTCGGAGTCCGTGCAGGATTACCGGCCGGACATGGTCAACATCGCCGTGGATAAATCCGGCGCGGTCTGGCTGGAGAAAAAACAAATTTCGCTCGCCGACCTCGCGTCCGCCTTGAAGGACCGCTTCCACGCCAATCCCGACGTGCCGGTTTATATCAGCGGCGACCGCGACACGTTGCACGGCGACATGGTGAAGGTCTATCAAACCGTCCGCGCCGCCGGCATCCAGAACGTCGCCTTCATCACCGGCGGCAATGAAAATTAAAAACAAGCCACAGATGAAACACAAATTTTTCCGAGCGACATCAAAACGTTCTTATCCATGTCCATCCATGCTTATCCGTGGTTGAAATAACATGAAAATCCGCACGCCAGTTCCTGAAAAAAAGTCGCGGCTGGAAATCATCCCGCTGATTGACATCATGTTTTTTCTGCTCGCGTCGTTCATGATGGTCAGCTTGCAGATGCAAATCGTCCGCACGCTCAAGGCCAACCTGCCCACGGCGACGCTCGCTACGTCCACCCAAAAGCCCGATATTGTGAATCTCAACGTGGACCGCGATGGCCAGGTTTCCGTGGATGACAAAACCGTCGCCTTTCCCGAATTGTTCACGATGCTGACGAACCGCTTCAGCCTGAACACGAATCTGCCCGTTTACATCACCGGCGCACAGGACGCCACGCACGGCTCGGTGATGTTCGTCCTCAATCTGGTGAAAAGCGCCGGCATCCAGCACGTCGCCATCGCCGTCGAAGCCGCCCCCGACCACCCATGAAAAATTTTCAACAAAATCTCCTCATCGTTCTCGCGCTCGCGCTCTGCGGCCTTTGTGTTTTCCAATGGTTCGAGCAAACCGTCCAGCGCAACGAAATCCAGACCCAGAACGGGATGCTTTACGACCGAGACGACGCGATTCAGAAGGATACCAACGCCATCGCCAGCCTGACGGCCCAGGTCAACCAGATGGACGCGAGCATTTCCGAAATCAAGGCCACCGACGTGACGAACGCGCAACTGGTCGTTTCGCAAAAGGCGCAGATTGTCGAGTTGCAATTCCAAAACGAGATGCTCACCAACAAAGTCGCGCAATACAAAACCGCCGTGGACGAATTGACCGCGAAATTGAAGGATGCCTACGCTGGCATTGAGAAGCAAAACGAGGCCATCACCAACCTCGTCGCCCAGCGCGACGATTTGGTGCAGAAATACAACGACACCGTCAGCAACCGGAACGACATTGTCCAGAAATACAACGATTTGGTGAAGCAGGTGGAAAAACAGCAAGGCGAAGGGAAGCAATAAACGCGGCGATCCTTCAAATTTACATTTGTAAAGATTGCGCTTGACATCTTTACAAATGTAGAGGATGCTCGCGCCATGCCCAAATCCGAAATCGAATTGACCGAGGCTGAATGGACGATCATCAACACCGTGTGGGCATCCGAACCCTGCGCCGCGCCGGCCATTCAGGAAAAATTGTTCAAGAAAACCCGCTGGACCTATTCGACCGTGCGCACGTTGATGGATCGCATGGCCGCCAAGGGACTGCTCGCCGCGGAAAAAGTCCGGAACCTCACGCTCTACCGTTCCGCCGTCACGCGCGAGCAGGCGCAGCGTGGCGAACTGCTTTACGCGCTCAAGCACGCCTTCAACGGCGCGCTCGCGCCGATGGTGCAGTGCCTTCTCAACACGAATGAAATTTCGCGGGAAGAACTGGATGAATTGAAAAAAATCATCGCGGCCTGCGAACAAGGCGCTCCCGCCGGCGGGCATCCTGGCAAGCCCGGCAAAAAAGGATAATCATGATGCCACAGTGGCTCGATTCCCCGGAGTGGACAAACGTCGTCAAGGCGCTGCTGCACACACTCTGGCAGGGAACGATCATTGCCGTGCTGCTGGGACTGGCGTTTCGGCGGCTGGCCCATCCGGCGGCGCGTTATCGCTGTTCGTTGGCGGCGCTGGCGGGAGTGGTGATTGCGGGACTGGTGACGTGGGCGGTGTTGAGCCGTCCAGCCCCGGCACCGGCTGGGAAACAAATTACGCTACCGGCAAAGACAACCGCCGTTGTCCCGCCGCAAACCCAAGGTGATTTGCTGCCGCTGGTCGTGACTTTTCAAATGGCGCAACCGAGGCCGATTGAAACGCACTGGACGGCGTGGCTGGCGTTGTTCTGGCTGGCGGGCGCGGCGATGATGCTGGCCCGCGCGGGAATGCAAATGGCCGGGGCGGAACGGTTGCGCCGCGCTTCCCGCCCGCTGAATGACGCGGGCATCGCTGGGCTGCTCGCGGAAGCGCGCCGGTCGGTCGGCCTGGCGCGCCGCGTGCAGATTGTCGTCACGGACAAATTGACTTCGCCCGCCGTCGTGGGCGTGCTCGTGCCGACACTGGTTTTGCCGTTGTCGCTGACCACCGCCCTGACGCCGGAGCAAATCCGCTTTGTGCTGCTGCACGAACTCGCGCACATCCGGCGCGGCGATTATCTGGCCAACCTGTTCCAGTTGTTTGCGGAGGCGCTGCTGTTTTTCAATCCGGCGGTCTGGTGGATCAGCCGGCAGATGCGGATTGAGCGCGAGGCCTGTTGCGACCGGCTGGCGGTGGAATTGAGCGGCGCGCCGGCGGATTACGCGCGGACGCTTTTGTGCGTCGCGGAAAATGTGTTGAGCGCCGCGCCCGCGGCGGCGCCGGCGTTCGGCGACAAGCGTGAGCCGTCGTCGCTGGCGGATCGTGTGAAACGGATGCTGCTGCCCGGTTATCGTCCGGCGCTGCGGCTGACGTGGCGCGCGATGTGTCTGGCGCTGCTGGCGGGCGGCGCGTTGCTGTTCCTTTCCGCGCTCGGCACCCGGCTCACAGTCGCGGCCATTTTGTCGCCGCAGCAGCGGATTGAGCGCATTGAAAAGAACATGGCGCAGTTCGGCGAAAATCCAGAAACGAAGAATGTCACGGGCAAGGTGAAAATCTCCGGCCATCTCCTCATGGCGGATGGAGTATCTGCGCCGAGGCGGGTTTATCTCATGGCCGATTCGTTCACGCAAAATTCGTCCACCGCCTTCACGGTTGTCGCCAGAAACGGATTTTTCACCAACACCGTTGCCGCGGGAAAAATTTATCTCGGTGTAGACGCGACCAATTTTGCGCCGGCGTTCATTGGACCGCTGGATGGCTTGAGCACCAGCGATTTTGAGAATTTGGAAGTTCCTTATTCGAGCGGCTTCGACGTGCCGCTGCAATTGCTGGATGCAGACACCGGCCAGCCGGTGTCCGGGGGAAAAGTGGCGACGATGTATTGGCTCGGCAACGCACACGTGAGTATTGGTCTTTCGGGACATAGTTGGAATGTCGGAACAAACGGTTCCGTCACCCTGACCCATTGCGCTGACACGCCGCTGGGCGTAACGGTCAATGCTCCGGGCTATGAAATTACGCAGACACGGTTCGAGCATCTCCACGCCAATGAATCGCTGGTGGTGAAACTTCAACGCGGGACAACGGCGTCCGGCGTGGTTTTGGACAAGGCGACTGGACAGCCGATTGCCGGCGCGGAATTGCGTCTGCTCTACCAGTCGGGCGCGGTGGATGAGGAGCGGTTCGAATGGGATGATGCGATGCATTCTCTGGGAACGAGCGATGCCAGCGGCGATTTCACGCTCAACCAGTTCCGGCGCGGCGCGAATTATTACGTCGGTGTTTCCGCGCCCGGCCACGAATCGCTCATCCTGACAAATGTTTTTGCGGGGGAAAATGATTTGACGGCCAGCTTGGGGCCGGAATTGGTGGTGCGCGGCCGCGTTCTCGGCGATTTAAGTTCGCTGCAACAAGACGACGGGCAGCCTGCGTTGTATCATTCCTTTTACGAGAAGTATGGAAATAATTCCTACGGGAATGGCGAATGGGTTCCGGTGCGCATCGAATCGGGCATCGCCCGTTTTGAATTTACCAATCGTCTGGCCGGAATGGTGAACCTCTACGCCGGTGACCGCGAGTTCAAACGCGCCGTGGACGCGCCGGTGGACGATTGGGTGATTGATTTGACCCGGAGTGCCGCCACGAATCCACCGGTTCAGAAGCGGGAAGTTATTTTTCGATTCACTTCCAAGTCCGGCGTGCCGCCGCGCGGGACGGTGGAAGTCACCATCCCGGATAATTTGGACAAGAACCATCTCACCGCGCACACGCAGGAAATGGAAATTACCAACGGCGAGGTTCGCGCAGACATTCCCATCGGCGGGCGGACGGAAATCGAACCGAAACGCACGGTCGGCTACTGGTTCAGCCAGTGGTCGGTCGGAAGCATGGGATCCGTTGAAGTGACGAACGGTCCCGGCCCGATGGTGGTGGATATTCCGGTCATTCCGGCGGGCGCGATTTACGCGAGCGCCAAAAACGCGGACGGCACGCCGGCGGGCGGATTGTTTTTTGGCGTGGATGAATTGAAACGCTCGCCGTTGCGCGACGAGAGTGTTCCGCTTTCGGACAACTCGGACAGCCTTTCCGATGACGCCCCGCGCAAATGGGTTTCCGGGCCGCTGCCGCTCGGCGGGACTTATCAAATCTACGGCTGGCGCGGGAATTCGTTCTGCGTGAGCAAATCCATCACCCTCACGGAATCAGAACCGGATGCGGAAGTGGAGCTGCAATTCCCGCCCGGCCAGAGTTTCACGGGCGAAGTGCGCGACGCCGACGGCCAGTTGCTTCGCAACACCTCCATCGGCTTGGAATTCGTGCTGCCCGGCAACCACAGCTTCTCCTTGAAATCGGTCTTCACCGACGACAACGGCCAGTTTCGCGTGGACGATACAACGCCGGACGCCGGAAAATATGCGGTGAACCTTTCCGCTCCGGGTTGCCAGTCGGAGAACGTTGACGTGGATTTTTCCCGTCTGCCGATGAAGTTGCAGTTGAAGCGCGGCCTGAAAATTTCCGGTCAGGTCGTTGAAGCCGGCACCGGCAATGTGATTCCCGACGCGGAAGTTCGTGCCTGGACCATGGACAGCCAACTGCCGGCGCAAACCACGCTGACGGATGCCGACGGGCGCTTCGAGTTTAACACGCTGGGCAACGCGACATATCATCTCTTCGTGAGCGGCGCGAATTTTCAGCCGGATACCTCGGACGAGTTCGCCGCCGGCCGGACCAACCTGCTGCTCAAGGTGACGCCGTATCCCGGCAGCCGGCTCCAGCCGAAAGCGCCGCCGGATAAAACAATTTCAGAAAGTAGCGATGCGGCGACCAATCTTTCCAGCCAAACCAATTCTTTTGAGGAAAAACTGGAAACTGACAGGTTGTTTCAAGACGGCAAGCTGCTTTACGAAATGGGCAAGTTGGAAGAATCCCAGAACAAACTGAATCAGGCTTTGAAACAGGATCCAGACAATGAAGGCGCGCGTTATTATTTAAACTTGGTCACACAGGCGCTCATGCACGCGGCAAATACAAATCAACCGCCTGCTTCTAGTTCTGGACGGCAGGCCATTATCAGCAAACTCGAACACATCCACTTTGACTACGTCTCCTGGCCCGATGGCCTGCCGTTGCCCGATGTCCTCCGCTATTTGGCGCAACAGACCAAGTTGCGCGACCCGGACAAGAAGGGCATCAATTTTTTATGGTATCCAGGCGGAAGCAATACCAACGACGGCGGTGAAGCCGCGCTGGATCCCGATAAAATCAATATCAAGCTGGAGATGAAGGACGTGAGTCTGGGCAACCTGCTCGATGCGATTATGCTGGTGGCCGACCATCCCATCAAATATTCCATTGAGGATTATGGCATCGTTTTTTCTCTGAAAGGAGCGGGAACGAATTCGCTTTATACCCGCACGTTCCGGGTTGATCCCAAAATCTTCTTTGCCAATTTGCGCCGGCAAACTCAATTCACCGGCACAAACGTTCAGGACGAAGTGGCGGCGTTGAGAAAAGTATTTTTCGACGCGGGAGTGGATTTGCAACCGACGAACAAGGCCTTCTTTTACAATGTCCGGCTGGGATTGATTTTTGTGCGGGCTACGCAGCAGGATTTGAACACCATCGAAACTGTCATTGAAGCATTGAATCAGGCCGCCCCGCAAATCCACCTCAAGGCGCGGTTTGTGGAAGTGCCGACAAATGCCTTAGCTGATCTGACCATGCTGACAAACAGAATTCTAACCAGCGGACAAGCCCAAAGCGTGTTGCAAAAACTAAAAGGAGAGCCAGGCTTTAAAACATTGGCCGCGCCGGAAATGACCATTGTTAGTGGACGACAAGCCGAAATGCGAGCTATGCCGGAAGCCGAATATATCAGTACCCTCAATCCAAAGAATCAAAGCAACGCTGTTCCCACTCTGGACATCCTCCCAATACTGTTTGCCGACGACTACACCATCAATCTAACATTGGTTTCCACGTTAAACAGTTCTTCCAGCCACGAGCCGCTGAAAATTTGCGATGAGAACGGATCGAACGTCGTGATTCTGCCCGCTCTTCTCCCCAAGCTCACACAGCGGCAATTCATCAACACGGTAAATCTTTGGGATGGCCAGACCGTCATGCTTGGCGGTGGAATCAACTCAACGGTGCAGACCACGAAGGACAAAGTGCCGTTGCTTGGAGATCTGCCGTTCTTTGGCCGTTTGTTCCAATCTCAATCCAAATCCTCCATCAAGAACAACCTGCTGATTTTCGTAACTGTCACCATCGTTGACCCGGCGGGCAATCCCGTTCATTCCGACGACGAAATGCGGTTTGCGCAAAACGGAATTCCGCAGCAACCGGAGCAAAAGTAGCTTGCCACGAGTCAAGGTATACACTGAATCAAATGAATCAAACTGCCGCTCAAAACGAGCGCGAGACAAACGAGGAGTTTGGGTTTCGGCTCACCGGACAGTCATTGCACGGGCTGGCCATTGTAGGTCCAGTTGATGTCCGGATTTCCCGGATCGGCGGCCTTGGTCACGGCATTGGAACAGATGTAGGTGTATTTGAAATAAGCGACGTGGCCGTCGGCAAAGTTCAAATTCGCCCCGGCGTCGTGGCGCGAGGAGATTTGCGCGGCCCAACAATGCGAGCAGCCGACTTCATTGGCCGGGTTCGAGCCGTAAAAGGGCGTCTCGCTGGCATGGGCGCGCACGTCGGATAGAAAAACAAACGCGGACGGATGTGAAACCATCGTGGCGCTGAAATTGGTGCCATAACCGACGCCGGTCAAGCCGGTGTTGCCCTTGTAATTCATCCCGTAATTGAAAACGATGCGGTCGGGGTTGGAGGCGAAATCTGAAGGCAGCGCGGCGGCGGTCGGACAATCAAAAATCTTCCGGGCGTTCACAAAATTCGTCGAGCCGTTCGCCAGCGCGATTTGCCAAAGCGGCTGGCCGCCAACATAGGACGGCAGCACGTTATACCAGACACTGTTGCCTTGCCCGGCGGCATGAAACGCAATCAACGCGCTCCAGGCGGGATCGTCTTCATTGTAGCCAGCGGGCGCGCCCGGCGTGCCGTTGGGAATTTTGGCGAGTGGAAAAACTTCCCGGTTGTCGTCCAGATACATCGTCAACGCCAATCCCCATTGCCGCAAATTGCTCGTGCAGGCGGCGGCATAGGCCTTTTGCTTGGCGGCGGCCAGCGCGGGCAAAAGCATCGCCGCCAGAATGGCGATGATGGCAATGACCACCAGCAGTTCAATCAAGGTAAATCCGCGCGCGCTCCTTTTCATGCGCGCAATCCTCGCAGAAATAACTTTTTCCCGCTTCCCGCGGATTGCTAATTTTTGGCGGTGGATTGCGCCCGAATCCCATAGCCACTCGCTTCGAGCAGTTCAACAACGATCCCGCTCATGAAAGTTGATCTCGTGGAAATTGAAGAAGGTTGCAAGCCGCGCTGTTCATGCTTAACTGAATTGGAATTTGATGCGCAAGCCAGTCAAATCACAATGGGACTTTGGCGAGTTGTTTCCGGCGGAAGCGACGCGGAAAGTTTTTTCCGTCGGCGAATTGACCGGGCAAATCCGCGCATTGCTCGAAAAACAAGTCGGCTCCGTCTGGGTCGGCGGCGAAGTTTCGAATTTCCGCGCGCAAGCTTCCGGCCACATTTATTTCACGCTCAAGGACGCCGGCGCGCAAATCGCCTGCGTGCTGTTCCTCGGCGAAAGCATTCCCCATCGCGAACTGCTCGCGGACGGCCAGAAAATTTTGTTGCAAGGCGATGTGACGGTTTATGAAGCGCGCGGGCAGTATCAAATCATCGTCCGCGCGGTGGAATTGCAGGGCGTGGGCGCGCGGCAAATCGCGTTCGAGAAGCTCAAGCAGAAGCTCGCGGCGGAAGGCTTGTTCGCACCGGAGCGGAAACGTCCGCTGCCGGAATATCCGCAGCGCATCGGCTTGGTCACGTCACCGACGGGCGCGGCGATTCGCGACGTGCTGCACGTCGTCCAGCGGCGGAATCCGGATCTGAAAATCATTCTCGCACCCTGCCGCGTGCAAGGCGAAGGAGCGGCGGCGGAAATTGCGGCGGCCATCCGGTTGCTGAATGAATTTTCTGTAGCGGCGGGCCATGACCGTCGAAGCGAATCGCGAGTTGAAGAACAACGGTCGACAGCCGCTACAAACAAATTGGATTTAATCCTCGTCACCCGCGGCGGCGGCTCGCTGGAGGACCTGTGGGCGTTCAACGAGGAAATCGTCGCGCGGGCGATTTTTGAATCGGCGGTGCCGGTCGTTTCCGCCGTCGGGCATGAAATTGATTTCACCATCGCGGATTTCGTCGCGGACGTGCGCGCGGCGACGCCGAGCGCGGCGGCGGAAATCATCACCGAAGGCGTTTTCGCCAGCCGCGAATTTGTCGGCGAAGCGCCGGAATTGCTGCGGGGCGCGATGCGGCGCGGTTTGGATTCTGCGGCCGAGAATTTCGATTCGCTGGCCGGAAGATTGTTGCGGCTGCATCCGCGCCGGCGGCTGGACGAATCGTTGCAGCGGCTGGACGATTTGCAGTCGGGCTTGCTCCGCAATTTGAAATCGGCGGCGCGCGCGCGGAATCTGGTTTTTGGAAACCTCGCGGGCAGATTTTTGCGGGCGAAACCGTCGCAGTTTTTGAAATTACGGCACGAGGCGCTGCGGCAAATCGAACGGCGGTTGAACGCGCTCGGGCCGGAGCAGGTGTTGTCGCGCGGTTATTCCATCACGACGGACGCCGCCAGCGGACGGGTCTTGCGCGACGCGGGCAAAATCAAACCCGGCCAGAAATTAAAGACGCGACTGAAAGCCGGCGAAGTTTTCAGTCGGGCAGAACGGTGATTGCGACCGCCGTTTTGTTCGCGCCTGGCAAAAAAACCCTTTGCACGTTCTTCCGGCTTTTTGCTAAAATGCGGTCAATGCACCGTCGGAATCCAGAAGTTCATGGAGTCCTTTCCGATATCGCAGAGCGCGAGCAAACTTGTTTTCGAACCATCTAACCTTCAACCCAAAGCGAGAAAAATATGCGCCGATCAAAAAATTCACCGTCCTGCTGGCTTGTGCCGTTCATTTCGGCAATGGCCGCTGTTCTGTTTGCCGGCTGCCAGTCGCCCAAAACTTCGCCCGTCACCACACCCGTGCCCACGACAACTCCGCCGCCGGTCGTCACCACACCCGCCGCGCCGTCCGGAACCGTGACGGTGACTCCGCCGGTCTACATTGATGCCGGCGCCTCCGAATCTTATACCGATTCTGTCGGCAACGTCTGGCTGGCCGACGAGGGATTTGACGGCGGCGACACCACCGAACGGGCATCTGATTTGCAAATCACCAACACCACCGACCCGGCCATTTTCCGCACCGAACATTTCGGCATGAATACGTTTTCCTGCAAATTGCCCAACGGCAAATACACGGTGAAACTGCTTTTCGCCGAGACTTACGATGACATCACCGGGCCGGGCCAGCGCGTTTTTTCCATGAACGTCGGCGGCCAGGAAATTGATGACTTCGACGTTTTCGCAAAGGCGGGCGGCGGCGACACTGCCTACGTTGAAACCGTTGATGTGGACGTGACGGACGGCACGCTGGTCATCACCTTCACCGCCAAGACTCAGAATCCCGCAATCAATGGAATCGAAATTCTCCCGGCATCCTGACGGGTTTCGTGTTTGATGCAGGTTCTTTGTGGAAGCGCGCCCATAAAGGACGCGCTCCAAGCTGGACGCGAGCGGCGGCTTCGGTTAGCATATTTCCATGTCAAAACCAGCCAGGGTGGACGCGGCCAAGGGCGGATTGCCATTCGAGGAAGCCTTGAAAAAGCTCGAAGGCGTCGTCGAGGCAATGGAGTCCGATGATTTGCCGCTGGAAACGCTGCTGGCCAAATATGAGGAAGGCGCCAAGCTCGTCAAAATTTGCCAGGACAAACTGGCCGAGGCGGAATTGAAAATCCAGCAATTGGAAAAAAACGCGGCGGGGGAAATGAAGTTGAAGCCGGTTGAACAAATGACCAATGACTAAATCCGAACGGCAAACTGCATGGTCAGGTTATTCGTCATTTGAGCCTGGTTTTTTTTCGTCATTATGATTTAGTCATTCGTCATTTCAAATTTATGACTCGATATCTCGACATGGTGGATTCGCCGGAGCACGTCAAGAAATTGACGCTCCCGCAACTTCAGGAACTCGCCGGCGAAATCCGCGAGGAACTCATCGCCGGGCTCGCCAAGGCCGGCGGGCATCTCGGTCCGAATCTCGGCGTGGTGGAATTGACCATCGCGCTGCACCGCGTTTTCAATTCGCCGCGGGACAAATTTGTCTGGGACGTGAGCCATCAGGCTTATGTCCATAAAATCCTGACCGGCCGCAAAAACCGTTTTCGCACGATCCGCCAGACGGACGGTTTGAACGGCTTCGCCCTGCGCACGGAAAGTGAACATGATTGCTACGGCGCGGGTCACGCAGGCACGGCGCTGTCCGCCGCGCTCGGCATGGCGACCGCACGCGACAAAAAGGGCACGAACGAAAACATCGTCTGCATTTTCGGCGACGCGGCGCTGACGAATGGCATTTCTTTCGAGGCACTGAACAATCTCGGCCAGACGACGAAAAAATTCATCGGCGTTCTCAACGACAACGAGTGGAGCATCGCCAAAAACGTCGGCGCGATTTCCGGTTATCTTAACAAGCTCATCACCAATCCGAGTTACAACAAGCTGTCGCGCGAATTTGAATCTTTTGTCCGGCGTTTGCCGAAAGGCGAACTGGCGGCGGTGCTCGCGCACAAAGCCTTCGAAGGCGTCAAAGGCGCGTTGACCGTGGGCATGAAACAAAAACAGGAAGTGGCGTTCGGCTCCTCGGACGGGCGCGGCGGCTTTGGCAACCCGGTTTTGTTCGAGGAAATGGGACTGCGTTATCTTGGCCCGATTGACGGACACAATCTGCCGTTGCTCATCAGCACGCTGGAATTTGCCAAAACCTGCGACCATCCGATTGTCATCCACATTTTGACGCAAAAAGGAAAAGGTTTTGAAGCGGCGTTGAGATCACCGGAAAAATTCCACGGCCTCGGACCTTACGACGCAAAGACCGGCGAAACACCCGCCGCCAAGCCGAACACGCCGCCGAATTACCAGGACGTGATGGGCCAGACGCTTGTGAAACTTTGCCAGCGCGACAACCGGCTCGTCGGCATCACCGCCGCGATGCCCAGCGGCACGGGCTTGAAGCATCTGGAAAAAGCGATGCCCGACCGTTATTTCGACGTGGGCATCGCCGAGGAACATGCCGTCATTTTTGCCGCGGGCATGGCGACAATGGGCTTGCACCCGGTCGTCGCGATTTACTCCACGTTTCTCCAACGCGCCTACGATTGCCTGCATCACGACATTTGTTTGCAGGATTTGCCGGTGATTTTTTGCATGGACCGCGCCGGGCTTTCCGCGAATGACGGCCCGACGCATCACGGACTGTTCGACATTGCGTATTTGCGCTGCCTGCCAAACGTCATTGCCATGGCGCCGGCGAACGAGGACGAACTTGCCGACATGATGTTCACCGCGACGCATCAAAATCATCCGACGTTCATCCGTTACCCGCGCGGCACGGCGGAAGGTGTGCCGGTCAAGGACCAGCCGCAATTGCTCGAAATCGGCAAGGCGCAAGTGGTGCAGAATTTTTCCAGCAACGGAAAAAAGAAAATCGCCCTGTTCGGCCTTGGCCCGATGAACACCATTGCGCGCAACGCCGCGGCGCAACTCGCGACGGAGGGATTTGACTGTGCGGTCATCAATCCGCGCTTCACCAAGCCGCTCGATGCCGGCACGCATGAATTTTTCGGCAACGCCGCCGATTTGATTTTGACGCTGGAAGACCACGTGCTGATGGGCGGTTACGGTTCATCGGTTTTGGAATTGTTCAGCGAGAAAAACGTGGCGACGCCCGTCGTGCGCATCGGCTGGCCGGACCAATTCATCGAGCACGCCTCGTCGCAGGACGAACTGCGCCGGAAATACGGCCTGACGGCCGAGAACATCGTGGTCAGGGTTAAGACACAATTCGGCGAAGCTCCGGCAAAAGAAACGAGATTTATTGAGCTGGCGTAGCAATCATCGATGAAGCGAACAGCCATTTTATTTCTCTGCGTGCTTCTGGGCGCGGGATTGGCTGCGTGCAGCAAAAAATCCACCACACAAAAATGGCCGCCGTATTTCAAGGATTTGGGAGGCTTTACGATAGACAGCGAAGTGCCCGGTTCTGAAGTGTTTTTCGGCGGACAAAAGCTCGGAACGGTTCCGGTCACACTTTCATCAAACGATTTGATGCGGCTTGGAATTCCCAATCCGCGAGTGGATACCAATTTGTATCTTACTTCCGACCCCAAAGGCGTAGCGGTTTCCGGGATAAACGCGCAAGGAAAACCGGAACGTATTGAATTCATGTATCTCGTTCCCGAAAAAGTGCGATCCGACTATGTTTCCTTTGATACTCAATGGGGAACAAGAACCAAGCCTTGGGGATGGAGCGCTGATCATTCCTTCAGAAAATACGTCAGCGCCAGATTCAGATCCGTCTTTGGTGAACTGGTAGAGAATAGCTTGAGTTTGAAAATGGAAGTTATTGATATGTCCGCTACGAACGGCCCGTGGAAATTGAAGGCGGTGCTGACCAATCACAGCACCCAAGTCATCACCGGATTCAAACCTGCAATTCAAGTTTCTCAGAGCAGGAAAATCGGAAAGAACGGATGGGAAAGCGGGACGCCGGATGTGGTTGAACTTCCCAAAGAATGGGCTTCAATCAATCCTGGACAGTCATTGGAAACAAATCTTCAATTCAGTCCAGACGGTATTCCGGGTGATTACGATTTGAGCATGAGCTTTTTTCTCTTCAAAGATAAAACCTGCAATACTCTGTCCGGTTGGGGCTACGTTTTAGCCCCAGAACGAAAATCTTTCACCGTCAAATAATTTGCCAACGTGGTATTTTGCGGCGTCCACGTTGAATCGCCGATGTCGCCATGTCTTTTCTTACTTTCCTTCGTTTCGAAAACCGACGGCTGAAAAGCGGACACTCTTTTGTTGTGGACAAATCCGGGGAATTCCTTTAATTGAGCTTTGACATGGCAAAGTCAGATATGAGGCATCACAATACCTGCTGCGGTTTTCTCCGCGCGCAGGTTTCGCCCATTTATTGCTCGACAATTTCCGCCGTTTAGTAGAAAATAACCGCATCAGATACACAACCACAAATCAGCAAAAATTATGACTCTTACCAAACGCGACCTCGTCATCCGCATCAGCAACGAAACCGGTCTGGCCCAACAGCAGGTTTTCGATGCCGTCCAAAAGACGCTCGATTACATTTCCGAAGCGCTGGCCAAGGGCGACAAAGTGGAGTTGCGCAACTTTGGCGTCTTTGAAGTCAAAGTCCGCAAGGCGCGCGTTGGACGCAATCCCAACAGGCCCGAAACCGACGTGCCGATCCCCGCCCGCTCCACCGTGAAATTCAAGGCTGGCAAGGAAATGCGCGCCGAGGTTTTAAAATTGCCGGCGAAAGGCTGAATCGCCGGGCGGAAAGGAATTTCAGCCCGCCGGTTTGGATTTTTCCGCGATGGCCTCGGAAAAAATCGCAAGCACTTCCGCACGCGACACGGAGCCGACAAGCCGGTTTTCCTTCGCGTTGTTGACGACAGGCACGTTGCGCAATTCACTTTGAAGCACAAGCGGCAGCGCGTCGAGCAGGCGCTGACCCGGCGTCAAGCATTGGGGCGGCGGGCGCATCAAGTCATAGGCGATGACGCCGCTTACGTCCTGGTTGGAATTCAAAAACTCCTTCAAATCTTGTAACGCGACGATACCGATGAGCCGGCTCCCGCCGTCCACAATCGGCACAAAATTGTTCGAGCTGGACAGAAAGCGGTCGGCGATTTGCCGGAGCGCGGCGGTTTCGGGCATGGGCGGAATGGGCGCGCGCATCAAGTCGCCGACGCATTTGTCCATCGCCGCGCCGGTTTGTTCGCTTTCCCGCCGGAACGAAATGCCCTTGAGCTTCATGTGCTCGGAGTAAATGGAATCCGCGTGCAACTGCCGCGCGATGACCACGGACACAACGCACGCCAGCATCGGCGCGGGCATGAACGAATAATCCAACGAGATTTCAAAAACCATGATGATCGCCAGCAGCAACGATTTGGTCGTGCCCGCCAGCGTCGCGCCCATGCCCGCGAGCGCAAACGCGCCGACGGGCAAATCCGTCGCGCTGCCAAATCCGTGCGCCGCCACGCCGAGCAGTGCGCCGGTGGTCGCGCCGAGAAATAACGTCGGCGTCATTACGCCGCCAACCGTCCCCGCGCCAACGACGACGACGGTGGCCAGCAGTTTGAAGAAAAATAATTCGCCCAAGTCCGCCGGTGCGTCTGGATTTGTCTCGTAGCCGCCCTGCAGGATGCTGTTGGTGACGTAATAGCCGTTGCCGCAAATGCCCGGCAGTCGCATCGCAATGATGCCGACGACCAGTCCGGCCAATGTCAATTTGAGGTAAAGCGGCAGCTTGATTTTTTCAAACTGCGCGCTGCTGCCGCGCAGCAATTTCAAAAAGAGCGCCGCCACGCCGCCGCAAAGCAAACCCATCAGCAAAAACCACGGCAATTGCCCGGCCGTGGGGGCGGGAAATTTGGGAGCCGAATACCACGGCTGGATCCCGAAAAACGTGCGCGATGTCACCACCGACAAGACCGCCGCGCACACCAGCGGCGCGAACAGGCTCATGGAAAAATTGCCGAGCACGATCAGCGACGCGAATACGGCCCCGGTAATCGGCGCGTTGTAGGCCGAAGCAATGCCCGCCGCCGCGCCGCAACCGACGAGCAGCCGCAGCCGATACGGTTGCCATTTGGCCAGTTGACCGAGCTTCGAGGCGAGTGTCGCGGACAATTGCACGATGCCGCCTTCGCGCCCGACGGACGCGCCGGTGGCGATGCTCATCAGCGCCGACGCTGTCTTGACCAGTTGCGTGCGGAACGGCAGCCGTCCCTCGCCCGCAACGACGGCTTCCAACATGTCGCTCGTGCCCTGCCTCCCGACGAGGCGCAGGCCCCAATGCAAAATCAGTCCCGCCGCCAGACCGCCAAGCGTGGGGACAATCAGCCGCTGCCACGGCGTGAACAATTCGGCTTCCCGGACCGGGTCGCCGGGTTGCGCCAGAAAAACCCGCTGCACCATTTCGCCGGCGTAGTAGAAAAACACGTTGACCATGCCGCCGAGCACGCCGACGATTCCCGCGAGCAACAGATGAAGAACCTCCTCCGGCGGGACAATTTTTTCGCGCCAGCGCAACGCGCGCTGCCGGTGACGGCGGAGAAACGCGCCCGCTCCCGCGAGCGCCGGGATTTTCATCCACGATTTCACGCGAATAATTTAGCGTGCCGCATGGACTTTGACGAGTCGCGTTTGCAAAAAGTGGTTTTCTTTTCTTGATTTCCGGTGCATTCCGTCCTTTCCTTACCATTGAATTTGAAAATCTTAACTCAAGCATCCTAACATGGCCTACAAAGACGTCACTCCGCCCGCCGGCGGAAAAATTTCCGTTCAGGCCGGCAAACTCAACGTGCCGGAAAATCCCATCCTGCCCTTCATCCGCGGCGACGGCACCGGCCCGGACATCTGGGCCGCCAGCGTGCGCGTGTTTGACGCGGCGGTGCAAAAGGCCTACGGCGGCAAACGCAAAGTCTCGTGGTTTGAAGTTTTCGCCGGCGAAGAATCGTTCAAAAAGTTCAACAACTGGCTGCCCGACGACACCATCGCCGCGTTCAAGGAATTTCTCGTCGGCATCAAAGGCCCGCTCACCACGCCCGTCGGCGGCGGCATCCGTTCGCTCAACGTCGCGCTGCGCCAGATGCTCGACCTCTATGTCTGCCTGCGCCCGGTGCAGTATTTTTCCGGCGTTCCGTCGCCCGTGAAGCATCCCGAAAAGGTGGACATGATCATTTTCCGCGAAAACACCGAGGACATTTACGCGGGCATCGAATATGCCGCCGGCACACCCGAAGCGAAGAAAGTTTTGGACCTCATTCAGGAAAACTTTGCGAAACAATTCGACAAAATCCGTTTCGGCACAAAAGCGAAGGCCGAAGAATTCTGGAAGGCCGTTGGCGCGGCGAATTTTCCGACCGACGTGCAAGTCGGCGTCGGCATCAAACCCGTGAGTTACAGCGGCAGCGTGCGGTTGATTCACAGCGCGATTTCCTACGCCATCAAATTCAAGCGCAAATCCGTCACCCTCGTCCACAAGGGCAACATCATGAAATACACCGAGGGCGCGTTCCGTGATTGGGGCTACAAAACCGCGAAGGAATTTTTTGGCGCGGTGGAACTGGACGGCGGCCCGTGGTGCAAAATTCCCGAAGGCAAACCCGGCGCGGGACTTGTCATCAAGGACGCCATTGCCGACATCACGCTCCAACAAGTCCTCACGCGACCGGAAGATTTCGACGTCATCGCCACGCTGAATTTGAACGGCGATTATTTGAGCGACGCGCTCGCCGCGCAAGTCGGCGGTATCGGCATCGCGCCCGGCGGCAACATCAATTATATTTCCGGCCACGCCATCTTCGAGGCCACGCACGGCACCGCGCCGAAATATGCGAACAAGGATCAGGTCAATCCCGGCAGCGTCGTGCTCTCCGGCGAAATGATGTTTCGCTACCTGGGCTGGACGGAAGTGGCTGACTTGATTTTGAAAGGTCTCAACGGCGCGATTACGTCAAAGAAAGTGACTTACGATTTCGCCCGCCTCATGCAAGGCGCGACGCAAATCAAATGCTCCGAGTTCGGCGACAACATCATCGCCCACATGTAAATTCCCCTGATGGCACGATTTGACGGCGCAAGCCAGGTCATACCGTCGTCAAAAATTCCACTTGCTTCCCGCTGGTCAGACGCGCATCTTTGCGCCATCAGATAGGTTCACCGGTATTATCCGGTGGTTTCCTAAAAATTATGCGCATACTCCACACGGAATGTTCGCCGAACTATGGCGGAAGGGAACTGCACATCGTTGAGGAAATGGAATGGTTCCGGCGGCGCGGCCACGACGTACGGCTCGCGGCGGCGGAAGGTTCGGAAATCCAAATCACCGCCGCCGGCCGCGGCCTGGACGTTATCCCGACAAGATTTCGCGGTTCCTTTAACCCTGGCGTCATCCGGCGACTCTTTGCCGCCTGCCGGAATCACCGCACGCAATTGATTGTCACGCACGATTCGCGCGACACGTCGAACGCCTGGCTGGTGGCAAAAGTTCTCGGCCTGCCGCTGATCCGCTACCAGCAGATTTGCCAGCCGTTAAAAGACGGGTTCGTTCATAAAATGATGTGGCGTCACGCGGCGGATGGAATTGTGGTTGTTTCCGAAAGCATTCGGCGGCGGCTCTTAAATCAGCGGCTGGTGGCAGCGGACAAAATCCGCGTGATGGGCGGATACGTTGACACCGACGTGTTTCATCCGGGCGTTTCCCCCGGCGACATCCGTGCGCGGCACGGCATTCCCGAAAACGCCACGTTGATTGTTCACGTCGGCATGATTCGCCCGGACAAGGGCCAGCAAGTGCTCGTAAAAGCCGTGGACAAAATTTTGCAAACACGTTCCGACTGCTGGTTCATGTTTGTGGGCGGCGCGACCAAGCCCCAGTTTCTTGACGAACTGCAAAACTGTGTTCGTGGCATCCGTCACCCGGAACGCATCGTTTTAGCCGGCTTTCAAAAAAATGTTGCTCCTTACATGGCTGCCGGCGACATCGTGTGCTTGACCTCGTTGATCGAGGCGCAGCCGAGAATCATCCCGGAGGCGTTCGCCATGCGCAAAGTGGTGGTCGCTCCCGACGTCGGCGGCATTCCCGAATTGATCCGCCACGGCGAAAACGGCCTGCTCTACGAGTGCGGGAAATCGGGCGCGCTGGCGGCGGCCATGAGCCGGGCGTTGAATGGCGGCGCGGAAACGCTGGCCGCGCGCGGATATGAGCTTGCGCAAACCATGGACATCCACAGGATTATGCGGCAGACAGAAGCATTTTACGAATCATGGATTTATGATGCCGCGCTCCATTCCGGTCGGGATGTATCATCACGTCAACCACAACGCGGGCGACTTCATCACGGTCAGCGTGGAGAATTTCCGGCGCCAGATGGAGTGGCTGCGCCGCGAAAATTATGAAACGCTCGACGCGGAAACTTTTTTGCGCGCGTTGCGTGGCGATTATCGTCCGCCGGCGCGCTGCTTCGTAATCACATTTGACGACGCGTGGCTGGATGTTTATGCCCACGCGTTTCCCATCCTGAAGGAATTCGGCCACAAATTCATTGTCTTCGTCGTCAGCGACTGGACCAAGCAAGCTTCACAGCAGGCAATTTTCCCGGATGCGGGCACCGTGTTTCCAACGCACCGCGCGGCGGAACAATCGGTGAAGGAAAATCGCGCCGGTGAAGTCATCTGCGCGTGGCGGCATTTGCTCGAAATGCAGGACAGCGGCCTCGCCTCCGTCGAAAACCACAGCGCCACGCATCGCAATGCGATTCAATTGGCGACCGGCGATTTGCGCGACGATTTGCTTCGCTGCAAAACCGCCATCCGCGAAAATCTCGGCCGCGACAGCCGCCATTTGTGCTGGCCTTACGGACGGTGCCATCCCGCCGCGTTGAAGCTCGCGCGCGCGCTTGATTTTGACGTGACCTATCTCACGCGGCGCGGCGCGAATCTCGCCGGGGGCCGGATGTTTGCCGTGAAGCGTTTCACGGTCGAAGACCGCGACGAAAGCTGGCTGAAAAAGCAGCTCGCCATTTTCTCCAATCCCGTTGCCGGATTTCTTTACGCGCGCCTCAAACCGGATCGTCTCCGTGCGAAATTCTTCAATCCTTAACGCTAAACCGCCGGGCCATCCCATCTTTGCAAAGGCAATTGTCGTTTTTGAAGGCCCATGAAACTTGTTTTTGATTTGAGCAATCCCGGATCCGCCGGAGTCAAATCTTTGGGGTTTCTTGTTATGAGCAGGCTTACAAAAATCATGCTTGAACTGACGATCATCAATTGCGTCACGTCGGCGCTGTTCCTGACCGGCATTGTCAATGTTAGCGACGCACCCGGTTTCTATGTGACATTCCCGCTGGCGGCGATTCTTTACGGAATGTTTTTGATTTGCCGGATGCTGCAAAAAGATGTCGTCGAATTCGATGCGGAGCATCATTGATCAACCATTTAACAATATCGCCAGCAATTTTTTTATGGGTTTCATCCGCACGCTCAATTCCAACTGGAGAAAGACTGGTATTCCACCAACAAAAAACCATTCGCTCCACCAGAATATTTTCTGTTGAAATCTTGGGCGGTTCGACCAGCGAGGCTGACATGCTTTTTAGTATTAATTTTCCTCGCAAACTACAACTTCAAATCCTTATCCGTCACGGCACCGAATGAGGCGCTGGTGACGTGCGCGGCGTATTTGGCCAGCACACCGCGCGTGTAATGGGGCGCGGGCTTTTTCCATGCCTTGCGACGGGCGGCCATTTCCTTGGCGGGAATGTCGAGGGTTATCTCCTGTTTCCCGGCGTCAATGGTGATGGTGTCGCCGTTCTTCACGAGGCCGATGGCCCCGCCGGAGTAGGCTTCGGGCGTGATGTGGCCGACCACAAAGCCATGGCTGCCGCCGGAGAACCGACCGTCGGTGATGAGCGCCACGTCCTTGCCGAGTCCCTTGCCCATGATGGCGGAGGTGGGCGAGAGCATTTCCCGCATCCCGGGTCCACCGCGCGGTCCCTCATAGCGGATGACAATGACGTCGCCTTTCACGATGGAGCCGTCGAGGATTTTCTCCAGCGCGGCTTCCTCGGAATTGAACACGCGGGCCTTGCCGGAGAATTTCAATCCTTCCTTGCCGGAGATTTTCGCCACGGCGCCTTCGCTGGCGAGATTGCCGCGCAGGATGACGAGGTGGCTGTCCTTTTTGATGGGTTTGTCGAACGGCTGGATGATGGTCTGTCCGGCGGGATAGGGTTTCACGCCGGCGAGGGTCTGCGCCATGGTCTCGCCGGTGACGGTGAGGGCGTCGCCGTGGAGCAGTCCCTGGTCGAGCAGGGTCTTCATGAGCGGCCGGATGCCGCCGATGGCAACGAGTTCGGACATCAAATGTTTTCCGCTGGGCTTGAGGTCGGCCAGCACCGGCACGTGTTTGCCGACGCGTGTGAAGTCGTCGAGCGACAATTTCACCTTGGCCGCGTGGGCGATGGCGAGCAGGTGCAGCACGGCGTTGGTGGAGCCGCCGAGCGCGATGACGACGGTGATGGCGTTCTCGAAGGCTTTCTTCGTCAAAATGTCGAGCGGGCGGATATTCTTTTTCAACATTTCCACCACGCAGGCGCCGGCGCGGCGGCAATCGTCCATCTTGGCGGGCGAGACGGCGTTTTGGGCGGAGCTGTTGGACAGGCTCATGCCAAGCGCTTCGATGGCGCTAGCCATGGTGTTGGCGGTATACATGCCACCGCAGGAGCCGGGCCCGGGAATGGCGCATTGCTCGACGGCCAGAAATTCGGCGTCGGAAATCTTTTTGTTCGCGTGCGCGCCGATGGCTTCGAACACGGACACGATGTCGAGTTTTTTCCACGGATCGCTGGTGATGCAACCGGGGAGAATTGTTCCGCCATAGACGAAGACGGAGGGGCGGTTCAGGCGCGCCATGGCGATGATTGAGCCGGGCATGTTTTTGTCGCAGCCGCCGATGGCCACAAAGCCGTCCATGCCGGCGCAGCCCACGACGGTTTCGATGGAGTCGGCGATAACTTCGCGGGAGACGAGGGAATATTTCATGCCTTCGCTGCCCATCGAGATGCCGTCGGACACGGTGATGGTGTTGAAAACGATGGCCTTGCCGCCGGCCTCGTTCGCGCCGCGTTCGGATTCGAGCGCGAGCTTGTCGATGTGCATGTTACAGGGCGTGACGTTGCCCCAGGTGGAGGCGACGCCGATAAGCGGCTTCTTGAAATCTTCCGGCTTGAAGCCGACGGGATAAAGCATGGCGCGGGCGGCGGCGCGTTCAGGGCCGTCGAGCAGAATGCTGGAATGTGGACGGAGCGGATCGGCAGATTTGGTCTTTTTCATCGCGGCAATTTGCCAAGAATCGGCTTCCCGAAAAAGAAGTTTCTCATTGTGGCGATGCGGCGATTCAAATATAAGCCGGTGATGAAGTCCATCGTTTGCATCATCATTGTGGCGGCAGCCATCTTGATGGTTTTGCTGTGGGCGAGAAGTTCCAAACTTTCAAAAGCAAGTGTTCAGGCCGTCCTGGATTCCGTGGACAAGGCATTGCTGGAAAAGGATGCCGCCGCAGTCATTGCGAATTTTGCCAGCAACGCCTTCATCACCGCCACCATCGTTGATCATGGAACGCCCAGCACGACGCATTACGAGAACAGCAAAGATTACGGGAACGTTCTGAAGGACAGCTTTGGCGCATTCAGCGACTACACCATCATGCGCACCAATGTGGCGATTAACATTTCTCTCGGCGGCAAAACCGCCGAGGCGACTTCCACGATTATTGAGACGTTCACGTTCGGCGGGAACGCGGAAAAATCCGTCACCCATGAATCAACAACCCTCGAAGTGATTGACAGCAAAGTTGCCATCACGAAAGAGCACGACGATGTAAAGGTGGATTAACAAATGAACAAGGAACGCCGACAAGATGCCCGCGCGCATCACCGTTTAAAATTGAAACCTTGGACGCAAAATTTCCGTCTCAATTTCATGCCCCAGACTTTGAAACCACAAATTATCCTTATGCTTGCGCTCACATTTTGCGGCGCCTGCACGAGCACAAATCCAAAAACCGGCCCGGCAGCAACAAGCGCATGGGTTTATCCCGGGCCGGACGGCAAGCTGATTTACAAAACGACGCCGGCCGGCGACCGCATCACTGATTTTTCCTACGCCGGTTACATGGGCGGAGGCGTAGCGCTGCCAGATGTGCCGGTCAAGGTGACAGTAAAGCCTTCCGGCGGCGCGGATGACACGGCCACAATCCAGGCGGCGATTGAGGAAGTTTCAAAAAT
Organism: Candidatus Aquilonibacter sp.; assembly: GCA_035504945.1. Classification (GTDB taxonomy): domain Bacteria; phylum Verrucomicrobiota; class Verrucomicrobiia; order Limisphaerales; family UBA11358; genus UBA11358. The sequence continues at coordinate 5,903 of DATJRH010000037.1, read as the reverse complement.
GCCGCTTGTGAACGGTTTTCGCGGCGCGGTGCTGCTGGCGCCGGGAAATTTTTCCTGCTCGAAGACAATCAGCATCACGACGAGCGGCGTCGTGCTGCGCGGCAGCGGCAGCGGTGACGGCGGAACAACCATCCACATGACCGGCGGCAAGCACGAGGCGATCACCATCGGCGGCGGGCGCGCGGCGGCAGCGATGACAAATGTAGACGAGGTGGGAGTTGACATGGCGCCGTCGGCAGCAGAAACCACTGACGCGAAGACGAGCATCACCGATGATTACGTGCCGGAAGGCGCGACGACGTTTACCGTGGCGGACGCGACGGGATTTGCCGTGGGCGACACGATTTCCATCCGCCGGCCAACCACGTCAGCCTGGATTCATTTCATGGGCATGGACACTTTGGCGCGCGGCGGACGCGAAGCCTGGCTGCGGGTCGGGCGCGACGAATATCAGCAAAGAACCATCACGGCCATTTCCGGAAACAAAATCACCGTGGACATTCCCTTGACCGATTCGTTCGACGCAAAGTATTTGAATCCGCCGGGAACCACCGTCACCAAAATCCGCCCGGTGGAACGGCTCACGCAAGTCGGCGTCGAGCATTTGCATATCCAATGCCCGCCGCTGGAAACCGCCTATGGAAACGCGCCATATTCGGGCGTCCGCATCAACGGCGACGATTGTTGGGTGAGAGACGTTTATTTTCAAGAAACGATGAACACTACAACTCTTCTTGGCCGGCGCATCACGATGGAAGGCGTGCGAATTACGCACACGTTTCCAAATTTAGGCGCGTCCAAGCCGACGGATTTCAGCATCGAAGGCACCGGCGCGCAGGACTTGATTGACCGCTGCGAAGTCACCGGCGACAACGAATATTTTGTCTGGACGGCGGGGCTTTGTCCCGGCCCGAACGTGATTCTCAACAGCGTGTTCCGCGGCCACGGCAGCCGCATCCAGCCGCACATGCGCTGGTCCACCGCATTGCTCGTGGATAATTGCACCGTGCCCGACGGCGGCATTGATTTTGCGAACCGCGGCGAGGCCGGCTCCGGCCACGGCTGGACGATGGCGTGGGCGGTGGCGTGGAATTGCATCGCGAAAACTTACGTCATCCAGCAACCGCCCGGCGCGGCGAACTGGGCTATCGGCTGCATCGGCGAACGCGTGCGAACGCCGCGGTATTTTGACACCGCGCCGATTTTGCCGGAGGGATATCTTGATTCCTACGGCAAACCGGTTGCGCCACAGAGTTTGTATCTGGCGCAATTGAGCGAACGACAGGGAACGCAGGCCGTCAAAAATATTGGTTATGAATCCAACACGGAAAATATGTTTCCCGGCAAATCCACGCCGCTGCTGCCGCCGTTGAGCGTGGTGGTGGACCCGGTGCTCGGACCGGATTTGGCGCTGCACCGGCCAATCAACACCAGCAAAGTCAGCAATCCTTCACGCCAGTTCGAAGGTGAAAAAGCTGTGGACGGGGACACGAACACTTATTGGGCAGCCAATGCCGGCGCGACGTTGGAAGTGGACACGGAAGGGCCGCTTGAAATCAACGCGCTCTCGCTTGAAGAACCCGCGGGCATGGCGGGCCGCGTGCTGTCATACAGGGTCGATGGATTCGCGGACAGCAAATATAAATTGCTTGCTCAAGGCACGACGATTGACGGACGTGTAGTGGACCATTTTCCGTCAACAACCGTCTGGAAAGTGCGTCTGACGATTTCCAAATCGCTGGACAACCCGGCCATCAGCGAGTTCGGGATTTATTACGATACAAATTCCGCGCCTGAAAACGCCGGATCGGACCAATAACCAACGGGAGTTTTTGAATTGAAAACCCGGCGCTCTTTGCCGAGAATGAAGTTTTGGTGGAGAGGTGGCAGAGTGGTTTAACGCGCACGCCTGGAAAGCGTGAATACCCAAAAGGTATCGGGGGTTCGAATCCCCCTCTCTCCGCCATTTCAAAATTTTCGAGGCTTGGGACAAGTTCGGTCAAAACCGTTCTCCCATCGTCAGTTAAGACACAATCCGCAATTTTTTTTTGCGAACCGCTTTGGTCAGAAATGCCCCCTTCAACCCCCTTTTTTTCACAATTTAGTGAAGCTATCAGTGAAGGCAGCGAGGGGGTTATTTTGTCCAGTTCGCCAAACAGCGGCAGGCTCATGGCGTCGGTGTAAGTTTTTGCCGTGAGCCGCATATCGCTGTGCCGCATCAATTCCATCGCCACTCGCGGCGATACGCCCGCTCGCGCCAGCATCGTTGCGAACGTGTGCCGTAACGCATGGAAATCCAAATGTCGGCCATGCTCGTCCACGCCTCTGATGCCGCAAGCCGCCAAATCTTTTAGCAGTGTCACTGCTTTGGGCACGCCGTAACGGAAAACTTTTCCAGAAATGTTTTGCTGCTTTGCCCGAAATTCCTTTAGCGCAGTGACCAGTGGCAGCACCAACGGCAGCACGGCGGTTTTTTTATTCTTCGTCGTGGACGCCCGCGCCAAAATGTAAGGACGCGCTTCGTCCAAATGTAAATCTTCCCACGTCAGCTTTTGAATCTCGCCCCGCCGCAAGCCGGTGTAAGCCGCCAGCATATAGGGCAACGCACGTTTCCCGCTGGTTTCAATCAGTGTCGCCAGTTCGGTATCCGCCAATGCACGGCGCACATAACGCTCTTTGCCCCGCGTCTCTGATTTACCCACGATCTTGAGCGGGTTACGCTCCAATCGCTCGTTCCGTTCCATCCAATTAAATAGGGCGTTGGCATGGCCAAGATATTCATTGGCCGTCTTGGGTGAAAATGTCTGCCGTGCCCGCCATTTGTTGAAACTGTCCGGTGAAATATCCTTTAGGAAAATCCAATTGCATTCCACAAATAATCGTTTCAACCGGCTTTTCGTGTGCGAGAGGTGGTTTTTGCAACGTCCGCGTGCGGTGATGTCCGCAATGAAATCCGTCAGATGTTCCAACAGCGGAATTTTTGTGGCGTCACGCAATCCTCTCGGTTTGATCAAGCCAAGCTTTTCCTCTTCCAATTCCTTCACCAACTGGCGCAATTCAGCTTCCGCAACGTGCCGTTTGTCCGTGTTCAACGGCACGTCAAAAATCCGGGGATTGCTGCCAATCCGATAACGCCCGCGAAATACGCGGCTGCCTTTGGGTTTGAAAACGAATTGCAGCATATATTAAATTGAAGGTTGCAGAATTTTTTGAATATCGCTCCAGCGAACCAGCCGCAATCCGCGAATTTTCACGGACGCCAATTGGCCAGCGTCAATCATGCGGCGCACAGTTTTGTCAGACATGCGTAAAAACGCAGCCGCTTCTTTAATTCGCAGCAAGCACTCGCCGTCTGGCATGGGAGTTAATGGATTCATTTCTTTGAAGCGGTTTGAAAAATTAAAACCAAAGCCGCAATGACGCCCGCGACGATGAGCACATTTTTTAATTCGTCACTGGCAATTTTATTTTTAGCGGCAAGCTGGAATTGACTTAAAAAAGCTGCCTGATAGTCCGTGGGCGCAGCAATGTCTCTTTCCCACTTGCTGACTGTGACGGGATGCACGCCCAAAAGCTGGGCGAACTGGAGTTGGCTAAGCCCCATCGCTTCACGAATTGATGTTATTTCTGACGGTTTCACAGTTTAGTTGCGACTTGCACTGTAATAACAGCTTTAGCTTATTTGTCAAGTGGAAAATTCGCTGGGCTGTCCCGCAGAAAATCCTCGTGCTTGTCGTCAATGTAGGCTTGCTGATAACGTTGCGTCATGCCCAAGCGCAAGAAATCATCCGCTGCCAAATTGCGACAGTCTTCAGGAATTAAAGACAGTGAGGCGGCGGCTTTTGATAATGGGTTGCGCCTGCTGGCCAAGTTGATCGCCCGCGCGATTCGCGCAAAAGCTGATTCCAATAACCGTGGCGGAATTATGCGCGGGCGACCGCAATCCGCAAAACGTCGAATCCGATCTGCGAAATTGGGGCGTGCAAATTTTGGACGTGCCAGCGGCGGCGGCGGTCGTTTGCGGCAAGGCGTATCGCCGTTATGCCTTGGCGCGCCGCACTTCCGGCGGCGGCGACGCGCCCAAAATGCCGTTACCGGACTTTTTTATCGGCGCACGCGCTGAAATCATGGACTGGAAACTGGCCACGCGGGATTCTGACCGAATTTCCAAGTATTTTCCCTCGGCAGGTTTGTTGACTCCGTAAGGCGGAAATTATTCGGGAAAATAATTTTCTCATTGCCGGAAAATGGCGGAAACCACTGTATTCCGTTTAATTCCGCCGGAAAACCCGGAATTTCCGATTTTTTTCGAGCGGAATTTTTATAGGGTTTCTTTCAAAAAACGCTCAATTTCCGTTCCTGACACAATCCGGCGTTAATCGTCACCACGGTTTCCCACGGCCAATCCTTCAGCCACTGCCGTTTCATTTAGATTTGGCCGGACGGCGGCGCAAGTTTGATTTGATTTTTTGCAATGTGCCCACGCCTTCGCTTTTAAGATAACCACGCCCGGTCTTGGCAAACAGCGGCTCGGCCACAAAGCGGTCTTGAATACGCAACGCTTCACGCATCGCCGCCTGCAAATTCTTTTGAACTTGTGTTGCCGCTTCCATGCAAAAAATCTAATACCGAAATCTGCGGGGAAAAAATTGAAGCGACGGCAACCGATTTACATGATGATCTGTTCCGGTCGCCGGAGGCTCCGTTTTGAAATCAACCTGCCGATTTGACCAGGGACTTGCGGAGCGCGGTAAGCAACCGGGTAAGGGAAACCGGCCTGCCGTCTTTAGGCCACGGCTGGCCGTTCATCCTGACCCAAAAGTGCCGGTTGCTCGAAAAGGAGACCCGCGCAAGCTGGATTTTGAGGTTTTTGTCTCGGCGATAATCTTTGACAGAAATTCGCAAATCTGGTTTCATAAGGACATGGTAGCAGGCAGGTTTATGAAAACCAAGCGTGCACGGCATCGTGCACGCAGCGCCGTATAACACTATGTTGCGCCGACTCGCTCGCTGCCCACAGGGGGCAGCGGTCTGCGGCTTGTTGGGGTGTTCGAGCTTCACCAGTTCGTAGTATTCTTCCAATTCAGGATCCGTCAGCGATTTGAGCCATTTGGGATAAGCACGCTTGTAGAGCGGCGGGTCATCATCTCGCTTGATGATGTCCTCAATTATTTCACGACGCCGCAGACACCGCTTTTCGTCGGCGCAACGGTCAGAGCTATCAGCTTCATGGTTGCTTGACGCTCGCGCGTCGGCGCAACCATTCGCTGAAGGCAGACCCGCCTTCGGCGGCTGCGCTTCGCTTGCCACTTCAAGAGGCAAGCGGATTATCGGCGAACATGCGGCCTTAAAAATTCGCTCGAATATGTCTTTCGTATCACGTTTTGCTTTCATGCTTGCCTCTTTCGTGGGCTGCTTAGCTCTGACCGTTAGACGGCTGCCGTTTGTCGGCAGCTTTTGGGAACGCGGCGTAGAGGCCATCAGCCGGAAATTCGAGCATGATTTCATTTTCGCGCAGATTTTTTTGGACGCGCTCTTTGGAGTTTGACCACTCCAAGAGGTCTGCCTCCTTGAGCTTGGAGTTGTGCAGCAGGAATTTTGCGGCGTTGAGTATTTGTCGTTCGATTGGCAGCAGGCTCATTTTGTTTGTTGGTTGCGAGCCGTCTAACAAGGCGCTGGAAGCAACGCCGATTGGACGGTTCAGTTTATTCGAGAAGATTTTGGTTGTTGTGAGTCACAGGTTCGGCGTGCTTCAGCTTTTTCGTTAGGCGCTCTGACGTATTTATGAATCCGAGAGTTTTTCTGACATTGCTGGCATCGTCATTCCTCTTGACAGGCTGCGTTTCTCGGCAGAGCGAGGTAGCCACGAAACTTTTTGGTTACAAGAAGTCGGTGAAGGTCGA
>DATJRH010000036.1:0-52275 GCA_035504945.1 Candidatus Aquilonibacter sp. | reverse complement strand
GCCCGTTTTTGGAATCAAGGCAAAGCGATCGCCAATGGCGACGTGGATGTCATGGTATTGTGCCGCGCCCGTTTTTGGAATCAAGGCAAAGCAGCAGAAGCTATGGAAGGGTGGGGACATCCATTGTGCCGCGCCCGTTTTTGGAATCAAGGCAAAGCCGTCCCGCACTCTATAAACTTGGACGCTGCATTGTGCCGCGCCCGTTTTTGGAATCAAGGCAAAGCTCGATGAACTCAATGTGCTGCGACATGGAATTGTGCCGCGCCCGTTTTTGGAATCAAGGCAAAGCGATGGCAAACTTCGCCAACCTCGCCTTGAAATTGTGCCGCGCCCGTTTTTGGAATCAAGGCAAAGCTTTCCAAGGCGGCGCAGCTTCGGCTCGTCGATTGTGCCGCGCCCGTTTTTGGAATCAAGGCAAAGCAGAGACGAGAGACGAGAGACGAAGGGCGATATTGTGCCGCGCCCGTTTTTGGAATCAAGGCAAAGCATTGTCAGGGCAATGAAGCGATTAAGCGTGATTGTGCCGCGCCCGTTTTTGGAATCAAGGCAAAGCTGGCACGAGTTAATGTGCCTACACCATTTCATTGTGCCGCGCCCGTTTTTGGAATCAAGGCAAAGCTTGAGCTGGCATAATGGTTAAAAGTTTGTAATTGTGCCGCGCCCGTTTTTGGAATCAAGGCAAAGCACTCACCCTTTGCGAACGACTTTGCGCAGCATTGTGCCGCGCCCGTTTTTGGAATCAAGGCAAAGCGCGAAGCCCTTTAACCCTATCCTGCAAATTATTGTGCCGCGCCCGTTTTTGGAATCAAGGCAAAGCTGGTCACTATGTTGCCTCCCGATATTCCGTATTGTGCCGCGCCCGTTTTTGGAATCAAGGCAAAGCTGGCCGCAGTTCGAGCATTCGATTTTCCCATTGTGCCGCGCCCGTTTTTGGAATCAAGGCAAAGCATGTGCCAGTTTAAGTCAGCAATTTGCGTGATTGTGCCGCGCCCGTTTTTGGAATCAAGGCAAAGCATGGCCACACAATTGGAAGAAATCAAGTTGATTGTGCCGCGCCCGTTTTTGGAATCAAGGCAAAGCTTGCATATGTGGTGTAGTTTTGTGTGACTGATTGTGCCGCGCCCGTTTTTGGAATCAAGGCAAAGCTTTGATCTGATTCAGCAACGGCTGCTTTTATTGTGCCGCGCCCGTTTTTGGAATCAAGGCAAAGCTTCGCGCCGGTCAGTGAGCTTGTCGTTCGGATTGTGCCGCGCCCGTTTTTGGAATCAAGGCAAAGCGATTTGTGGGGACAGGGAATGTTCCAAATCATTGTGCCGCGCCCGTTTTTGGAATCAAGGCAAAGCTGCAACCGGCTGCCTGAAGACAAACGGAAAATTGTGCCGCGCCCGTTTTTGGAATCAAGGCAAAGCAAATCCATCCTTTTCGTCCGAATAAGCTTTATTGTGCCGCGCCCGTTTTTGGAATCAAGGCAAAGCTATCACAAGCAACCATATTTTTCCAATTAATTGTGCCGCGCCCGTTTTTGGAATCAAGGCAAAGCCATAAACATTAACCACCCAAACGATATGAAAGCTTGTATGACTTCTGCATGACCTTTTGTGGGCAGATTGAAAGTCTGCTTCCAAGTTTTGAAATCGTTTGAAAAATCGTTTCAAAGTCTTGTATGACTTTTGTATGACTTTTTGGGGTTTAATGGACAGGAACGCAAAAGACGGCAAAGGCGAGAAAACGCACAGAGCCAAAAATCAATGATCTCGTTAAACCATTGAAAACACTGGTTTTAAATCACTTTTCCCCTTGCGGAAAAAGGTGGTGGTAGGTGATGGATTCGAACCATCGAAGGCGTAAGCCAGCAGATTTACAGTCTACCCCCGTTGGCCACTTGGGTAACCTACCACTGCGAGGTCACATAGTAAGCCATCTCGCCGCGTGCTTGTCAATCCGTCTGCGCTTGCTAGTTTGATGCGATGTTCGATTCGTTAAGCAGCAAGCTCCAGAACGCCTTCCGCAATTTGCGCGGCCTCGGCAAGATTTCCGAGGCCAACGTCGGCGATTCCCTGCGTGAAGTCCGCATGGCGCTGCTGGAGGCCGACGTCAATTTCAAGGTCGCCCGTGACTTCATCGAGCGCGTCAAAACCAAGGCGATTGGCGCGGAAGTTGTCCAGAGCGTTCAACCCGGCCAGCAAATCGTCAAAATCATCCATGACGAACTCGTGGACTTACTCGGTTCGCAAAATGCCGCGCTCAAGCTCGACGGAAATCCGAGTTCCATTCTGATGGTCGGTTTGCATGGTTCCGGCAAAACCACTTCCAGCGGCAAGCTGGCGCGGCTACTCCAGAAGCAAGGACGCCAACCATTGCTCGTCGCGGCGGACGTTTATCGTCCGGCGGCGATGGACCAATTGGAAACGCTCGGCAAACAAATTGAAATTCCTGTCTTTGTGAAGCACGGCGAGACGGACGTTTTGAAAATCGCCCGTGAAGCGCTCGGCTTCGCCCGCGCCAACAGCCGCAACATTTTGATTTTCGACACCGCCGGCCGGTTGCAAATTGACGAACCACTCGTGCAGGAACTTGTCCGCCTGCGCGACCTGGTGAAGCCGCAGGAAATTCTGCTCGTGCTCGACGCCGCCACCGGTCAGGAAGCCGTCAACGTCGCCACGCATTTCGATCAGGCGCTGCAAATCACCGGTTCAATTCTCACCAAGCTCGACGGCGACGCGCGCGGCGGCGCGGCGTTGAGCCTGAAGGCCGTCACCGGCAAACCTATCAAGTTCGTTGGCACCGGCGAAAAGCTGGACGAGTTCGAGCCGTTTCATCCCGAACGCATGGCGTCGCGGATTTTGGGAATGGGCGACGTTGTCAGCCTCGTCGAAAAAGCCGCCGAAGCTGTGAGCGAAGCCGACGCGAAAAAGCTCGAAGAAAAGATGCGCAAGGGCGAGTTCACGCTCGACGATTTCCTGGAGCAATTGCGTGCGATGAAGAAACTCGGCTCGCTGGAGAGCGTGATGAAAATGCTGCCCGGCGGTTCCGAGGCGTTGAAGCAGGTGGACATCGGCAAGCAGGAAAAGGAATTCAAGCGCATGGAAGGCATGGTCTGCGCGATGACGTTGAAGGAGCGCAAAACCCCGCAAATCCTGAATGCCAGCCGCCGCCGCCGCATCGCCGCCGGCAGCGGTGTGAGCGTCACGGAACTGAACACGATGCTGAACAAATTTTTCCAGATGCAGACGATGATGAAGAAAATGGGCAAGCTGCAGAAAATGATGGCCAAAATGGGCGGCGGTTTGCCGGGAATGTTAAGGCGATAATTTTTTTGGATGTGAGGCCGCACCGTATCATTTGGCACGGTATAAACCGTTTTGCGACGAAGTTTGTGAACCGGAGGGTGGAATTAATCATTGCCGGCACGGTCAAGGGTGGCACAACGTCGTTGGATGCTTACCTTCGGTCGCATCCCCAAATTGGTATGAGTAAAATCAAAGAAGCCCGTTTTTTTGACAACGACGATCATTTCAAAAACGGCGAGCCGTCTTACCAGCAGTATCATCAAATGTTTGCCGATGTCTGGTTGCGCAAACTATTGGGTGAAACCACGCCGAATTACATGTATGTTCCCGCTGCGTTGCAACGCATCCAGGCATATAACCCCGCGATAAAAATCATTGTCATTTTGAGAAATCCGGTTGACCGCGCTTATTCCCACTGGAACATGCAGCGACAATTAGACAAGGAGACACGGGGGTTTTCAGAAGCCATCCGGCACGAATTGGCGCAAGGTATCCAAACACCTTCCGGTTCCGGCGGATCCAACTACATCCGGCGTGGTCTTTACACAGAACAACTTGAGCGCATCTGGAAGTTTTTTCAAAGGGAACGCACCATGATCCTTAAAAATGAGGACTTACGGAAAAATCATTTTGATACTTTGAACAACGTTTATCGCTTTCTGGGTGTTGGTCAGCAAAAATATATTCCCTTAAAAGAATGGCATGTTCGGTCTTATGAAAAACCGATTGATGTGAAGGATAGGGAGCTGTTGAAGGAAGTTTTTCGTCCTGAAATCAAGAAACTGAAACAAACTTTGAATTGGGATTGCAGCAATTGGCTCGCCGATTAAAACATTGGGGCGCCAACAGCGATTTTGTGCTTCAGGCAATACGCGCCGTTGTCCACGTATTTTTGCGCCCACCATTTCAATCCGGCGCGTTCTTCCCTGGACAATTTGCGGACGACTTTCGCGGGCGCGCCGAGGATGAGCGAGCCGGGCGGGATTTTCGTTCCCTGCGTCACAAGTGCCTTCGCGCCTATGAGCGATTGTCTGCCGATGACCGCGCCGTCTAAAATCACTGCGCCCATGCCGACGAGCACTTCGTCGCCGACGGTGCAGGCGTGGACAATCGCGCCGTGGCCGACGGTGACCCAGTTGCCGACGAGGCACGGAAAATCGTCTGCGAGATGCAGCACGGCGTTGTCCTGGATGTTCGAGTGGTGGCCGACGACGATGCGGTTGATGTCGCCGCGCAGCACCGCGCCATACCACACGCTCGAATGCGCGCCGAGCGTCACGTCGCCGATGACGACCGCGGTCTTGGCGAGATAAACGCCTTTGCCGGGTTTCGGCGTTTTGCGCAGAAAAGTATCGAGCTGTTTCATCGTATTTTTCATGCGGAGAATTTAATGCCGCGAGGCGGGAATGTCGCGGATTTTTGGCGGATTCAAGATTGCGGTGGTTTGTTGCCGGCGGCAAAAAAATTTTGATACGCGAACGACGCCAACATCGCGATGACCGCCACGCCCACGAAAGCGCCGATGCGGTAAAGCTGACCGATTTGCGCAAGGTCGTGGAAGAAAAGTTTCACCAGCGTCGCACACAGCAAACCCATCGCCGCGTAGCGCGCGGCGCGAAGGTTTTTGACAATTCCCCAAATGAGCAGCGCGAGCGCGAACAACGCCCACGCGATGGAATAGGTCATGTCGCGCGCGAAATTGCCGCTGAATTGGAACGTGAGCGTCTCGCCGGGTGCGCTGAAGTAATCGGCGATTTCGATGTTCAACAGCAGAAACGCCAGCACGGTGCCGAGACCGGCCAGAATGGGCGGGACATTTGATTGCAAAACCAGGTTGCGCGGCGGTGCGAGTAGCTTTGCGCCGGCAAACAGGCAAACCGTCACGATGCCGTAGGCGTAAAGATACCAGTTGAAGATCGGCATGTCGGCGCGCGGATGGTATGCGAGCAAGGCGGGATTGAGCGCGAGCCGGACAAACGCGGCGGTGAGCAGGCCGATGCCAACCAGCCGCAAGCCCGGATGCGGCACACGATGAAAAAGCCAGAGCAGCGCCGCGCCTTCGAGTGCCCAGCCGATGGTGATCCATTGGCGCTCGAATTGGATCGGGAAAATCAACGTGATGAAAAACAGCGCCACGCCGCCAAACCATGCGAGTTGGGTCATTCGCAATTTGTTTTCGGCGGAAATTTTTTTCAGGACGACGCCGAGGCCTGCCAGCGCCGGAACGGCAAACGCGGCGGGCAGCAGGCCCATGAATTGATTTGGCCACGCGATTTTGACCAGCCGGTAAATCAGGAAAAATTGCAGCGGCCCGGCCATCGCGGCGGCGGCCCACGGGACGACTTTTCCGGAAAATTGCCGGAGAAATAAAAATGGGAACAGCGCGAACACGGCGAAGAAAATGAGATACCATATCAGCACCAGATTCAGCGGCTGACTGGGATTCGCCGGGTTGAAGCGGCTGAAATGCCATGCGCATTCGACCGCGGTCACGCACGCGAGGCCGATGGCGGGCATCCAGTCGAGCGAAAACAATTTCGTCACGCCGAGCAAAAGGACAACCAGCAGCAACGCGAGGCCAAACACCGGCGACGGATCCGCCAACGGCAGCCGCAGCGTTGCCATGATGAGCAGCATAAATGGCAGAACGACGGAACACGCGGGCAACAGCGCGGCAAAATCTCCCGGCTCGGAGAAGTCGTTGATGGATTGGACTCCGGATTTGAGCGCATCGGGTTTGAATTTTTTTACGAGCCGGATGCTGGCGGCGACGAAGATGACCGAGAACGCGCCGAGCAGATAAAACGAAGTCGGCAACCCGGCGAGGTCGTCGGGAATTTTGAAAATGAGCGCGCCGATGGCGGCCAGCGTGAGCGCCAGCACGATGAGCACCGGCAGCAGGGTCGCCGTCATCACCGCGAGCGCGATGGCGAGCAAATCCACGATCAGCACGAACGGCCAGACGAGAAACGAAAGCTCCTCCAGTTTGAAAATGGGAACGAGCACGAGCAGCAGCGCGAGCGGCGGAAAGAAATGGTTTGGTTGAGTTGCCGCGCCGGACTTGACGCCGCGCCGGCGTTGCAGCCACGCGGGCAGCGCCGAGTGCAGCACGGCGAAAATGAAATAGAACGCGAGCGCGGCGTTGAGCAGTTCGTTGGAAAGGGATTGCGCCGTCCAAAACGCGAGCAATCCGAAAACCGCGAGACCGGAAATCGCCTGGGCGAAGGAAACATTTTCATCGGCCAGCGTGACCGCGATGACGGCGAGATCAATCAAGAAAACGAAACCGAACATCAACCGTGGACGTTGCGCGAGCGGCGCAAAATCCAGAAACCACGCGGTGAAGGCAAACGCCGTGGCGGCCAAACCAAGCGCCGAGCCGGAAAGCCATCGATTGATTTGCCTGCGTTGTTTCGCCAGCCAGTTCGCCGCGAGCCAGAGCGCGGTGAAGCCAAGCAGCACGGCGAGCGGGGTAAAAATTTTATCGCCTTCAAAATATTTTCCGCTGACGAAAAAGTTTCCCAGCCAGCCGATTTGCAAAATGATCGTTCCCAGCGCGGCGAGCGCGGTGAGAAAATGCCAGCGTTTGTTCAGCGCGACGAGAATCAGCCCGGCGTCGAGGATGGCGATGTAACCGAACAAGGCGAGCGGGTTGTCCTCGCCGGTGGAAAGAAGAATCGGCGTGAGAAAGCCTCCAAGCATCCCCAGAATCGCCACGACCAGCGCGTCCAGCCGGACGGCAAGCACGAATGCCGCCGCCGTGATGAGCGCCATCAGTAGGAACGTCGGAATCTGCCCGAAAAATTCAAAGTGATAGATGGAGCGGCACGCGAACGTGACGGCATAGAGAATCACGACACCGGTGGCGCAGAGCGTTTGCGAGAGGGCGGGGAAATTTTTCCGCGACATCAGCACGCCGCCGCCAAGCAGGCCGAGTCCGGTGATGAAGCCGATGGCGACGCGCATTGCGGGCGAGATGAGATTGTTGTCGAACGAGTATTTGATGAAGAACGCAATGCCGAGGAACAACGCGAATCCACCGAGCCAGGCGAAACCTTTGACGCCCATGAATTGTTCCCAATTGATTTTTGGTGCGGATGGACGGGCCGTTTCAATCCGCGGCGGCGGCAGTGGGTTTGCAAAAGCTTCCTCATTTTTAACCGGTGGCACGATTTCACGCGGCGGCAGTGGAGGAATGACTGATTCGGGAACGACCGGCTTCGGTGGCGGAACGGGAACGGAAGTTGGTTGGGCAATTTCCGGCTGCGACGCGGAAATGGCTTCAACAACGCGCCGGGCCGGCTGCGCAGCAGGCGTTGGTTCGGGCGGTTTTGCGGATTGTCGTTCGTGTTCCTGGCGCAGCCGGAACATTTCCGATTCCAGCGAGTCCAACCGCCGGGAAAGTTCTTCGATGCGATTTCCGGTGCTGACGGCGCGTGCAATCAGCCAAATGACCACAGCAAGCGGAACTCCAAAAACCATCAGAATAATGAGAGCAATTGTGGGTCCCATAGGTTTTGCCTTTCAATCGGCGGCACGATTCGGATTCGTTGAAGTGTGCGACTTGCCGCCGCCGACTGGCAAGCTGCAAAATCGTGCCGGATTCGAATTCATGCGGACACGATAACAGCCAACGTGTTCCGCACATGAATTGAAAATAATTGGCCGGACAATCAAAAAAGCGATGCGGCATTTTCCATTTCATTCACTGCGCGCAAGGATTAAAATGCACCCGTCGTATGTCCAAACCAGCTTCGCCACGCCGGAGATTTCCGCGGTCGTTCAAGGATTTGACGCCGTCGCGGCATTTCAATCCGCGCACGTTTTTTCAGGAACTCGTTTTGAAGGGCTGGTTCACGCCGCGCCGCGGCGAACATCACCACCCGGTTTTCCCCAAATTGAAAGCCGGCGAGGTGGCCATCACCTGGATCGGCCACGCATCGTTTTTGATCCAGTTCACGGATTTGAACGTCCTGATTGACCCGAATTTCGCCAACTGGCTGTTTTTGCTGAAACGCATCAAGCGTTCCGGCTTGAAAATAAAAGATTTGCCGCCGATAGATTTGGTGTTACTGACACACGCGCATTTCGATCATTTCCACAAGCCATCGTTGCGGAAACTACCGCATCCAAAAGTCGCTGTGATGCCGTGGGGCGTCGGCGATCTGGCGTTTGATCTCGGTTTCGAGCGCGTCATCGAGTTGGAATGGTGGGAAAGTTTTTCGCAGCGCGACTGGAAGGTGACGTTTGTGCCAAGCAAACATTGGGGTGCGCGGACGCTGCACGACCAGCACCGTGGCTACGGCGGGTTTGTGCTGGAGCATCAAGGGCGGAAAATTTATCACGCGGGCGACAGCGCGTATTTCGACGGTTTCGCAGAAATCGGGAGAAAATTCTCACCGACGCTCGCGCTGCTGCCAATCGGCGCGTATCACCCGGAAAGTTTCCGACACGTCCACATGGGGCCGGACGAGGCGGTGAGGGCATTCAAGGATTTGCGCGCGAAATTTTTTGTGCCGATGCACTACGGCAGTTTCAAACTGTCATTTGAGGAAATGGACGAGCCGCCGCGCTGGCTTTTGGAAATCGCGGCGCGGGAAAATTTGACACGGCAGATAAAAATTCTCGACGAAGGGGTGCCAACGGTGTTTTGATTCCCCATTGCGCCAGGAAAAATGTCCGACGACCACTCCAATTCATCGCCGCTTGATGTGCTCAAGCGTTACGTTCCGCTCGCCGTCTGGACAGTTGCCATTCTGGTTCTCATTGCCATTCCGCTGAAAATCATCGGCTATGGTTTTTTACCCGGAGACGATGCGTTACGACACGCGGCCAGGGCTGTCAGTGGCAAGCCGTGGTCGGAAATCCTCGTGCTCAATCCCACTTACAAAATTGACCACGAGTTTGGATGGAACTGGCTGCTTGGAAAAATTCACGACTGGTCAGATTGGAACGCCGAAGCGCTGGTTATTTTTTCCGTCGTAGCTTTGTTCGTTCTCGTCAATGCCGCTGTGCTCCCATGGTTGGGATGGCCTGAAGCGTGGCTGATCACGCTTTTAGGGGCGATGATCTTTTCCGAAATTCCGCAACGGTTCATGCTGGGGCGGCCTTACATCGTCACAATCGCCGGACTGATGACGATTCTTCTGCTGTGGCAGCGGCATGGCTTGTCGCCGCCGAAGCGGTGGATGATTTTTTTTATGGCTGGCGTCGTGGCGGTTTCCACATTTTTTCATGGCGCCTGGTATTTGTGGGTGCTGCTGGCCGCAGCGTTTCTTTTTGCCGGCCAGTTTCGCTGGGGTTTGGCTTTCGCCGCGTGCTGGGCAGGAGGAGTTTTAATCGGCGCAACGTTCACAGGACATCCGATTGCGTATCCGTTGCAAGCGGTGAAACTCGCCCTGCTCGC
Source organism: Candidatus Aquilonibacter sp. (assembly GCA_035504945.1). GTDB lineage: Bacteria > Verrucomicrobiota > Verrucomicrobiia > Limisphaerales > UBA11358 > UBA11358. Next base: position 42,579 of record DATJRH010000036.1, on the reverse strand, counting down.
CACCGGATTGCACGCGACGGAACGCACCATGGCCACGGAGTTGCAGCCGTTCGGCGGCGATTTCATGGCGCTGGTCACGCTGGGCGGCCTGCTAATCTTGCGGCAACTCGCAAAATTGAATTCCATCCCGCTCACAAAAAATCCCGCGTTTTGGCTGGGTTGTATTTGCTGGATGCTCGCTTTCAAAGTCGGACGCTTTTGGGACGATTGGGGATGGCCGGCGCTTTTGGTTTTGATGGCCGTGGATTTGCAATCGTTCCTGCGACTTCATTTCGCTACGGATTCATTCAAAAGATTTGGTCTTACATGTTTTCTGGCCGCCGCGACGTATCTTTGCGTGACCGCCGACACCGGCAGCCGCTGGACTGCCAACTTGACGGAGCAATATCTCTCAGTCGCCGAACATCCCGCCGACCTCGCAGGCTGGATGCCGGGCAAAGGCGGAATTTTTTACACGGCGGACATGACGCTTTTTTACCAGACTTTTTTCAAAAATCCGCACGGCGATTGGCGCTATATGCTCGGCTTCGAGCCAACGTGGATGCCGAAGGAGGATTTTGAAATATATCAGAAAATTCTCTGGAATTTCGGCGACGCAAAAGCCTACGAACCGTGGGTGAAACAAATGAAACCCGCCGACCGCCTCGCCATTCGCGGCGACAGAGGTTCGCCCCCAAACATTCCGCAACTGGAATGGAACTACGGTGTCAGCGGCATCTGGATCGGCCGGCTGCCGCGCCCGGTGCTGCCGGGAACCGCGCCGCCGACCATCCCCGCGACGGCGGCGCAAAATTCAACGAATTCAGTTCCGGTCACGGGCGGTTCAGCGAAGTGACAGTTCGTCGAACTTTTTGGCCAGCGCAAAATCCTTGCTCGTCAGCCCGCCGGCGTCATGTGTCGTGAGCACGAGCGTCACCTTGTTCCAGCGGATGTCAATGTCGGGATGATGCCACGCGTCCTCGGCGGCGAGGGCGACGGCGTTGACAAATTTCATCGCGGCGGGAAAATCCTTGAATTGAAACACGCGCGCAATCGCATCGCCCTGCCGAATCCACTGCGGCACAGTGGCGAGGGCGGTTGCAATTTGACCGGTGTCGAGCTTGGGCATGGGCGGTGCGACAAAATTTTTCAGCGCCGTCAACTTACTTTTCGACGCTTCGCGGAGCAAGCTGACACTCGTCACCGCCGACCACAGCCACGAGGCGGCGAACACAATCACGCCCCACTCGAATATTTTCATGTTGCCCGGAATCGGCTTCTCCTCGCTAAACATGAGGCCGTAATAGACGGACATCTCCCTGTAAAACCAGACGAGTATCATTCCGCAACTGACGAACGCCAGACCTAATTGCCCGGCACCCTCGACCCAGCGCCGACACATAAGCGAGCCGAAGCCGGGCGTGACCAGCTGGTTGAGCAGCGCGGCATTTCTGGCCCGCGCGCGGCTAACGGGTTCGTGATTTGCCGAAAATAGTTTCATACGCACACATCATCGCGCCAATGCCAATGGGCGCGGTGAATAATGCGCCAATGCAACACGCGCACAAACCGGCAATGTTGATCAAGCCGACAACGACAGTTAATCCCAATACATGCCACCAATGTTTGTGAACCATTTTCCAACTTGCCTGCATCGCCGCCCAGAAATTCATTCTCTTGTCAACGATCAGCGGCAAAACAAATTGCCAGTTGATGGACAAATACGCCACCGGAATCAGGCAAATAAAAAAAACCGGCAGGCTTGTCCATACGGCCGACTTGATTGCCGCGGAAATTTCGAAACTGTCCGGCGTCTCATGTTGAAGATGGGCGATGACCGGCAGGATTTTCAACATAAAAACAACCACAAATGGAATCATGCAAACACCGACAATCAGCGCGGGAATTAAATAGCCCAAAAAGAGTTGCCAATACGATTTGCGGAATCCGGCAAACACGTCGCCGACCTCGGCGGATTGATTTCGAATCCTTTGGATGAAAACGTAAAAAACGCCGCTAATCAACGGGCCGCTAACAAAAAGATTTCCAATTGAAAACAGCGGACCGACAAACGGAATTCGCGCAAAGCCGCTGATGACACCCTCAATCGCCGCATAAATCAAAAAGGCGGCAAATAATAATCCAAAATTGTTTTTGAACAAATTCCATCCGCAACTGGCACAGCCGCCAATGTCCAAATCGTAATCGCGCTCCTGAAAATCTGCGGACGTTGAAAACACCGGCAGTGCATCGGACGCTGCGGCCGGCGGCGGGAACGCGTCGGCAAATTCAGGAAACGTCGCGAGCGGACGGAATTCCGCGTCGCTCTCCGCTTTTGCCAGCGACTGCGCGTTCAGCCGCCCTTCGGCAATCCACTTGCGCAAATCTCCGTCCGAAACCAGGCCGTATTCCTTGCCGTCCGCTCCGATGATTTTATACATAACGGGTCTTGGGTTATTGCTTTTCCGAATTTTTCTTTGGCAAATCCGCCAGCCGCGGCGGAATGTTTTGGCCTTTTTTGTTTTCTTCCGCCTTCGCCTGCCGCATTAAACTCACACATGTGATCAGCATCCAGGAGTAACTGACAACAAAGCCCGCAATGCCGCATTTCCACAGCCAGCCGGCGGGTGCAGGTAAAACCGTTCCGCCCAGCTCGGCTTGAAAAATCCGGTAAACCCATTCGAGCATCCAGGCGCCAAGCGAAAAAAACCCGCCGAACGCGGACACCAATTGACAAACACCGGCAAAAGTCCGTCCCGCCTTCAACGAGCCCCAGCCCGAGAGCGAAAAATTCAGCGTGATGCACGCCCACGCGCGGTCGCGGGTCAGCGGACGTTCAGACGGAACAGGCATCGGCGATCAACTAAAATGTGATTTGACTCCCGGTTTGGCCAGCACCGCCAGCGCCCAGATGCCAAAAGGCAATCCAATAAAACAACAGGGCGTCACACACGGCAACATGGCTACAATGGCCGCAGTCATGGAAAATTCATAGCTCCGCAACGACTTCATTTTGGTAGCTCCGATCAAAATCAACACCGACAACACCAGCCCAAGCACATCGCCCACTACGGCGAACGGGCTGTTGGCCGATTGTAGTAATTTCTGCATCTGGACCCCGTTGGGCATCTCCGAATAAAACTGCTGCAATTTTGCACCAAAAGCTGCCAGAACCACCCAGCTTGCCACCACTAGCAGAATATAGAGGATTGCCGTGATTATCAAAGCCACGGCAGGAGCTTTTACTTGTCGCAATGCCGCTTCGCGCCCGCCATCTTCCGCAACGGTCAATGTCGGCGGCATGCCGGGCGCCGTCGGAGTCGCAAACGCGTCGGCAAATTCGGGAAATGTCGCGAGCGGACGAAATTCCGCGTCGCTCTCCGCCTTGGCCAGCGATTGCGCGCTCAGACGCCCTTCGGAAATCCATTTGCGCAAATCCCCGCCTGAAACCGGACCGTATTCCTTGCCGTCGCCGCCGATGATAACGTAATCAGCCATAATTTTCTCCGCGTTTGTGGACTTCTAGTTTATCGCGCGCGCCGGTGCAAGCCGTTTCGCTCACAAATTTCGCACGAATAATTTTCCCGGCAATTGTTTCACGACGCGTTTCATTTCCAGGCTCAACAGCGCCACGCTCACCGCCGAACTCGGCAAGCCGCTTTTGCGAATCACTTCGTCAATGCTCCGTTCCTCGCCGTCGAGCGCGTCGAAAACTTTTTGCTCGTTCGCCGACAATTCAATCGCCGGCAAAACGCCGGTCTCGCCCGGCGATGGCGGCCTGTTCGACGACGGAAACAAATACTCGAACTCGCTCAAAATGTCCTCCACGCCCTCGCACAGCTTCGCGCCCTTCTTGATCAAATCGTGGCAGCCCTTGCTGCGCGGCGAATCAATCCGTCCCGGCACGGCGAAAACCTGCCGGCCATATTCCGTCGCGAAATTCGACGTGATGAGCGCGCCGCTGTGCAAATCCGCCTCCACGACGACCGTGCCCAAGGTCATGCCGGCAACGATGCGGTTGCGAATCGGAAAACTTTGCTTGTCCGCCGGGCGGTTGAATGGAAACTGTGTGGTGACCGCGCCGTTTTCGGAAATGCGTTCGAACAATTCCGCGTTTTCCGGCGGTGTGATTAAATTTATTCCCGTTCCCAAAACGCAAATCGTCCGGCCTTTCGCCGCCAGCGCGCCCTGATGCGCCGCCGTGTCAATGCCGCGCGCGCCGCCGCTCACAACCGTGACGCCGACGTAGGCAAGTTGATACGCCAGCTTGCGCGCTGTTTCGATGCCGTAATGCGTCGTCTGCCGCGAGCCGACCATGGCCACGGCGTTTTTGTCCTTCGCGGTCAATTCACCTTTGACGTAAAGAACGAGCGGCGGATCGTAAATTTCGCGGAGCAGCGCGGGGTAATTTTCATCCGACGAAATCAAAACGTGGCAGCCGAAATCGGAAATACGCTTCAATTCGCCCGCGAGGTCAACGGATTTTTCCCAATTGGCAATCGCCTCGGCGGTTTCCTCGCCGATGTTGCGGACGCGGAGCAGGGCGGATTTGGAGGCGGCGAGAATTTTGGGCGCGTCGCCGAAATGTTCGAGCAGCAACCGTGCGCGCACCGGGCCGACGTGCTCAATCAGGTTCAGCGCGATTAGGGCTTCGCGGGAATCCATGCCGAATTAAAAAGTTTCAAGCTGAAGGTTGCAAGTTTCAAGTTTGGCAAGGCCGGACACGAGCATGATTTAAAAATCGGAACGCGGACGCAAACGCGCAATTGCGCGATTCAGTTTGGTTGAAAATGCCGGCGGTTTCAGGCAGCTTGACTGCGTGAACCTGATGAAATTTCTCACATTGGCGTCGGTCGCAGCGTTGTTGGCCGGCTGCAATAAAACCGAAACCGCCGCCGCGCCGCCGCCGCCGCCGGAAAATTCGCTGCCCACACAGGCGCAGCCCACGTTGCCGACGATGAAAATTTATCTCGGCCCGGAAGTGCTCGACACTGAGCTTGCGTTGACGCCCAAAGAGGAGGAAACCGGCATGATGTTTCGCACGAACATCCCCGAATCGGATTCGATGCTTTTTGTCCTGCCTTATCCGCAATACGCGTCGTTTTGGATGACGAATTGCCCCGTATCGCTTTCCGCCGCCTACATCGGCCCGGACGGCACGATTGAAGAAATTCATCACCTCGAAAAAAACGACAGCGTTCCTGTCGTGGCCACGAATGGCAACATTCAATTTGTTTTGGAAACGGCGGACGGCTGGTTCGCGCGGCATAACATTGGCGTCGGAACGGTCATCCGCACGGAAAAAGGTTCGCTGGCGGGAACATTTTTGCAGAACCAGCAATGAAATTGTGCGCCAAATCTAAAAAACTTTTTGCCAAGGCGTTGAAATTCATTCCTGGCGGCGTGAATTCGCCCGTGCGCGCGTTTCGCGCCGTCGGCGGCACGCCGTTTTTCGTTCACAAGGCCAATGGCGCGCGCATTTGGGACGTGGACGGCAATGAATTGATTGATTATGTCGGCACCTGGGGCCCGGCGATTCTCGGCCACGCGCATCCCAAAATCATTTCCGCCGTCAAGGCCGCCGCCGCCAACGGAACAAGCTTCGGCATTCCCAATCCGTTTGAAGTGAAAATGGCGAAGCTGATTTGCAAGCTGGTTCCGAGCATCGAAAAAGTGCGCATGACCAATTCCGGCACGGAAGCGTGCATGAGCGCGATCCGGCTCGCGCGCGGATTCACCAAGCGCGACAAAATCATCAAATTTGACGGTTGCTATCACGGCCACGCGGATTCGCTGCTGGTCAAGGCCGGCTCCGGCGCGCTGACCTTCGGCAATCCCGACAGCGCGGGCGTGCCGGCGGCATTCACGCAACACACCATCGTTTTGCCATTCAACGATACCGACGCCGTGCGCGCCGCGTTTGCCGCGAACAAAAATCAAATTGCCGGAATTATCGTCGAGCCGGTTCCAGGCAACGCGGGTTTGTATTTGCCGGAGAAAGGTTATCTGGAGTTTTTGCGCGAAGTCACCAAGGCCGATGGCGCGCTGTTAATCTTCGACGAAGTGATGACGGGTTTTCGTCTGGCCAAAGGCGGCGCGCAGGAGCGTTTTGGCATTTCGCCGGATTTGACGTGCCTCGGCAAAATCATCGGCGGCGGTTTGCCGGTCGGCGCGTTCGGCGGACGCGCGGAAATCATGGACTGTCTCGCGCCACTCGGTCCGGTGTATCAAGCCGGCACGCTGAGTGGCAATCCGCTGGCGATGGCGGCGGGCATTGCGGCGCTGGAGGAATTGTCAGGACGAGGAAACAAATATGCGTTGCTCGAAAAACTCGGCGAGCGGCTTGCGACCGGAATGAAGTCCGCCGCGAAGTCCGCAAAAATTCCGGTGCAATTCAATTCTTGCGGCTCGATGTTCTGCGCGTATTTCACGGCCGCGCCGGTTCGCAATCTGGCCGACGCAATGAAAAGCGACCGCGTCCGATTTGCAAAATTTTTCCACGGGATGCTGGCCGAAGGAATTTATCTCGCGCCGTCGCAATTTGAGGCCGGGTTCATTTCCACCGCACACACGACGGCGGACATTGGCCGGACAGTCCGTGCCGCGGCGAAATTCCTGCGGCAGTTGTAACCTTCCACCGCCTTGCGCGTCTGACCCAGTATCCCGCCGCTCCACAAAGGCGCGGCGTTTTGGAAAACAAACAAAACCGACTAAAACAAAAATAATGTCTATGAAATCAACGAAAATCATGCTGATTGCCGCACTGGCTGCGGGCGCCTTGCTCGCCGGCAGTTCGTCACTGTTGGCGCAGGATAATTCCACCAACACCCCGTCGGCGGCAAATGCCCGGCGCGGAATGAGAGGACCCAACCTGGATCGGCTCGCAACGACACTCAAGCTGACCGACGACCAAAAAGCGAAGGTCAAGACGGTGCTTGACGCGCAGACGCAAAAAATGACCGATTTACGCGCGGACACCACACTATCGCAGGCAGATCGCCGCACAAAGATGCAGGCCATCCGCGATGACACCACGACGCAAATGAAAGCCATTCTTACCGATGACCAGTTTGCGCAGTATCAAAAAATGACCCAACGGGGAGGCCGCCGTGGCGGCGCTGGTGGCGGCAATCCTCCGCCCGCACCTGCTACTCCTCCGGCTGGCAACTAATTTGTCCGAGATTTAATTGACACAGGGACGGCCTTCAGGCCGTCCCTTTTGTTTTTGGCTGTAACATTTCCCCGGCGGCCTGCGTATGAATTATCAGTATGAAAACAAAAAAAATTCTGATGCTTGCAACCGCCGGCGTAATTATCGCGGGCGGATTGTTCACCACCAAATCATTTGCCGCCGATGATTCCACTGCGGCAACGCAGCCGATACGCCGGCAAATCCTCCAGCGCATCGCCCAAAGGCTGAATTTGACCGACGACCAAAAGTCGCAGATCAAGGCCATTCTCGCCGGCGAAAAGGACACGCTAAAAAATCTGCTCGGCCAATTGCATGACGAGCGGAAAAATTTGCGCGCGGCCATCCAGGCCGGCGACGCCAATGAAACGTCCGTCCGCGCCGCCTCTGCCAAGGTCGCCGCTGTCGAGGCCGATTTCGCAGTTGAACGCATGAAAATTTACGCCAAAATCTCGCCTGTCCTGACCGACCAGCAACGCCAGCAAATTTCCGATTTCGAGCAACACGCCGATGACCTTGCGGACGACGCCATCGCGCACCTTGGCGACGGGCTGGCGCAGTAAATGGTTCGGGCGGGCGACGCGCAAACCGTGAGCGACGATGCCGAATTGCTGGAGCGAGTCCGAAACGGCGCCACGGACGATTTTACTGAAATCGTCCAGCGCCATCAATCGCGCGTTTTCGCCATTTTGCACCGCTACGAGCGCGACGTCCAAAAAGTTGAAGACCTCGCGCAGGAAACGTTTGTCAAGGCCTGGCGCGCGCTGGCGCAGTTCGACGGCCGCGCGCCATTTGAGCATTGGATTTCAAAAATCGCCGTGCGCGTGGCACTTGACCATTTGCGCCGGCAAAAACGGCGGCAAAAAGAAATCGGCCTACCTGAACTCGGCGAGGACGCACTCGACTGGCTGCACAGCGACGACGAGAAAAGCGAACTGGACGGCCGCGCCGCCGCGGAGGTTCTGGAGCTGGCGATGCGCGAACTTTCACCCGCCGACCGCGTCGTCATCACGATGCAGGAAATCGAAGGCCGCAGCGTGAAGGAGATTTGCGCGGCCACCGGCTCGTCCAGCGTGGCCGTGCGCGTGCGGGCGCTGCGCGCGCGGGCGAAGTTGAAACGGGCGCTGGAAAAATTGGTGAATTTATGAACGAACAAAAATTGAAAGGACTGTTTGTGGCGGCACGGAAGGAAACCGCGCCCGCACCGCCCGCGGGTTTTGCAGCGGACGTTTTGCGCGCCGTCCGCCGAGAAAAGCCAATTTCGCCGCCGGAAACGTTTTCCGTTTTTGACCAGTTGAACCGGTTTTTTCCAAAACTGGCGTGGGCGGCGGCGGCGATTATTGTGCTGGGCGTCGCGACGGATTTCGGTCTGGCGGCAGCGGGCGGTCCCGATTTGAGCGACGGCCTTTCACAAATCTCGGCGCAGTGGTTTTTGACGCCAAACGAATTTTGACATGAAAACTTTCAAATCCATTTTGCTTCTGGTGCTGGTGTTTTTCGCCGGCGGAGTCACCGGCGTGGTGGTTACGCGCGCGGTTGTGCGGCATATGGTGCGCGAGGCGATTTTGCATCCCGACCGCGTTCAAACGGTCATGGAACGCACTCTTACACGCCGGCTCCGGCTGGACGATGAACAGCAGGTGAAGCTGCATCAAATTTTGTTGGACGCACACGGGCAGTTGCAGGCATTGCGGCAGCAATATCACCCGGAACTCGCCGAAGTTTTCAGCAACGCCAACGAGCAGATTACTTTGTTGCTTACGCCGGAACAGCAGGCGCGGTTTGAGAAGTTGAAATCGGAAAACCGTCCGCTGCTGCAGGTGATGCAGCCGGGCCGCTGACGGACTGCGCAAATTTCATTTGAGCGGACGCCTGCGCGCCGGTATTCTGCGCCCAGCGCGCGTGTAGCTCAATTGGATAGAGCGTCAGCCTCCGAAGTTGAAGGTTGTGGGTTCGACCCCCGCCACGCGCACCACTCCAATCAACCCGGCGGCCAGTTCATGTGGCGCCCGCCAAGAAGATGGACGTGCAGGTGCGGCACGGTTTCGCCGCCATCCACGCCGTTGTTGATGACCAGCCGGTAGCCGTTTTTTAAATCCAGTTTCTTCGCAACTTCTGCGGCTTTGAGCAACAGATGTCCCAAGAGCGGATGGTCTTTGGACGCCGCCTCACCAATGCGCGGAATCGCTTTTTTTGGAAAAATCAAAATGTGAACCGGCGCCTGCGGGTTGATGTCGCGGATGGCAAGCATAAGGCCGTCTTCAAAGACAATCTGGGCCGGAATTTCCCGGTCAACGATTTTTTCGAACAGGGTTTTGCTCATAAGTTTTGAACCGTGAAATACGCCAAATACGCGAAAGAGCGGGACAAATCAGATTTATTTAGTTCGCGTGTTTCGAGTATTTCGCGCTTTTCATTTTATTCGACGACCAGCGCGCATTCGCTTGGTTCTGGCTCGGCGCTTAAACAGCCGCGCAAATAACCGACGATTTGCTCGCGCATTTGCTCGCAGCGCGGGCTCCAGCGTTGCGCACCGGCGAGCTGTTTGACGCAACCGCGCAGACCGCGAAAGCGCAGCACGCGTGGCGACCGGCGGAGCTGTGTCCGCAATTCCTTGCGCAGCCGCGGGAAGAAAAACAGTTCAAGGCTGCCGGCGGATTCGCACGCCATGAGGCAGAGGTCGGATTCCAAAATGTCCGGCGATTGCGATTCAATTTCGCCCGCGCGGAGGCCCAGGCCGAGATTGCGCAAAACTTTTTCGAGCGCGCCGGCAAATTCACCGACGGTGACGGTTTCGCGTTCGAGTTCAACCTTGAAATAATGGAAGACGGACGCGGCGGCGTGATGCAAAATTTCCGGGTCCGGCAGGCTGGCAATGTTGCCGACGATCTGGACGGAAATCATTTCCGCCGAGCACGGCACGCTTTCGCCGTTGTTGAGCTGGAACAGCAGGCAGTCGGAGTTGAACGCAATCATTTGGCGGCCTCCAGTTTTTTGACTTCGTGGACAAAATCCGTCGCTTCCTGAAACCGGCGATAAACGCTGGCGAAGCGGACGTAGGCGACGTCGTCCAGCTCGCGCAAGCCTTCCATGACACTCTTGCCGACAAATTCGCCGGGCACTTCGCCTTCAAATTTTTCCGTGACGATGGCGACAATGTGGTCCACGAGGTCGTCAATCGCCTTCGGGCTGATGGGACGTTTCTGGCATGCTTTCTTGATGCCGGCCAGAAGTTTCTCCCGCGAAAATTCTTCGCGCCGGCCATCGCGCTTCAAAACCATCAAACCTTCGTGTTCCACTTGCTCGTAAGTGGTGAAGCGATGGCCGCATTTTCCGCATTCGCGGCGGCGGCGGATGGTCGCACCTTCGCGTGAGGCGCGCGAATCAACAACCTTGTCGTCCTGACAGCCGCATTTGGGGCAACGCATAAAACCACAGCTAATTGTGGTTGCACATTTGTAACATACTTCATTTAGCGGTGTCAAGGAGTGGTTGTTGGTGAAAAAACCGCCCTTGCGTTCGGGCGATTTTTTGTTAATATTTTCGGCTCGCGTTGTGGAAACATTTCCGGCGCGGAATTTTATTTTATGGCAACAGCAAACGATCTTCGCCGCGGCATGGCGATCAATTACAACGGCGACATCTGCGTGGTGCTGGAATTCCAGCACCGTACGCCCGGCAACCTGCGCGCGTTCGTCCAGGCCACGCTCCGCAGCATTCGCACGGGCAAGTCTTCGGACATCCGCCTAAGTTCCACGGAAAAGATCGAGCCGGTGCCGATGATGACGACGAAAATGGAATTCAGCTACAAGGACGGTGCGGATTATGTTTTCACGAACCCGGAAAATTATGAGACGGTCACAATTGCGGCGGAACTGGTTGGCGACGCGAAAAATTTCCTCGTGGAAAACGGGCCGGTGACGGTGGTGTTCGTCGAGGAAAAGGCGGTCAGCGTCGAAATCCCGCCGAGTGTGGTTTTGACCGTGACGGACGCGCCGGAAGGCATCCGCGGCGACTCGGCCAACAACGTGCAAAAGGCGGTCACGCTCGAAACAGGCATCACGGTGCAGGCGCCGCTCTTCATCAAGACGGGTGAGAAGATCAAAATTGACACGCGCACGGGCAAATACATGGAGCGGGCGTGAACACCATCGAGCGTTGAGAGTTAAGGGTTGAAAATTTCAAAGTCCGCCGCGCGTGGACTTTTTCATTTTTGTGGAGGAATTGCTTTCCAACGCAAGCGCGTTCGGGTATTTCTGGTTAGACACAGTATGTCGTCGCAAACAAAAGGGGAGAAGGTGTTTCGCGGCATCGGCGTTTCCGCCGGAGTTTGCCGCGGGAAAATCGTCGTCCTCCACCGGGCGCGCCACATCATCACCAAACGCGAAGTTTCCGAAAACGACCTCGCGCGGGAAGTCAGCCGCTTCGAGCAGTCGCTTGCGCAGACACGAAAGCAAATTTCCGAAATTCAAAACAAGGTCGTCCAAAGCATGGGCGCGAAGGAAGGTGACATTTTCGACGCGCACCTGCTGATGCTCGAAGACCGCGTGCTGGTCGAGGAGGTCATAAAGTTGATCCGCGGACAAAAGCTCAACGCCGAATATGCCTTCCACACCGTCGCCGAGCGTTACATCGCAGCGTTGTCGGACGTGGACGACGATTATCTCCGCGAACGCGCCGCCGACATGCGCGACCTGACCGTGCGCGTGCTCGATAATCTGCTCGAAGTAAAGGACGCCTTCGATCTCCGGCATCTTTCCGAACCATGTATTCTGGTCGGGCATGATTTGAGTCCGTCCACCACGGCGCAATTGGACAAAAAATTTGTCCTTGGCTTTGCGACGGACGTTGGCGGCCGGACATCGCACACGGCCATCATGGCGCGTTCACTGGGCATTCCCGCCGTCGTCGGATTGGAAACGGCCACCGAAGAACTGGAGAGCGGCGATTACGCGCTGCTCGATGGCTACAACGGCACGGTCGTCGTCAATCCCACCGACCAGACGCTGTTTGAATACGGCCAACTGGCGAAAATCAAGGCGTCGCTCGAGGAAAAACTGCGCGAAATCAAAACGCAGCCTGCCGTCACGCTCGACGGAAAAATCATTCATCTCTCTGCGAACATTGAAAATCAAGGCGACGTGGAGGCCGTCCTCGCGCACGGCGCAGAAGGCGTCGGGCTTTTCCGCACGGAATTTTTATTCATCAACCGCGACAGCCTGCCGGGCGAGGAGGAGCAATTCAAAGTCTATCGCGAAGTTGCCGCCGCGCTGAAACCGCAGCCGGTCATCATCCGCACGCTTGATTTGGGTGGCGACAAGTTCGCATCGCATTTGCAACTCGCCAAGGAAATGAACCCGTTTCTCGGCTGGCGCGCCATCCGGTTCTGTCTCGCGCAGCCGGAATTGTTCCGCGCGCAGCTCCGCGCAATTTTGCGCGCCAGCGTCGAGGGCAACGTGAAGATGATGTATCCCATGATTTCCGGCCTCGACGAACTGAACCAGGCCGGCGTCCTCGTCGAAAGATGCAAGGAGGAATTACGCGTTGAAAATATCCCTTTCGACGAAAAAATGGACGTGGGCGTGATGATTGAAATTCCTTCCGCCGCGCTCATCGCCGACACACTGGCGCAACGCGTGAAATTTTTCAGCATCGGCAGCAACGATTTGATCCAATACACGCTCGCCGCCGACCGCACGAACGAAAAAGTTTCGCATCTTTACGAGCCGACGCATCCGGCGATTGTCCGCCTGATCAAAACGACCGTGGACGCCGCGCATCAACGCGGCATCTGGGCCGGCGTCTGCGGCGAAATCGCCGGCGACCCCACGCTCGCACCGTTGCTGCTCGGCCTGGGCGTGGACGAATTGAGCGCCGCGCCGACTGTTGTCGCGCAGGTGAAATACATGATCCGCCGCCTGAAACTCGCCGAGGCACAAGCGCTGGCCGACTTTGCACTGCAATGCGAGTCGCCGTCGGAAATTTACGCGCGCTGCGTGGACCTGGCCCGCGCGTCCGCGCCGAGCCTGTTTGAAAACAAGACTTGATGGCGTTAAATGGTTGAATTGTTGGGCCGTTTAATCGTATTTTCCCCGCCACCGGTTTTATAATTCAACGGTCTAACGATTTAAAAAATCAATATTTTGTAAATGAAAGTCATCATTCTAGCCGCCGGTTACGCCACGCGCCTGTATCCGCTCACGCTTACGCAGCCCAAGCCGCTGCTGCCCGTCGCGGCCAAGCCCATGATTGAGCACGTCCTCGACAACCTCGCGCCCATCAGCGGCATTGACCGCGTTTATGTCGTCACCAACGCGAAGTTCGCCGGCCATTTCCAAAAATGGGCCGACCATTACCGCGCTACCAAATCCAAATTTAACTTCACCATCGTCAACGACGGCTCGACCGACGACACCAACAAGCTCGGCGCGATTGGCGACATCCATTTCGTCCTCAAATCGCAGAACGTGGACGACGATTTGATCATCGTCGCCGGTGATAATCTGTTCAGCGAGAAACTGGGCTCGTTCGGGCAATTCTGCCGCGAAAAAAATGCGCCCGTGCTCGCGCTTTACGACGTGGGCAATTTGGAAGAAATCAAAAAATACAACGCCATTTCCACGGACGGCGATGGACGCATTACGTTCTTCGAGGAGAAACCGAAAAATCCGACCAGCACGCTCACCGGCATCGCACTTTATTTTTATCCAAAAAATTCCGTTCCGCTCATCAAGCGATACATCACCGAAGGCAACAATCCCGACCAGCCGGGCCGGCTCGTGCAATGGCTTTATCCGCGCACGCCCGTCTTCACCTGGCGCGTGCCGGGAATCTGGTTCGACATCGGCGCGAAGGAAACGCTGGAAGAAGCCAATAAAATCTTTGCAAACGTTTAGGGCGATTTTGTCGGCGTTGAGAGAAATTCCACGGACTCGTTTAACGTTTCTCAACCCGGGATTTATCTATCCCGTTTCAATAGAAATTCCGCCATCGCTTTGAGGGCGGCGGCGCGGCCTTTGAAAATTTTCAGCGCGGCAAACGCCTTGTCCGTCAGTTGCGTCGCAACCTTCCGCGATTTTTCCAGACCGACAATCGCCGGATAGGTCGCCTTTTGCACGGCCGCATCCTTGCCCGCCGTCTTGCCGAGTTGCTCGCTGGTCTGCGTCACGTCGAGGATGTCGTCAATCACCTGGAACGCGAGGCCGACATGGTAGCCGAAATCCGTGAGCGCGCGGAGTTGCGCGGGCGCGCAGTTGGCGCTCATGCCGCCGAGCCGCACGGAGCAGCAGAGCAGCGCGGAGGTTTTACGCTCGTGAATGAATTTTAATTCGGTTTCGGAAATTTTTCTGCCTTCGCCCTCCAAATCAGCGACCTGCCCGGCAATCAATTGCAACGAACCGGCGGTTTTCGCGATTTCCAAAATGATTTTTTCGTGCGGATAGCGCGAAAATTTTTTGCATTGCGCGGCGATTTCAAACGCCTGCGTCAGCAGCGCGTCACCGGCGAGCACGGCGATGCCGTCGCCGAAAACTTTGTGGTTGGTCGGCTTGCCGCGGCGGAAATCGTCATTGTCCATCGCCGGCAAATCATCGTGGATGAGCGAATAAGTATGGACGCACTCGACAGCGCACGCGAGCGGCAGGGCGTCCTTTTCCGAACCGCCGCAGGCCTGCGCGGCGGCGAGGCAGAGCGCCGGACGCATCCGCTTGCCGCCGGCGAACAGCGAATAGCGCATGGCCTTGTGAATCGTTGCCGGCCGGGTTTTTTCGGACGGCAGAAATCGGTCGAGCGCGCGGTTGACGATATCGGTACGCGCGGTCAGAAATTGTTGCAAATCAAAAGTCTGGTTGTTGGCGGCCATAGATTGCAGCAAAAATGCCTGAAAACACCGCAAATTTGAAGGTAATTTTTATAGTTGCATTAAAATGGGCAGCGGTTATTCTTTGCGGCTCTTTTTGAATGAACGCTGAACTCGCCAAAAAAGCCGCTGAAAAAGTCGGCAACCCCAACGTGCTGGTGAACCTCGTGTCGCGCCGCGTGCGCCAGTTGACTTCCGGCGGCGGCGGCTTGAGCCGTCCGCTGATTGCCGATCCGGGGCACCTCGGCGCGGCGGACATCGCGTTGCGCGAAATCATCGAGGATAAAATCGGCTGGGAAATGCCGGAAATCACCGAACTCGTCCGCCCGCAGGCAAAAAAACGCCGCAAGCGTTAAAAAATTTATCCGCGGATTAGGCAGATTTCGTGGATTTTTCAACCGGCATAGGCCGAAAAATTCTTTTGGCTCTTTGGGCTATTTCCCAAAGTCAATTCTTTAATCTGTGAAATCCGCGTAATCTACGGATAAACTGCCTCATGGCCGACATCGTGACCAACCACAAGGCGCGGCGCGACTATCACGTCCTCGAAACCTTCGAGGCGGGCATCGTGCTGCACGGCACGGAGGTCAAGTCGCTGCGCGCGGGCAAGGGCCAGATTGCCGACGCCTTCGCGCGCGTGGACAAGGACGAGGTCTGGCTTTACAACGCGCACATTGACGAATATTCGCACGGCAATCTGCAAAATCACGAGCCGAAAGCGCCCAGGAAATTGCTGCTGCACAAATCGGAAATCCGAAAATTGTTTGGCCTGGCCGCCGTAAAAGGCCACGCGCTGATTCCGCTCTCGTTTTACTGGAAGAACGGAAAAGTGAAAGTGTCGCTGGCCGTCGGCAAGGGCAAACAACAATTCGACAAGCGCGAAGATTTGAAGCGACGCGACGCGGAACGCGAAGTGAAGCAGGCGACGATGAAAAAATTCAAAGGGAAATGAACCGCAGATTACGCGGATTGTGGTCCAAGCTGGCCTTCCGCACCAACTCTGGGCTGAAGGATGGAATCCCGTTGGAATTCAAATTGCCGGCGCACGATGCCGATGCGATGGATGAGGTTGGTGTGCATTTTTTGGCCCCAAATTGAAATTTATACCTTGTGATAAGCTCTCTGTAATTCTTTGAAAAAATCTTCCCGAGCTTGCCCTATAATTCTGGCGTGGTTTTCGAAATTAGATACGTCGAATGTTTCTGTGCCATTAAATTCGAAAGCTTGTTCCGCATCACCGATTGCTTTAACCAGATATTGAGATTTCTTGTTATTTCTTCCGCTGCACCTTCGCAGCAACCTTCAACCGCAAAACATTCAAGCGGATGAAGCCGGTGGCGTCGTCTTGGTTGTAGGCTTTGGTCGGGTCGGCTTCCATCGTGGCGATGTGCGGGTTGTAGAGGCTCACCGGGGATTTGCGGCCGGCAACCATGATGCCGCCTTTGTATAATTTCACGCGCACGGTGCCGGTGACGTTGCGCTGCGACTCCTCCACGAGCGCCTGCAACGCGAGCCGTTCCGGCGCGAACCAGTAGCCGTAATACACCAGTTCCGCGTAGCGCGGGATGAGCGCGTCGCGCAGATGCATGACCTCGCGGTCCATCGTGAGCGACTCTATCTGCCGGTGCGCGAAATGCAGAATTGCGCCGCCGGGCGTTTCATACACGCCTCGCGATTTCATCCCCACGTAGCGGTTCTCCACCATGTCCACGCGGCCAACGCCGTGTTTGCCGCCGAGCTGGTTCAATGTTTTCATCACGCCAAGCGGCGAAAGTCTTTTGCCGTTTACGGCAATGCAGTCGCCTTTGACAAATTCGAGTTCGACGAACTCCGGTTTGTTGGGCGCGTCTTCGGGGAAGACGGAGAGCGTCGTGAAATAATTTTTGTTCTTCGCGTCGAACGAATCGAACCACGGGTCTTCGAGAATGCCGGCTTCATAGGAAATGTGCAGAAGGTTCCGGTCCATCGAGAACGGTTTCTTGGCACTGGCCTGGACGGGAATCTTGTGCTTGGTGCAGTAATCAATCATTTCCTGCCGTCCGGGAAATTGAGTGCGATAGGACGAGTCGCGCCACGGGGCGATGACCTGCAAATCGGGCGCGAGCGCAGCGGCGGTCAATTCGAAACGAACCTGGTCATTTCCTTTTCCAGTTGCGCCGTGAGCAATGGCGTCGGCTTTTTCCTTTTCGGCAATTTCGACCATGCGCTTGGCGATGAGCGGGCGCGCGATGCTGGTGCCGAGAAAATACTGGCCTTCGTAAATCGCGCCGGCGCGGATAATCGGAAAAATGAAGTCGCGCGCGAATTCGTCCTGCAAGTCGTCAATGTAGATTTTGGACGCGCCGGTTTTTTTGGCCTTGGCGGCCAGGCCGGTGAGTTCGTCCTCCTGCCCGATGTTGGCGCAGAAGGCGATCATGTCGGCATCGTATTTTTCTTTGATCCAGGAAAGCAGCACCGAGGTATCGAGGCCGCCGGAATAAGCGAGAACGATTTTCATAGGCGGATTTTAACCGCCAAAAGGCTTGGAACGCAAAGTGGAAATGCGTTCCGGGAAGCAAATCAGTTGGCCGGGGGATTTCCCGGCCCGGCGATGGCTTCATTCCAACCCTGATGCCAGTAATAGTTCCAAAGCGACGGCAATCTCGCCAGTTCGACGTGGCCGTCGGTCAGCGCGACGTTGATCGCGCCGCGCGGCGGGGAGGTTTGCCAGTCGCCGGAATAATCGCCGGCCCTGGCCGGATTGATTCCGCCGTGACGTTGGATGGTGTAGCGGCCCATTTCCGTGCCCATTTGCCCGCCGCCGGAGCCAACGTATAAATCGTCCGCTGGCGGATCATTTTCCAAAGGCCAGGCGTCGTCCCAAGTCCCGTCGGCCAGCACCGGCGTCTGCGATGTTTTTTGGACGGCCGAATCCTTGATAAAATAATTCGTGTCATAATCCGGATGGCCGTCGCCGGTGGCGCCACCGGAACTGACCGAGACAAAAAGCCAGCCGTTGTATTGATAGCTGCTTTGGATGGGCAGTCCATTGTTGCAAAGCCGGATGTAACAGCGGTCAGCCGTTCCATACAAACCAAAGTCGCCGGGTCCGAGACCGCCGGTCGTGCCCAGATCCGGCGTGACCGGCGTGGTGGCGGTGGGACAAAGCAGCAGCGGCAACGGGTTGGTGAGCGAACTGACCTTCATCATGTCCGGCACCAATGCGCCGAGCCATTGGGAACTCGGATAATTGGGATCACTCCTGCCGGCAGGATACATCCAGACGCCATTGTGGTCGCCGACAAACATGACGTTGGCGGCGGCCAATTGCTTGAGATTGGACAAACAAACGGCCTGCTGCGCTTTCCTTTTTGCCGACGACAGCACGGGCAACAACAACGCCGCGAGAATGGCGATGATGGCAATGACCACCAGCAATTCAATCAACGTGAACGCGCTTGGATTTGCTTTGGGGGAGTTCATTTGAATTCACTCCCAGCCGTGCATTGAATCGTAGCGAAAAGTCATTTCGTTTGAGTTGTAGCCGCCATACCACTTCACGTGGCCGTCATCAAAAAGAATGTTCTGTCCCTTATCGTGTGCCTGCCACAATTCCCAGGGACTGCCATTGTCCTCGCCGCCGACGCAATTTTGTGTGTAATCGTCCTTGTCGGCATCCTGCGGCTCAAAATCCAGCGTGTCGCCCGACAAAACGTAGGCGGATGGAAACATAATCCGCTTGCTGTCCACCGAGGCAAAACCGCCGGCGACAATGTAAGCGGCGCGCGCGCCATTGAAATAGTTGAATTGCGATTGTTGACCCGGATTCAGCAATTGCTCGGATGGGCAAATATAAACATTCGTGTTTAACACATACGGAAAAATCTGCTGCATCCAACTGGGTTTTCCAGAACCAACCGGCGGTGCGTAGTCATTGGTCCCCCACGCAATGGTGCCGCCGGATTCGGGATAAAAGCCTTTGAAATTGTCGGCATACATTTTCATGCCGAGTCCGATTTGATGCAAATTGGACTGGCATTGCGCCATCCACGCCTTTTGCTTGGCCGCCGCCAACGCCGGCAGCAGCAACGCCGCCAGAATGGCGATGATGGCGATGACCACGAGCAGCTCGAGCAAGGTGAACGCGCGTTTGTGAATTATCGCGCGGGAAAATTTCATGATTCAATTCGCCTTTTTCACGACGAGCATTTCGAGCGACGCGGTGTCCGGTTCCAGTCCAAGTCCCCAATCAGCGAGAATTTTTTCGCCGGTAGCCTGGTCGAGCGTGTGGTTCTGGAGCGCCTGTTGCATTTGAGCGTCCCACGGGAGCGAGAAATCGTAGAAATTTGTCGAGTCCGTCTTGTCCACCACCGGCGTTTGCAGCATTTGCTCCAAGCCGCCCGTAATCACGGCCAGCCGCTGGTGCGTGAAGTAAAGCCGGCCGTTTTTGACATCAGCATTCGGCTTTTCACTGTCGGGGCTGATTTTCAACCCGGGCGAATCCGGGTCTTCAACCTTGAGCGCCAGCACGTCCGCATCACGCATTTCCATTTGTGCGGTGTAACCGAGTTTTTTGCGGATGGCATTTTGCAATAATTGCTGCTGGTTGCCGGGCGCGGTGACGAGGAAATCAAAATTGTTCCCGGGCGCGTCCGATGGCAACGCCACGAGAGCCGCCGGCCGGCCATAAGCCACGGCCATGAGATCTTTGAAGGTTACATCGCGCCCCATCATCCGGCGGTTGTTACGTTGGACATAATCGTAGAAGACTCCCTTGCGCGTCGAGCCGGGAAAATGCGTGGGACGAACAATGACCAGTCCCGCCGGCACCTGCCGCAAACTCCGGTTGTTCATCGTGAACCACGTGTCCTTGACGGACGGGAAAAACACCAGCTTAACCACGACCGCCGCCGCAATCAGCAAAATTGTGGCGGCAACAAGTATGATTGTTTTTGTCTTTGTCATAATTTTTCAGGTTTGCCGATATTTTCATTTTACAAGTCCGGCTCGGAATTGGTCGGGTCTGCGCCAAAATCCGGCGTGACCGGCTCCACATGCCCGTCGCCAAAGGCCACGTCCGCCTTGCCGCCGTGCCGGATGGTCAGTGGATCGCCCGTTGGAATCCAGCGGCCGTCATAGATGAAATCTTGGCCGTCGCCGCTGTCGGCGGGATCGCTCGGCTCTTCGGCCAGCATGATTTTCATAGACGGATTGTGAACGGCTGATTCTTTGAACAAATATGCCGTGGGACTGTTGGTGGGACCGACAAAAACGGAGGACATACCGACGTTCTGACCGTTGACCAAACCATAGCCCGTGAAACTATAGCTGAAAAAATACGGCGTATAAGGACTGCTCGTCAGCCGCGCATTGTTATCCGTGTCCAACGGGCACCGGAGTGTCGTCGGCTGCAAACCGCGGACGGCAGTAACAATCGGGCTTTGCGGGAATTGCGGATAATCGCTGTTCGTCCGCCAATAAATCCAGTCCGCGAATTGAAAGCCATAAACGCCGCCCGACGCGCAGCCGGGGAAAGTGTCGTTGTTGTCGCTGACATAAATCTGCATTCCGAGCGCGAGCTGTTTCTGATTGTTGATGCAAGTGGCCTGCGCCCCCCGCTTTTTGGCCGCCGATAAAGCCGGCAGCAGCATCGCCGCGAGGATCGCGATGATGGCAATGACCACGAGCAACTCAAGCAACGTGAAGGCACGCCCAAAAAAATTTGGCCGAATGGGAATGGTTTTTGGAAATTTCATTTTCGTGGAGAATTTCAATGGTTTCTCAATCTCCGGGGTCGCGGCCGTTCGCGCTGCCGGGAAAGCACCACAAACGGTTTTTGTTCGTGTCGGCAACGTCATTATACCAGTCGGTCAATTTGACGTAGCTAACCGAGCCGTCGAACGCCGACTGGATCGCGCCTTGATAATGCCGGGCGCTGACGCCTTCCGAGGGATTATTGGCACCGTCGTTGAAATAATATGGGTCGCGCTCGTCCGTTTCCCAAAACGCGCAGTCCGTCGGAAGCATAGCGCCCAATTTGGTATAAGGCAGGTCCGGATTGTTCCAATAATACATGAAGCCGTTGACGGCACCGTTCATGGCATAACTGGAAATTTGTTGCGGCCGGGCCATGTCAACTCCCTGACTCGCCGAATAACCAATTTCACCTGGTTTGTCCATCGGGCAAAAATAAAGTTTCGGATTGCCCAAAAATTTCCAGAGCGAGCCGGTGTTCACTTGAAAACGGTTGGTGCCGGTCGCGGTCAAATCCGGTTTATACAACCAGCCCTCGTGCGCCTGGCCGTCGCCGATGGCGTTGCCATTGTCCCAATTGGCCAGCGGCAAATGATCGTTGTCATCCGCGGCGTAATTATTCACGGCGATCATGATTTGCTTGAGGTTGTTGATGTCGGTCGCCTTGCTGGCCGAATTTTTGGCCGCCGACAATGCCGGCAACAACAACGCCGCCAGAATGGCGATGATGGCGATGACCACGAGCAATTCAAGCAAAGTGAATGCGCGCCGGGGCTTCATGCTAAATCAGACACCACAGAAACCGCTTGGTTGCAAAGTTTCTGGCGTCCCTTAAATGACGCGCTGATGGACGGAATTTGTCCAGCTTATTTTTCGCCTCGCCGTGTGCCGATTCCCATCGGCTCGATGTGGACCAGCACGTCGCTCACCGCGGGCATTTTCCCGCGGATTTTGTCCTTCACTTCGTGGGCGATTTCATGCGAGCGCAGCACGGTCATTTGCGGATCCACTTCCACGTGCATGTCCACGTAAAATTGATAGCCCATTTTGCGGACAAAACATTTTTCCACGCGCGCGACGCCGGAAATCGTTTCCGCCAGCCGCTGGATTTCATTTTTTATTTCGCAGTCGGGCGCGGTATCCATCAAATCGCCCAGCGTCGGGCGCAGCAGCCGCCAGCCGTTCCACGCGATGACACCCGCCGCCGCGATGGCCGCCGCATCGTCCGCCCACGCAAAATTTTCCCCGCCGATCAACGCCGTGCTGATGCCGACCGCCGCCGCCACGGATGAAATCGCGTCGCTGCGATGATGCCACGCGTCCGCACGCACGGCGGAGTTTTCCACCAAATCGGCTTCGCGCGAAACAAACCGGAACAAACCCTCCTTGACCAGAATGACGCCGAGCAAAACCAGGAGCGTGAAAATTTTCGGCGCGGGACGCGGCTGGCCAAGGTCGTGAACCGCTTCAATTGCAATCCAGCCCGCGATGAACAGGAGAATTCCCGAAACCACCGCCGCCGCGAGCGGCTCGGCCTTGCCGTGGCCGTAAGGATGGTCTTCGTCCGCCGGCGCCGCCGCCACAACGACGCCGCGCCAGACGATGATGGAGCTGAAAATGTCCGTGAGCGATTCGCAGGCGTCGGCGACGAGCGCATGCGAATGGCCCACGACGCCCGCGACGAGTTTGGCCGCCGAGAGAAAAACGTTCACCACCAGCCCGATAAAGGTGGCGCGCAGACTGCGTTGGAGGCGGTTCGGCACAAAATTATTTTTGATTGTGATTTACGATTTGAAAGAGCAATCCGGTAAAATCATAAATCGCAAATCAAATCAGGTGGCAGAACATCGCATCGCGCAGCTTCGGCTCGAACCAGGTGCTCTTTGGCGGCATGATGCCACCGGCGTCGGCGATGGCCATCAAATCCTCAATGCCGGTCGGAAACATCGAGAACGCGCAGGCGTATTCGCCGCTGTCCACGAGTTTTTCCAGTTCCGCCGTGCCACGGATGCCGCCGACAAAGTTGATGCGCTTGCTCGTGCGGGGATCGTCAATTCCAAAAATCGGCGCGAGGACATTTTTCTGCAGCAACGTCACGTCGAGCTGTTCCATCGGGTCTTTGCCTGCGGTCAACTTCGGCTTGAATGTGAGCGTGTGCCAGCGGCGGTTCAGGAAAAGCCCCAGCTCATGTTTGCGCGCGGGCGTGGCTATGCCGAGGCGGATGATGTTGAAAACCTCCTCCAGCGTTTTCAGCAATTCAGCGGGCGTGCGGCCGTTCAAATCTTTCAGCACTCGGTTGTAGGGCAGAATCTGCATTTGATTGTGCGGAAAAATCACGGTGAGAAATTGCCCGCTGTGTCCGGCGCCATTGCGCGTCTGAAAAATCCGCGCCGCCGCCGCGCAACGGTGATGGCCGTCGGCAATGTAAAGAAACGGAATCTGCGCGAACTGCGTTTGGATGAATTGAATATCGTCCGCGCCCGAAATCGTCCACGACGTGTGGCGCACACCGTCTTTGGCGGTGAAATCCACGGCGGGCGTTTCGGAAGTTTTCTTCGCGACAAATTGGTCGAGCTTTTCCGCCGCGCGATACGTCAAAAAAACCGGGCCGGTCTGCGCGTTCAAAGTTTCGATGTGGCGGACGCGGTCGTCTTCCTTGTCCACGCGCGTCAGTTCGTGTTTTTTAATGACGCCGCGCAAATACTCCTCGCAACTGGCGGCGGTGACGAGGCCGGTTTGGGAATGGCCGCCCATGATTTGGCGATACAAGTAAAAATTTCGCGGCGAATCCTGGACCAGCGCGCCTTGCGAAATGAGTTTCTGAAAATTTTCTTTGCCTTTTGCATAAACTTCCGGCGAATACAAATCCATGCCCGGCGGCAGATCAATTTCCGGCTTGCTGACGCGCAAAAAGCTCAACGGATTGCCGGCGGCGATTTCGCGCGCCTCGTCGGATGACATCACGTCGTAAGGCAGTTCGCAGATTTTTTCCGCCAGTTCGGGTTTCGGCCGCAGCGCGGCAAAGGGTTTTAACGTGGCCATAAAATTGAACGACAAAAATAGGCGCAGTTTGACTTGAAGGCACGCAGAATTTGCCAAAAATGTTCTTGCGCCGGGACAGTTCGCTGCTATCCTTCGCGGCTCTTAACGAAAGAATTTTATGGCACGCATTTGTGAATTGACCGGCAAACGCCCAATGAAGGGAAGCATTATCTGGCGCTCGGGCAAACCGAAGAAGCAGGGCGGCATCGGCACGCACATCACCGCCATCACCAAGCGCAAGTTCAGTGTGAATTTGCAGCGCGTGAAGGCGCAGTTGCCCAATGGCGAAGTCCGCTACATCCGCGTCGCCGCCAGCGCCATCAAAAAAGGTCTCGTTGTCAAAGCGCCGAAGCGGAATTGGAAGCCGGACCCGGCGAAAGCGGCTTAAGGCGCGGGTGAAAATTAAAGGTGGAGGTTGGTGTTCAGCGTTGAAACGCGGTTTAGCAACCGTGGCAATACGCCTGTGAACAAGCTTACAAATTTCGTTGTTTGCATTCCCGCGAGGTTGAAATATGGTATCAACACTTATGAGCGAACCTTTCATTGCCCAAAAATCCCCGTTTGTTCAAAAGGCTGAACCCGGCACTTGTTGGTGGTGCGCGTGCGGCCGGTCAAAGACGCAGCCGTTTTGCGACGGCTCGCACAAAGGCACGGGCTTCGCGCCGCTCAAGACGGAAATCGCAGAAGCGAAGACCATTGCTTGGTGCGGTTGCAAACATTCGCAGAACAAACCGTTTTGCGATGGCAGTCACGCGAAACTGGCGTGAGACGTTTATCGGTTGAATTGCCGCGCTGCGAATTGTAGGATTGCGCGCCAACTAAAAATGATCATGGAGAAAGGGCAGATTGAAACTTCTGAAGCGCGCAAGTGGAAGGACGCGCTCCTCAAGGAAATCTTCGATGCCTACAAGGAGTCCGGCGCGCTTTACAAAAAAACCACAAACTTGGAAACCCGGCAGGCGATATTGGACATGAAACGCGGTTTTGATCTGGCCATCCAGCATTTGTCACCGTCCAACGCCGGGGCTGAAAAAATTTGGGAGGAATTACGGGCGCAGTTTGCGAGTTGAAAGCGACGCGCGATCACGTTTTCCGTTTGCGGAAAAGTTGTCCGGTGTCGGCGACATTGAGGACGGACAAATCCAATCCTTCGCCCGGTGCACGTTCGCGCGCGATCTTCAACTGGCGGGCAATGCGCTTGACCGAGCTGACGGCGTAGTATTTCACAACGCCGACGCCGGTCTGCGATTTGAAAATGACGACGAGCAGGCAATGTTCGTCCACGTTGACGACGAAGAGACTGAAGTTATCACCCTGCTGGTAAATGCTGTTGAAGTTGGTCTCGTTGACGAGCCCGGCGATGGTCTGGTTGGCCATGAACGCGCCGGAGGACAGCGCGGCAATGGTGGTCACGTCGAAGTCGCACGTCTCGCCCTGATGCGTGATGAGAAAGCCGCCCTTGTCAATGATCAGCGCCGCTGCCGCATCCGCCGCGGCGATGAATTCCCGAAGCGTTTCGTCGAGCCGCTGAATGTCGTCCTCGATAAGCTGTGGCAGGGTGGCCATGTCATGCGTATTGCGGAACGCTTTGATTGATGAACTTGTGCAGCAGCATCCGCGTGATCATGTTGAGCGTCTCGAAGACGCCTTCGCATTTATGCGCGGTGGCGGAAAACGACGGCACCTGTACCTCGCGGTTGTTGAGCAGAAAATCCATGTATTCAATCGGTGCGGCGTTCGACAAATCGCGTTTGTTGTATTGCAGGACGTAGGGAATTTCGCCCATGTCAAGCTTCAGCGTCTTCAAATTTTCCGCCAGATTCTGGAAGCTCTCGACGTTTTCCGGCATTTTTTCATATTGCGAATCGGCGACAAACACGATGCCGTCCACGCCGCGCAACACGAGCTGGCGCGTGGTGTTGTAAATTACCTGGCCGGGCACGGTGTAAAGTTGGAACTTCGTCTTGAAGCCTTTGATCGTCATCGCTTCAATCGGCAGAAAGTCGAAAAACAGCGTGCGGTCGGAACTGGTGGCGAGCGAGACGAGCTTGCCCTTGTTGCCTGCAGTGGTTTGGACATGGTCGTGGACTTGCACGAGATTGGTCGTCTTGCCGCCCATTGCCGGGCCGTAATAGACGATTTTGACCTGCAATTCCTTGGTAGCTTGGTTGATGATGGCCATAAATTTTATTGTTTTTTGTGATCCAATTCGGCGGCCAGCGCCGCCAGTTGCGTCGTGGGCAACGGCTGGCCGGCACGGCCAAACGCGGCAAAATAAACCGCATGCACGCGGAAAATTTTCCACGGCACGTTGCCGACCGTAAAACTTAAATTGTTCAGTTCGCCCATCCGCAATTCCTTCGAACACTGGCTCACGCGGCCAAAAAGCTGCGGCAAAAACGCCGCGAGCGTGTCGGCGTTGAATTCCGGCGGAATTTTGCCGGCCACCATCAAGCCGTCCGGCAGCGCGACCAGCGCGCCCGCCACGCCTTCCAAACGTTCGGCGCGGGCCACCACATCATTCGGCATCGAAATGCGGGAAACGAAATCCGTTCCCGGTTCCGACTTGCGCTTGAATTCCGTGTCGCTGACGCTTTTTGTTCCGGGCTTTTCAAAAAAATTCGTGTCTGTTGGCTTGCGTGCGGGTTTTTCCGCCGGCGCGGCGGCGGGAGCGGGGACCGGCGCGGCAGTTGGTTGCGGCAAACCAAAAAACAAATTGGGGATTTCCTCGGCAACCGCCACGCGGCGCTGTGACTGCGTCGTTTTTAGCCGCGCGAAAAACATTGGCGCGAGAACTTTCAGCGGCAGTTCCAATTCAATGCCATCGTTAATCGAAACCGCCGGCGGCGAGGGCTTGATCCATGAGCGCAAATCGCGCCACGAAAAAATCACGCGCCCGCGTTTCAGCGCCGGCTCGATCAAATGAACCGGCAGCGCGACCTGTGCGTTCGCCAGATTCATTTGCGTGATTTCCCTCCGCAACGCTTCCGGCCAACTTTCCGAAAGCGCCGCCAGCGGGGTTAGAATCACTGGCTGCGACTGCTCCGGCGAAACTGCCGCTGGAGGAACCGGCGCGGCGGACGTGAACGGAATAGGCGCAGCCGAAATGAACGGGGGCTTGTGCGCGCCGTTGCCATTGCGCGGCGCGGCGTCGCTGGGAATGGCAGGCGTGGTCGAACGCGGGACAAATGCCGGTGGCGGTGTGACACGCGGCGGTTGAACAACGGGCGTTTCAGAAAACGGTTGGGCGAACCGCGGCGGCGGTGGAGCGGCCGGCGCGGGTTTGAGCGGAGCCGTGGAAAAAGTAATGCCCTGGCCGCCGGCACCAAACGGCCCGGTGATGTCATCGGATACTTCGACCTGTTTTTGCGCGGAACGGCGGGCGAGGAGCGAGGGATTGATTTGCGCAAGAACCTGGTTGAGCGGCAAGGTCAAGAGCTTGGCATCGTATTCGCCGCCGGAATTGACAAACACGGCCGGCGCGGCGTGGCGCAGTTCTCCGAAGGTGATTTTGACCGAGCCGGTCGCCAGTTGCGTGAGCACCTTTTCGACCGGAATTGAAATGGTCAGACTGACCGTGTTTGTCGGAACCACCTTCGCCCGCAGTTCCATCGGCAACGCGGCGAGAATCGGTTGCAACGGCAGTCGCAATTCGTCCGGGTTTGACGACGGCGGGACAGAGGCTTGCGACGTCTCAAATGGTTCCGCCGGCATGAGCGGAGCATTCGCAATCGGCGCGGCAGCAGTAACAGGCTGGGATTGTTCAACCGCGTCTGCTTGTTCGTCGTCGAAACGCCGAAGCAAACTTCGGAGGAATCCGGCAAATCTTGTTTTCACGCTATTTGACATGACACTCATATTTTGCTGGCAAACTGTCTTTTGACAGGCTCGCCGTTCATTTTAGCAGAAACCGCGCCAACACGGCGACTACAACCGGGTTTGACCGTGCGATTGTTACCAATTTCAGGCAGTCCAATGGAAAGAATGTCTCATCGTTGGACTCATTGGCCATGCAGTTGTCCACATTGCGGAATAATTCGTTTCTCCGCCGGTGGGAACGCCATTTGCTTCCAAAAATAATTGCTGTTCGCGCTTGAATTTCCGCGCCGGCGGCGTTAGCGATTAGCGCGATTGGAATGGAAACAAAACATAAAATCTTGGTTTTGGACGACGACGCGGACTGGCTGGCCTTGAGCCGCGAGATCTTCGCCCAGCTTCCCAGCAAACCCGAAATCCGCACCGCCGCGTCCGGCGCGCGCGCGCTGGCGTTGCTGGAAAACGAACCGTTCCGGCTGTTGATTTGCGATTTGAAAATGCCGCGCATGGACGGCTTGCAGGTGCTCTCCATCGTCCGCCGCCGTTTCCCCGAACTGCGCACGATTGTCTTGAGCGGGCTGGAGGACGAGGAATTCCGCTCGCGCGCCTACGCGCTGGGCGTGGATTTGTTCTGGCTCAAAATTGACATGCAGCGAAACTCGAAAATGTTCCTCGAATGCCTCGAATCGCTTTTGGGACGCGACGCCGAGGGCGGCTTTCGCGGCATCCAAAGCAAAAGTCTCATGGACATCATCCAGATGGAATGTCTTTCGCGCAGTTCCACCGTGCTGCGCATCACCCGCGGGCCGCTCGTGGCGAAAATGTGGATTCAAAACGGCGAACTGACCGACGCCGAAGTCGAAGGCGCGCGCGGCGAGGCGGCGTTCCGAAGAATTTTCGCGTGGAAATCCGGCACGTTTGAAAACCTGCCCGCCGAACCTGATCGCGAGCGCACCATCACCAAACCCGTCAACGCCCTGCTCCTCGAATCCGCGCAGGCGGTGGACGAAAAGGACAATCCGTCCACAACACCTGATTCTCTCGAGGAAGCCGGCCACCGCAAAATGGTCTGGAAACTGGCGCTGCTCACGCGCGAAGGCGCGGATTTTGTCGTCGCCGTTCCACCCGAAGGCCGCGGCGAACCCGAGGCGCTGGGCACGCAATCCACGGAACAACTTTCCGCCTGGACCCGGCGCGCGACGGAAATCGCCAAAAAGCTGGGCGAAAAAATCGAAGCCGGGCCGCTCTCCCACGTTGCCGGGCACAATCTGGAAAAGCAGTTGCTCGTCCTGCCGCGCGCCAACAAGTCCTTTCTCGTCGGCTGGCCGCCGACCGCCCCCGCCGGCCAGTTGCTCGAACAAAGCAAAAAACTCGTCGCCTCATGGGATTCCTGAAAAAAATTTCACGCCTCTTCAGCGCCCGACCGACCGTCCGGCAACTGCCGTTCGGCAGCCTGGCCGTTGACCGGAACGGCGAAGTCGTCACTTCCACGGTTTCGTCCGCGTATCCACCGGAATTGCTCCGCCAAATCGGGCGCGACGTTCTGGCCATTTTCCGCGAGGCGCGCGAGGCGCAAATGCCGCTCGCCGAAGTCAGCATCCATTTCGCCAGCCTGCGCGTCACCGCGCGCGAACTGCGCGGCGGCGCGATTATTTTCCTGTTCCCGCAAACCGGGCTTTCGCCCATGCCAAATTAAAACGCCTATGACACCAAAAGAACTCAACCAACTCGTCACCCAGATCGAGACTCACATCGAGTGCTGGAAACAGTTCAACCACTTCGTCAACGTGGCGCGCGCCAAGAAATTCGGGCCGCCGGACGAAAATCATTTTCTCGAGATCAAAAGCATCATCGTACAGGAACTCGAATTGATTTACGCCTCCGTCGAGGTTGCCTCGCCCACGCGCGAGGAAATCCACGCCCTCATCGGCAACGCGCCGTCGCTCCGCTATTTGAGCGAGATGAGCGAAGGCGCGCTGCGCGGTCTCGAAGCCCAATGGCACAAAATCTACATCGGCTGGCACTCGATTTTGGGTCAACTCAAAGTGAAACAACGCGGCGAGGAAACCAAAGCCTTCTGGGGTGCAAAAAAATAACCCGCCGCGCACGACATTTATTTCTTGCCCGCGACCGTTTTGCGGCCAAATAATCTTTGCTCCGATTTCCGCAAAATGCCAAACTATTTTCAAATCCTGATTCTGGCCTTGATTCAAGGCGCGTGCGAATTGCTGCCCGTTTCCAGTTCCGCGCACGTCATCGCCGCCGAAAAAATCATGGGACTTCAAAACGCCGGCAGCCCGCAAATGGCCATGCTGCTCGTGATGCTGCACACCGGCACGATGTTCGCCGTCATCGCTTATTTCTGGAACGGCTGGAAACGCGATTACTTCAAATCCGCCGGACAATTCCAGTGGTTCGCAATCCAGATTATCGTCGCCACGATTTGCACTCTCGCCGTTGGTTTCGTGTTGAAGGAAATCATTGAAAAAGTTTTTTTGCGCGGTCAACCGCACGCGGCGATTGAAGATTTGTTCAATAATTTGCGGTTGATTGCCGTCGCGCTTGCCGCCGTCGGCGCGCTGATCATTTACGCCGGTTGGCGCGAGGAAAAATCTCCCCGCCATTCCGAAGTTCAACCGGCGCATTCGATTTGGATTGGAATTGTTCAAGGATTTTGCCTGCCGTTTCGCGGATTTTCGCGTTCCGGCGCGACCATTTCCACCGGCCTGCTGTTCGGATTGCCGAAACAAAAATTGGAAGAATTCAGTTTTGCGCTCGCCGTGGTTCTGACGCCGCTAGCAATTGGCCGCGAAGTCTGGCGATTGCTCGAGGATAAATCACTCGACCATGAAACGTTGACGCAAATGTTTGCGCCCGGAATTGTCGGAATGATTTTCAGTTTCGCCGCCGGATTGCTCGCCCTGAAATGGCTCTCGCGCTGGCTCGAATCCGGACGCTGGAAATTTTTCGGATTTTATTGCCTGATTGCGGCGGCGGGCGTTTTGCTGATTTACTTCAAATTTCCGAATTGAAAACTTCAACTCGGAGGGACGAGTTCCGCGAGTCCCAAATTAAAGCAACAAGAGAAGTCAGGGACTCGTATAACTCGTCCCTCCGAAAAATCATTTTGCGTTCGGATCGGGAATGAAAATCTTTTTCCCAACAATCAAATTCTTCGGATCCAATCCCGGATTCGCCTTCAAAATCTGGTCGGTTGTCACCTTGACACCTTGCGCGCGATACGCCTTGGCGATGGCTGAAACGGTGTCGTTCGGCGCAATCGTGTAGTAATAACCCTTTTGCGGTCCGGCCGGAGTTATGTTGTCCGGTGTGGTCGGCATTGAAACATCCGGCGCTCCGTGGCTCGTTGTCGAAAAGCCTCCGCTTTTGTCGAGTTTTTCGAGTTCCTTCAGAATCAAATCGTTGTCGTCCTGCTGTTTTTTGGCAAGCTCTTGAACCTGCCCGGCGAGTTTTGTCAAGTCATCCGCGCTCGCGTAATTGTTCGCGGCGGGCTGGTTCAACTTGTCGCCCAGGTCGACGATTTGCTTTTCCAGAGCTTCAATGCGTTTGTCCTGCGCGGCCTGCGCGTCAAGCAGGTCCTGAATCTGGCCGGACAATTTGTCAATTTGCTGCTGCGTCGCGGCGTCTTGCGCGCGTGCAGGCACTGCTGCGAAAACAGGGAATGCGACCATCAAAAGCCCAAGTAAAATCTTTCTCATGCGCCGAAAATAACCCCGCGCGTGGCGGCGTCAAGATGAAGCGCAAACTTTGTAAATCAGTGAAGAACCAGCCGGTAAAACCGCGACGAGAACTCGCTGGCATCCGGGTCTGAAAATTGAACCCATTCATTGGTGGTTTCCACGGCGGTCTGCCCGATGGTCGTCCAGGTGTGCAAGTCAGTCGAGGCCTGGATTTCATACCAATGCGACGGCGCGACGGGGAATTTTATCACCGCCGGATCGCCGGGATTGGCCCCCGCGCTCAAAGCCAGAACACCGGGCACAATGAACTGGGCCTCGTTGGAAAAACCGCTTTCATTTCCGGCCGAATCAAAAGCCGTGGCGGCGAAATAATAAGTCGTCCCGCAGGTCAAATTTGAAATCGTAATGGCTGAAACATTTCCCGCCTGGACCTTGCCTGTATAATCGCCGCTGGTCGTTCCGTAATAGACATTGTAGCCGACCACATTCGTGTCGGAACTCGGATTCCAAGCGAGGGAAACGCTGGCGGCGGCGGCGCGATGAAGACTGGTGAGCAGTGCAAACAGGAAAATTAAATTACAAAAATTATTTTTTTTCAGCGTCAATTGCATGAACGCCCTATTGCACAGGCAATGCCAAGCCGTAGTTGTCGGAAGCGCGTGACGCGCCGCGTCACTCAAATGCGGAAGCAGAAATCAACGACTGAATTTTAGGAGCGGGAAGGATTTACTCGCCAATCAACTTGGCCGGTTTCAACAATGCCCATTGCAGGCTTAATTGCAGGGTTACGGCGCTGAAATTTTGAAAGTCCACCGGCTTCACGATGTAAGCCTCCGCACCGAGGCGCTTGCACGTGGCGATGTCCATGTCTTGCTTCGAAGAGGTTAGCATGACGACTGGAATGGAGCGGGTTCGTGAATCCGCCTTAATCCGGCGGAGCACCTCCAGCCCGTCAATTTTCGGGAGATTAATATCCAGCAAAATGACCTGCGGTTGATCATTGATCCGGCGATAGGCGAATTCGCCCGTGCAAAAAAGAAAATCCAAAGCCGCCGCGCCATCGCGCACGGCAAACATCCGGTTGGTGATGTTGGCCTTTTTCAAGGCATGCGTCACCAGCAACAAATCGCTGTCACTGTCCTCAACCATGAGAATTTCTGCCAGTTCGCCGGCGTGGAGCGGTTCAGCTCCCGACCGGGTATTGACATCGGAAAACAAAGTAAGAACGGAAATTCCCAGCGCATTGGCCAGTTTTTCAATGCTTTTGAGGGAAACATTGCGGGAACCGCGTTCGACGTCGGAAATATAACTCCGTTGCAGGCCCGCGCGACGGGCCAATTCATCCTGCGGAATGCCCAGTCGCATTCTCCAGTTCTTGACCGACATCCCCAACCGTTTTTCTATGGCAATCTTTTCCACAAACCGCAGTGATTGTCTACTTTGGTAGTGCGCCACATAATAGACTATGAGTGACGCTTTTACAAATCTTTAGAATGCGCTTCCGTTTCAAAATTTGACAGTGTTTTTGAAAATGTGACAGGCGCGAAGGAAATTTCTGCTGCCTTCCCGGAAAATTTTCCTTGAGAAACGAATTTCACGACAGTTTTCCGTATTTCCGAATCTCGGGCCAAATCCACGCCACGGCCAGCACCACCAAAATTGTCCCGATGCCGCCGCTCACGGTCGAGACAATCGCGCCCGTCGCGTTGGAATGCCCCATCGCTTTTCCAAACCAGTCCGCCACAAAGCCCGATTCCGCGCCGCCCAATTCGTTTGACGTGCCGATGAAGAGGCTGTTGACTGCCGAGACGCGCCCGCGTTTTTCGTCCGGCGTCAGGATTTGCACCAGCGTCTGCCGCACCACGACGCTTACGTTGTCCACCGCGCCCGCCAGCGCAAGCATCACAAATGAAAACCAGAAGAAAAACAGATTCGGCAGCGGCAGCCAGCCGCCGAGGCAGTTTATATTCGCCAAGCCGAATAAAATGGTCGCTACGCCGAAAACCGTCACCGACCAGAGCATGGCGCGCCCGGCTTTTTGCAGCGGCGGACGGTGCGCGAGGATAAACACACAAATTACCGCGCCGATGGACATCGCAGCGCGCAGCCAGCCCAACCCCGCCGGGCCGGAGTGAAAAATGTCCTTTGCAAAAATCGGCAGCAGCGAAACCGAGCCGCCCAGCAGCACTGCAAACAAATCCAGCGTGATGACG
Organism: Candidatus Aquilonibacter sp.; assembly: GCA_035504945.1. Lineage (GTDB taxonomy): Bacteria > Verrucomicrobiota > Verrucomicrobiia > Limisphaerales > UBA11358 > UBA11358. The sequence continues at coordinate 9,048 of DATJRH010000036.1, read as the reverse complement.
CCGAGAATAATCCGGTTGTGAAAGACGAACCGGAAACCTTCGATAAGAGTTTTTGCCGAAAATGGCTCGGCGGATTTTGCCTGATGACTATGTTTGACTGGCAAAACCAAAACAAAGCAGGCGAGAGAAGCGATGGCGTTCAAGGCGTAAACCGGCCACGCTGTTTGATGCGCAAGCAAAATGGCGAGTCCGCACGCCGCCGGCCCGACCACGCAGGAAAATTGAAACGTGCCGCTGTTGAACGTCACGGCGCGGGCGAATTGGTTTCGCGGAACAAGGCTTGGCACAAACGCCGCGCTCGCCGGCCACAAAAAAGTCCGCGCCGCGCCAATGATGACGAGAAAAAAATAAATCCAGATGACGTTGAGCGAAAATGCCGAGACCAGCGCCAGGCCCACGCTGGCGACCGAAAGCACCAACGTGGCGATTAAGATGATTTTTTTCCGGTTGAATGTGTCCGCGAAATGTCCGGCGGGAATCGTGCACAGCAGCATGGGAAACATATACGACAAGCCGACAAACGCGAGCGCCAGCGCCGAACCCGTGCGGTGGTAAAGCTCCCAATCAATGGCTACGACGAGCATTTGCTGACCCAGCGCCGCGACGAAACGTCCGGTGAGATAACGCAGGTAATTCGCGTTCCGCAAAACCGCATAGGGACCTTCCGCAGCGGGTTTTGGCGCCGGCGCGTCAGGCAAATTTTCCGGTGATTCCTGGTCGTGCATGAAAACAACGGCGCCCAATCTAACTTAAACTTTTCGCGGGTCGAGTTTTGAACGCGATTGAGCGCGATTTTAGCGCTCTCAATCGTAATCGCCATCGAACGGGATTGGGATTATGATGCGGTCAAGATTATGATGAATGAGCCGGACGAAAATTTTCCAAAACGAAATTACAAGTGGCCGTGGTTTTTGCTGGTCGCGGTTCTGGTGTTCGTGGTGCTGGCGGTTGTGTGGGTCTGGGTTGCCGCGCATCGGGAAGAACAGGAGCGCGATTTCAACGCACAGATTTCAACCGGTGCAAAATGATTTACGGCTCCTTTCCGCCGGTCATCACCGGCAAAACGGAAGTTCCATCAATGTTCGCCGGCGTTTTCGTAAAGCCGATGTCCGCCGCCGTCGGCAGAAAATCCCACGCCGACCATTTGTAGCCGCTGACTTGTCCGGCAGAAATGGTTTCCGGCCAGCACGCAATCATCGGCGCGCGCAGGTCGCCGGGCGAAAGGTTGCTGTGAAAAAAAGTGGTGACCGGTTTAGCCGCCTCCCCTGGAAAGCCGCCGCTGGAAAAGAAAATCACAACGTTGTTCGTCATCCCGATGTCTTTTAGCTTCGCGCGTAATTCGCCGACGCTGCTGTCAATTCGCGCAATCAACGCGGCCCGGTTTTTCTCCGGCTGCGACCACGGCTCTTCCGAAAACGGCGCGTCCGTGGGCAATTCGATGTAGCGGTCGGGAATTTCATAATTCAGCAAAAGAAAAAACGAATGATAATGATTGAATTGGTCGGGCAGATTGTCCTTGACGAAATTCAACGCGGCTTTTGCGAGCACCTCGGGAATATAGGTACTTTTGGCGCCGTCGTCGTTGGCGATGAGCGGTTCCCGTCCGATGTAGGTGTCAAATTGCTGGTTCGTCGCGTCATAAATGCTGTGCGGCGAGTAGCGGAAGACATAGTCGGCGTAAAAGTTTTCCGCGTCATTCGGATTCAAATAGCCGGCGAATTCGTCGAAGCCCTTTTTCCAGGGCGCGCCGCTGGAATTTTCATCGCCCAAATCCCAGTCGCCAATCACTCCGGTGTGATAGCCGGCGTTTTTCAAAACTTGCGCGACGGTGATTTCATCCGGCGCGAGCGGAATGTCCGCGTCGGCGCGCTGCCGCAAATGTCCGGGATTTTTTCCCAACACGAGCGCGGCGTGCGATTGCACGGCGTCACTGGCAATAAAATAATTGGTGAAACGAATGCCATCGGCGGCAAGTTTGTCGAGGTCCGGCGTCTGGAAATTGGTCTGGCCGTAGCAGCTCAAATCGCCGTAGCCGAGACCGTCCACCTGGATGAAAATGATGCTCGCGCGGCGCGGAATGGCTTTGGGCGCGGCGTTGGTGAAAATGAAGGACAAATCGGCGTTGGCGGAAAATCCCAGCAACACGGCCAGCGCCAGCAGCGCGCGGAAACGGTTCAGGCAAATTGATTTCATTGGAGCTTTGATTATGGAAAATTTACCGCGTTCAAAGCAATTCAATTCGCGCGCGTCCGTTTCCCAAATTCCGCGTCCAGCGGAATCTTCATCGCGACCAGAAAGCTCGGAATCGTCGCCAGAATCACCCAGACAAAAAAGTTCGCGTAGCCGATTTTTTCCTGCAACCAGCCGCTCCACATGCCCGGCAGCATCATGCCCAGCGCCATGAAGCCGGTGCAAATCGCATAATGCGCCGTGCGATGTTCGCCGCGCGCGATGTAAATCATGTAAAGCATGAACGCCGTGAACCCGAAGCCGTAGCCGAATTGCTCGACCGCCACACCCGCGCCGATGGCAACCTGACTTTGCGGCTGCGCGAACGCGAGCCAGATGAAAACCGCGTCCGGCAGATGAATCGCCAGCAGCATCGGCCAGAGCCAGAATTTCAATCCGCGCCGCGCAATGACAAAGCCGCCGAGCAACGCACCACACATAAACGCGATGACGCCGGAGGTGCCGTAGATCGCTGAAATTTTTTCATCGTCAAGTCCGAGACCGCCATTTGTCAACGGCGCGTGCAGGAAGATCGGGATGATCTTTATCAACTGTGCTTCGCCGAGCCGATACAGCAAAAGAAAAAGCAGCAGCAGAATAATTTTAGGCTTTTGAAAAAACGCCACGAAGGTTTTCCAGAATTCGTCGGTAAAATTTTCCGCCGGGCTGATTTTGGGTCGATCCAGCGGCGGTCGCGGCAAAACGAACCGATGATAAGCACCGAGACAGAAAAAAATTGCAGCGGCGAGAACAAAGGCCGTGGACCACGCAAACGTCGGATTGCTGGTTTGTTTCACCAGTTTGCCTACGACAAAGACCAACCCTCCCTGCGCGGCAATTTTTCCGACATTGAAAAAAATGCTGCGCCAGCCAATAAAATACGCTTGGTCGTGTTCTGTCGGTGCCAGCATATAAAAACCGTCCGCTGCTATGTCATGGGTCGCGGAACCAAAAGCCAGCAGTCCAAAAAATACAATCGTCCATTGGATGAAATGCGGCGCAGGAATCATCAGCGCGACGCCGGCCAGGCCCGTTCCCAACAGCAATTGCATCGCCCAAATCCATTGCCGGCGTGTTTTCAAAATGTCCACCGCCGGACTCCACAACGGCTTGATGACCCACGGCAGATACAGCAGGCTCGTAAAAAATGCCGTCGCCGTGTTCGACACACCGAGGTCGTTGTAAAACATCACCGACACCGTTGCCACCAGCGCGTTCGGCATTCCTTCGGCAAAATAGAGCGTCGGGATCCACGCCCATGGATTTCGGGGATTGTTTTTTGCGCCGGCCATTTCGCAAATGTTGACGGCAATCGGTCCAAAAGAAAAACTTTTCTTCGGTCATTTCAGCGGCGGTGGAGCAAGCGCGGCACCGCAAGCCGGCGTTTATCGGATCAAGCCGCGCTTTTTTAGCATTGCCTCCATCGCCTTGTCCATCAGGAATTCCGCAAGCGGCTTGGTGACTTCATCCAGCGCGGCAATCGCGGTTTGCAATCTTTTCAAATCACCGGAGCCACCGGTTTCTTCCGCCAGAGTTTTCTCCACTTCGCGCGCGGCCGTTTCAATCTTCTCACGGTAATCTTTTTCAATTTCATCCGCGCAGGTCGCCAGCGCGTTTTTTGTCGCTGCCAAAGTTTCGTTCGCCTTCAACTTCACTTCAACCCAGCGCCGCGCCGCCAAATCCTCAAATGCGTGCTCGACCGATTCCTCGACCATTTTTTGGACAGCGGAATCGTCCACGTCAACGGCGGATTTCATTTCGACAATTTTCTCTTTACCCGTCAGCGTGTCGCGCGCGAGGACGTGAAGAATTCCGTTCGCGTCAATTTCAAACTGCACACCCACACGCGGCACGCCGCGCGGCGCGGACTCAAACTCAATCGCGAATTTGCCGAGGCTCCAATTGTCCTTCGCCCGCTCGCGCTCGCCCTGCAAAACATGAATCAGCATTTCACGCTGAAAATCCATCGCGGTTGTAAAAAGTTCGCCGGCCTTGACCGGAATCGTCGAGTTGCGCGGAATCAGGACGTTCATCAGCCCGCCGAACGTTTCGATGCCGAGTGACAGCGGCGTGACATCGAGCAGCAAAACTTTTTTGAAGCCGCCGGACAAAATTTCCGCCTGAATCGCCGCGCCCAGCGCAACCGCTTCGTCCGGATTTTGCGAAGTATTCAATTGCGGCCCGCCGGCTTTGTGAAAATCCGTTCCAATTCGGATGCTGCCGCGCGTTTCCTCAAATTCCGCGCAGCCAAATAGTTCGCCGACAAATTTTCGGACCAGCGGCATCCGCGTCTGGCCACCGACCAAAATGACCTGATCCAAATCCTTCGGCTCAACTTTCGCGTCCGCCAGCGCGCGCAGGCAATGGGGCCGCGTGCGGGCGATGATGTCGCGCGTCAGATTTTCCAGTTCGACGCGCGTCAGTTTGCAACTGAACGAAAAATCCGGCGTCAAAAATGGCAGCGTGATTTCCACTTCCGCTTCCGACGACAATTTTATTTTGGCGGCTTCGGCGGCTTCGCGAAGGCGGGACAGCAATTGCGGATTGCGGATTGCGGATTGCGGATTGGCCGCTTCGATTTTCTGAATTAAAAATTCAACGATGCGCTGGTCCAAATCATCGCCGCCGAGCCGCGTGTTGCCGTTCGTGGCGAGCACTTGAAAAACGCCTTCGTTCAATTCCAAAATCGAAAGGTCAAACGTGCCGCCGCCCAAATCATAAACCGCGATTTTCGATTTCTCGCGAAGCTTGTCCAAGCCATAGGCCAGCGCGGCGGCGGTCGGCTCGTTGACGATGCGCTCGACGGTGAAACCAGCCAGCTCACCCGCACGTTTGGTCGCGGCGCGCTGGGCGTCGTTGAAATAGGCCGGCACCGTGATGACGGCGCGCGATATTTCTTCGCCGAAATAATTTTCCGCGTCACGCTTCAGTTTCTCCAAAACCCTGGCGGAAATCTCCTCCAGCAAAAAATTTCTGCCGTGAATTGGAATCGTTGCCGCGCCGCCTCCGGCACAATTCAGCGGATAGGTGATTTGCTTTTCGTCATCGGAAATTTCCGCGCCGCGCCGGCCGATGAAACGTTTGACTGAATAAACCGTTTCCGCCGGTCTCACGACGCGGACGCGGTTCGCCTCGTGGCCGACAATCGGCGCGCCGTCCGCCGCCGGAAAATGCACGACCGATGGAGTGAGCCGCCGCCCGTTCGCGTCCGCGATTACGAGCGGAATTCCCGATTCCACCGTGGCGACAAGTGAATTCGTGGTGCCCAAATCTATGCCGACAATTTTGCTCACGCGAAAAGCTTAACGGTCGAGAGCCGAGAGTCGAGGGTCGAGAGCAAAAATTCGGCGCGAAGCGAGAAGTGCAAAAAAGCCCTCGACTCCCGACTTTCGCCCCTCGACAATTCCGCCATGAATTGCATCGTCACCGCCGGGCCGACATTCGAGCCGCTGGACGACGTGCGCCGGCTCACGAATTTCTCCACGGGCCGGCTCGGCACGGAACTCGCGAATTTTCTCGCCGCGCGCGGGCACAAGGTGATTCTGCTCATTGGCGAAATGGCGGTTCATGCCGGCGAACGCCGGGCGCAACGCGTCGAAATATTTTCAACCACGGAAGATTTGCGCGGCAAATTCAAGGCGCTCGCCAAGAAAAATGTGGATGCGATTTTCCACGCGGCGGCGGTGAATGATTTTTCGTTCGGTAGGATTTTTGAGCCGGATGAGAATAAAAAGCTGGTTGAAATCAAGGGCGCGAAAAAAATTTCCTCGCGGCGGGGCAAATTGCTCGCCGAATTGCTGCCCAACCCGAAGATCCTCGCCGAGTTGCGCGGCTGGTTTCCGAAGACAAAAATCATCGGCTGGAAATTCGAGGCGGACGGCAGGCGCGCGGATGCCGTCGCCGCCGCGCGAAAGCAAATCGCGGAGTGCGCGACGGATTTATGCGTCGTCAACGGCCCGGCTTATGGCGAGGGCTTCGGGCTGGTCGGAAAAAAAGGCGGGCCGGCGCATCTGGCGAATCCGCCGCAGTTGTTCGCCGCGCTGGAAACGTTCTTGAAAGTTATAGATTGAAAATCGCAATCTAATTCACATTTCGAAATTTTCCAGTTGGCGCAATCCCAGTTTCAGCGGCAGCCAGCCAATGAAAAATGACAGGAGCACAAAACCAATCACGCTTTCCACCGCCCAGCTTGCGTGGCCGTGCAGACCCATCGTGCCCCAGACCATCAAGGCGATGGTCGCCAGCACATAAACCGAACTCAACACGAGGCACAGCGTGCCGCCGAAGCCGCTGACGATTTTGTTCGGGTTCGCCTCTTTCAAATTCGGATACAAAACGCCGAGGCCGATGGCGAGGCCGTTGAGCACGAAAGTCATTACGGTGATGACTGCGCCGAAAAATGCGATGCGATGCCACGGCATTTTCAGCAGCCAGCACGAAAGTGTGATGAGCGACAGCGTCACCGCGAGCGAAAGCGCGCTGGCCACCCAGAATTTCGTCAGCACCACGCGCGCCAGTCCCATCGGCGTCATGCCGACAATCCACAGCCGCCGGCCTTCGAGCGAAAATTGCGGGAACACAAACCGCGTCGTGAGCGTCGCCAAATTCAGCGAACACGCGAACAGGTTCAGAAACGCGACCAGATTGACCCAGAACGGATTGGAAAGTTCGTGCGTGAAATTCCGCAGGTTGATGATGTAGGCGCCGAGCAAGCCGAACAACACCACGGACTGGCCCCATTGTGTCGTGTCGCGCCAGAACATCCGCAAATCTTTCACCGCCAGTGCGCGGACATCGCGGCGCAGCCAGAAAAAATTCGCGGCAATTTTTTCGAGCAGGCCGGTTTTTGGCGCGGTGCGGAAGAAATGAAATTTGAACCCACCGCCCGCACGGCTTTGCACCGCCGACGCCGTGTCGTAGAAATAATTTCCGAACTTCGTGAACGCGATGGCGCCAAAAAACAACGTGTTGCTCAACAGCACCGCCGCAAAAAACAACGCGCCGCGAAAAATGCCTTCCGCCCATTGCAACGTCGCTGATGAAAGCCAGTAACTCGGCAGGAATGGAAACATCGTGAAGCGCGTCCGGGACAACAACTGGTCGAGCGCCACAAGCGTCCGCTGGTCCAATAACTCGTCGTTCACCGCCTGCGTCTTCCACCAGAACGCGACGAACGCCAGCAGCGCCAGCGCAGTTCCAATTACCGCGATTTGAAAATTGCGCCGGTCCAAAAAGCGCCCGACAACAATCGCCAGCGCCGCACCCAACACCGCCGGCAGAACGATGAACAGCGCGATCAAAAAACCCGTCACAAAACAAAAGTGCCACGGCGCGCCGCGCACCAGCCCGAACGCCACCAGCAGCGGCGCGATCAAAAACAAAAATGCCCACGACGCCAGGATCGTTGACTCGATGAATTTCCAGCGAAAAATGGTTTGCGCGGAAACCGGCAGCGACAGCAGAAACGCCGTTTCGCGGTTCCGAAACAAATTGGTGTAACTGATGATGAGATTGCTCAACAGCAACAGCGCGAACAAAAACGCAAACAACACGAACATCAGCCGCTCCGTCAGCACCGCGCCGAGGCCGGGAAATTTGGCGACGAACCGCAACCCGTGATAAAACAGCGCAAAGGACAAAACGAGATAGCCGCCGATGAACAGTCCAATCAAGGCTGTGAGCAGGCGCGATTGTTCGCGCACGGCCAGGAGTTTCCGCCAGCTCGAAATTGCGTTGACGCGCAGCAGCAAAAGCAGCGGCGAAGATTTTGATTGAACGCAATCCGGCGGCACGGCATCTAAGCTAGCGTCGAAGAGGACCGTGCGCAATTGCCGCGAGCTTTATTAAATGATCAAGGCGGGTTCATCCATGAAATTGTTCAGCCGCCGCCGCTTTCTGGCCACCGCGGGTGCGGCGCTGGCGGGCGTGTCGCTGGCCACCGCGGCGGACGCGACGTTGATTGAGCCGACCGATCTCAAAATCCAGCGGCTGCGCATTGGCGACGGCCAGCCGGCGCATCGCTTCGTCCATTTCACCGATTTGCATTACAAGGGCAACCGCACCTATGCCGAAACCGTTGTCAAAACCGTCAATTCGCTGTCGCCGGATTTTGTTTGTTTCACCGGCGACATTATGGAGCAGGTGAAATTTCTGCCGCCGGCGCTTGAAATTCTTTCCGGCATCAAGTCCCCGATGTTCGGTGTGCCCGGCAATCACGATTACGAGGCACGCGCGCCATTCGATGTCATCGCCAGATGCTTTGCCGCGACCGGTGGTGCGTGGCTGCTCGACGAGCAGCGCCTGATCGCCGGCGGAAAAATCAACCTCATCGCCGCGACGTGCCGAAGCAAATATGTTCCCCTGCCGCCGTCCAATCCCAACGCGAAGAACATCGCGCTCATGCATTATCCCGTTTGGATAAAAAACTTTGGCACGCAAAAATTCGACCTGGCGCTGGCGGGCCATTCGCACGGCGGACAAGTGCGCCTGCCGTTGATGGGCGCGCTGTTTCTGCCGCATTATGTGGACGGCTACGATCTCGGAATGTTCCACACCAACGCCGACCCGCTCTACGTCAACCCCGGCATCGGCTGGATTTTCGTTGACGCACGCCTCAACTGCCCCCCGGAAATCACCGTGTTTGAAATTTGATGGAACGCGGGTGACCTGTCGGCGTGATTTTTCAGTTGACATATCTTGCAGTTCAATGTATAAGACTGCCATGCTTACGAAAGACCTGGTGGCCGCGTCATCGAAACCATTGTTGCTGTCCATCCTCGCCGGTGGCGAAAGCTACGGCTACGAAATCATCCAAAAAGT
>DATJRH010000035.1:0-23669 GCA_035504945.1 Candidatus Aquilonibacter sp. | reverse complement strand
ATAATGAAACTTGTCAATGACGCGAAGTAAGTAATTTTGGCACAGTCTTGCGGGGGTTTCCCTCAAATGCTACCTTCGTCGTCATGGCATGGATTAACAAGCTCATCCTCATCACCGGCGTCTCCCGCGGCCTTGGCCGCGCCATGACCGAAGAATTTATCCACCTCGGCCATACCGTCGTTGGCTGCGGTCGTTCCGAAAAGGCCATTGCCGAACTGCAAAAACAATTCCCGCCGCCCAACGATTTTTCCGCCTGCGACGTTTCCTCCGATGAACAGGTCGCCGCGTGGGCCAAGCGTGTTCTGGCTTCCTGCGGCCCGCCCGACCTTCTGCTCAACAACGCCGCCCTCATCGCCCGCAACGCGCCGCTCTGGCAAGTTCCCGCCCGGGAATTTTCCGACGTCATAGACGTGAACATCAAGGGCGTCGCCAACGTCATCCGCCATTTTGTGCCCGCGATGGTCAAACGCAAAAGCGGCGTCATCGTGAACTTCAGTTCCGGCTGGGGGCGCTCGACCGACGCGGAAGTGGCGCCATATTGCGCGACCAAGTGGGCCATTGAAGGACTCACGCAGGCGCTCGCGCAGGAACTGCCGCCGGGCATGGCCGCCGTGCCGCTCAATCCCGGCATCATTGACACCGATATGCTGCGCAGTTGTTTCGGCGGCTCGGCGACGAGTTATCCCGCGCCGCGCGCATGGGCGAAGACCACTGTGCCGTTCCTCCTGCAAATCAATTCCACCGACAATGGAAAACCACTGACCACGCCCTTGTGTTAATTTTTAATCTCCGGTTTAATTGCGGAAATTTCACATCACGCAGACCATGCGATTAAACTCCATTCAAGCAACGCAAAACCGGTTCGCAAAAGTTTTCGTCCCGTTCATCGCGCTGGTTCTTTTCCCGAACTTGGCCGCCTTTGCCGCCGAGCCGCAAACTAACGAGGCTTATCGCGCGGTCGGCACTTATATCACCGGCGCCAGCGACGTTTTGCCGAGCACCAACGGCGTCCAATCGCCGCTCGCGTTTGATTCCTCGGACGCCCAACTGGTCAAGGGCTTCAACTGGGCCAAGGCGCAGGCGCTGGCCTATGTCTTTGACGACGGCGACGCGGTGGGGCCGTGGTATGAAGCCGTGGAGCCGGGACGCGAGGGATTTTGCATGAGGGACACGTCACATCAGGCGATGGGCGCGCAGGCGCTCGGCCTCGCGCGGTTCACGCACAACATGCTGCGGCATTTCGCGGAAGACATTTCCGATTCCAAGGACTGGTGCAGCTATTGGGAAATCAACCGCTTCAACGAACCCGCGCCGGTGGATTACAAGAACGACGCGGAGTTTTGGTATGATCTCCCGGCGAACTTCGACGTGCTCGATTGCTGTTTCCGCATGTATGTCTGGAGCGGCGACCGCTCCTACATCAATGACCCGGTCTTCCTGAATTTTTACAATCGCACGGTGAACGATTACGTCGAGCGCTGGGGTTTGGGCATCAATGAAGTGATGAAGCGCCCGCGTTTGCTGAACGTGCGCGGCATTTTTGATGCGACGAAAAAATTTCCGAAGAACCGCGGCATTCCCGGTTATGACGAGCAGGACCACACTTACATTTTGGGCTGTGACGTGCTGGTGACGGAGCGGGCGGCGTATCTGGCTTACGCGCACATCCAGCAGGTGCGTTTCAACGCGGATTTGGCACAGGAATTTTTGGACAAGGCCACCGCGGTGGAAAATCTTTTGACGAATTCGTGGTGGGACGAAAGCAACCAGTGCTTTTACGCGCGCTTGAACAAGGATTATCAATTGGAAGGCGACGGCCCGAAGACTTTGGACTGGCACGAGGCCGGGCACGTGGACGCGGAGGCGACGTATTCGAACTTGATGTATGCCGCGTTCAGCCCGAAAAGCCGCCGCGAATATCCGGAAACTTCGTTCACTTGGATTGGCGACCTCGTGAACGATACGATGGGCATCAATCCGGTGTTCACGTCGCCGTTGCAATCGGCGGTGGGCGGTTACTGGGTGGAAGTCATGGTGCAAACGCTGCCCGCGCTCGACTCAAAAACCAAATGGGCGGAAATCCGCAATCTGCCCATCCGCGCGAATGTGGTGACGGTGCGGCACGATGGAAACGGGAAAACGCAATTCATCAACCAGAGCGGCCCGGCGTTGATTTGGAAGGCGAGTTTTGCGGGCGCGCATGAAACGTTGCTGGTCAACGGCAAGCCCGCGAAGGCCACGGTGGAAAATGACTCGGCGGGGCAGCCGGTTTCGTGGGTGCGGGTCATCGTGGGCGCGGGCGGAACGTCCACGGTGGAAGTGGCGAAATAATCGGAGCGCGGACGGCTTGTCCGCGGTTTCCAGTTTTCAGTAAAACGCTCAACATGAGTCCCGAAAAACTAAAGTTGTTGATGTGGCTGGCAATCCTTTTCACGGTGCTTGTCGTTCTTTGCGTAAAAGCGCATTTCTTGGATTTGGTGAGCCGCTCATTTTCACATTGAGCGGCTGTTTTGAATGCGTTGCTTGACCGGCTTGGATGGTGGCTTTACGCTGTCTTGATGTTGCACGCGAAGAAAAAACGCAAAGCCATGATGCTTGGAGTCGGATTGGATTCCGACGGCCACAAACGAATCACCACCGGCCCGAATTTCGCGCTTTTCGGTGGCACAGAGGAAACCCACGAGCAGATGACCGAGAAGACCATCAAGATCAACGAAAAGCTCAAGACGCGCGGCAAACAACTTGAAACGGTCAGCCATCAGGAATTCGAAGACATTGCCCACGAAGTGGGATTGAAGAAGGTCGAATCCAGGCAATCCCGCTTGAAGCGATAAAGCCAGCCATTCGCTTTGCCGTGTTTGCTCGCCAGAAATTTTCTGCAAAACAGAAGTTGACGGGCGAAAATAAGTGGACGAGTAATAATTATGAAACCTTCACGAAGACATCCATCTTGGACGGACGTGGCGGTGTTTGAAAACTTGGGCGACGGACTGGCCTTGGAAAAGTTTTTGATGAGTCACAGGCTTGAGGCGAGGACTTACGACGACAAGCTGTTCCGATATTTTTTGTTTTTGCGTCCACCGACCGTGACGTATCGGGTGCAGGTTCACTCAAACGCATTCAGGGCGGCCACGGAACTCTTGAGCAGCGCGCCGGAAGCCGCTGCGATTTTGGAGCGGGCGCTTCATTGTCCGTCCTGCGGCTCATTGCAGGTGAATTATCCACAGATGACGCGCAAATTCATCACGCCGACGGTGATTTTGCATCTAGGGATCATTTTTCGGGTCATTGAGCACGAGTGCTACTGCGAGCATTGCCACTACATCTGGAATCTGCCAAAAGACAGCGCCACTGCCGTTCACAAAGTTCGCATCGCCAAACCATTTCCGTTTTAAGCGCCGGCAAATTGCCCACGCTAAGATTGAAGAAATCTGTGCAAAGCCGCGCGCGTTTTCTCCGGTGTTTCGTGCAAAATGGCCTGCCAGCCGCGCGCTTTTCCCATCGCGATATTTTCCGGCCGGTCGTCAATGTAAACCAATTCCGCGCCGCGCCGGCCCGACATTTTTTCCATCGCCTCGTAAATTTTCGCATCCGGCTTCATGCTTTTGACCTCGTAGGAGAAAATGTAGCCGTCGAAAGTTCTGAAAAACGGGAAATTTTGGCGGACATGCTCGATGGCAATATCGTTGGTGTTCGAAAAAATGTAAGTCACAAATCCGCGCTGCCGCAGTTCTTCGTGCAATTCCACCATCGGCTCGATTGGCAGAAAAATGTCCGCGAGGTCATTGCTGAATTCATCAATGCCGCCGGTGAAGCCGGTGGCCTGCTGAATCTCCGAGAAAAACTGTTGCCGCGTGAGCTGGCCGGACTCATACCGCGCAAGAATCGGCGAACTGCCGAGAAAATGCTGTAAATCGGGAATTTGTTTGGTGCTGCGCGCGGCGATTTTGCGCGCGGCCACGGAATAATCAAAATCCACGAGCACTTTGCCAAGGTCAAAAACAATGGATGGTTTCATGACATTTCCCGGCGGCCTTCGAGCGCGCGGCTCAAGGTCAGTTCGTCGGCGAATTCCAGCCCGCTGCCGGCCGGCAGGCCGTAGGCGATGCGGGAAATTTTCAAGCCGGGCCGCGCGAGCCGCTTCGCCAGATAAGAACTGGTCGCGTCGCCTTCCACGTCCGTGCTCAACGCGATGACAATTTCCTTGATTGGCTCTTTGGCGAGACGCTTTTCCAAATCCGCAATCCGCAAATCCTCCGGTTCGACACCATCGAGCGGCGAGATTTTTCCGCCGAGCACGTGAAACTGGCCACGAAAGGAGCCGGCCTTCTCAATGCTCAAAATGTCCACGGCGCGCTCGACGACACAGACCAGCGAGGCGTCGCGCCGCGTGTCCGTGCAAATGGAGCAGGGGGATTTTTCCGTGAGCGCGCCGCAAATTGCGCAAAATATTATTTTCTCGCGCGCGTGGAGAATGGTTTCGGCCAGTTGCTTGACGGCGGTGGAATCGGTCTGGACCAGATGCAACGCAATGCGCTCGGCGGAACGCGGACCGACGCCCGGAAGTTTGGCGAGCGCGGCGATGAGCGCGGTGATGGAGTCGGGCAGGGCGGACATGAATCAACCCAATCCCGGCAGACTCATTCCCGCCGTGACCTTGCCCATTTCAGTGTTGGCGATTTCCTTTGCCTGGCCGAGCGCCTGGTTCGCGGCGGTCAAAATCATGTCCTCCAAAATCTGCGCGTCCGAGGGATTAAGCGCCTGCGGATCAATTTTAATCGAGCCAATGGAGCCGTCGCACTTGGCGATGACCTTGACCGCGCCGCCGCCACTGGTGGCTTCGACCGTGCGCGCGGCGAGTTGCGCCTGCACTTGTTCCATTTGCTGCTGCATTCGCGCAGCCTGTTTCATTAATTTGCCGATGCTGCTCATTTGTCAGGTTGAGAGTAATTTGAGTTGAGTGTTGAGGGAAAATTACGCGCGGACTTCCACAATCTGGCCTTTGAAAATTTCCAGCGCCCGTTGAATCAGCGGGTCGTTCTTAAAATCATTTTTGTTGAATGCAATAGGCGCCTTTTCCTTCGCGACTGGCGTTGCCGGCGCGGTTGGTTGGGAAATTGGCGGCGGGGCGGGGGATGACGTTGGCGCGGCAACTGCGGCCGGTCTTATTTTTTCTCCAACGGGCGCCTCGGCTTTGACGAATTTAATCTGGCAGTTTGCGTGGCCGAGTTCGGCGAGTTTGGTTTGCAACAGCGTGTGGTTGCGCGCGTTGTCCACCAGGCCGAGGTGATCCTCGAATTCGGGATCAAAGCCGATGACCAGAATATTTTTTTCAAACGAAACCGGATTGGCGTCCACGAGATAACTGCGCGTGAACGGGCTGACCTTGCCGACGGCTTCGACGAGTTTCGTCCAGAGTTCGGACAAATCGGCGGAAACGGGCGGCGCTTCCTGCAACGCGGCGGGCGTGGCAATTTCCTGATGAACTTTTGTGGCGGGCTTCGCGGCGGGCGCAGCGTGTGCGCTTGGGCTTGCGATTGCCGCCGGAGCCGGAGAATTTCCGCCGCCGCGCAATTGGTTGAGCTGTTTCAAAACTGCGTCAATCGGTACGGCGCTGCGCGCCTCGATGGCCTTGAGCAGCGCGACTTCGAGAAAAATCTTCCGCGACGCGGCGTCGCGCAGGTTCAATTCCGCGTCCGCGAAAACTTCGAGAATCCGCATGAGCGAATCGGAATTGGCCAGCGCGGATTGTTCCTTGAGCGCGGCGGTTTCGGCTTCGGAAACTTCGAGCAGGTTCAAATCGCCGCGCGAGATTTGGTAGATCAGGAGATTGCGGAAATGATTCAGCAAATCGGAAAGCAGGCGGCCCAAATCCTTTCCGCCTTGAGCCAGCTCGTTCAATTGCGTAAGCGCGGTCTGGATTTCACCGGCGAGCACGGCCTGGCTCAACTTCAAAATCTGGCTTTCGGCGGCGAGGCCAAACATGGAAAGCACGTCGGCCTCCTCGATTTTGTCGCCGCAAAAGCTGATGAGCTGGTCGAGCGTGGATTCGGCGTCGCGCATCCCGCCGTCGGCGCCGCGCGCGATGGCAAACAGTGCGGCCTCGTCAATTTTAACTTTCTCTTTTTTCGCGATCTCCGCCAGATGTTTCGTGATGAGTGCGGCGGGAATCCGGCGCAAATCAAATCGCTGGCAGCGCGACAAAATAGTCGGCAAAACTTTTTCCGGGTCGGTGGTCGCGAACATGAACTTCACGTGCGCGGGCGGCTCCTCCAAAGTTTTCAACAGCGCGTTGAATGCCGCCGTCGAGAGCATGTGGACTTCGTCAATGATGTAAATCTTGAACTGCGAATTGGCGGGCGCGTATTTGCAGGTCTCGCGGAGTTCGCGCACCTGATCGACGCCGTTGTTGCTGGCGCCGTCAATTTCCAGAACGTCGAGCGAACGGCCATCGGTGATTTCCTGGACGTGAAAATCCTTGTCATCGAAATCAATTTTCGGGCCGCCAGTGCAGTTGAGGCATTTGGCAAAAATCCGGGCGATGGTGGTTTTGCCCGTGCCGCGCGGGCCGCAGAACAGATAGGCGTGGGCGATGCGCTTTTGCTCAATCGCGTTGGTGAGCGTCTGCGTGACGTGTTCCTGTCCGACGACGTCGGCAAAACGCTGCGGGCGGTATTTTCTGGCGATGACTTGATATGACATTGGCGCTTACGATTGGGAGCAAGACTACGATTAAGATTTGTCGCGGGCAAATTGTTTTCAATCCGTAATCGCCGGCCGCAAATCGTAATTGAAGAAATGTCAGGGTGACCACGGCAGACACGGAGCAAACTACCGTTGCTGCCTTCCGGCCCTGGCGGGATTTGTAAGTCCATATTCCATGGGCCCTGACATGGATAATCTGCCGCAAAATTATTCGTTGTCGAGACAAAGCGCGGCGGCGGCGAGAATCGCAATGTGCGGCCTTTTGCTTTGGACGATTTTCAGCCGCTTCAGCGAATTTTGGAAATGAAACTTCGCCCGCAGATTTTCCCAGACGCGCTCCTCAAAAAACCGGAACGATTTGCTGACCGAGCCGCCGAGCACGATGATTTCCGGGTCGTAGGCGTAAAGCGCCGCCATGATGACTTCCGCCAGATGGTCGCCGAAGGACGCGAGCATTTCCCGCGCGTCGGGGTCGCCGTTCGCCGCGCGGTGGTCCAGCATCGCGCCGTCCACGCCGAATTCGCGCTGGAAAAATCTGCCGCTGCAATAATGCTCGAAATTTTTTTCCTTGTAGATGATGGAGCCGATTTCGCCCGCGCCGCCGTTTTTGCCGGAAAACAATTTGCCGCCGATGACCACGCCCGCGCCCAGCCCGGTGCCGATGATCAAGCCGACCAGATTTTGCCGCCCGCGCCCCTGGCCGAATTGCATTTCGCCCAGCGCGAAGCATTTGGCGTCGTTGTTGACGAAAACCGGCAGGCGAAAATGGCGTTCGAGGATTCTTTGCAGCGGCACAACCTTCCACGACGGGATGTTGTTCGGCGAATACACCACGCCGTTTTTCACCAGAGTCGGGACGCCGATGCCGATGCCGTGCGTGTCCGTCGGCATCACGGCTTCAATCGTCCGGCAGATTTCCGCGATGATTTCCTTTTCGCCAAGCGCCGTATGTTCGCGCGCCTCCAGTTTGACGATGCGGCCGTTTTGAACGAGACCGGCGCGGACATTGGTCCCGCCGAGATCAACGCCGATGAATTTCTGCTTCTTGGTCATGGTCACGCCATATTGCTTGAACTTTTTTGGCCGCAAGTCAAGCCGTTCTGTTTCCGTGCCGGGTCCTAATTTTAATCGTCATCGTAATCATAATCTTTTCCGGCTAGGGATTGCGCTTAAGAACAGGATTGAGCTTAGGATACTGCCTGTTTCCGGACGGCGTCTTGTCATAACCACGGCAAGGAAGACGTTCCGCCGGGCAGAGGAGGCGGCTGCGAGGGGTCAGCCGGCGTTCGGGAGGGCACATATTTCTCGGCCTCCACATAGCCCAGCATCGTCCGGGAAACGCCCGACAGGCGCGCCAGCTTGTTCAGCGACAATCCGTGCTGTTGGCGGAGCCGGCGGAAGACGCCCGGCAACGCCCGCGTGGTGGGCGACCTGTCCGTGAACATTTCATGTGTCGGCTCCCGAAGCCCTGACTTTTGATTTTTCATTCAGCCTGGTTTGTTCGGACCAATAAAATAATTGTCCCTTCAAACTCAAGGTGAACATCTGATGGGCGGATGAAATAAAGCAGTCCGCCGCCGTTGTCAAAAGGAAAATGTTATCGCGCTTTCTCCACCACCAGCATTTCGATGGGCATATTGGTCGGAACAAGTTCAAGCCCAAGTTGGTTG
Source organism: Candidatus Aquilonibacter sp. (assembly GCA_035504945.1). GTDB lineage: Bacteria > Verrucomicrobiota > Verrucomicrobiia > Limisphaerales > UBA11358 > UBA11358. The sequence continues at coordinate 15,294 of DATJRH010000035.1, read as the reverse complement.
CGCAGAAAGTCTTTTACCTTAGTGCCATCCCTTGTGCCCTCGAAAAGTTGTTCGTCCAAAACATAATCAAATCTTTTCCCGACAAGTCCAGTTTGATCAATGATAGGTAGTTTAAGAGCGTATTCCACCATTGTCGTCAAATAACGGGTGCTCTGCCCAAGAGCATAAATTTGACCCGCTTTGGCAGTCACTCCAGCATTTGGACTGGCGGAATGCAGTTTCAAGCCAGTCACTCCGGGTATTATTGATTTGAGTAATAGCACATTGGTTTCAATTGCCGCGAAATGTGCAACCAACCCCAACTTCGTTTTTATTTCGGCTTGCAAGGCTTTTAATTGCTCTTCTTGCGAAACTGGCAAAGTAATTAAATAATCATAATTTTTCCGGGGTAAATCTTCGGGAATAATGATTCGTGTTTCTGTATCAGGCAATCCGTAAGCTGCTTCAAAAATCTGCCCGACTGACTGATTCCGGCCCAGCATCCGATCTTCCTGTTTTCCGCCGGGGCGGGTGCGTATTTCCATCATTGCGCCTGCATTGTCTGTAAAATGCGTTTGGCGCAGGACTATGACATTGCTGGGGGCACGCCACAGGTTTCTGGAATCGAAGAATGAATCCGCAATGCTTGGATCATCCATTCGCGCTTGTATTGTCCGTTTGATAACTATTGTAGTAGTGCCCGTAGCCAAAATCACGGTCGCACCAACAACAATTGCCGTTTTAGCTTTTGTCCATGCCATAATTTTCAATGCTCCTTTGATGAGGGTTAAGGTGGAAAGAGAAGCCGTCGCGCCCTTGGCCAGCGCAACGGCAGTTGTGGTTTTCGCCAGCAGCACCGGCGCAGCTTGAACCGAGTTGGTGGAAATGGTTTCGCCCAGCGTCGCCGCCGTCGAAGTCACGCCATGTTTGAAAAAGTATTTCCGCAATTTCTCCAAGGCGCGCGTGGCGCGTTTGTGCGCGGCCCATTCCTGAATGCCCAGCAGGGCGGCGGTTTCCGCCCCGCTTTTGTTTTCAAAGAACCGCAGCGCCAGCAGTGTCCGCTCCTTTTCATTCAGCCGCGACATCGCATCCTCCAAAATGGGGGCGAGTTGCCGCCAGAGGTTTTCCGTGTTCGAATCGTTCAAGGTGGATTCCATGTAAGCCTCCTGTTCGCGGGCGTGTTGCCGGTTGCGCGTCCGCAAAACCTGGCGGGCGGTAAAGGCGCGTGGTCTCATACAGCCAGCCGGTAAGCGCGGTTCTTTGGCGCAAACTCGCGGCTTTTTGGGCGAGGATGATGAAGACCGCCTGCGTCACGTCCTGTGCGTCCGGCGAATTGCCGGTGTAACGCAAGGCGACGGAATAGACGAGGTTGATGTGCCGCTGAACCAATTCGGCAAAGGCTGTCTCGGAACCGCGGTCGGCGTATTCCCGCGTCAAGGCCATGTCGTTTACATCGGGCATTTACCTATTATTGGCCGCTGACGGGGAAAATTGGACATTTATTTTCATGCCGCCCGCTGCGGGCGAGGGCGCAGAGTTTGGGATGATTGAAAAATGAATTACGAATTTCCTCGTCTTCTTTTCATTAATCCGGCAATCGTCGCACCGGCTAAAATAATTGGAATGGCGGAATACCAAATCCATCCGTGATTCGAACGTTGCCCCGATCTAATTTGATATCGGTTAGTCGCTGCCCAACGGGATGCTGCCTCTTGATTACCTTGATTATATTCTTTGACGGGTTCCGCTTCAGGTTTTTCCGGTAGACGATCCGCCTTGGAAAAATAGACCGTTTGCTTGTAATTAGTGTTGTTGGGAAATCTGGTTTCGCCTATTGCCGTAGTTCCCTCTGTTTTCGGCGGAAGAACATCCGGCACGGAATCCAACTGAATTGTATGAACATTTACCGTGACGAGGAGTTCATGCTCAACATCGTTTGAAGAAAAAGCGCCATTTAATTTTGGCTTGAACTGTTCATAGGTATAGACCAGCGGAAAAACATAACCGTTGACATTCGTCTCTTGGAGAACACGGACTTCTCCAGATTTGAAACCATTGTCAAATTGATGTGTGACGATGCCCTGACCAATCAATATGGTTTCGCCATTATTGTAATAATCAATTGAAGTAGGCAAATAAGGCGGATGGTCGCTTAGTTGCCAAGTAGCTCTGTCTTTATACGTTCTTGCATTAAGAGGCTGGCTCACCAGTGACGCAACATTGCCATTTGTTGCTTCCGCGAAATAGGAAGCCGAGGCCAATCCAACCCACACAAAATTGGCAAAAGTGCCGTCTTCGGTAGGAAAATTACCGTATTCAATTACCGCACCTCCACTATTTGCCACCCCCGGCTTTTTGCCCGAATACCAATAGCTGTAAATAGACCCATTCAAACAGACCTCTTCCCAATATTGTATTGACGTCTCCATTTTAGGATCAGTCAAATGAATCGCCCAATTGCGGCCATTAACCGTCAAGGTAAAGTTGCGGACAAAATTATGATCGGTCGTGCTATACACGAGGTCGCCATCAATCTGGTATCGCCTTTCGTTGTCATTCAAATTTGCCACGGCGACAGTAACAACACTTCCCACCAACAGAATTGCCACGCCCATGCCACAGGCAAATTTCATTTTTACCCAAGTCATGGCCTTCAACGCTCCTTTTACGAGGATCATGATTGAACCGCCAGCCGTCGCGCCCTTGGCCAGCGCGACGGCAGTTGCGGTTTTTGCCAGCAGCGCCGGCGCGGTTTGAACCGAGTTGGCAGAAATGGTTTCGCCCAGCGTCGCCGCCGTCGAAGTCACGCCGCGTTTAAAAAAGTATTTCCGCAGCTTTTCCAAGGCATGGGCGACGCGCTTCTTGGCGGCGTTTTCGCTCGCGCCAAAGGCCGCGCCGATTTCCTGAAAACTTTTGCCTTCAAAGAAACGGAGCGCGATGGCGTTCCGGTCCTTTTCGCGGAGCCGGCCCAGGGCATCGTCGAGCAGCGGCGCGATTTGCGGCCAGAGTTCGGGCTTGGCTTCGTGGGAAAGAGATTGCATATAAGCCTCCTGTTCGTGGCGGGCACGGCGGATTTCGGTGCGCAGGAAGCCCGCCGCCGTGAGCCGCGCGGTTTGATGGAGCCAGCCGGAAAGGATGGTCTGGCGGCGCAGTCCGCCCGCCTTGCGCGCCAGAATGATGAAGACGGCCTGCGTGATTTCCTCGGCGGCAGCGGGATTGCTGGTTTTCCGCAGCGCGGCGGAATAGACCAGGTTGACATGGCGCTCGACCAGGGCGGCGAAAGCCTCCTCGGAATTCCGGTCGGCGTATTGCCGCAACAAATCCATGTCGGTCGCATCCTGCATTTACCTATGAATGTCCGCCGGCGGGGAAAAGTGCCAATTTATTTTGAGGCCGGCATTTGCGGCTGCGACAGGAAATGCAGTCAATTATCCGTGGTCTTGAATGTGAGCAGATAGGGAATCGCTGGATGATTTTGCGGATCGCGGAAACCGTGAAAATTCTGCCTGTTGATCCACCAGCCGTAGGTTTTGCCCGGCTCGAGTTTCACTTTCATCACGCAGGTTTTGTGGTCGGCTTCGTAATATGGTTTGCCCAGCGATCCCGGCGTGGAATCCTGCCAAGCCGTGACCCAACTCCACGATTGATCCATCATTTCCTTGCTGAAAGTGATTTTGACTTCGAATTCACCGGGTGGAACATCCGTGCTGCCGGATTCCGGCACGGTTTTCACGACCACCGGCGGAATAGAGTCCGCCGAAATTTGCCCGCCGGCGGATTGTTGATTAAACGCGGCTACATACTCTGCTGTTTGAGCCGCAGTATCCACGATGAAGAAACGATGCGAACCATCCTTGGTGTCAACATAGACCGTCAAGTCCTTGGGTTCGGGAATCATGGCATCCATGCCGGCGTGCCAGCTTGAACTGAACTTGGCTCTGACAACGGCCTGAATTTGCGGCTCCAGATTGGTGTCGCCGTCGGCGAACACCGTGTTCGGCGGAAACAGTTCATCAATCTTCGCCGGATGAAAACGCAACCAGATATTGGCGATGGGTTCTCCCGCGCTGGCAGCCGAACTGGTCAGTGTTCCGTTCCCGCGGGGAATCAGCACCGCCCAGACGGCGCCATCGGCGCAATGGCCGATGGCCAAATCTGCCGGCCCCGTTTCCACCTTGAAACCTTCGCCTACCTTCAATGTGAACTGCGAGACACGGTAAATATCCGCGGAAGTGAATTGCCACGGCCGGGCGTGGTCCGGCTCGGCATCGCCGGCGGTCAGTTGGGTTGGATATTGCGCCAGCAAATCAACCGCCGCAGCAGAGGTTGCCAGCAGGCATAGCACGGACGCGGCGATGAACAGGCAGTTTGTGAGTTTTGTTTTCATGGCATGGTTCCTTTCAGTTGGTTTTGGTCTGGAAAGTCAGCAAATACGGCACAGCCGGCTGGCCGGCCCGGTCGGTGAAGTTTTTAAATTTGTCGCTGTTCAGCCACCAGGCATAAGTCCGGCCCGGTTCCAGCCGGACTTCCATGACGCAGGTTTTGTGGTCGGCCAGATAATGCGGCGGCCCGGCGGATTCCGGCGTGGAATTTTCCCAGGCGGTTGCCCAGCTCCACGAACCGTCGGTCATGGGCCTGCTGAAACGGACACGAATTTCGGTAACGCCCGGCGCCACATCGCGCGCACCGGAAACGGGAAAGGTTTCAACAACAACCGGCGGTTGTTCGGCCAAAACTTGATCGGCATTGTTTTCCATGGAAATGCCGGCAGAAATATTTGTCACCACGCTGCCATTTTGCACCAGCTTGTAGCGAATCTTCACGCCGCGCGGGTTCTCGGTGAAGCCGGTGATTTGCAATAGACCCGTTTCTCCAGTTCGCGATTCCACGGCGAATGTCGCCGGCAACACGACGGATTCCAACGGGAGAAATAACTCGTCTAAGCCGAAGACGACGGGCAGGTGCGGACTGCCTTTTTGTAATGCTTCAGTCACGTCGGCTAACGAAGCGGTCTTCCAATCACCGGCGGGAACCTCGACAAATTTCGCCCCTCCAACCTTGAGGCTGGAAAGCATGAGGTTCTTTCCGATGACCGCAATGGCTAAATCAGCCTTCGTGCCCCGCCACCAGTTGGAAACAATATCTTCTCCGGCGTGCGCGCCAATCTGTGGTGGCATGGAAACCAGCGAGCCATCATGCAAACACAAGAGCTGGAAAACCTGACCATCACCGGCAAAAAGGGTTCGCTCGATGACCGGGCCAAAGGAAACGTATGATTGAAGATTCATATTGCTCTCTTCAGCGGCTTCGGCTCTGGTTCCAAAATAGAGCGCGGCGAAGGATTTGCCATCGGCATACATCGAAACGTGCGGGAGGCCGGAAACAAGATGAGTATCAATCAATTCAAAATCTCCGCGACCTTTGGAAATCTGCATTTCTTGTTTTGAATCTGTGGGAACCGTGATGTTACTGGTCGTCGTGATGTAAAGCGCCAGCAATGCCTGATCGTGGCTGACGAGATTGCAATGGCCTTTGACTGTCATCTGGTTTCTGCCTCGCTCAACGGAAGTGATTTCGATGGAATCGCCTTTTGGAAAGTAGGCTTGGCCAATATAATCAGATTTTATACTTTTTGCTCCTTTCAAATCGAGGTGATCAACCACCAATACAGCCAGACCGATGAAAAATGCAAACCCCATCAAACCCCTGAATATTCTTCTGGATCCCAACGAGTCGTGCCAGTTCGCCGGCTTGGCGCGGAAAAACATTTCGGCCGATGCCAAAACCACATAAATCATGAATACCGAACTGAAATAGTGAAGGAACTGGTCGTTTCGCGGATAACCGAAATAAACCAGTGTGAGCATCATCATCCACGCCGTTAACAGAATCATGCCCGTCCAATTGATGATCCGACCAAAGAGATTTGTGGGTCGCAGGAACATTACGGACGGTGACAGCCCTTGTTTCTTCGATTCTGCTGGGTGGACTCCCGACTGAGACGCAGTTGGATTTGTCTCCGCCCAAACTTTGTTCACCGCGCACCAGACGTGGCGGATGACGAGCCAGTCCACCAATGCAACGGAGGTGAGCGTCAGTGAAACCCAGATGGTGAGATCCCACACATCCAGAAACAGCGAGTTCTGAAGGCCGAGCGCCTGGCGGGCAAACAACTTTGCCAGCACCAGCCACACCCACGCTATCGCTCCGTCCACCACCAGCAGCGGGAAAAACAAACCGTCAAACACCGCCAGCCACAGTCCGTAAAGTTTTCCCGCCGAGTGCCGGATTTGTGTCACGGCAATCCAGCCGAGAATCGTCACTACAAAGGCGAAAAGCAAGGCCAGCGCCGGCAAGGCGGTGCCCCCGATCATTCCCCTTAAATCATTGTGAACAACCGTCCCGGTTAAGATCGGGCCGATTAGTGCGAGCACAAAGGGTAATAAGGCCAGGAACGCGCCAACGATGGCCGTGCGCGAGAAATGTGGTTCGGCGTCTCCCCTCCGGCTTTTGGCGCGAGCTTGTCGAATTGCCAGCCAGCCAAAAATCAACGCGCCCAAAATCCCCGCGAAAGCCAGCGGTTTGAAAATATAGCGATTGAGATGAATCAGGTTCGACCACGAATGGATGGCGGCCCAATTTCGAGCTTCGATTTCAGGTCCGCTGTTCAGCAGGCGCGAAATTTCCGGCGCGGCGGCAATGACATACTGATGGATTTTCAGTGCGAGAACCGCTGATATCAGGCCAATCACCGCGCAAATTGCGCCCACGATTACTGTGCGCGAGAAGCGCGGGGCGAGCTCTTGCGAAGATGCCGTTGCGTCCCGGCGTGACAAATTTCTGGAACTGAAATTCGGTGCCGGAAAGCGCCGCGACGGAAACGGCCAGACTCCTGCAAGACACAAGAGACAGACCGCCAACCCGATGACACATATTCCCATGACGAGGAGCGGTGCAGCCGCCTGGCCGGGAAATTCGACGGCAAAGCACAGCGACAGGAAAAACGACAACGCCAGAATCATCGTCGCCCCGGCAACAATTGTTTTTTCCAAGGGATTGTATTGCGGTTCGGCCGGCGGCACGCCCGTGCCACGCTTGTTTATCTCGCGCTGGACACGAAGCATCAGGCGGGCATACCACCAAACTGCTACTGCCACCAGTGCAACCACACCGACAATGATTGCGATGACCACCCAGCGCGCTCCCGCAACAATCCTGGCTTGTGTCAAATCCGGCAGCGAAATCACCCAGGCCGTCAGGAAGTAAAAGCCGGTCGCCAGAACGGCCAGTCCCAACAGCCGGCGCAGGACCTTGAACAGCCGCGGCCCGGTGATCTTTCGCACTTCGGGACTGCGACTGCCACCCGCTTCTTCGCTGCCACCCAAATTCAACGCCGCCAGCCGGCCGATGGCGCAGATTCCCGCCCAGATCAGCATATTTTTCTCGATGCCCGAGAAAGCGAATGGATTTGCCCCGTGCGCCGCCCGCCGCAACAAGTCAATGACCACACTACAGCCGTTCGCCAGGAACCCGATGGTCGAGAAGAACAGCAGCACAAACGGCCAGAAATTGAAACGCCGCCGGCCATCGCGCTTGACCAGCGGAACGATGCCGGCGGTGAAATCAAACAACAACAGCGCTTGGTCGGCGAGGTGAAGCAAAAATTTCCCGGAGAGGCCAGCCAGTCCTTCATCCTTCAACATCGCGCGAATCTCCCGCCCCATTTGTTTGGCTTCGGGCCTGATAAAACCGGGCGCGGCTTCCGCCTTGTCTTCCGTCTGCCGGCTTCCCATCGTAATCGTTTCCACCATCGTCTTCACTTCGCTCACCTGCTGGTAGCGCAACTCCGGCTTCTTTTCCAATGCGCGCAGCACCACTTCATCCAGCCGCACATCAATTTGCACTTTCGACGACGGCGGCTGGAGTTGTTTGCCCGGCAGTTCGCCGGTGAGCATCTGGTAAAACACCACGCCGAGCGCATAAATGTCCACGCGATGATCTACTTCACCAGGATTTTCCTTTTGCTCCGGCGCCATGTATTGCGGCGTGCCCATGACTTTGCCCGCGTCAGTTAACTCGGCTTGAGGCACGGGCTTTCCGGCCTGCGGGTTCATGGGACTTTCTTGTCCTGTGTTTCCCGAACCAGCGGCAGGGACATCGCCCGAACTCCCCGCCGCGGACGTCTGCGCTACACTGCCCACGATTTTCGCCAGCCCGAAATCCGCCACCTTCACCCGGCCACGACGATCCAGCAAAATGTTTTCCGGCTTGATGTCACGATGGACGATGCCCTGGTCGTGTGCGAATTGCAGCGCATCACAAATCTGCGGCACGATGGCCAGCGCCTCGCGCGGCGAAATTCTTCCGGCGTTCAGCAGTTGCCGCAGTGTCACGCCGTCCACGAATTCCATCAGGAAATAAAACAAGCCGTCGGTCCGGCCAAAATCGTAAATGGTCACGATGCCTGGAAAATTAAGCTTCGCCAGCGCCTTGGCCTCGCGGGCGAAGCGACCGGCAAACGCAGGATCGTCACCAATGCCGGGCGGAAGAATTTTGAGCGCGACGACGCGCTCCAGTTCCTTTTGCCGCGCCTTGTAAACCGCGCCCATGCCGCCCTGGCCGATGAATTCGAGGATTTCCAATTGCGGGAATTTCGGCGTGAGTTCCTCGACTTTGGGAGGGACAAAATGCGGCGGCTTTCCGCCGGCGTCCGTGCCGGTTGGGAACGCGCCGCGCATCAGGCACTCGGGGCAAAGTCCCTTGGGCGCGTTCGGGGCGAGCGGCTTGCCGCAGCTTGGACAAAGTGGCGTCGTATCCATGTGCTCTGCCTGATACTACCGATTTTAAAACCAAAGGTTACCGGCGGTTTGAAAAAATCGGAGTCAGCCCGCCAATGCGCTGAACAAGTGCCGCATTTCTTCCTCGACATCTTCCCGCTGGTCAAGCGTGTTGGCGATCTCCGCGCGGATGAGTTTGCGGTAGCGTTTCCGCAAGCGATGGACGGCGACTTTGACCGCGCCTTCGTTCATGTCCAGTTCCCGCGCCAACGCCGCGTAAGGCTGCGATTCACGGGCGCCCAGAAGCGTTCGCTTGAGCGCGGCGAATAATCTGCCTTTGCCCTCGCGCTGATATTCGGCTTCGAGCCGGTTCAAGACTTCGTTTAATAACGTCAATGCCCATTGCTTCTCGAAAATTTTGTCCGGCGCGGAATTGTCGGCGGGTTCAAACCGTCGTTCCGCCGCCGCGAGGTCGAGTGAAAACAGCGGACGCCCGCCGCCGCGCTTTTCCGCGCGCGCCTTTTTCCATTCGCCGGCCAGAAAATGGTTCATCGCCGTCAAAATGAACGAACGAAACCGGCCGCGTTCGGGGTCGGCCGTCGCGAACGAGCGGCGTTCCAGCAGCCGCGCGAAAAATTCCTGCGTCAAATCCTGCGCGTCGTGCGGCGAGTGGCCGCGCCGCCGGACGTAGGCGTAAAGCGGATACCAGTAAGTCTGGCAGAGCCGCGCCAACGCGTCCCGCGCGCGGGTGGTATCGCTGTGGCCGGCGGTGAAGATGACCGACCAGTGAGTCGTGGCGAAGATCGCTTGCCCCGCCGGCTGTTCCGGCGCGGAAGATTTGCTGGAATCGCTTCCAGAGTTGGCCGTGGTGGTCACAAAATCATTTACTTGATGTTTTCCGGCGGCAAGTCAAGGCATTTTGTTTGGTGCGGGCGCTCCAGCAAACGCTCGTCATAGACAAAAATCTGCAAGCATTTTGACAAAATGCGGCTTGAAGAAATCTCCCGCGCCGCTAACTTTTTCCACACATGAGCAGCAAACTTGAATTGGGAAAATTCTCCTTCGGCATGGGCGACCGTTTTGCGCATCAGGCCCGCGCGCAACTCCAAGCCTGCCTTCTCGCGGCCAAGCAGGGCGTGGACATCACGCCCGTCTGGAACAAATCCAACCGCGAACACACCATCATCGGTTCCGAACCCGCCAGCGTCCGCGCCGCCGCCGAAAAAGCCGTGAAGGCGCTCGGCTGGAAAAAGTCGTGGCACATTGATGCCGACCACATCCGCCTCGAAACCGTGGACAAATTCCTCGGCTCGTCCGATTTCTTTACCATTGACGTGGCCGACTCGATTGGCCGGCCCGCGTCGCCGGAAGCGATCCGGGCTTTTGTCAAAAAGCATCCCGAACTCATCGGCAAGCTGGAGATTCCGAAAATCTCCCGGCCGTTCAAAACAACGCTTGCCGATGTCGAGCGCGTCGCCGGCAAATATCTTTCCGCCGTGCAGGACGCCGGGAAGATTTACCGCCACATTGCGCAGGCCAAAGGGCAGGGGAACTTCATCACCGAGGTTTCCATGGACGAAACCGATTTGCCGCAAACGCCGCCGGAACTGCTCATCATCCTCGCCGCGATGGCCGACGAAAAAATTCCGCTCCAGACCATCGCGCCCAAATTCACCGGCCGCTTCAACAAGGGCGTGGACTACGTCGGCGACGTGAACCAATTTGAAAAGGAATTCAACGAAGACCTCGCCGTCATTGCCTTTGCTGTCAAGAAATACGGCCTGCCGAAAAGCCTGAAATTGAGCGTCCATTCCGGCAGCGACAAGTTTTCCATTTATGCGCCCATTCGCAAGGCGATTAAAAAATTCGGTGCGGGCCTGCACCTCAAGACCGCCGGCACCACGTGGCTGGAGGAATTGATCGGCTTGGCCGAGTCCGGCGGCGACGCCCTCGCGCTGGCCAGGGAAATTTATTCCGACGCGCTCGACCATCGCGAGGAGCTTTGCGGGCCTTATGCGACCGTCATTGACATTGACCCGAAGAAATTGCCCACGAAAGCGCAGGTCAATAAATGGACATCGCAGCAATTTGTCAACGCCCTGCGGCACGACCAGAAGTGCAAGGAATTCAATCCGCACTTCCGGCAACTGCTGCACGTCGGCTTCAAGATTGCCGCCAAGAAAGGCGACCGCTATCTGAAGGCGCTCGAAGCCAACGAAGCCGTCGTCGCCCGGAACGTGACGACCAACCTTTACGACCGCCATTTGAAGCCGCTGCTCGGCCTTTGAAACAAAATGCCGGAACGATTTCTCATTCCGGCCTTGCCCTTGCGCCGTTTCCTCCCATCATATGCGAGGATTGGAATCACCATGAAAAAACACCCAGCCAAACAATTTTCAAAAAAACAACGGGTTAAAAATTATGCCTGGCAAAACTTCCGTGAAATGATTTAACTAATGGACGCAAACCGGTGCGACCAGCATGAGTTGGCAGGCCGTTGCATCTTCGGCAGATGGAAATAACAAAGCTGATTTTTTCTCAAGTCACACCTTTTCAATGACCAGTTTATTGGTTGGTTATCTCTGGAAGGTTGCTGTCGGCGTTGTTGGTGATCACGGGAACGTTGGTCGTTCCAGTTGTCGGATTGTTATTTATCATGTCATTGGACGGACCACTTGTGCTGCCCGAACTGGCCGGCGGTTCGCCGGGCATTGAATTTGTGGCGTTTGATTGATTCATTGAATTATTCCCGCGGCCAACGAGGAAAATGGCCAAAGACAGAAGTGGGATAATAGTTTTCATAACTTTTTTGGTTTAAGTTTGATTTGTTTTGGAAAACCCGGTGTTCAAAAACTCAAGCGCAACCCGGCGCGGCCCACACCGCAATTTTCAGTGTATTTCATAAAATTTCCTTCGGCCCTTTTGTTTCTTCTTAGTGCTTCTCAACATCGAAAAGTGCCGTTAAAAATTCATTTAGCTTGCTGTGTGCCGGTCTGATTTTGCCGTATTTAAAACGTTTTCTTCAAGTTGCGTGCCACCGGCAAAGTATTTCATTGCAGTGCGCATGGTGGCTTTGCGCTTTGCATGGATTTTGTCTGCTTCATTCGAGCTCTGACTGAAGAATGAAAAATCATCACTGCGCCGACAATCACCGCTGCACAGCCGCCCAATAAAATCCACTGTGTTTTATTTGCGGGCGCGCCATTGAATATCTGCGAGAAGGCCGAACTTGCTGAACTTGATGCATTGATTCCATAAACGACCAGTATGATGCCGGCCATCACAAAGGCCGCTCCGATAATTTTCCCCCTTTGTTTCCGATTGCTGGCAAGCCAGTCGCCCAGCCAAACAAGCGGGCTGGTGAGCGTCCATGCCAAAACCAAAAGGACAACCACGCCAAGGGTGACAACATATCCCGTCGCCTGAACCCCGAATTGAACAAGTTTCTGACGCATATCAAAACCCCCGAAGGATTTTTATCCCTGTGTTTATCTCACTTCCACCACGGCGTTGACCGTGCCAAACGGATTGGGCGCGCGCGGATTGGGACGCGGATCGTCGCACCATTCTCCGTCAACAATGAAACGATACAAATAATTGCCGGGCGGCAGTGGAACCGTGGTATACCAAACCCCGTCTTCCGACTTGATCATGTCGAGCGGGAATTTTTCCCATTCTGTAAAATCGGCGGCGAGTTTGACCGACTTGGCGAAAGGCGCTTTCAAATGAAATTCCGTCCCTTTGAGTTCGCACAAAGAATCCCCGGGGCTTTTGTGCATCACGCCATTTTTGGGAGAAACGGCCCGCGCCGCGCGCTGTTTGGAAATGCCGTTGCCCGGCGCGTTTACGGCATGACCATTTTTACCTTCTTCGATTTTTGACTTTGCCGCCTCCAATCTCAATCTGGCAAACGCCGCTTCGGTGACAACCGGCGCGGATTCAAAAAGATTGGGCGCGGCGGCATCTTCAATAAATGCAGCGATTCGGAACAGCGCCGGGTGCATGGAATGATCTTGAGAAGTTTTCATAAGATGTTTGATTTGAAAATCAATTGGTTCAGCGGGGGCAAACCGGACGCTTATGTGGGCCGGTGTTGAGGGAGCGTCCGGTCTGCCGTTTGAATGCGCAAGATTCACGGTTTGTTGGCTTGCGGCATTCATTTAGTTCCCCATTAGTTAATGTTTGCAACCGCAGCATTCGGCCACGGTGCGTTCAATTTTCTCCCTGGCCTGGCCGGTGCGTTTCTGGATGCGGCCAATCAATTCGTCCTCCTTGCCTTCGATGAACTGCAACTCGTCATCCGTAAGCTGCGCAAATTTTTGTTTCAGTTTGCCCTTGGCAATGTTCCAGTTCCCCTTGGCTACCAGTGTGCTCATATCTTATTTTTCCGGTTATGTTTTTCAGCCGCGCGACACAACGCGGCGCAAATTTCCCTTTGCAAGTGGCGTGCCGATTGATTGCAGGATCAATTTTTCCTGTAAAACCAAACATTTGATGTCTGTCAGAACTTCCGCCGGAAAACTTTTGCTCAAACTTTTTGCAAACTGCAAACCAGCACCCTTTGTCAGCTTGCAAGTTGCATCATTTCATTGCGCCCCGGCCTTGGTTCAATTGCCACAAACGCCGGTTTTACAATGAAAATTGCAGATAAATTTTTCAGGCACGGTGTTAGCTAAAAGAAAAAGTCGGATGAGAGATCCCGGTAAAAGGCAACTCGTTACCGTTTCTGATGCCGGACTTCTCATTCCGACACTTTGAAAATTTGAAAAACCGGAAACCGGATTAAAATTATGAACAAAGCCAGCAACTCGCTTCTCAAAATTGTCATCGTTCACGGAGACCTCATCACCGGCATCCAGGCCACGGCTGTGTTAAGGAGGCTGGCCGCGGGATTGGACGCGGAGTTTGAGATAAAATGCGACGACTGGCAGATCGACAGCGGCGTCTGGAAATTTGAAATGCTGCACGACCCGGAATTGTGGGAGCAGGCAGCCTCCGAAGCTGTCGAGGCAGACATGATTATTATTTCCGTGGGCAGCGAGGAACTGCCGGTCTGCATGGAAAGATGGATTGAAAGCGTGCTGTCCACGAAAGCAGGCGCGCCGGCAGCCCTGGTGGCACTGTTGGATCGAAGCAATGAAGCTTTCGGTGATCCGCTCCGTTCAGAAGTCTATCTCCGGCGGCTGGCTGAACAATTCGGCCTGGATTTTTTTTGCAACACCGATGACCAAACCCCGCACATCAAATCCGCCATTGAATCAATCGTCACCCGTTCCCGGGACAATTCAGCAATTTGGAGAGACCTCTCACCGGAATTGTGCCCCCGCGGGGTTGGGGTATGAAAGGAGTCAGCCTGAAAAATTTATCAATAAGCGGAACTCTGAAGTTCCGCACTGTCGTGCCATGCTTTACACCCTTGCTTTAATTTTGATCATTGCCTGGCTGCTCGGACTGGTCTCTGGCTACACGATTGACGGGTTCATTCACATTTTGCTGGTTGTCGCCATCATCATGATTTTAGTCCGGCTGATTCAAGGGAGAAAACTCTAAAGGCTGAAACGACTCATCCATTGCAATGGAAAACCAAAACTATGAAAACACAAATTGACCTCAAGAGCGCGTTGGGCGGACCGGCCGCCGGCATTCGCCTTCCGATGTTTATGAAAAGAAAAACGTTTATTCATCTCGTGGCCGTGGCGCTTTTTCTGGTCGCCATCACGGCGCAGGCACAGCAATATTATTATTTCACCGCCGAAGGAGCGGGGCCATACCTCCGCGCCGGAGTCGGGCCGTCGTTTTTCCAGGACGGCCGGCTCAAGCAATTCGGCGGGCCGGCGGACAGTTCCATGCAATATGACACGGGTCTGGCCGGGGACCTGGCATTCGGCTACGCCTTCAACCGATTTTTCTCGCTCGACTTTGAATCGGGATACATTGGCGCGCGCATCCACAGCGTGGCGGGCTACACTTCAGACCATTCGGCCATCGCCAATGTTCCACTGCTGGCCAACGCCACGCTGTCCCTGCCCATTCCACATTCAAACGTCGTTCCCTACGCCGGCGTCGGCGCAGGCGGCGCGGTGTCCGTCTTTGACACGGATGGTTTGAGCGACGGCGTGACAACGGTGGACGGCAGGGAGTCAGATACGGAGTTTGCGTGGCAGGCATTCGCGGGCGTGCGGTTCATGCTGAGTCCGCATGCGTCGCTGGGCGTCGGCTATAAGTATTTCGCCACCGGCGACCCGACGTTCAGTTATCCGCCCAGCCCGAATTTCGACGTGGGTTTTCGCGGCGTTCAAACGCATTCCGTTTTGCTGACCTTTCAAATGAGTTTCTGGTAATCGGAGGACGGAGCGGTGAAGTTCCGGCGGTTTGGCCCCGGCGCAATCGCATTTTATTGGGATTATCCAGATGGCAAACATGATTGAACCAACGGGCAGGGCAGTCAGTCCTCGCCCGCTGATGGTGTCGAGTCAACGCTGCGCCTCGATTCCGGCCACAGGCCGGAAACCATATGGCGCGCATCCCGCAGGTGCGG
>DATJRH010000034.1:0-46786 GCA_035504945.1 Candidatus Aquilonibacter sp. | reverse complement strand
CGGTGACGAGCACGCGCGCGTCGGAAAAATCATTGGGTTTCATAAATTGCCGACAGCATGGCGCGGGCTGGACGCAAATTCAAGCGCGACGGCGCAACGCGGGCGTTTCGTGCGGGTAAAAATCGCTTCCCGCAGCCGTTCTTTCGATTCGTGCGGGACAACTTCATTTCCGTGCGCCGATTTTTCAATCCGTGCGACCGTTTTCCCTTCCGTGGAACGGTTCTTCAATCCGTGCGGACAATCTCCCGATTCGTGCGAACCATCTTTCCGTCCGGGCGGCGATTTTCCCATCCGTGCGGCCATTTCTCGTTCCGTGCGGGAAAATTCATTGTTTTTAAGCGTTTTTGCGAATTGTAGGAGCCGATGTAAGGAGGCTCTAATCCAAAATGAGCCTCGTCACCTCGTCTCCTACATCAAAATAATGATTGCGCCCGCCCGTGACCGGCGTATAAATCTTCCTCATAACCCTTCGCTCGTTCAGGAAGAGAACTCAAACAATAAATTAGAAAACACTTCTTTATGAAACGAAAAATCGCCAGCCTTGCCGCCACCTTCAAAACCACCGCCGCCTTCGGCGCGAAATACGCCGCCGATTTCCCGGCCACCAGCACCGGCGGACAGCAATTCGCCCTCGTCAGCGCCGCCGTTCCGCAGACCGCCACGCTCGGGGCCGCGCAGGTTTCCGGCACGGAATCCGCCCACGCGGGCGTCCTGTCAAAAGTTGCCGGACGCTTTCATCTCCACGACGATTTGCACCGCATCGCCGACGCCGCGCATTCCCTCGTGCTGATGGGCACGGCGGGACTTCAGGGAAAATTTCTCATGCCCCGCAGCGGCGGCGATCAGGCGTTGCTCAATGCCGCCCGCGCGTTTCAGACCGACGCCCCCGCCTTCTCCGCGCAATTCATCGGACTTGGACTTGACCCGAATTTCATCACCAATCTCGGCACGGACATCACGAACTTTGAAGCCGCCATTTCCGCCAAAGGCGCGGGCACGGGCGCGCAGGCCGGGGCGACCGGCGGATTGGAAGACGCCGCGCACAAGGCCGCAATTGCCCTGCACGTCCTCAAAACCATCGTGCCGAACGTCTATAAAAACAACCCGGCCAAACTCGCCGAATGGGCGACCGCCAGCCACGTTGAAAAACACACGCCAACGCCACGCGCGAAACCAGCTGCGGCCAAGGAATGAATTTTTATGAATTACGCCAAACTAATTCTAAAAAAGAAGGAGCGCATCATTAATGACTTGAGCAAAGGCTCAATGGATGAGCTTATTTTCATTCAGCAGCGGTTTCACAAAACAGATGTTTCTCGTGATCGTGTATTTCAATTCAATTTTATTCACTATTATCAAATGGATCGGGCAAAAGGGCTTCTTACTGATAAATTTGTTTCTGCATTTTTTGAGCTGTTGGAAAATAGCAGAAATGAAATTCAATTCGCTGATTGTGTAATGGAACTTCAAAAAGTTAACAAAAAAATAAACGCCGTATTTGCGTCAAAACTCTGCGCAACCATAAAGCCAGAACATTCAATTTATGACAAACGTGTGAGGCGTTTTTTTGGATTACCAGTGCGTTACAAGTATTTGGGAAGGCGGAGGCTGAAATGCATTATACAAGACTTGGAAATTATTCAGAAAAAATCCCAGGAAATACTCAAAGACAAAAAAATAATCAAAATGATAAGTGATGTTCGCAGGCTGTTTCCACTCGCTAAAAAGAAATTAATTCCCGACCTGCGTCTGATTGACCTCTTTATTTATCACACAAACCTAAAATAAAAGTTGTGAAAAATCAAAAATGTATGAAGCAAATTTTCCTGCTTTCCCTGATAGCTGGTCTCGGCTTGCTGGCGGCTAGTTCAGTGACAGCGCAAACATTCACAAACTTGTATAATTTCACGGCGCTTACTGGGGCCAACAGCGACGGAGCTGGACCGTCTAGTGGCTTGATTTTATCAGGCAACACACTATACGGAACAGCGAGTGGAGGTGGGATTGGGGGTAATGGCACGATTTTCTCTGTCAATGCCAATGGGTCGAATTTTACGACCCTCCATAATTTCAACACCTTCAGCAACACCTTCAGCGATGGAGAAGTCAACAGCGACGGAGCTGATCCGCAAGCTGGCCTAGTTTTGTCAGGCAACACTCTATACGGAACAACGAGTGAAGGTGGCAATGGGGGTAGTGGCACGATTTTTTCTGTCAATACCAATGGGTCGAATTTTATGACCCTCCATAATTTCACGACGTTGAATCTAGATTCTAATAATTATAATATTTCGACCAACAGCGACGGAGCTTATCCCCAAGCTCGTTTGATTTTATCAGGCAGCACACTATACGGAACAGCGATTTACGGTGGCATTTGGGGTAGTGGCACGATTTTCTCTGTCAATACTAATGGGTCGAATTTTACGACCCTCCATATTTTCACGGCAGTGAATTACACCAACAGCGACGGAGAAGAACCGTGGGGAGGCTTGATTTTGTCGGGCAACACACTGTATGGAACGGCGCTATATGGAGGCAGTTCTGGCTATGGCACAGTGTTTGCCATCAATACGAATGGGGCGAATTTTACAACCCTCCATAATTTCACGGCACTTACTAGGAATGGGGGTTTCTACACCAACAGCGACGGAGCTTATCCGTATGCTGGCTTAATTTTATCAGGCAGCACACTGTATGGGACGGCGAGCCAAGGTGGTATTGGGGGTTATGGCACGATTTTCTCTGTCAACACCAATGGGTCGAATTTTATGACCCTCCATAATTTCACAGCACTTACTTGGAATGGGGTTTCCAATACATACACCAACAACGACGGAGCTAAACCGCAAAATGGCTTGATTTTGTCAGGCAGCACACTACTATACGGAACAGCGAGTGAAGGTGGCATTTGGAATAGTGGCACGATTTTCTCTGTCAATACCAATGGGTCGAATTTCATAACCCTGTATGATTTCACGGGCGGATATATTCCTGATCCAGACACCGATTTGATTTTGTCGGACAACACACTGTATGGAACGGGGGATGATGATGGCAGCAACGGCAGTGGTTTAGTGTTTTCATTGAGCTTGCCTGTTCCATCATTGGGAATTACTCCATCTGGCAATCAAATCATTCTTTCATGGCCTACATGGGCACCGAATTTTAGTTTGCAGACCACCACAAACCTTGCTTCGTCCACATGGAGCGCAGTTTTCCCCGCGCCTGTCACTGTCAATGGCCAGAACACCGTGACCAATTCCATGTCCGGCACGCAACAATTCTATCGGCTCATTTCAGATTGATCTTCACCGCCATTGATGCAATGGCTACAAATCATTGCCCGAAAAATTTCTGGATTTCCTCCACCACTTCCACAAATCGGTTCACCTCGGCCTTGACGGTTCACAGGTTGACATGCAGCACTTTTGCCGGCGGAAAGCCGTTGAACCACGTTGCCGAGGCGTTGCTGTAGGCGCCGATGTTTTCGGCATAAACCAAATCCTCGATTTCCAAATCCGGCAATTGTTCGTGCTGCGAAATCACGTCCAGCCCGTCGCAGGTCTGGCCGAACACCGCGCAGATTTCCGTTTTGCCCGGCTTGAACGCCTTCAAATGATACTGGCAGTGGTCGAAAATGATTCCGCTGAACGTGTGATAAACGCTGTCGTCAATGTAATAGCACGGTTTGTCGTCGCGCACCGCCTTGCCGATGATGCGGGCGACGGATGTGGCGGCGGTCGCCACCAAAAATCTGCCCGGCTCGGCGAGAATCTGGATGTCGGGGGCGAACAGCCGGTCAATCTCGGCGTTGATGACGCGCGCCAATTCGCGGAACGGCCGGACGTGCTTGTTGTAGTGCGCGGGAAAGCCGCCGCCGATGTCGAGAATTTTGATTTCGTGGCCGCGCGATTTGGATTCCTTCATCACGGCGGCGGCGGTGTTGAGCGCTTGCACGAAATTTTGGAAATTCGTGCATTGGCTGCCGACGTGAAAACTCAAGCCTTCGACCACGAGGCCCAGCTCAAATGCCGCGAGGATCAAATCCACCGCCTCGCCCGGCGCGCAGCCGAATTTGGATGACAACTCGCATTGTGAACCGGTGTTGTCCACGCGCAATCGCAGCACCACGCCAGCGTGCGGCGCGAATTGCCGGATTTTTTTCAGCTCGTTCAAATTGTCGTAGGTGACGAGCGGCTTGTATTGATCCAGCGCGCGAAGCGTTTCCTTCGGCTTGGTCGGATTGGCGTAAATGATTTTGTCCCAGATGAAATCCTGTTGTCGCTTCGCCGGAAGTTTCTTGATGTTCTCGTAAACCAGCATGAACTCCGGCAGCGACGCCACGTCAAAACTCGCGCCCGCCTTGTAAAGTGTGCGGACGATGGCCGGCTCGGCGTTGGCCTTGACGGCAAAGTAGCACTGGACCTTCGGCAGATGCCGCCGGAACTCGGCGTAATTTTTGCGGATGACGTCGTGGTCAATGATTACCAGCGGCGTGCCGTGTTTGCGGGCCAGCGATTGAAGCTGATTTTTGGTCATCAAAACACCGGTTCGCTGCCGTCCAGCATCTTCACCTTGTTGTGCGCGAAGTATTCCTTCGTCAACGCCTTCATGATTTTCGGAAGCTGGTCGTAAAGCCGTTTCAGCTTGCGCGGCTTGTGCTTCGCCAGCGCGTAATGCGTCAGCAACGGCATGGCGATGGTCGTGTCGGTGTAACAAACGACCGCGTCCGGCAGCTTGGTCGGGTCCACCTTGCCCCAGCTCACCGCCTCGCTGGGCGTTGCGCCGGAGAGACCGCCGGTGTCGGGCCGCGCGTCGGTGACCTGGATGAAAAAGTCCTGGCCAAATTCCTTGATGCGCAAAACTTCCTGGATTTGCGGCTCGGTCTGGAGCGTGAAATTTTTCGGACTGCCGCCGCCCCAGAGCACCACGCCGCTGCGTCCGCCCGCGCGTTTGGCGGCGAGGACAATGCCCGTGGTTTCGTTCACATCAATGGACGGGTTCATGCGAAGTTTGCAGCCGCGCAATTCGACGCCCGCGACGTTCATGCCAATGGTCGAGTCGCCGGGCGAGCTGGTGTAGCACGGCACGCCCGCGCGATACGCGGCAGCCATGACGGAAACGTCCTTCAGCCCGTTCTTGCGCTCCCATTCGGCGGCGTATCTGCCGATGAGATGGTGCAGTTCGGCGGTGCCCATTTCCTTTTGAAATTCCGGCTGCATGAACATTTCGCGGAGCAAATCGTCCGTGGCCATCAAGCCGTCGGAGTAGGGAATGACCACGTCGTAGATGCGGACGAGGTCGTTGTCGCGCAAATCCGTGTCATCAAATTTGAAGCTGCCGCTGTGCACCGGATAATTCAGCGCGAAGTGGAGATCGTGATAAAGATTCGCGCCGGTGGAAACAATCCAGTCCACGAAACCCGCCTTGATGAGCGGAATGATGCTGGAGCAGCCGAGGCCGGCGGGCGTGAGCGCGCCGGAAATGCTCATGCCGATGGTCACATCCGGCGCGAGCATCCGTTCGGCGAAAAGCTGGCAGGCTTCCTTGAGCCGGGCGGAATTGTAGGCGAGGAATACCTCGTCAATGATGTAGGTGAGCTTTTCCTTGCCCGTGAGATTTTTCGGATGGATGCGTTTGCCCGCCATGTATTTTTTCTTGTGCGGGCAGTTTTTCTCCTTGAGCCATTCGGGCATTTCGGAAATGTCTTCGCGGTTGCGGATGTGGGCGCGTTCGGTTCTGGCCATAATTTTGATTAAGTTAAAAAATTTGTCCGGTTACGATACGGAACTTCCGGCCGTTGCCAATAATAAATTGATTCGTTGGACAACTTTCGGAAAAAATTTATCCTCCGCCCCGAATTTATGGTGAATCTGAAATCCGAAATTGCCGCCACGCCCGCCGACCTCGGCTACATGATGCCCGCGGAATGGGAACCGCACGCGGCCACCTGGCTCGGCTGGCCGCACAACGAATCCGACTGGCCGGACAAGCTCGACACCATCCGCTGGGTTTATGGCGAGATGGTGCGGAAAATTTCCCCGGGCGAAATCGTCCGCATCCTCGTCCGGCACGGCGCCGAGCGGAAACTGGCCGCGAGTTATCTCAAGCGCGCCGGTTGCGATTTGCGCCGCGTCGAATTCATCATCCACCCCACCAACCGCGGCTGGACGCGCGACAGCGGGCCGATTTGCGTAAAGCGGAAAGCAGAAAGCAGAAAGCAGAAAGCAGAAACGGCGATTGTTCACTTCCATTTCAATGCGTGGGCGAAATATAAAAACTGGCAGCTCGACACAAAAGTTCCAGAAACCGCCGCGAAACTGCTCGGCAAAAAATTGTTTCATGCCGAGCGCCCTGCTTCGCCTTCAATTCGCAATTCGCAATTCGCAATTCGTAATTTCGTGATCGAAGGCGGCGGCATCGAGGTGAACGGACGCGGCACGCTGCTCACCACCGAGGAATGTTATTTGCATCCGAAAACGCAGGTGCGCAATCCCGGCATGACCCGCGCGCAATACGACGAGACGTTCGGCAAATATCTCGGCGTGAAAAATGTCCTGTGGCTGCTCAACGGCCCGGTCGGCGACGACACGCACGGCCACATTGACGACATCTGCCGCTTCGTGAACCCGAAAACCCTCGTGCTCATCCGCGAAAAAAATCCGCGCGACATCAATTACAAACCGCTCGCCGAAAACTGGGAGCGCGTGCGGGAATTCCGGCTCGAAGACGGCTCCCGGCCCCAAGTGATTCCGCTGCCGATGCCCGCGCCGATTTTCTACAAAAACTGGCGGCTGCCCGCGAGCTACGCGAATTTCTACATCAGCAACGCCGCCGTCATCGTGCCGACCTTCAACGACCCGAACGACCGCGTGGCGCTCGGCACTCTCGGCGAACTGTTCCGTGACCGGCCCGTCGTGGGCATTCACGCCGTGGATTTGGTCCTGGGCTTCGGCTCGCTGCACTGCCTCACCCAGCAGCAACCGGCGTAAACTGGCATGGTGGCCGCCTGCAAAGGCTCCGTGTGGGCAAAATCCATTCCGTGCGGACAATATTTTCATCCGTGCGCGCCCATAGACAATCCGTGCGGGCGCAAATCCCTGTTGTGCGCGGCCTCAAACACTTCGTGCGGGCGTAAAACCGGCTTGTGCACGCTGAAAGATGACTCGTGCAGGCCTTCAGACGGCTCCCGCACGCCCTCAAATGCCTCGTGCGGATGCACAACCGGCCCGTGCGGTTGTTCAAACGCCCCGTGCAAGGCCGAAAATGGCTCGTGCGAGCGGAATTTGCCCCGTGCGGCCAAAAAAGTCGCTGGGCGACGAACGAAAATAGCCCACGGTTTCAACCGTGGGTTCAACGGACAAAATGAAACGAGTCCCGGAGGGACGGCGGAAAATTGCGCGCGGAAAATTCCAGCCAGATTTCTTTCGCCCCTCCGGGGCTTAATTTGTTTTTGGAACACAAACCCGCAGTTGAAACTGCGGGCTATTTTCTGACACCTCTGCGAGGCTGAAACGGCGCCAGTGCCGCGCGCCGGGTGCGGCCGGTGTGATTTTTTCTTGATAAAATTTTTCGCGGGCGCAAAGTCAAAATTGTGAAACGAAATTGTGATATGGGTCTTTCACTACCTGAACGTCAGCAATGGCTGGAACACGCCCTTCAAGGTCTTGCGTTCTGGATTGGACATCGGCACTCGCTGTTCAAGGACTATCCCCTTCCAGAAGGTGCGCTCGTTGCGGAGGCCTGTAATCTAATTCAAGCCAACCTTCCACCTGGTTTAGTTCTCATGCCGGAATGTATGTATAAAAACCTTGTGAGCGTAGGCTCACCCGTTGATAATTTCGGTCAGACCCGAGCCGATTTAGTTCTATGCGCGACTGCCGCGAAGACCGTTGGGCGAGAAGGCAACCTCGCTGAACACACGAAGTTCGTTATTGAAGTAAAACGTGGCAACGCAAGCGCGCAATCAATTAACGAAGACCTCACGCGACTCCACGCATTCTTGCAGGTTGCTACTATGGGAACCCGGTGTTTTTTCTTTGTAGTTTGTGAGAGCCTTGCGCCGAATCGTTTTGTTAAAGATGGTAAATCTATTCTCGGTTTCCACCTTATCCCTGATTGCACCGGCCACTTTAGAGTGCGCAGAACCGTCAAGGCCGCAGCCAGCTTTTCAAATAGAGAGTCTGCGCACTATGTTTGCCTTCTGGAGGTGTTCCTCAAAGGTCAGAAGGCAGCAAAAATCTAATTGCTAGGATGCTTCCCCATCAAAAAGACACATGAAAACAAAGCTGGAATTCAATAGCCAAAAAGTTCGAGACACTTTAGCAGTCGCTGGGCATCTGATTGCGTGTTATCTCGCCTCGCGCGCAGGACTAAAGGAGTTGGGAATTCTCCGAACTGAACGCACTCTTCAAGGTGACTATGCGGAATGGCTGGTGGCGAATCTTCTCAATTTAAAACTGAGCCCCAGCACCATCGAGAAACATATTGATGCAATGGATGCTGAAGGCAAAACCTACCAAATAAAATCACGCATTGTTTCCAGCATGACACAGAGCACTTCTTTCGATTTTCGCAGCAGCGAACTGATTTTTGATTTTCTAATTGCAGTTTTTCTTGATCAAAAATTCGATGTTTTGGCTGTTTTGCAGGTTCCACGCGAAGCTGTGATTGCGCTGAGCCATAAAAATGCCTCTTCGTTCCGTTTCCGGTGGAATCGGGCTTGCGCTGACGATGCCCGCGTAGAAAGATTGTTTTGGCGCGACCACAACTCGTCAAAAATTAATCTCGAATAACTTATTCCTGCGTCGTCATGTTTAAATTTGCTTCACCGCCTCAACGCAGCGGCCGCAAATGGTCGGATGCTCGGCATTCTGGCCAATGTCCGTTTCCCAATGCCAGCAGCGCTCGCATTTCCGGCCATCGGCTTTGAACACTCCCAACCCAAAATTCATCGCGCCTCGCATTTGTTCTCCGTATTCAGCTTCAGCCTGAACTATTGGAAGTATAGGCGTAATTACTATCTGAGAAACATTCAGAATTTCCCGGAATGGTTCTGAATTTTCCGCGGCAATTTTATGAAAAATAGAAGAACCGCGCGTTTCTACCTTTGCGTCTAAAGATTTTCCAATCAGCTTGTCTTTTCTCGCCTTTTCCAAGTCCGTCAGAATCAAATTGCGAAAGAAAAAGAGTTTGTTCCACTTTTCTGCTTCCTCCGCCGAAAACGCAAAATCAGTTTTTTCCCATTTCGCTTCATGCACCGAGCCGGTCGGTTTGCCGGGCACAAATTCCCACGCTTCGTCCGCCGTGAAGGCCAAGATCGGCTCGAGCATCTGGCACAGGCCGCTCACCAGCCGGTGCAGCGCCGTTTGCGTGGAGCGGCGGCGCGGCGAGTTCGCGGCGTCGGTGTAAAGCCGGTCCTTGATGACGTCGTGGTAAATCGAGGACAGTTCCACGGCGATGAACTGGCTGACTTTTTGATAGACGACGTGGAATTCGTATTTGTCGTAAGCGGCAATGACTTCGGCTTCGAGCTTGGAAAATTCGCCAAGAATCCAGCGATCCAAGCCGGTCAGCTTGTCGTCCGGCACGGCATGTTTCGCCGGGTCGAAGTCGTAAAGGTTCGAGAGCTGGTAGCGCAGCGCGTTGCGGATGGCGCGGTAGGTCTCGCCCACCTTGTTGACGCGCTCCTCGCTCACCACGATGTCGTTCCGAAAATCCTGCGACGAAACCCAGAGCCGCACGATGTCCGCGCCCCATTTCTTGACATAGGCTTCGGCGGTCTGCGGCTTCTCGTAAGCGCCCTGCTTGCTCTTGGAAATTTTTTCGCGGTCGGCGTCCACCATGAAGCCGTGTGTGAGCACGGTCTTGAACGGCGCCGCGCCGTTGCCCGCCAGCGAGAGCAACAGCGAGGATTGAAACCAGCCGCGATGCTGGTCGCTGCCTTCCAGATACATGTCGGCCTGCCAAACTTCGTCGCCCGATTTTTTGTCGTGCTGCAATTCCTTGCGCTGTTTCAAAACGGCGCGCGATGAACTGCCGGAATCAATCCACACGTCAAGCGTGTCGCTGGATTTGGCGACGGCTTCCGCACCGGTCCAATTCACCGGTTTTACGAGCGACCAGAGTTCGGCGGCAGATTTCTCGAACCACACGTTGGAGCCATGTTGTTCGATCAATTTCGCGACGTTGTAAATGACGTCTTTATGTAAAATGGCTTCGCCTTTGGCGTCATAAAACGCGGGCAGCGGCACACCCCACGAACGCTGGCGGCTGATGCACCAGTCGGGCCGGGATTCGACCGCGCCTTTGATGCGGTTGACGCCCCAGTCGGGAATCCAAGTCACGCGGTCAATCTCGGCAACGGCATCCTGGCGAAATGAACGGGCTTGTGATGCATCTGTGCTAAAAATGGTAGGAGCATCAATCCTGATGAACCACTGGTCCATCGCGCGGAAGATGATGGGCGTCTTGCTGCGCCAGCAATGCGGATAGCTGTGGTGATAATTCTCCTGGTGCAGCAGCGCGTGGCGGATGCGCAATTCGTGCAGGACGGCTTCATTCGCGTCGCTCTTGCCGTGCTTTTCCAAAATGGATTTGCCGACCATTTCAGCCGGCATTTGAAGCTCACCCGGCAAATCGTTTGTCAGCGCGAATTTTCCGTCGTCATCCACCGGCGAATAAATGGGCAGGCCGTTCGCGCGGCCGAGATTGTAGTCGTCAAGGCCGTGGCCGGGCGCGATGTGGACGAAACCGGTGCCGGTGTCTGCGGTGACAAAATCGGCGGCATAAAGTTTGCCGATCCGCTTCGGGATGAATGGGTGTTGATATTTTAGCGCGGCCAATTCTTCGATTGGGAACGGCGTCTCGATGTAATTCGCCCAGCCGCATTTTTCCGCCATGGTCGGAAGCAAACCGCGGAACAAAATGTAATTTTCGTCGCCGACTTTGGCGCTGACGTATGGAAAATCCTTGTTGTAGGCGACCGCGAGATTGGCCGGCAGCGTCCACGGCGTCGTCGTCCAAATTACGATGAACGTTTTCTCGCGACCGACCACGGGAAATTTCACGAACACACTCTGGCTGACGTGATCCTGATATTCGACCTCGGCCTCGGCAAGCGCGGTGCGGCAGGGAATGCTCCAATAAACCGGTTTCTTGCCGCGATAAACAAAGCCTTTTTCCACGATGTCGGCGAAGAGGCGCAATTCATCGGCTTCGTATTCCTTGTTGAGCGTGAGATAGGGATTTTCCCAATCGCCAAGCACGCCGAGGCGTTTGAACTGCGTGCGTTGGATGTCAATGAATTTGCGCGCGTAGGCGTCGCAGGCTTTGCGAATGGTGGCGGCATCGGCGGTCATGTCGCCGGCCTTGCGCATGTCCTGCGAGACTTTGAATTCAATCGGCAGCCCGTGGCAGTCCCAGCCCGGAACGTAGGGTGCGCTTTTGCCGCGCAGGGTCTGATACTTGATGATGATGTCCTTGAGAATCTTGTTGAGCGCGGTGCCGATGTGGACGTCGCCGTTGGCAAACGGCGGGCCGTCGTGCAGGACGAATTTTTCCACGCCAGCGCGCTGTCGCTGGATTTTGTCGTAAAGCTTGGCGGCTTCCCATTTTTGCAGCCGCTCCGGCTCGCGCGCGACGAGATCGGCCTTCATGGGAAAGCCGGTGCGCGGGAGATTCAATGTTTCTTTGTAGTCCGTCGCCATTTTCGGGAACAGGAACGGTAACAGCCGGAAAAATGAGTGTCAACGGGCGGACTTGGTTATTGACGGCGACAGGCGACAGAAAGAAAAACCGGGCCAGTCAGTCAGGAGATGACCGAAAGGCCCGGGGAATTTAGAATGAGTAACAACGTGGGATCACGGAGAACTCCAGTTTGCGTCGTTACCAAAACGCAAACCGAAAACCCAAAATCAAAGAACAGTGTGCAACCCCTCCTCTCAATTCAGCGTTGCAACTGCGCATAATAAATCATGTTCGCTTATTTTTGTCAAACAAATTTTTGAAAGTATTAGTGTATGTTTTCAATTAGCGGCCTTTGATTAGTGGGCGGGTGCCGCCGGGCGACGGGGCGTGGTTGCCGGTTTTTGCTTGTGCGAAAATCGAAGGGCAAAATTTTAAGCAAAAATTGCTGTTTACAGCCCGGCTCGAGTTGTTAGCATCATTCCGTCAAACACGAACATCCTATGAAAAAAATCGAGGCTGTCATCAAACCATTCAAGCTGGAGGAGGTAAAGTCCGCGTTGGCCGGGCTGGGCGTCCAAGGCATGACCGTGACCGAGGTGAAAGGCTTTGGCCGGCAGAAGGGCCACACGGAGATTTACCGCGGCAGCGAATACGTCGTGGATTTTTTGCCGAAAATAAAAATTGAACTTGTGCTCGCGGACGGGCAAGTTGCCCCCGCCGTCGAGGCCATCATCAAGGCGGCCAAGACCGGCAAGATCGGCGACGGGAAAATTTTTGTGAGTCCGGTGGAAAAGGCCATTCGCATTCGCACCGGCGAGGCGGACGAGCAGGCGGTTTGATTGGAAGTTTTTCAGAACAAATAACATTGATTTTATTGGCCGGAAGCCGGCTGTGAATAACTCGTGAACAAAAGTTAATATGTTATGCTGGGAACTTTCGGTCTAATCGCATAAAAACGTGAATGCCAATTGAAATTGTTTCAGGGCTTTTGCCATTTTGATTGGAAGTCAATGGGCGACTGGAAATTGGCTTTACGCAACTATCTGTGAATCAGCGTCTTATTTTTTATTTTGAATGAAAATTTTGGCGTGTAAAGATGAATCAGCGGCGGGTCTTCCGAAGCAACGGTGCTTCGGCAAAGAGGACACCTCCAAAAACAAACAGTCGGCGCCGGATTTTGGGCCAGGTGAATAAAGCGGACACAAAATGGCCATTCTTGACGGAACACAAATGCAACTTTCAGTGGAAAAAATTTGGGATTCGGCGCAGGAGCAACTTCGCTCCAAGTTGAGCCGCGACACATACAACATGTGGTTTGCGCCGTTGCGCGCGGGTGCGATGGACGGCAGCCACGTGACGCTGGAGGCACCCAACGAATTTTGCGAACTCTGGCTCAAGGACAATTACATCAGCCTTTTGCAGGACGCGCTGGCCATTGCCGCCGGCCGCCAGTTGCAGATTAAATTCAAAGTTTCAACGGCTGCAACACCTGCGGTGGATTCCGTTCCGTCCCGTCCGCCCGTAAAAGCCAAAACCTCCGAACCGGCGCACGAACGCGCTTCCGCCAGCAACGACAATTCCTTCAATCCCAAAAACACGTTCGAGACTTTCGTGGTCGGCAACAACAACAATTTCGCCTATGCTGCCGCTCTCGCCGTCGCGCAGGCGCCGGGCAAATCCTACAATCCGCTTTTTCTCTATGGCGGCGTTGGCTTGGGCAAGACGCATTTGCTTCACGCCATCGGCCAGCACGTCGCCGTGAACAAGAAAGGCGCGCGCGTCGCCTATTTGTCATCGGAAAAGTTCACCAACGAATACATTGACGCCATCCAAAACAACAAGCTGGCCACGTTCCGCAAAAAACACCGGCAGACCGACGTGCTGCTGATTGACGACGTGCAATTTCTCGCCGGCAAGGAGCGGATTCAGGAAGAATTTTTCCATACTTTCAATGCCCTGCACGAATCGCACAAACAAATCGTGCTGACCTGCGACCGTCCTGCCAGCGAAATCCAGAACCTCGAAAACCGGCTCGTCTCGCGTTTCGAGTGGGGGCTCGTCACGGATTTGCAGCCGCCGGACGTGGAAATGCGCCTGGCCATTCTCAAGAAAAAAGCGCAGACGATGAATGTCACGCTGTCGGAAGACGTGATGAATTTTCTGGCCAACCGCATCCGCACCAACGTCCGCCGGCTTGAAGGCGCGCTCATCCGCGTCGCATCCTACGCCTCGCTCACCGGGAAAAAATTGAGCATCGAAGTCGTCGAGGGCCTGCTGCGCGAAATTCTTCACGAGGAAGGCCGGTTGTCCATCAGCGTTGAAGTCATCCAGAAAAAAGTCGCGGAACATTTTGACATCCGCCTCGCCGACATGACCAGCAAGCGCCGGCCGGAAAACATCGCCTTCCCGCGCCAGATTGCCATGTATCTTACGCGCCAGATGACCGAAAGCTCGCTCAACACCATCGGCGAAGCCTTCGGCGGACGCGATCACGGCACCGTCCTGCACGCCTGCCGCCTCGTCAAAGACCGCATGGAAGTGGACGCCAACGTCCGCCAAGTCGTCCATTATTTGGAAAAGCAGTTGATGCGTTGATTCAAGGATTGGATTATTATGAATCTATGAGGAATTTCTTAAAAAATCATTATGGGTTCTATTTGGGATTCCTTAGTGGTATTGGTTACTTTTTATTTGGGCTTGTGATTTCGCATCACGTCAATTTTGGTCTTTTTCCAGTCAGTTTAGGATTATTAGCAGTTCCCAGTATTCTTTATAATTTTCTTGAGAAAAAATTGAAAAAGGATACGGACAATTCGTTGAATTCCAGCAAAAGCAACGAAGCAAAAGCGGAATAACTCGTTTTGCTTTTTCATGTCCGTCATTGAAGTCAACGGCCTGACCAAAGCCTTTCGCACTTACAAAAAGCAGCCCGGTTTCGCGGGCGCGATCAAGGGACTTTTCCACCGTCAATACGAGCAAACCCTCGCCGTCAACGAAGTCAGCTTCAAAATCGAACCCGGCGAGCTGGTTGGATTTCTCGGTCCCAACGGCGCGGGCAAAACCACCACGCTCAAAATGCTCGCCGGCTTGCTTTATCCAACCGGCGGTTCCGCAAAAGTCCTCGGCTACACGCCGTGGGAGCGCGACGACGGCTATCGCCGGCAGTTTGCGCTCGTGCTTGGCCAGAAAAACCAGCTTTGGTGGGACTTGCCCGCGCGCGAATCTCTAGAATTAAATGCCAAAATTTACGGAATTCCAAACGACCGTTTTGAGAAGACCGTCGGCGAATTGACCGAACTGCTCGCCGTCAAAGAAAAATTGAACGTCAGCGTCCGTGAACTTTCGCTCGGCGAACGAATGAAAATGGAACTCATCGCGTCGCTGCTGCACCAGCCGAAGGTTTTGTTTCTCGACGAACCAACCATTGGCCTCGACGTGACTTCGCAGAAAACCGTCCGCGATTTCATCCGCCGCCACAACGCCGAACAGAAGACGACGATCCTGCTGACGAGCCATTACATGGCCGACATCCAGGCGTTGTGCGAGCGCGTCATCATCATTGACCGCGGCAAAATTTTCTTCGACGGCAAATTGAGTGAAATCGTGGACCGCTTTGCCGATTTTAAACTCGTCACGATTCAATGCGAAAAGGCGAATGAACTTTCTCTGGCAAAACTAAATCTTTATGGCGAGGTTCAGGAGCAGACCACCGACACCATCAAATTCAAAGTCAAACGTGACCACGTGATTGCCGTCTGCAAATCGCTGCTCGACGATTTGCCCGTGAGCGACATTGACATCCAGGAAGTGCCGATTGAGGATGTCATCCGGCAGATTTTCGCGCGCTGACGCGGCATTGTAATCGGTCAATTGTTCGAATACCATTTTCGGCAAATGAAATGCCCAAAATGCAACGTTGACCTTCAAACGCAAAATGATCGCGGCGTGAAAGTCGAAGCGTGTCCAAGCTGCCAGGGAATGTGGCTGACGCCCGCCGAACTGGACGAACTGGAAAATGAAGCTTATAGCGATGAGGCGAACAAAGGCTCGCTCTATCTTGCCACGGAAGAATCCGACCTCAAATGCCCCGTTTGCTCGGCTCCGCTAAGACGATTTGATTATCGGTTCTTCGATTTGCAACTCGATTGCTGCGCCGAACACGGCTTCTGGCTGGACAAGGACGAGGACAACCAAATTCTGGAATTGATGCGCGGCGAGGAAACGCGCGTTGAAAGAAAATTCGGAACGGAAAATTCCTGGGCAAGTTACATCAACCATTTGCGCTCACCCGGCTTCTTTTCAAAGGTCAAAGATTTGTTTCATCGGTAGTGCGTGGACATTTTTCTCCAAGCCGCAATTGACGAAGCCAGACTCGGTCTGGCCGAAGGCGGAATTCCCATCGGCTCGGTCTTGGTTTGCGACGGAAAAATCATCGGGCGCGGCCACAACCAGCGGGTGCAGCGCGACAGCGTGACTCATCACGCGGAAATGAACTGCCTCGAAAACGCCGGGCGGCTGGCAGCGGCGGTTTATGCGCGATGCGTCTTGTATTCGACGCTGTCGCCGTGCCCGATGTGCAGCGGCGCGATTTTGCTCTACAAAATTCCGCGCGTGGTCGTCGGCGAAAACATGACCTTTCAAGGTCCGGAAGACTACGTCCGTTCGCAAGGCGTGAAAGTGGAAATTGTCAACGACCCTACGTGCATCCAGCTCATGCACGATTTCATCAAAGCTAGGCCGGAGCTTTGGAATGAGGATATTGGCATTTGATTTACGATTTGCGCGCCAGCCACGAGTTCAAAGACCAATCGTAAATCCGTCAGGCCGCTTCCGCATCCTGCTTGCGCCGCACAATCGGCTTGCTCTCGCCTCGCACGACCGCCGCCGTGATTTTGGCGTGGACGATGTCGGCGACTTCCGGCACGTCGAACATCAAGTCCAGCATCAGCCGTTCGACCAGTCCGCGCAACGCGCGCGCGCCCGTGCCTTTTTTCAGCGCCTGCGCCGCCAGTTCGTGCAGCGCGTCGGGCGTGAATTCCAGTTCCACGCCCTCCATCGCCATCAGCTTGGCGAATTGCTTCGTCAGCGCGTTTTTGGTGTCGGTGAGAATTGAAACCAGTTCCGCCTCGGTCAATTCCGCCAGCGTCGTGAGCACCGGCAAACGCCCGACGAATTCGGGAATGAAACCGAAATTGAGCAAATCCTCCGGCTCGGCACATTGAAGAATTTCGGCGCGCTCGGCGGAAAAAGATTTTTGCGCCTCGCCAATCGCGCCGAAACCCATAACGTGCCGGCCCAGCCGCCGTTGAATCACCTTTTCCAGCCCGACGAATGCGCCGCCGCAAATAAACAGGATGTTCGTCGTGTCCACGCGGATGTATTCCTGCTGCGGATGCTTGCGGCCACCCTGCGGCGGCACATTGCAGACCGTGCCTTCGAGGATTTTCAGCAGCGCCTGCTGCACGCCTTCGCCGCTCACGTCGCGCGTGATGGACGGGCTGTCGGTCTTGCGCGCGATTTTGTCAATCTCGTCAATATAAACGATGCCGCGCTGGGCGCGCTTCACGTCGTAATCGGAATTTTGCAGCAGCCGCAAAATGATGTTCTCCACGTCCTCGCCGACGTAACCGGCCTCGGTGAGCGTGGTGGCGTCGGCGATGGCAAATGGAACGTCCAAAATTTTCGCGAGTGTGCGTGCGAGCAGCGTTTTGCCCGAACCGGTCGGGCCAATCATCAGGATGTTGCTCTTCTCGATTTCAACGCCGGCGTGCGGATCAACGGGCGCGGATTTCGCTGCGCCTTCATTTTCCGGCGCGGGCGCGGGCTGGATGCGTTTGAAATGATTATGAACGGCAACCGCCAGCGTTTTTTTCGAATGCTCCTGCCCGACGCAATACAAATCCAGTTGCCGTTTGATTTCCGCCGGCTTGGGCACGCAAAATTTCGGCTGCTTCTTCTGGTTCTGCAATTGCAGCTCGCGGTCGAGGACGTTTTTGCAAAGGATGATGCAATTGTCGCAGATATAAACGCCCGGCCCGGCGATGAGCTTGCGCACTTCCGCGTGCGATTTGCCGCAGAAACTGCACATCGTGATGTTGGTTGGTCTGGCCATTTAACGTTTATTTATCGGCATTTTAGACGCTGACCGAAGTTTTATCCATCGCGCCGGGAATTTCCTTCCGCGAAACGACGACCTGGTCCACAAGTCCAAATGTTTTTGCCTCATCGGCAGACATGAAATTATCGCGGTCGGTGGATTTGCCGATTTCGTCCGCAGTCTTGCCCGTGTGCTTTGCCAGAATTTCGTTGAGCCGGTCCTTCAACCGCAAAATTTCCCTCGCCTGGATGCTGATGTCCGCCGCCTGGCCCTGCACGCCGCCCCACGGCTGGTGAATCATGATGCGCGCGTTCGGCAGCGCATAACGCTTGCCCTTCGTGCCCGCCGCCAGCAGCACCGCGCCCATGCTCGCCGCCTGCCCGACGCAGTAGGTGTTCACGTCGCAGGTGAGATATTGCACCGTGTCGTAAATCGCCAGTCCCGCCGTGACGCTGCCGCCCGGCGAATTGATGTAAAGATGGATGTCCTTTTTTGCATCGGACATTTGCAGAAACAAAAGCTGCGCGATGATGATGTTGGAAACGTTGTCATCCACCGGCGTGCCGAGGAAAATGATGCGGTCCACGAGCAGGCGGGAATAAATGTCCCACGTCCGCTCTCCGCGGCCGGTTTGCTCAACCACAATTGGAACGAGAAAATTTTGCATGGCTAAATAACTACCGCATTTTTGGCGCAAGTAAAGACGGGAACGCAAATAAACTCACGCAAAGCCGCCAAGCCCGCAAAGAAATTTTTAACCCGGCGTCTTCGCGCCTTTGCGTGAAACAAATTTTTTCCAAATCAAAACAAAAGCCGTTGCAAATTCCTCCGGCTTTTCAGAAATCCATTTCGTCACGAACGTGGGCGTGAACCAGCCGCCGGTTTCGATTTCGTCCGGATGCAATTGGAACGGCCCGTCGCCTTCGCAGAGGTAAATCCAGACAAATTCCGCGTCTGTTTCGGCGCAGGCGTCAATCTTGAAAAGCCTTCGCGGCGGCGACTTTACTTTCAATCCAAGCTCCTCGCGCAATTCGCGCACCGTCGTTTCATCATAATTTTCGCCGCTGTCAACGTGGCCGGAGCAGGAAGAATCCCAAACGCCGGGTTGGCGGTCCTTTTTCATCGAACGCTTCTGCAAAAAAATCTCGCCGCGCGAATTGAAAACCAAAACATGCACCGCGCGATGCAGCAATCCGCGCGCATGGACTTCGCTGCGCGGTTGGGCGCCAATCACCTCGTCGCGCTCGTTGACGACATCAAAAATGTCTTCGGGCATTCAACGAGTAATTTGGCGAGTTGAACAAATTGTTCCAAGCTCAATTTCTCCGCGCGTTCCTGGGGCGAAATTTTTAATTCCGCAAACGCGCGCGTCAATTCATGGCGAAAAGCCCGTTGCAACAAGGTAATTGCTGGATTAAACTTTTCCCATGAGCACGGTTGCGGAAATCGAATCAGCCATCAAAAAATTGAAGCCGCAGGAAATTTACAAGGTCGGCAATCTGGTGGACGAATTGCGCGAGGAGCTTTGGGACCGGCAGATTGACACCGACGCCCAAGCCGGCAAGCTCGACAAGTTGATGGAAGAGGCCAAGCAGGACTATCTGGCCGGTCGCTGCAAGCCGCTTCCATGAACAATCTCACTTCGCCGAGATACTGGCGGCATTACAACGCGCTGCCGACGGAAATCCAAAAAGTTGCCGAAAAGAATTTCCAGCTTTTCAAAATCAATCCGCAGCATCCTTCGCTTCGATTTGAACGCAAGAAGCCGGAATTGTGGTCGGCGCGCGTTGGCAGCGGGCATCGCGCTTTGGCGCGGCAAGTGGATGACAATTTGATTTGGTTCTGGATTGGGCCGCACGACGAATACGAACGCCTCATCCGCAATCTCTAAAATCCAAGAACTGCGACCGCGCATTTCAAGAAAGTTTCTCCGTCAGCGCCACAAATTGTTCCAAACTCAATTTCTCCGCGCGTTCCTGCGGCGAGATTTTCAATTCCGCAAACGCGCGTGTCAGTTTTTCTTCCGGCCAATCCGCTTTCAACAACTTCAGCATCATCTTCCGCCGCTGCGAAAAGGCGCGTTTCACGATTTTCACAAAACTTGCGCGCGGATTTTCCGGCAACAGCGGCTGCTCGCGGCGATCCAAAACCACGCAGGCCGAATCCACATCCGGCTCGGGAAAAAAACTGCCCGGCAGAATTTTGAAAAGTTCGCGCGGCGCGAAGTCCAGTTGCACGAGCAGGGTCAAGATGCCGTAATCGTCGTCGTCCGTTTGCGCCATCAGGCGCTTGGCAACTTCGAACTGTAGCGTGGCGACAATGTTTTTTGGCGAGCGCGCGCCGCAGGCCAGTTCCACCAGAATCGGCGAAGCGACGGAATACGGCAGATTGGCAACGAGTTTCCAATCACACCAGTCGCATTTTTCATTTTGCAAAAATTCCAGCGCATCGGCGTGAAGCAATTCAAACTTCGGAGGGACGAGCTCTGCGAGTCCCTGACTTTGATTTGGGACTCTTGGAACTCGTCCCTCCGAATCGCGGGCGAAACGTTCGCGCAAAAATTCCACCAGCCGCGCGTCTTTTTCGATGGCCAGAACTTCGCCGGCATTTTGCAAAAGCAATTCCGTGAGCGGCCCAAGTCCCGGTCCGATTTCTAAAACTTTGTCGGCTTTCGATAATCCTGCCGCCTCGACAATTTTTTTGAGCTGGTTGGCGTCGTGCAGAAAATTCTGACCGAGCGATTTCGTGAGCTGGATATCGCGCCGCTTCAAGACCTCGCGCATTTCCGACAGCTTCACTTCAAAACCTCCGCGAGAGCTTTGACGGCTTTGGCAAGTTGCGCCTGGGTGATGGTCAACGGCGGCGTGAAGCTGATGACGTTTCCGTGCTCGCCTTCGGGCAATAAAATAAAACCGCGCGACAACATTTTTTTGATTACACCAAAAGTTTCGACTGTCGCTGGCGAATCGTCGCGACGGCGCAATTCAATTCCAGCCAGCAATCCCAATCCGCGCGCTTCAACTTTGAACTTTGAACTTTGGACTTTGGACAATTCGGCGAGCAAAAATTTGCCGAGTTCGGCGGCGCGTTCGGGCAGACTTAATTTTTTGATTTCCGAAATTTGCGCCAGCGCCATCGCGCAGCCGACGGGGTGGCCGAGGAACGTGCTGGTGTGTATCGCCTCGCCGCGCGATTCGGGCCACGCGGCGTCCATCAAATCCGCGCGGCCGACGCAGGCCGAAAGGGGAAAGCCGCCGGTGAGCGCTTTGCCGAGGCAAATCAAATCGGGAACCACGCCGGAATGTTCGCAGGCGAACCATTTTCCGGTGCGGCCAAAGCCGGTGTAAATTTCATCGAGAATCAGCAGCGCGCCAGATTCGCCGCACAATTTTCGCAGCAGCGGCAAAAATTCCTTTGGCGGAACATTGATGCCGCCGCGCGCTTGAACCGGCTCGACGAGAATTGCGCCGATGCGATTGTGCCGGAAAAAACTTCGGACTTGAGATTCGACCAGCGCAAGGTCGGCGGAATTTTTGGGGAACAGCACAAAATGACCGAACCGGCGTAATTGCGACCGGAACGGCCCGCGGAAAAATTCGCGGTGCGTGGCGTTGAGCGCACCGTAGCCGAGTCCATGATACGCGCCAGTGAAGGCGATGACGCCTGATTTGCCGGTGGCGAGCATCGCCGTTTTGAGCGCGGCTTCGACGGCTTCAAAGCCGGAATTATTGAAAATGACTTTGCCGGTTTTGAATTTTTGGGGATTCGTCCAGCGCTCGAAGGTGATGCGGCTCAATTCGCGGGCGAGTTCGGCCTTGCGCGCGTGCGGATGAACGTCGCCCATTGCGTGAAGCAATCGCGCCATTTGTTTTTGTCCGGCTTTGACGACATTTGTGTTCGTGTGGCCGGCGGCAGCGACGCCGAACGCGGCGGTCAAATCCAGATATTTTTGCCCGTCAGCGCCCCAGACGTGAACGCCCTTCGCGCGCTCCCAGACAATCGGCCACGAGCCGTCTGGATCGGCAAACACGATGTTCCGCGATTCATGGTCACGGAGTAGTTGCAAAGTTTCTTGCGTCGTCATTTCACACGCCGCGCTGTTCCGGCGGCCAGATGATTTTGTGCTGCTGGATTTGAAAGCGCACGGGCAAAGCGTCGGCGATGATTTTTTCCGCAAGTTCGCGGCGGGAAATCGGCGTTTGTCCCGCCGGAATTTTTTTTAGCGATTTGTTTTGCTGCCCCGGCGCGAGCGGATGAACCCACGAAAAAAGCAGCGGGCAGATTTCCGCCAATTTGAATTTGGCAATCTGCTGTTTCGCCCATTCGTAATCCTCAATCGTGCCAATGACGAATTTGATTTCGTCGGTGGATTTCAAGTGCGCGATATTTTCAAAACGATTTTTCCCCACTTCGCCGCTGGACGGGCATTTCAAATCCATGATTCGCCGGACGCGCGGATCAATTTTTGAGATGTCATGCGCGCCGCTGGTTTCGAGCAAAACAGTGAAGCCGCCGTCGCAAAGCTGTTTCATCAACGGCAGGGAATTTTTCTGGAGCAATGGTTCGCCGCCGGTCAGTTCCATTAAAGGCAGTTGAGAGTTGAAAGTTGAGAGTTGAGAGCCGGAAAATGGCGCGGCCAGTTTTTTTACTTCGGCCAAAACCGTTTCCAGCGACATTTTTTTGCCTTCGGTGAAGGCGTAGGCGGTGTCGCAATAGGAGCAGCGCAAATCGCAGGCGGTGAGCCGGATGAAAATGCACGGCAATCCGGCGAAGGTGCTTTCGCCCTGCAGGCTCAAATAAATTTCGTTGATGACGAGCATGTCGGACACACCGGCAGTGTAGCGCGTCGGCGGCAAAAGGAAATGACGTGGTAAAACGCGGTTTGGATTTTTTGCCGAAATGGAATATCTTTGTCCGACATTTCTCACGCCATTGGACCATGAACAATCTGTCGAAACGAAAGGCCGCGCTGATTTTGTTTCTGGCCGGATTTTTCGTTGCGCCGCTCTGCGCGTCAAATCTCGACACGGTTGGCGTCACGCTGTTGCGCGAAGTGACAACAAATGTGGATGGAACGGGAATTTTCGTGGCACAGCCGGAGGCGGGTTATGATCAAGTCACAAATTGGGAGGTCAGCCCCGTTGCGATCAGCCGGCCGATAGGGTTTCTGACTTTTATTTCTTCCAACGGCTCGACGACGAATTTTCCAAATTCCCTGAGCTCCGAGTCGGGGCATGCGGACAGCGTGGCCGGAAATTTTTACGGAATGCCCGACGGCGTGGCCACCAACGTCGCGCACGTGGACAATTATGACGCGGATTATTTTTACGGTTCGATCATCACGTCGCCGACGCCGCCAAACATCAACGATCCCGTCGTGAATCAAAGTTTCATTTTCACCGAATCGGACGACAGCCATGCCACGGTCAGTGATGAACAGGCCATTGATTCGGCTTACGACGATTACGCCGCGCAGTTCAACACGCTTTTTGTTTCCGGCGCGGGCAACGGCGGCGTGGTCAATCCACCAGCAACATGCTACAACGGCATCGGCGTCGGCGTTTCCGATGGCAGTTCGAGTTATGGCCCGACGATTGACAATGGCCGCTGCAAACCGGACATCATCGCTCCCGACGGCGCGACGAGTTTTTCCACGCCGTTCGTTGCGGGCGCGGCGGCGGTTTTGATGCAGGCGGGTTTGCGCGGTGACGGCGGCAGCGACACCAATTCCGCCGCTGACATCCGCACGGTGAAAGCGTTGCTGCTCAATGGAGCGATCAAACCGCCCGGTTGGACCAATTTTCCGCCAGAGCCGCTCGACACAAACTACGGCGCCGGCGTGTTGAATGTTTTCAATTCCTACGAACAACTCGCGGGCGGCAAGCACGGCTACGTTGTCTCGGCGACCGTTCCGAGTGGCAACGCGCATCCGCCAACGGGTGACACGGGAACAATCAGCGTCCTGAACGGCTGGGATTTTAACACGAACACCAGCGACATTTTCGACGACGCCATCAATCATTATTACTTCAACGTCACGAATACTTCGGACAACGCCACTTTCACCGCGACAGCCACGCTGGTTTGGAACCGGCAGCAAAGCCAGACGAACATCAACAATCTCGACCTGTTTCTTTACAACTGCGCCAACAGCAATCTCGTCGCGTGCAGCACGAGCCTGGTGGACAATGTTGAACAAATTTTTGTGCCGCAATTGCCGCAGGGCCGCTACGATTTGCAGGTTTGGAAGGCGGGCGGAATTCCCGATCTAACGATTGTCAGCAGTTCCGAGATTTACGCGCTTGCGTGGGAATTTTTCTCCGTGCCGTTGAACATCGCGCCGTCCGGCACAAACGCCGTGCTCACCTGGCCGGTTTATCCGGCGGGCTTCGTCGCCGAATCAACAACGAATTTAATTTCGCCAATTGTTTGGAGCACAAATAATTTGCCGCCGCCGGTTTTTACAAACAATCAAAATTGCATTTTGCTCGGGGCGACGAATGAAGATGAATTTTTCCGTCTCTATCAGCCTTGAAAAATTCCCAGCGCAAAATGATTTCCGATGCGATAGCTTTCTGAAATCGCCCGCGTGACGAATTCTTTCCCGATTTGGACAGCGCGCGGCAAATTGTTTCCAAGCGCGAGCGCAGCGCAGATTGCGGCGGAATAAACGCAGCCGGTGCCGTGCGTGCGAATGCCTCTGACAAATGGCGCGGTCAAAAGCAGTTCGGTTTTACCGTCGAAGAAAATGTCCGCCGCTTCCGAAACGCCGCGCAAATGGCCGCCCTTGGCCAAAACTGCGCAGCCGAACTGCGAGTGGATTTTTTTTGCGGCGGCGCGCATGGCTTCGATTGAGGAAATTTTTTGGCCGCTCAAAATTTCCGCCTCGGACAGATTTGGCGTGACGAGCGTGGCCAGCGGCAGCAATTTTTCCCTGAGAGTTTTTATCGCCGCTGGCTCCAGCAATTTTGCGCCGCTGGTGGAAATCAAAATTGGATCAACGATCAGCGGCGGCAAGTTTCGGTGGGACGGACATCCTCGCGAGCCGGCTCGTCGGTGGCCTCGCTCCGCCAAAAAATCCGCGATGGCGGAAATATTTTTCGCCGAGAATAACATTCCGGTTTTGACGGCGCACGGTGGCAGTTCTTCAAAAACGGCCTCGATTTGTTGCCGCAGTATTTTGGGCGGACAAACTTCGATTCCCCAAACGCGCTTGGGATTTTGGGCAGTCAGGCAGGCAATTGCGCTTGCGCCGTGGACGCCAAGCGCAGCGAAGGTTTTCAAATCCGCCTGAATGCCGGCGCCGCCGCCGCTGTCCGAACCGGCGATGGACAGCGCGACGGGCACTTGCTTTCTCTTAATCATAATCGCAATCGTAATCTTAATCGCAGTGCCTTATCGCAAGCCGATTAAGATTACGATTAAGATTAAGACCAAGATTTGAAGAGACAACTTTGAACTTTGAACCTGGAACTTTGAATTTATATTGGGTGCATGGACAAAGACAAGGTCGCGGAAATTCTGGTTGAGATTGGCACGCTGCTGGAATTGAAGGGCGAAAATCCGTTCAAGACGCGCGCTTACGCGAACGCGGCGCGGACGATTGAAAGCTTGAACGAGCCGCTGGCGAAACTCGTCGCGGAAAAGCGGCTTGGCGAAATCAAAGGCATCGGCGAGGCTTTGGAACAGAAAATCACCGAGTTGGTCGAGACGGGAAAATTGAAATATTACGAGGAGCTGAAGGCTTCGATTCCGCCGGGCTTGATTGAAATGCTGGAAATTTCCGGCCTCGGCCCCAAAAAAATCCAGGCGCTGAACCAAAAGCTGGGAATTGATTCGGTTGAAAAACTCGAAGTGGCCTGCAAAAAGGGCAAAGTCGCGGAGCTGGACGGCTTCGGCGAGAAAACGCAGACAAACATTCTGGAAGGCATCGAGCGGCGGCGGACTTACGCGAGCAAGCATTTATTGAGCGACGCGTTGAGCGCGGCGGAGCCGTTGCTGGAAAATTTGCGCGGGCACAAAGACGTAATCCGTTGCAGCGCGGCAGGCAGCTTGCGCCGGTCCAGGGAGGTCATCGGCGACATTGATCTGCTGGCGTCATCAAAAAATCCGGCGGCGGTTATTAAATTTTTTGTTTCGCAGCCGGGCGTTTTGAAAATCACCGCGAAAGGCGAAACGAAGGCGAGCGTGATTTTGGAAGGCGGCATCCAGTGCGATTTGCGCGTGGTGAGCGACCGGGAATTTCCGTTCGCGCTGGCGTATTTCACCGGCGGCAAGGAGCACAACATCGTCATGCGCCAGCGGGCGATTGCACGCGGGCTGCGGCTGAACGATTACGGCTTGTTCAAATCGAAGGAAGAAACTCGCGACCCGAAATTGCTCGTGCCGTGCAAATCCGAAGAGGAAATTTTTGCGAAGCTGGATTTGCCGTTCATCGAACCGGAATTGCGCGAAGACCACGGCGAATTTGACGCGGCGGAGAAAAATGAGCTGCCGAAATTGATCGAGTGGACGGATTTGAAAGGTTCATTGCACAACCATTCAACTTGGAGCGACGGCCACAACACGCTCGAAGAAATCGCCGAGCACATGGAAAATCTCGGCCTTGCGTATTGGGCGATCACCGATCATTCCAAATCGTCGTTTCAAGCGAACGGCCTAGACGCCAAGCGACTGCGCGAACAAGTCAAGGAAATCAAAAAAATCAACGAACGGCTGGCAGAACGCGGCAGTGATTTCCGGCTGCTGGCCGGCACGGAAGTTGACATTTTGAAAGGCGGGCTGGATTTCGACGACGAGTTGTTGTCGGAATTGGACGTGGTGGTGGCGAGTTTGCACGTTCCGGCCAACAACGAGGCGGAAAACACAAAACGGCTGATTCGCGCGGCGGAAAATAAATTTGTCCACATTATCGCGCATCCGACGGGCCGGCTGCTGTTGGAACGCGAGCCGTATCCGGTCAACGTGCGGGCGGTGATTGACGCCTGCGCGGCGACGGGGACGTGGATGGAGCTGAACTGCAACCCTCACCGGTTCGATTTGGACTGGCGGCACTGGCCAATGGCGAAAGGCAAGGGCGTAAAATGTGTCATCAATCCCGACGCGCACCGCAATGAACATGCGGGTTTCCTGCGTTTGGGCGCGGGCATCGCGCGCAAGGGCTGGCTGGAGAAAACCGATGCGGTCAACGCTCTGGCACTCAAGT
This sequence comes from Candidatus Aquilonibacter sp., assembly GCA_035504945.1. Taxonomy (GTDB): domain Bacteria; phylum Verrucomicrobiota; class Verrucomicrobiia; order Limisphaerales; family UBA11358; genus UBA11358. The sequence continues at coordinate 19,793 of DATJRH010000034.1, read as the reverse complement.
CGCTGTTGAAGGAATTGAAACAAAAACGTGTCAGAAATGAAACATAATTGTGTCAACGACACCAAGTTATGGTTAATAAAAAATGTAAGAATTGTTTTGACGGCGCATTTGATTTTCTGGTAATTATGTTATGCAATTAGCCGAGGGCATTTTTTGAATACAAAAACGTGTTAGCAGTCTAATTGAAGTGTTTTGAACCACAATTTAGCGTCATGAAGAAGCTTTTTGTCTCCATCGGCTTGGTGGCAGCCGGGACGGCCAGCCTGCAGGCTGATTACGCTCCCGGTTTGAACTCCATGGAAACAACCAAACTGTGGAGTTTGTCGGCCACGTTGCGCGGATTTTATGACGACAATTATACCACCGCTTCTGGTCCAAACGCGCGCGGCAGTTCCGGATTTGAGGTTTCTCCCCAGTTTGAGTTGAACGTGCCGTTGCAGCAAACGGAAATCAGCCTGAAATACACCTACGGCCTGTATTATTATCAAGATCGGGAAGATTTAGGCGAGAACCCGATTGACCAGACGCACCAGCTTGACTTGTATGTGGATCATGCCTTCACCGAACGTGTGAAGGCGACGTTTTTGGACACCTTTGTCGTCGGGCAGGAGCCGGAATTGTTGAGCCAAGGCGAGAATATTTCCGATCCAGATCGTGTCGAGGGCAACAACATCGCCAACTACGCGACGTTCACACTGCACAATGTTTGGACGCGATTATTGAGCACGGATTTAGGATATGAAAACGGCTTTCACGATTATCAGCAGCACGGTAATGGTAATCCTAGTGAGGAAGCAGCCAATCCCAGTCTGGCTGGGGTTCTGAACCGCGATGAGAACACAGTGTGGTTGAATTTGAATTGGCAAGTCATGCCAGAGACGGTCGCCTTGGTCGGCGTGCAATACGGTCAGGTGAATTACTTGGCGAATGAAGTTATTGGTCAATGGCCTTCTCCGGCTATTCCAATTATTACTTATTATAGTAACAGCCGTGACAACCGTTCATATACTGGTTATCTTGGCATCCAGCAAAATATTCTGCCAAATTTGGTTTTCGCGGCCAACGTCGGCATTCAATACACCGAGGATTACAATGACCCATTGGTTCACACGACTTCGCTGAATCCGTATGCGGTAGCCTCGTTGACTTACACTTATGCACCGGGCGATTATGCGCAAATCGGTATTAATCATATGCGAAATGCAACGGATCAAGTTGCTATAGACAGCAATGGCGGCATCACCTTGGATCAAGAAAGCACGCTGGCGTTTGCGGATATCAACCATCATTTGACACCCAAGTTGCTGGCCACCGCCCTCGGACAGGTTCAATTGTCGACTTACAATGGCGGCATTTATAACAATGATTTGGACACGTTATACAGCTTGGAATTGAGCTTAAACTACGTCTTTACTCCGCACTTTTCGGCCAACGCCGGGTATAATTACGATTATCTTCAGTCGCAGGTTCCGGGGACGGATTACAACCGCAATCGCGTTTATGTCGGAGTTTCAGCCACTTATTAGCAACCGCTTGAGCAAAATAATTTGAACGTTTAACCGGGAGCCGGGTCACAACTTGGGCTCCCATTATTTTTCGACATATGGATCTGACAAAAAACCAACCGCAACCGGAAGCCAGGCTGCACTTTCTGGATTATTGGCGCATCATCCGGATTCGCAAGGCCATCATCATCACCGTTTTTTTGATTACCGCCATCATCGCCACGGCGGTCACGTTCATTCTGCCGCCGTCTTACGCCAGCACGACGGAGATTGAAATCGAGCCGGACTACGTCGCAGACATTAACGTCGGCGGGCAAACTTATGCGACTTACGATCCCTACTTCATCCAGACCGAATACGAGATCATGCAGGACCAGCAGGTGCTAAACAGGGTGGTGGACGCGCTGAACCTGAACGAGGTCTGGGGCAAAAAATACAACAACGGCGAACCTTTCAAAACTTCCGAAACCATTGAGTTCCTCAAACGCAAGATCAGCTTGGATCCGGTGCGCAACACCAAGCTGATAGACATCACGGTTTATGACGATGATTCCCAGGAGGCGGCGGACTTGGCCAATGGCATTGCGACAGCCTATCGCGATTACCGGCTGGATCTGCAACGGCAAAGAATGATGGGTGGCATAAAGGTTTTGCAGGACACCTATGATGCAGACGCTCAGAAAATCCAAGCCATGCAGGCAAATGTGGACACCTTGCGCACAAATCTCGGCGTCAATGACACCGATCCGACTTCCCTTGGTCCCACTCCGTTGGTGTCAGAAGAAGAGATGCAGCAGTTGCACACTTCGATGATTGAAGGCCAGATGCGATACGCACAACTGGCAACCCAATTGGCGGACTTAAAAAAATTGAGCCTCGACCAACTGCGGAATGTTCTTCCCGGCACTCCGGGCGTGGTGGCCACCGACCTCTCTTCTGATTTAGACAAACTGCATTCGGCTGAACAGAAATTCGTCACCATGACCAATGAGTATGGGGTGGATAACCCGGACGTGATCAGCCTCAAATCCCTGATTGCGGAATTGAACCACGAAATTGACGCTTCCGTCAACGGCATCATGTCCACCTTGGAAGTCAACGTGCAATCGGAAAAAGCCTCGCTCGATTCCTTGGTCACAATGGTTGATTCCGCCAAGCTTCAGGAGCAAAAAGAAACCAGCCGAAGCCAGCCCTATTGGGAAGCCAAACGTGACCTTGAAAACGAAATTGAATTTCACAAGCTGCTCGCCGCCGAAATTGCCCAAAAACAGCTCGATTTGGACATCCCCAAAACCAGCGACGTCACCATCGAACGCGTTGCCGAAGCGAACAAGTCGCCCGTCAGGCCCAACAAAACGCTCAATATCGTTTTGGGCATAGTTTTCGGATTGCTCGTCGGTGTTGGTCTGGCCTTTTTCATTGAATATCTCGACACCAGCGTCAAAACCATTGACGATGTCGAACGCGCGCTTCAGACGCCCGTCATTGGCGTCATCCCGCAGGATGTGGGCTGCCTCTTGGATGAAGGGGTGGACAGCCGGCACGCCGAAGCTTACCGCGTCCTCCGCACCAACATCATGTTCTCGCGCAAGGACGACAAGCTCAACTCCATCGTCGTCGTCAGCGCGGGCGCCGGCGAAGGCAAATCCACCACCGTCACCAACCTTGCCACCGTGTTCGCCCAAGCCGGTGACCGCGTGTTGATTGTGGACTCCGACTTGCGCCGTCCGACGCTCCACAAAATACTGCGCGTCAGCAACTCAATCGGCCTCACCAATTACCTGCTCAAGCAAAACACGCTTGAAGAAGTAATCCAGACCACGTCCATTCCGACGCTCCACCTGATGGCCAGCGGCAAACTGCCGAGCAGTTCCATGAGCATCCTCAACTCCTCGCAGATGAGGGAAATGATCACCGAACTGAAGCGGCGCTATGATTTCGTGTTTTTCGATTCACCGCCCATCTTGGGCGTGAGCGACGCCTCCGTTCTGGCCAGCGAAATGGACATGGTCATTCAAGTCATCCAATACCGCCGCTATCCGCAGCCCATGAACATCCGCGCCAAGCAATCCATCGAAAAAGTTGGCGGCAAACTCATCGGCATCGCCCTCAACAACATCAATATGTCGCAGGACGAAAGCTATTATTACTACAGCGGCTACTACCACAACTACTACTACTCCCGCACCGAAGACGAACAGGAAGCTGCCGCCAAACAGTCCGCCGACGGTGGGGCAGCCGAAATCAAACAAAAATATTGATATTGATTTCACTTTTAGAAGAATTGGCTCCCAATGAGATTATTTTATTACGGACTGTCCACCTGCGTGCTGTTGTTCGCCGGCATATTTTTCAGCGGTTGCGCTTCGTCTCCTGACGCTGTTTTTCTTTCGGATGACTCCCAGCCGCCGTCAACTCCGGTTGCGCCACCCGACGTAATTCCGACCAATTCTGGTGTCGCCCTCTTCAACGTCGGTGACACCGTAAATGTGACGTTGTCCGACGCCGGACCGGATTTCACTGCGCAAACGTATGAGCAAATCATCAAGGAAGACGGCAGCATCACTTTGCCGCTTATTGGAAACGTTCAAGCTGCCGACAGAACGGTGGGTGATTTGGAACAGGCCATTCATGATCTTTACGTGCCCAAATACTATGTCCGGTTGACCGTGACGGTTAAACCATCTGCTGATCGCGTCTTCTACGTTGGCGGTGAAGTTAATCACCCGGGTGTCTTTCAATATTTGGGCGCAACTACCGTGACAGAAGCCATTCAATCTGCCGGCGGCCCGGACGACTTTGCCAACCATTCAAAAGTCTGGCTCATCCGCGCCACCGGCACACGCATCCATGTAAATTACGACAAGGCGCTCAAGGACCCGTCCCAAGACCCGTCGGTTTATCCCGGCGACCAGATTAACGTGGAACGCCGAATCTTCTGATGATTCAACTCAACGTCCTTTCAGGAAAAAAGGCGGGCGCTCAACCGGTTGCCCGCCATTTTCCTTTTCGCATCGGCCGCGCGGCGGGAAACGACCTGCAAATTGAGGATGCCGGAGTTTGGGATCAGCATCTCGTTTTGGAATTTCAAAAAAAAGAAGGCTTCCGGCTCACAACCGCCGTCAATGCGCTCGCCGCCGTCAACGGCAAACCCGTCCAAAATAAAATTCTTCGCCACGGCGATATCATCACGATTGGCTCGGCCAAATTGCAATTCTGGCTCGCCGCTCCCAAGCAACGGGGTCAGCGCACGCGCGAATTGTTTGTTTGGGCGCTTTTGATTTTGGTCACGTTCGTCCAGTTCGTTTTGATTTACCGGCTGCTTCAATGAGCTTCTTCATCCAAAAAATACGAAATGGTTTTATGAGGATGATGACGATGAGAGTGATTTAATGTCGGAAATGCCGTGCGCCCGTGAACGCCATCGCCAGTCCGCGTTCGTCCGCCGCCGCAATTACCTCGGCGTCCTTCACCGAACCGCCCGGCTGAATCGCCGCCGTCGCGCCGGCTTCCGCTGCTGCAACCAATCCGTCCGGGAACGGGAAAAATGCGTCGCTGCAAACCACGCTGCCTTTGAGCGCCAGCTTTGCCTCGCCCGCCTTCCAAACTGCAATCCGGCTCGCGTCCACGCGGCTCATTTGCCCCGCGCCGATTCCCAAAGTCCGGTCCGCCGCTGCATAAACAATCGCATTCGACTTGACGTGCTTGACCACGCGCCAGCCGAAAAGCATCGCACTTAATTCCGCTTCCGTCGGTTGCCGCTTCGTGACAATTTTCAAATCCGCGCGCGTTGCCATTTTCAAATCGCGCTGCTGCAACAAATATGACTCCGCGCCGACGCTCCGCAAATCCAGCGCACCGCCCTCGCGCGGTGATTTCAAAATTTTCAAAAGCCGCAGGTTTTTTTTCTTCTGCAAGACCGTCAGCGCCTCCGCCGAAAAATCCGGCGCGACGATGACTTCGCTGAAAATTTCCGCAATGGCCTCCGCGCATTCGCCGTCGAGAATTCGGTTTGTCGTAATGATGCCGCCGAACGGCGCCTGCCGGTCCGTCGCAAACGCCTTGTCCCACGCCTCGCGCAAATTCGCGCCCTGCCCGACGCCGCACGGATTGGTGTGCTTCAAAATCGCCAGCGTCGGCTCGTCGTTTTCAAATTCTGAAATCAAATTCGCCGCCGCTGTCAAATCCAGAATGTTGTTGTAGGAAAGCTCCTTGCCGTGAAGTTGCCGGAAAAACTCCGAAAACTTTCCATAAAGCGCCGCCATTTGATGCGGATTTTCGCCGTAGCGCAGCGGTTGCGCCAGCGGCGCAAAAAGATTGAGCGCGGTCGGCAAATCCGGATTTCCACTCTTGAATTCCTTTTGCAAATGCGCGGCAATTGCGCCGTCGTAAGCCGCCGTGCGCGCGAAAACTTTTGCCGCCAGCCTGCGCCGCAATTCCAAGGTCGTCTCGCCGTTCGCCGAAATTTGCCTGGCCACTTCCGCGTAGTCCATCGGATCAACGACCACAGTAACGCTGTCGTGATTTTTCGCCGCACTGCGCAGCATCGAAGGCCCGCCGATGTCAATGTTTTCAATCGCGTCGTGCAGGCTGACGTTCGGCTTCGCCACTGTCGCCTCGAACGGATACAAATTCACAACAACCAGATCAATCGGCGTGATGTCATGCGCTTTGACCGCCGCCTCGTGGGTTTCGTTGCCGCGGATGAAAAGCAATCCGCCGTGGACTTTCGGGTGCAGCGTTTTGACGCGGCCGTCGAGCATTTCGGGAAAGCCGGTGTGCTCGCTGATGTCTTTCACCTTAAGTCCGGCTTCACGCAGCGCTTTTGCCGTGCCGCCGGTGGAGATGATTTCGATTCCCGCCCGCGCCAGAATTTGGGCGAAGGGAGCCAAGCCTGTTTTGTCCGAAACCGAGATGAGTGCGCGATGAATCTTTGCCATGTGTGAAAAAAGTCTTCCAGATTTGCGGGCAAACCGCAATTCAAACCGTGTGGCGAAAATTATTTCACCGCCACGGATTGAATCATGTTTTCGCCGATGGCGCGCTGCAATTTTGCCCGGGCCGTGTCGTAATCATGCAGCGCCTGAACCTCGGTGGTGCGCGCCTGCGTGAGCGAGGTCTGCGCGTCGAGCACGTCCAATTGCGTGCCGGTGCCGGCGGCGGCGCGCGCTTCGGCCTCGCGTAATGCTTCTTCCGCCTCGGCCTGCACGGTTTTCTGCGAGTCCAAAACTTCCTTGGCCTCGATGAAATCGGAATAACCTGTGCGGACTTGAAGTTCAATCTGACGCGATTCGTCGGCGAGTTCAGTTTGGGATTTTTCGTAAAGCGCGTTCGCCTGGATGACTTTGCCGTGCGTGAGCATCCCGTCGAAAATATCCCAACTCAACTGCGCGCCGGCGTTCCAGCCGTTGAGGTCGTGATCGAGCGTGACCGGCGGCGTGAATTGCGCGTTATACCAGTTGTAACCGGCAAAAAGTTGCACGGTTGGCATGTAACCGGACTTTGCGTTGACGATGTTCAACTTCTGCAATTCCTCGGCCTTGCGCAAAGCAACCAACTCGCTCCGCTGCGACAGCGCTTCTTGAATCGCGTCCGGCAAATTCACCTTGAACGGCTCGGCGTCGAGCGAGTCGGTCAGTTGCAGCGGAATGTCCTCCCAAATGTCGCGCGGCAGATTATAGCCGAGCAGGTTCGAGAGATTATTTTTGGCGATGCGATAATTGTTCCGCGCCTGGATCAGCAACGGCTGTTCGTTGGCCACGGCGACCTCGGCGCGCAAGACGTTGAAATGCGGCACCGTGCCCGCGTTGTAACGGCGCTGCTGGTCTTCAAGTTCCTTTTGCAACAAATTCACCGATGCCTCATGCACGGTGATTTGCTGCACGGCGAGCAGCACGTCGTAATAGGCCTCGCGGACAGACAACAGCGCGTCGGCCACGGTGGTCTGATATTGTGCCAACGCCTGCTCTTTCGTGAGCCGCGCCGCGCGCACGGCGGCGGTCAGTTTCCCGCCGTCATAAATGTCCTGGACGATTTGAATACCGGCGTTCCAATTTTGATCCGGCTGTTCGGGAATGCCCGGCACCGGGAAGCTTTCAATCGCGCTGCGGTCGGTTCGCTTGTATTGGCCGGTGGCTTGCACCTGCGGCAGCGCGATGGCGCGCGTCTGCACCACGATGCCGTAGGACGCTTCCAAATCGTTCTTGCCCTCGAGAATCGAGGCGTTTTGCTGCAACGCAATGTTCAACGCGTCCAGCAACGACAACGGCTGGGTGAGCCACGCGGGCGTGTTGGTTTCGGCATTCTGCGCGATCGTATTCCAATTCACGGCGAAACCAGCCAAGGCAAGCACCAAAATGATTTTCAGTTTTTTCATGGCAAAAAAATTCAGCGTTTCGACACGGAGTTCATCGCCGCCAGCGAGAAGCACGTGATGTGGTCGGCCAGCCGCCCGATGCCCGCGATGCCCGGCGCTTGTTGCTTCGGCAACAACCGGCAGATCACCGGCCCGCAATGATGATAAAATACACACTGGCTGACGACGCTAAACGCGCACAGCCGCACACGCTCGTCACCCGCCGGCAGCCGGAGAATTTCCGCCACAATCTGCCGCAGTTGCTCCGACATCGGCCGGAAACGTTCCTCGACGAGCGAATCCAGCGCCTCCGTCGGCTCGATCATTTCGCGCAACATGACTTTCCCATGCCACGCCGTCGGACCTTTGTCAAAAATCCGCAGCAGCAGCGAATGCACAAATGCGCCCAGTTTTTTCTCCGGCGGCGCGTCCGCGGAAACGCCCAGCAACGGCGGATATTTTTCCAGCGCCTTGCCGTGGGCGTAACGCAGCACTTCGAGGTAAAGCGTTTCCTTGTCGCCAAAATGGTAATTGACCGCCGCGATGTTCGCGCCCGCGCGGCGGCAAATCTCGCGGATCGTCGCGTTGCGGAAGCCAATTTCGGCAAACACCTCGCCCGCCGCCTCCAAAAGCTGGCGGCGCGTCTCGTCCCGCCCCGCGACTTCGGTTTCAACCAGCGACTTCATATTTCAAACACATAATTCAAACAAATGTTTGACTCGTCAATAAAAATCTTGTTTATTCCCGCCGGAGACGAAGATTTGCCGATGAAAAAGCGGAAAATTGTTTTAACCATTTTGGTCCTCGCCATCGTCGCGGGCGGCGTTTATTACGCGCTCACGCGGCCGCCGGCCGAAATTGTTTTGACCGGCATCGTCACGACGGATGAAGTCATCGTCAGTTCGGAAATCCAAGGACGCTTGCAGGAGCTTCTTGTCAAGGAAGGTAACAGCGTCACCAACGGCGAACTGCTCGCGGTGATCCAGCCGCAGGAGCAATTGGCCAACGTGGCGTTTTACGCCAGCAGCGAACAGCAATCCGCCGCCGACCTCGCGCAGGCGCAGGCCGATTTGGAAAACGCGCGGCTGAATTTCGAACGCATTCAGGGACTTTACTCAAACAAGGTCGAGTCGGTGCAAGATTACGATCAAATGCGGACGGCTTATGAAGCCGCCAAGGCGGGCGTCGAATCCGTCAAGGAGCAAATCCAGGCCGCCGCCGCCCAAAAGAAAAAAGCGGCGGTGCAGTTGAGCTACACGAAAATTTTTGCGCCCAACGCCGGCATCGTGGACACGCGTGTCGCCTTGCAGGGTGAAGTCGTGAATCCCGGCCAGGCCATCGTCACGTTGATTAATCAGGACGATCTTTGGGTGCGCGCCGATGTCGAGGAGTCTTACATTGACCGGATTCATCTCGGCGACAAGATACAGGTGAAATTGCCATCCGGCGCGACACGCGAGGGCACGGTTTTTTACCGGGGTGTGGACGCGGATTACGCCACGCAACGCGACGTGAGTCGCACCAAGCGCGACATCAAGACGTTTGAAATCCGCCTGCGTTGCGACAATTCCGACCGCGCGCTGGCCGTGGGCATGACGGCGTATATTACGCTGCCGTTGAAATGATTTACGATTTGCGGTCGCACTTCATCAATCGCGTAAATCGTAAATCGTAAATCGTAAATGAAGTTTGACATTGAAGTGGAAAATTTGAGCAAGCGCTTCGGCGATTTCACCGCCGTGGACGCGCTAAATTTTTCCGTCGAGCACGGCGAAGTGTTTGGCCTGCTTGGGCCGAACGGCGCGGGTAAATCCACGCTCATCCGCATGTTGACAACGCTGGTGCCGCCGACTTCCGGCGCGGCGCGCGTGAACGGCTTCGACATTGCGCGGAATGCGAACGGCGTCCGCCAGTCCATCGGCGTCATTCCGCAGGCGATGACGAGCGACCTTGATTTAAGCGCGGTCGAAAACATGAGCATTTTTGCCAAGCTCTACGGCATCTCGCGTGAAAAACGGAAACGCACCATCCAACAATTACTCAAAGACGTTGATCTGGAAAAATGGGCGGACAAGCCGGTGAAAATGTTTTCGGGCGGAATGCGGCGGCGGCTGGAAATCGCGCGCGGCCTCGTTCACGAGCCGAAAATTTTTTTCCTCGACGAGCCGACGACCGGCCTCGACCCGGTTTCACGCGTGGCCGTCTGGGACATGCTCACGCGCCTGAAACGCGAGCGCGACCTGACGATTCTCGTCACGACGCATTACATGGACGAGGCGGACAAATTGTGCGACCGCATCGCGATCATAGACCACGGCAAACTTGCTGCGCTCGATTCACCGCTGAAATTGAAAGCCTCGATTCCCGGCCAAAACATTTTGGAGGTGAGTTTCGCCAATGTCCCGTCAAATTGGGCGCAAACTTTGGAGCAATTGCCGGAAGTGGCCGAGGTGAAAGCCGAAGATCACGTTTTCCGCATTTCGTCCAACAACGGTCCCCGCACGACGGTGGAATTGCTGGACGTGGCGCGGAAGGCGAACGCCACCATCACGGCGTTGTCCGTCCAAAGCACGACGCTGGACGACGTTTTTGTGCATTACACCGGCCATCAATTGCGCGATCAGTTGCAGGCGCCGTCGGCGGCGGACAGTCCGTATTTGATGAGGCGAGGCTAAACCATGCACCGCATCTGGGCCATCATCGAACGCGATTTGCGCCGGTTCCGGCGCAGCCCGACGCTTGTGGTCGTTTCCATCGTCATGCCGCTCGTGCAATTGCTCGTGCTCGGCTATGCGTTCGGCGGGAAGGTCAAAAACCTTCAAATCGGCGTCGTGGACGAGGATCACGGCGTGCCGGCGATCAAATTGAAGGAAATGTGCCAGGCCATCGCCGCCAACGCGCGCACGTTTGAAACCGTCGCCTACACCGACGAGACGGCGGCCATGTGCGATTTGCGGAATGGAAAGATCAACGGCGTTCTGGAGATTCCGCCCAACTTTTCGCGCAAGCTGCTGGCCGGCGACAATCCGCGCATCGCGCTGATCGAGGACAACACCGACCAGTTTTCCTCCTCGGCGCTCGGCGGCGCGCTCAACGGCATGCTCGAAGCCTACAACGCGCCGCCGGTGCCGCCGCGCACGACAGCCAATGCGACACTCGATGTCGTCGAAGTTTATCCTTATGTGCCTTACATCCAGTATTTGCTGCCGGGAACAATTGTCCTGGCGATTTTCGTCTCGGCGATGATCGGCGGCGGCATCATTTTCATTGACGACAAGGCGCGCGGGCTGCACGAAGGCTATCTCGTCACGCCGATCAGTAAATTTGAATTAATTCTCGGCTTCACCTTTTCTGGCGCGGCCAAGGCCATCATCGCCGGACTCGTGCTGGTGACGGCCGGCTCGCTGATCGCGGGCATCCCCGACCCGTTCGAACCGCTGCGGCTGGCGCGGATGTTGTTGCTAGTGGTGCTGACGGCGCTGGCGCTCATCAGCATGATGTTTCTGATCATGGTGCGCGTGAACGACCCGCTGGTGCCGCGCGCGATTTTCGGCCTGCTCAACACGGTTTTATTTTTCCCCAGCGGCGCGGTCTATCCCACGGCGTCGTTTCCGACTTGGATGAAGGCGATCACGGTGGTTGACCCGTTCACCTACGCCGTACATGGGTTCAAGGACCTCGTCTTGAAAAACACGGGCCTGATGGCCATCACCGGCGACATCGCTTTTCTGCTCGGCTTTACCGTTTTGGCGATGGGCGCCGCCACGATGCTGTTTCGACGGACGTTATGATACCTATGCAACCGACAAAAGTTTCTCGCCAATCCTGCTGGTCTGGTTTTTTCTTGGGCACCGTGAAGATGCGAAATGTTTTGCTCCTGATGGCGTTCGCGTTGGTTGCGGCGCTTATTGTCGGATGTTCTCAAAATTCCTCGAACGAATTTCAAGGCTACATCGAAGGCGAATACGTTTATATCGCCTCGCCGCTCGGCGGTGCGCTCACGAATCTCGCCGTCGCGCGCGGCGATTCCGTGACCAACGGGCAGTTGCTTTTCACATTGGAGCGCGGTTCAGAGGCGGACGCCGTACGGCAGGCGGAAAAAAATCTCGCCCAGGCTGGAGCCCAATTGGACGATTTGAAAAAAGGCCAGCGCCCGACGGAAATTGCCTCGCTCGAAGCGCAATTGGATCGCGCAAATGCCAATTTGAAACTGGCCAACGACGAACTGGCGCGGCGCGAGAAACTCGGCGGCGCCAATGTGATTTCCAGTGAGGAATTGGACCAGGCGCGCGCGCAACGCGACGCGGATCAGGCGCAAGTTGACCAGTTTGCGGCGGACTTGGAAACCGCCCAGCTCGGCGGGCGCGAGGACGCCATTCGTGCGTCGCAGGCCGTGGTTGCGTCGCAACAAGCCGCGCTCGACAAGGCGGAATGGTCGTTTGACCAAAAGCAGCAGTTCGCGCCGACGAATGCGTTTGTGCAGGACACGCTCTATCGGCGGGGCGAATGGGTCGCGGCGGGAAATCCGGTCGTTGTCTTGCTGCCACCAGCGAATATTAAGGTGAGATTTTTCGTTCCGGAAACAGTGCTGGCGCAAATCAAAACCGGCGAAAATGTCAGCGTGAACTTTGACGGCGCGGCGCGTCCTTATTCTGCCACGGTGAATTACATTTCCACGCAAGCCGAATTCACGCCGCCGGTTTTATACAACCGCGAGAACCGTGCGAAATTGGTTTTCATGATTGAGGCGCAATTTTCTCCGGCGGACGCGGCGGAATTGCGTCCCGGCCAGCCGGTGGACGTGAAATTGCCGTGAGCCATGAGTGCTTCCGATTTCGCCATTGACGTCCGCGGCGTCACGAAAAAATTCGGCGACCGCACGGTTGTCAACGACATTGCCATGCAAGTGCGCCCCGGCGAGATTTACGGCTTCCTCGGCCCGAACGGCAGCGGCAAGACGACCTTTCTGCGGATGCTTTGCGGCCTGCTCAAACCGGATGGCGGTGAAGGCACCTGCCTTGGCCTTAATTTCCGCCGCGAGTCCGCCGAAATAAAAAAGCGCGTCGGCTACATGACGCAGCGGTTCAGCTTCTACGAGGATTTGACCATCGAGGAAAATCTGGATTTTATCGCGCAAATTTACGGCGTGCCGAACCGCCAAGCCGCCGTGGGAAAAAGCCTTGAACGCCTTGGCATGACCGACCGGCGCCGGCAGCTTGCCGGCCAGCTTTCCGGCGGCTGGAAACAGCGGCTGGCGCTCGCCGCGTGCCTGATTCACGAGCCGCAATTGCTTTTGCTCGACGAACCGACCGCCGGTGTGGACCCGAAAGCGCGCCGCGATTTCTGGGAGGAAATTCATCACCTCGCCGCCGACGGCTTGACCGCGCTCGTCACGACGCATTACATGGACGAGGCGGAACGCTGCCATCGCCTTGCCTATATCGCCTACGGAAATTTGCTCGCCAGCGGCACGGCACGCGAGGTCGTAAATGCCGCTGCGCTGACGACATTTGAAGTGACCGGCGATAATCTGTCCGCGCTCGCCGACAAAATCCGCAAATTGCCCGGCGTCGAGCAGGTTGTTGCGTTCGGCTCGACGCTGCACGTGAGCGGCCGCGACGCGGAAAAATTGCGCGCCAGCGTCAGCCCGTGGATGACCGGCGACTATCACTGGGAAAAAATCGAATCGGGGCTGGAAGACGTGTTCATCAGCCTGATGGAAACCGCGAAGGACAATTTTTCGTGAAACGCTTCACGTTCAACTGGCGGCGCTTTTGGGCCATCGTCGTGAAGGAATTCATCCAGATGCGGCGTGACCGGCTGACGTTCGGCATGATGGTCGGCATCCCGATGCTCCAGCTCATTTTGTTCGGCTACGCCATCAATTCCGACCCGAAGCATTTGCCAACCGCGGTTTATTCCGCCGACAACAGCGTTTTTTCGCGCACGATTGTCTGGGGTTTGCGGAACAGCAGTTATTTCGACATCACGCGCAAGGCGAAGAACGAGGCGGACATCCAGCAAATGCTCGCGCGAGGCGACGTGCAATTCGCCGTGGAAATTCCCGTGGACTTCTCGCGCAAACTGTTACGCGGCGAAAAGCCGGACTTGCTCCTTGAAGCCGATGCCACCGATCCGTCTGCTGTTGGTTACGCCATTGCCGCAGTTAACATACTGACGACACAGGTTCTCGACCGTGACCTCACCGGACCACTGGCGAAATTGCGCGGCACGGCCCCGCCGTTCAACCTCGTCACGCACCAGCACTACAATCCCGAAAACATCACGCAATATAACATCGTGCCCGGTCTGATGGGCATCATGCTGACGATGACGATGATTATCATCACCGGGCTGGCCATCACGCGCGAACGCGAGCGCGGCACCATGGAAAACCTGCTCTCGACGCCGGTGCACCCGGGCGAGGTCATCATCGGCAAAATTGTGCCTTATATCGCGGTCGGCTACGTGCAGGTGTTTTTGATTTTGCTGGCGGCGAAATTTCTGTTCAACGTGCCGATTGTCGGCAGCGTGCCACTGCTGGTGGTGCTGACATTTTTCTTCATCGTGGCAAACCTCGCCGTCGGCATCACCTTTTCGACCATCGCGAAGAATCAGTTGCAGGCGGTGCAGATGGCGTTTTTCTTTTTTCTGCCGTCGCTGCTGCTGTCAGGCTACATGTTTCCGTTTCGCGGGATGCCCGGCTGGGCGCAGGACATCGGCGAAGTGCTGCCGTTGACGCATTATTTGCGCGTGGTGCGCGGGATTTTGCTGAAAGGCAACGGCCTGACAGAAATCGCGCCGGACTTGTGGCCGATTGCGTTGTTTTTGGTGGTGATGCTGACGATAGGAATCAAACGCTACCGGCAGACGCTGGATTGAAAATTCCGACTTTTTGAATGGACGCCTTGCTGCATTAGTCCGGTCGGAAACTTGCGGGCAACAGCGGGACATCCGCGCGTGAACCGATGGTGATTTCATAAACAATCGAGTTTTTAAGGAGTAAATCTATTGTGGATTCATGCAAGTCTATACAGGAATCCTGAAAATCTACACGGGAATATTGTCAATCTATACGGGAATCCTGTAAGTCTATGCGGGAAACCTGTAAATCTATATGGGAATCCTGCAAGTCTATATTGGAAGTCTAAAAATCTATACTGAAATCCTTAAATTCTAAGCGGGAAGATTGTAAATCTATAATTCATGCTTGCAATTCTACACGGGACTATTGTAAATTGAGCGCAAGCAATCGTCAGATCGTCAAAAATCGTTGTTTTTCCGCTAAAATCGCATGGAAACCATCGCCATCACCAAAAAGGCCGACCCCGTCCGGCCGTTGCCCGACCACGAATTGTTGCTCACCGCCATCAGCCATTCCGGGCGCTGGCGGATGCTCCGCGCGCTGTGCGCCGGCGAGGCCATGAGCGTGACCGAACTCGCCGAGGCGATTAGTTGCAGCGTGGACATGAGCAGCAAACATCTCAAGGTCCTCAAGGCCGCCGGGCTGGTCGTGCAAAAGCGCAACCGGCTTTACGCCATCACCCCGGCTTACCAGCCCGTGCCCGGCGAACCCCTGCTGGACTACGGCCATTGCGTGTTGCGCCTCGACGCCGCCGGTTGAACGAGCCTTCCGCTTCCAAATTGGCGGATTGGAATATTGCGCGTTGCAGTGCGCGCCCCCTCATCCGTCCTGCGGACACCTTCTCCCCCGTGGGGGAGAAGGATGGGTTAGCGCAGTTTGCCCGGCTGGTATTTCGCAAGCTCAAAGACGATGGCAGCTTCGTTCTCGATCTTGGCGGGGCTTACGAACTCGGGTCGCCAACCCGCAGCCTTTACAATTTTCGCGTCCCGATTTATTTCTGTGACGAACTTGGTTTCCACCTTGCCGAAGATTTTTACTGGCACAACCCGGCGAAACTTCCCAGCCCCATCGAATGGGTCAACAAGCGCAAGCTTCGCGCAAAAGATTCGGTCAATACCGTTTGGTGGTTTGGCAAGACTCGCTGGCCGAAAGCCAACGTATCAAAAGTGCTGACTGAATACAGCGATCGGATGAAAAAGCTATTGGAAGACCCGGAAGGTTTTTATACTCCCAAAAAACGTCCGTCCGGCCATGACATCGGCAAATCGTTTGGCAAGGACAACGGCGGTGCGATTCCGTCGAATCTTTTGCAAATCTCGAATTCCGAGTCCAACGGCAGCTATTTGCGTGGCTGCAAAACTGTCAGCGCAAAAGTCCATCCCGCCCGCTTTCCGTCAAAGCTGCCGGAGTTCTTTATCCATTTTCTGACTGAACCAGGCGACCTTGTGCTGGACATTTTTGCTGGCTCCAACACGACGGGCTACGTTGCCGAATGTGAAGGCCGCAAATGGATGGCTTTTGATGAACGTCTTGATTATCTTGCAACGTCCTCGTTCCGCTTTTTTTCGGAAACTGTAACTGATGCCGAAATCAAAACTGCTCACGATCTAATTCTCGCGGGCGAAACTGTAGATTTGCGCGTCAATGTTCTCAACACACCGATTCGGCTGCCGCGCAATGGAACTTTCCACCGACCCGCAGCACCATCGCAGGATTTGTTAATCCTTGCCGAAAGAGCAGGCCGTGTTGCACCAATCCAAATTACGAAAGCGAAACCAGTTTCCTACCGGCAACGAACGAAGCGTCATTCAAAAGCTGCGTAATAATTTCTCCACCTTCGCCTTCACGCTTTCATCCATCTTGATGAGCGGCGGCCAGGCGCGTTTGAAACCTTCGCCGGGAATTTTCTTCGTTGCGTCAATGCCGAGTTTGCTGCCGCTGGCGATTTCGCTCGTCGCGTGGTCGAGCACGTCGGCCGGGCCTTTGGTAAAGATGCTGTCGCGCTGCGGATCGGTGTTGGCGGTGAGATGGAACAGCACTTCGCTCGTGTTGTGGACGTTCACGCCGGCGTCCACGACCACGATGTATTTGGTGAACATCATCTGGCCCATGCCCCAGAGGCCGTGCATGATTTTGTAGGCCTGCATCGGGTAGGTCTTCTTGATGCTGACGAACACGAGGTTGTGAAACACGCCTTCCGCCGGCAGCGCGATGTCCACGATTTCCGGGAAGTTCATCTTGAATATTGGCAGGAACAATTTCACGCTCGCGCCGCCGATGTAAAAATCTTCCATCGGCGGGATGCCGACAATCGTCGCCGGATACACCGCGTCCTTGCGATGCGTGATGGCGGTGACGTGAAACACCGGATATGGCTCGGGCAGCGTGTAATAGCCCGTGTGATCGCCGAACGGGCCTTCCTCGCGCAACGGTTCGGTCGGATCAACGTAACCTTCGATGACAAAGTCGGCGTTAGCGGGAACTTCGAGGTCGTTGGTCTCGCACTTCACCAGCTCGACGGATTTCTTGCGGAGATAACCGGCGAGGAGAAATTCGTCCAAGCCATCCGGCAACGGCGCGGTGGCGGCGAAGGGAAACATCGGGTCGCCGCCGATGAAAATGCTGACGGGCATGCGCGTGCCGGTTTCGTAATAGCGTCGTCCGTGCCGCGCGCCGACTTTTTGCAACTGCCAGTGCATGCCGGTGGTTTTGTCGTCGTAAATCTGGATGCGATACATGCCGACGTTGCGTTCGCCGGTATCGGGGTCTTTGGTCACGACGCAGGGCAGGGTGATGAAACGCCCGCCATCCAAAGGCCAGCACTGCTGAATCGGAAGATTCAACAAAGTGACGAGTGACGAGTGATGAGTGGCAAGAGCGTCAGGCGTCGGAGCTTTGGGCCACGGCTCCTTGCGCGACGGCGGTGGATCAAATTTTTGAATCACATTTTTGCACGCACCAGTTTTGACGATTTTCGGTTTGGCGTGGCGCAAATCGAGTGCCTGGCCGAGCAGTTTGATGGCTTCGCGAAAACTCGTCGTCGGCTTGGCTTTCATCAGCGCGCCTAGTTCGTTCGCGACTTCGTCCACGGACTCCGCGCCCATGCTCATGGCCATGCGCTTGTGCGAACCCATCGTGTTGATGGCGACGGGGAACGGCGAGACCACGCCGTTGACGGTGGGCCTTTCGAACAGCAGCGCCTTGCCGCCGCCAGGCAATTTCATTTCGCGGTCGGCGATCTCGGTGATTTCGAGTTCGGTGGCGACGGGCTGGGAAATGCGTTTGAGTTCGCCCGCCTTGTCCAAGGCGTTGACGAAATCGCGGAAGGAATCGAAAGCCATACGCCCGCGAAGCTATCGCAAAACATCATGCTCGGCAATGCAGGGAAAATAGGTGGGGCGAGACTCCCAGCGAGCCGCCGGCGGCAACTGCAAAAGCGGCTTGCGGGGACGCTTGCCGCACCCGAAGGAATTCAAGCCGATTTTTCCTGAACGCGTTTGGAAAATTTCTCCAAGTTGATGACGGCGCGCTTGTGCAGGCCGCGACAAATGAGTTCGCCTGCATCGCGAGCTTCGAGTTGAAACATGACCTGCCGGTCTTCGGTGTGGATCACGCGCGCGGTGCAATGAACGGTGTGGCCAATCGGCGTCGGCTCGAGATGCTTCAAATCAAGCTCGATGCCGACGGAACGTTCGCCGTCTTCGAGGCAGCCGGCGATGGTTTCGCGCGCGGTGCGTTCGAGAAAACCGACGAGGTTCGGCGTGGAAAGGACGGCGGGCATTCCGTTGCCGGCAAATTCAACGGCGTGTTTCGCCTCGGTCTTGAAGGCGAGTTCGCCGGTCAATCCGATGCGCGGACGGCTTTTCATTTCGGCAGCAAATCGGCGACCATCGCGCGCTCCTCCTTCAATTCATTTTCCGTTGCGGCGATTTTCGCCCGGCTGAAATCGTTGAGCGGAACGTTTTGGACAATTTCCCATTTTTGGCCGTCGGTGCGGATCGGGTAGCTGAAAATCAAACCTTTCTCAATGCCGTAATCGCCGGGCGAGCAAACCGAGACGCTGAACCAGTCGCCCGGCTTCGTCGGCGTCGTCAGATTGCGAACGGTGTCCACGACGGCGTTGGCCGCGCTGGCCGCGCTCGAAAGTCCGCGCGCCTTGATGATGGCCGCGCCGCGTTGCTGGATGATTGAAATGAAATCCTTTTCCAGCCATTCGCGGTGGCTGATGACTTCAGGCACGAGGCGTCCGTTGATTTTCGCATTGAAGAAGTCCGGAAACATCGTCGCACTGTGATTTCCCCAAATGGCGAGATTGCTGACGGCGGAGACGTCCACGGCGGCTTTTTTCGCGAGCTGCGTTTTGGAACGGTTTTCATCGAGCATCGTCATCGCAAAAAACCGGTCGGACGGAATGCCTTTGGCGTTGTTCATGGCAATCAGCACGTTGGTGTTGCATGGATTGCCGACAACCAGGACGCGCGCGTCGCTCGCGGCATTTTTGGCGATGGCCTGGCCCTGGCCGGTGAAAATCTTGCCGTTGATGCCGAGCAAATCCTTTCGCTCCATGCCGGCCTTGCGCGGCACGGCGCCGACGAGCAGCGCCCAGTTCACGCCGCGAAAACCTTCGTCGAGACTTGAAGTCGGCACGATGCCTTTGAGCAGCGGGAAGGCACAATCGTCCAGTTCCATGCAAACGCCGCCGAGCGCGGCCATGGCTTTTTCGTCCGGAATTTCGATGAGGTGCAAAATGACGGGTTGCTCCGGCCCGAACATCGCGCCGGAGGCGATGCGAAACAGAAGTGAATAACCGATTTGGCCGGCGGCGCCGGTGACTGCCACGCGAACGGGTGTTTTGTTCATAATCTAAAAATTAGAACGCAGTATAATTGCGGATTTCGACTGCACGCAAGCGCGGATCAAAAATGTTTGGAACTATCCGGTTGACAAATAATCGAAGCAAGGTGGAGCCATTGAGAAGCTCCCCGACCGTCCAAACAAGCTCCTTCTTGACCGAAAAGCGCAAAAAGCCAAAAAAAACAGGATTATGCATTTGACGGACCAGCCGGAG
>DATJRH010000033.1:0-107323 GCA_035504945.1 Candidatus Aquilonibacter sp. | reverse complement strand
AAAGTCAGCCAGTGATATATCCGCAAGGTCACCGCAATCAAGTCGGCCATTTCCCGCGCCGAATCCCCGGTGATTTGGACATTAAGACCACCGGCCTTTCCGACCACAAAAGCAAATCTACGGGTAAAGGCCAATTGTATCCCATATTCAAAGACCCCCAAAGCCACCCAGCTTTGGCCGAGCAGCAACCACACGCCAAGTTCCTCCTTGGGCAAAAACCGGAACAGCACTGGCATCATCACCAATCCCAGAAGAATGGTGACTCCCCGGCTGAACCAGCTTGCCGCCGCGCCAAAGGCAATTCGTCGGGTGACGCTCATGCTTTCAATCCAAGCTGCCGCCTAGGATTTTCCTGCGGGGGCAAAGGTGGCCTCCATAATTCGGTGGTGATTTCGACCGGTTTTTCGGGCACAAAATTTCAAATGGCGAAATCGCTCATGCTGGCCTTGGCAATCTCCAGGATGGAGTGAAAGCATTCCTCCACGTTCTGCGCCACGGTGTCTATGTAATTTTCCCGTTCGTGCGGTCGCGGCACTTCAAACGGAAAGGTCAACAGGTCCTTCACCCGCCCCGCCTTGGCCCGACCGTAAAGGCCCTTGGGGTCGCGCTGGATGCAAATTTCCAACGGAGCATGGATGTAAAGCCAGACCAGCCGTTGTCCCAGAACCCCGGCCACCACGTCGCGCTGGTCATGCTGTGGTGCCATGGTGGAAACGATAACGTTGAACCCCTGCTCCGCCGCCAGCCGGGCGACCTCGGCGATGCGCCGATGATTTTCCACGCGCGCCTGGCTGGAAAAGCCCAGATCAGAGCAAAGGCCGGAGCGCATTTCATCGCCGTCCAAATAAAACACGGGGACTTTCCGATCCACCAAACCATCGCGAAGCCGGCGGGCGAGCGTGGTTTTCCCGGCGCCACAGCGGCCAAAGAGCCAGAATATTTTCGTGGAAGAGGTCATTGTTAAAGGCAGAAGCTATGAAAGCAAAAAACGAAACACAAAACCAGAAATTTGGAAAACGGAAAACAGAAATTTATTTTATCTTTCCGTTCTTAGCTTTCTGCCTTTCAAAAGAACAAGCTGCCGCCCGTGACCGTTTTGCCAAATTTTTGCAAAAGGCCACTGCTGCGCCGTCCAAAATTCTGAAAGTTGAAACACTGAAATCAAATCCAGATTTCCACTTTCCATTTTCTGTTTTTTATTCCTACCCTCCGCCCAGCATCCTCACCACAAACGGCAGCACGCGCCGACCGTTCTGCTGCCAACTGCGGAGCAGCTTGACGCGCGCCACCACAAATTTCCGTTGTTCGCCCGAAAGTTTCTGCGCGTGTGCCGCGATGCTTTGCAGCCGCGATTCGCCGTCGTCAAAATGGGAAAGGATTTGCCGGCGCAGAAAGCGCCCGGCCAGGTTGCGCAGTTCGGCCACAGCTTCGTAATGTGTCCGACGCTCCCCCGCGACATAGACCGCACGCACGGCGCCGAGGTCCTGCAAGTACTTCAGACCCTGGCTGGCGGAGCCTTTGCTTAAGTTGAGACGGCTGATGAGCGTGTCCATGTCTAGCGGCTGGTGGGAGACGAAGAGCAGCCCGTAGATTTCGGCGACAGAGCGCGGCTGGCCGAGCGCGCGGGAAAACTGGACGAATAAATGGATGACCTCGACCTCGACCGGCTCTAGGCGCGGCGCGGTGGTTTTTGATTCTGATTTGCCTGTGAAATCCACAGCCACGCGCGCAGTCTGCCCAATTTGACCATTTTGTTCAATAGAAAATGAACAAAATATATTTTGTTTGCCGCCGCACGGACAACGGGCATCATGCGAGGCAAACATCTGGTGACCAGCGACATTTTCAAGCCATTCAGATTCGGCTGCTCACTCCGGCTTTTCCTCATCGCCGCAACCCTGGCGTTTTTTGCGGCATCGGCGCCGGCGCAGGAGGCGCTGCGACAATCCATGGCAGGCGAAGCCGCGGAAGAAACCAGCCGGCAGGCGGCCAGCAGTGTCGGGTATTACAATTTGATGCTGGGGCCGGTCGCGTGGCGTTTTTCCTCGGGACTGGAGGCGGATTACAACGACAACGTGAATTTGCGGCCAAACAACCCCGACGGCGATTTTATCTTCCGCCCCAGCGTGAACGCGCAAATGGTCTGGCCGGTCACGCAGAACAACAGCCTGAATTTCGAATTGGGCGCGGGCTATTCTTTTTATGTGCAGCACCAAGAGTTGGACCAGCTTTACATCAACCCGGGTTCGCAACTTTCGTTCGATATTTATATCAAGGACTTGAAGATCAACCTGCACGACCGGCTCTCTGTAACGGAGAACGGCTATGAAAATCCGGGACTGACCAACGGCGCAAGCATTGTGCGCTTGGAAAACACGGCAGGCGTGAGCGGTTTGTGGGATTTGAACGAGGCGGAGGTGGACTTCGGCTATGACCACGTGAATTATCTTTCGCTGGTGGGGAACCAGGTGCCGGACGGCTCGTCGGAGAATTTATTCGCGAGCGCCGGTTTCCGCGTGCGGCCGGAATTTCTGGCCGGCCTCGAAGTTGGCGGCGGATTATTCAATAGCGATCCGTCGGCGTCCGCCCCGTTCCCGAACGCGAGCCAATGGAACGTGGGATTGTTTTGCCGGGCGCAGATTAGCGAATACTCGAACGCGGAGTTTCATGCGGGCTACACAGTTTATTCGCCGCGGGCCACCGCTGTTTTCACCAATGCCAGCCCGGTAACCGGATTGTATTTTGAACTTTCCCTCACGCACCGGTTAAATCAATTTGTCACCTACACCCTGGCGGCGGGGCGCAGCACGGATTATTCAAACTACGGCGTGCCCGATGAATATTATTTTGTGAGATTTGAACCGGACTGGAACATATTCAGAAAATTTACATTGACCACGCCGGTTACGTGGGAACACGGGACGCAATTGAACGGCGTGTCCAACTCCAATCTGACGTTCGACCAGATCAACGCTGAAATCAGCCTTGGCTGCAATCTGACACAAAAACTTTCCGCCACTCTTTCCGAACAGATTGTCCATGAGTCTGCCAACCAGATCAACTCCGTCTACACGGTCAACATTGTTAGCTTGAATTTCTCCTATCAATTTTGAATACTGAAGTGACTGACTCTATGCGAAAACCTTTTTTGACGCTTCTTTTGGTTTGCGCCGCCCATTGGACGATGGCCCAAGGGACGCCCCCAGCCCAACCATCCCCGTCGAATCCATTTACACCATCCAGTTGGGCGACGACCCCGGGAACGACGACCCAACCCAGTCAACCCGCCGCGCAAGCAGCGAACCAGTCCAATGCCGGCACCACTTCACTCAACGGTTATGTTTCCGACGACACCTATAAACTCCGGGTTGGCGACACGGTTAGTTTTCAAATTCTGGAAGACAAAATTTGGGACCCGCAGGACGTGCCCAAAAATCTTATTGTGGAAGACTCGGGTGAGTTGGAAGTGCCATACATCGGTCGGGTCATGGCTGTGGGCAAAACCTGCAAACAACTGGCTGCGGAAATAAAAACAGCGCTGGAAAAAGATTATTACAAGAAGGCCACGGTGGTTTTGTCGCTGAACGCGGCCAACCGGACCATTGGACAGGTCTATATCTGGGGGCAGGTGCATAATCAAGGAGCGATTCCGCTTCAAGTCAACGAAAACCTGACCGCAGGTGACGCGATTTTGATCGCGGGAGGTTTTGATGATTTTGCCAACAAAAAAAAGGTAAAGGTTGTGCGTGGCACCCCCGGCCCAAACGGGGAAAGACAGGTTATCGAACTTGATATGACGCAAATCCTCGAACAAGGCAAAACCGACGAAGACATTGTGTTGCAGCCTAATGACCTGATCATCGTGCCCTCACGATTGGTCAATTTTTAAAGTCGAAGCCGAAAATTTCATGAACGAAGAAACCTCTTTTTCACCGCGCGAGCGTCATGTCTGGGCGGGGGCGTTTTTTTCGCGGTTCCAGCGTTACCGCAACCTGCTGCGGCGGCGCTGGTGGGTGCCGGTGGCTTGCGTGTTGCTGGCATTGGCGGCGGAAGGCGGCCATATCTGGACTCTGCCTCCGGAATATTTCTCCGTGGGACAAATGATCGTCAACGTCCGGCTGAATATCCAGCAGAGTTCACTTTACACCGAAATGCAGAGCTATGAAGATTTCCTCGGCACGCAAGCCGCGTTGATGCAGGGAGCTGAAGTCCTTGGTCACGCCAAAGATCGCGTCACCAGTGAAAATCCTGACATCCCCCCGGCTCCGGTTTCCGTTTCCGTTTCCATCACACCCAAAACCACCATTTTCAACATTCGCGCCATCAGCCAGAACCCCAAATACGCGCAGTTGTTTGCCCAGGCGTGCATGGAAGAATACATTGACCAGAAGAAACAAATGGAGGAGCACACGTCCGATCTCACGATCGCCGGTCTCACCGACCAGATGTTGCGGCTCGAACCGGAGATGCAAAAAGACGAAGACCAGGTGGCCTCATTTTTGAGCACCAACAACGCGGCACTTTTGGAAGGCGCCAACGGCGTTGGCAATTATCTCACCATCCTCTATCAGGAACTCGGCAACGCGCAGTCGCAATACGATCTGCTCCAGTCCATGACCCTCGATCAAAACCTTTTGCTTGGACAGGACCGAACACTCGTGCTTGGCGGTATAACCGGCAATGCAGGCATGGGCGACCAAGCCGTCAATGCCGGGCCGACGGAATCGCCCTTGGTGGCCGGATTCACCGGGGTAAGCCCGCAAACCGGCCCTGAATCCATCGGCATGGAATATCTGACCGTCAAACAGAATATTGCGCTGCTGAAGGCGGAACGCGATCGTTACGCGGAAGTTCTCAAGCCCAAACACCCGCAAATGGTGGCACTGGACGAGGAGATTGACCAGTATAGCCGCATTTTGGACATTTATCGCGCGCAAAGCGTGGAACAAATTGAAGCCGAAAAAAGTTCGCTCGCGCTCCAAATCACCAATCTCCAGAAGCAGACTGAACTCTGGGGGCGGCAAAACGTTGAGTTCAATCGCAAAACCGCCGAATACGACCGATTGAAGGCGAAGTCCGAGCGCATTGACGCCCTCTACGATCAATTGCTTGCCACACTTGAAAATCTCGATGTCAACAAAGACATCAGCCCGGAGACCGTCGTGATTTCTCAAGCGGCCAGCGACGCGCAGCCGGACACGGCTTGGATTCAAAAAGACCTCGTCATCGCTGGCGTGGCCGGCCTGATTTTGAGCCTGTTGATTTTAATGTTGATGGACCGCCTCGATGATCGAATGAACACGTTCATCGAGCTTCAAGAAGCCTTTGACGAGGAAGTTTTGGGACAGATTCCGCGCGAACGCTCTCCGCGCAAAGGCGTGCTGCCGCTGCTGCAAGTTGACGACGAACGGCACTCGCTTGTCGAATCCTATCGGAATCTGCGCTCTTCGCTGCTTTACATGGAGCAAACCGGCACGCGCCCGCGCACGCTGCTCGTCACCAGTTCCGTGCCGGGCGAGGGAAAAACCATCACCACCGCCAATCTTGCCATCACCCTCGCCATCAGCGGCACGCGCGTGTTGCTCGTGGATGCGGACCTGCGCAAGGGTAATTTGCACAATCGTTTTAACATCGGTTCCAGCGCCGGCCTGTCGGAAATTTTATCTCAAGGCGCGAACTGGCGGCAAACCGTCAAGGAAACCAGTGTGCCCAATCTCCACCTGGTGCCCCGCGGCGCGACGACCCAGCGCTCCAGCGAATTTTTCATGGGCGCCGTCATGCAGCAACTGCTTCAGGAATCCGCCAAGGAATATGATTATGTGCTGCTGGACACCGCGCCGGTGATGGCGGCGGACGACGTCACGAGCCTGGCGCCGCGCGCCGATGGCGTTATTTTCCTGGTCCGTGCCGAATTTACCTCCGCCCGCGTGGCGCACGCCGCGCTGGACATGCTGCACCAGCGCAAGGCGCGGGTTCTGGGGTTGGTGTTCAATTCCGTGCGCTCCAGCGCCGCGGATTACCACTATTATAAATACCGCGATTACTACAAACCGGACAAGGCCGGGTGAGCCAGTTCATCCGGCGTCCGGCATTTCCTTCCGACCAATGACCGCGCCTGAAAACAAAACCATCGCCAGCGGCGCGGCGTGGTTCTGCCTCTGTTCACAACCCAAACACGAACACATCGCGGCGGAGCATTTGCGGAAAAACGGCGTTGAAATTTTCCTGCCGCGGATTCGGTTCAGGCGCACCACGTGTCAGGGAACCTTCTGGGTCACAGAAGCGCTGTTTCCCAACTACCTTTTCGCGCGGTTTGACTGGCAAAATTCCCTGCGCCAGGTGCAATCCGCCAGTGGTATTCGCGGCGTGGTTCACTTCGGCGAACGCTGGCCGACAATTCCCGAAGAAACTATTGAACAACTGCGGCAGGCCGTCGGTGCCGACCAATTGCGTGTCCTGCCTGCGCGGCTGGCACCGGGCGACGAAGTGCGAATCGCCGGCGGCGCCTTGCGCGGACTTTGCGCCGTCATTTCACGCGTCCTGCCCGCCCGCGAGCGCGTCGCCGTGCTGCTGGAATTTCTGGGGCGGCAGACGACGGTTGAACTGCCGGCAGATTCCGTCATCAAGGAAGGCGGCGCACGTGCGGGAATTTTGTGAAAGCAAGGCTGCTCAATGCCGCAAAGCCCCCGATCGGCGGCTCAAATTGAAAAGTATCGCGCAAATCACGAGAAACAAAAACAGGATGGAATAAATCTGGAGCGGGAAATCGAAAAGCGCGTGGACCAGGCAGCCTCCCAGCCCCGCCCACGCCAGGACCACGAACCGGCGGCCGCCGCGAATTCCGCCCGGCGCGAACCAGCGCAGACCGACGCATACCAGCGCCGCTAAAATCAGCGCCATGCCCGCCAGACCGAAAGTGATTTGCGTCTCGAGCCAGTCGTTGTGCAATTGTTCCGGCCAGTAAGTCGCGTTGGAATAACGGTAGAGTTGGAAAACCGTTGCGAAAGTCCCCGGCCCGGTGCCGAAGATTGGATAATCCGCCGCCATCGGGAGCGCAGATTCATAAATCGCCTCGCGCTCCTGAAATCCGCCTTGAAGGTCCTCCATGCGGGTCGAAAGCAAATTCCAGCCGAAATACCAGCCCAGCGCCACCGCCACCGCAAAAAAAAGTCCGAGCAAAACAGCTGTGGCCCGGCGCGTGCGGCGATCTTTCTGCCGCCAGGTGGATGAAAATAAATTCATCGCCGCGAAAAAAAACATGGCGAAAAGCAAAAGCCCCGCCGCCACCAGCGCGCCGCCGCGGCTGCCGGAAATGATCGGGCACGCAGCCATGATGGCCGCGCACAGCAACAACAGATGATGCAATTTGTGGCGCGAACCGCCGAGGCGGTGCAGCGTCCACCAAAAGCCGAGGCACACCGGCCAGAGCAGGTTGAAATATTGCGCGGCGTTGGAGCGGTATGCGTAGGCGGCGAATTGCGTTTCACCCTCGCGATTCACATGCGGCTGGGCGAGAAACAAAAGCTTGTTCGAACCCGAGGCACGTTGAACGATGCCTTCGATGCCGAACAACGCGCCATTGAGGCAAAGCAACCACAGCAGTTGGCGCAATCGTGCGGGCAGAACCGGAAATGTTTTTTCTCCTTCCGTTCCGCCGCGAAAGGCGCGCTCCTCGGCCGGCGTCCGGCCGACCAGCCAGTCGCAGATTGCCCAGAACGAACAGGCCAGCGCCGAATAATTCCAGAAATAAAACCACGACCGGCGGCTGTCCATGCTGTGCGGCAGCCAGTTGAGGCAGTGGTGATAATCAAAAATTTTTGTGTCGGGATTGTAGGTGGCGCCCGCGTTCAGCGCGCTGGCGAGGCAATAGCTCAGAATCGCCAGCGTCAGCCAGGCCAGCGCGCGGCTGAATTTGCGCGTGGGAAAATGTTCCCAACGCGGCGCGGGATAATTTTTGACCTTGCGGATGAAAAGCTTTGCGAGCAGCAAAATGCCGAGCGCGAAGCCCGCCGCGTTCATCGTCCAGATGGACCACGATTGCGTCGTGCCGAAGGCCCACGGGCTGAAGACAATCATCGGAAAGATGATCAGGCCGCTCAAATCATCGCAAAGGCGATACATCTGGACGTCGCCGGCCCGCAGCGCGAACCTGGGATTTTTCGCCGCCGGAGGTGAAATGTCGTCAGCCATGCTTCAGTTGAAATGTAAAACCGCCGGTTTTCAAGCCGGAACGCGCCGCATTTTTTTAAAGCGGAGGCTTGACGCAAACGCGCAATTCAAATAATTAGCTGGGCATCAGCACAAATTCATCACGCATAGCGTCCATCATCAAATTGAAATTATGATTACACCAACCACTTCGGGCCAAACGACCACCAAAGGCGCCAGCTTGTTTCGCACGGCTGACGGACAAAATTACCTGCTTACATTTATGCTGGTGTGTTCACTTTTTTTATTGTGGGGGTTTTGCAGCGGCTTGCTCGATAATCTTAACAAACAATTTCAGAACTCACTGCAACTGTCAAAATTCCAATCGGGCTTTGTTCAAAACGCCTTTTACATGGGTTATTTTTTAATGGCATTGCCTGCGGGTGCGATCTCGCGGCGCTTTGGCTATAAAGGCGGCATTATCGGCGGACTCACATTGGCAGCTTTGGGAGCGTTTTGGTTTATTCCAGCGACCCACATTGATGCTTATTGGGCGTTCTTGCTGGGTCTGTTTATTCTCGCCTGCGGCTTGGCGTGTTTGGAAACCAACGCCAACCCCTACACCACTGTGTTGGGTCCGACAGAAAGTGGAGCCACGCGAATCAACATGGCGCAAACCTGTAACGGCTTTGGCTGGGTTTTGGGAATGTTCATTGGCTCGAGTGTCATCTTGTCGGCAACGCAAGTGGTCAACACGAGCAATGCAAAACTTTACATTCCGTATCTGGGCATTGGCATCGCTGTAGCCATTCTGTTGGTGATTTTTATTTTTGCGAAAGTCCCAGACGTCCGGGCTGCGGAGGAATTCAAGGCCGAGGCCGAAGGTAAAGCTAAAAAATCCATATTCAAACGCTCGCATTTTACGCTGGGCGTCCTGGCACAATTCCTTTATGTCGCAGCGCAAACCGGCATTTTCAGCTTTTTTGTCAATTATGTCAGGGCCAACATCACTGATTCGACGGACCGCTCGGCAGGTTATTTGCAGACGCTGGCCTTTGTTTGCTTTGCCGGTGGGCGGTTCTTTGGAAGCGCAGTGGTCGGGTTCACAAAACCGCACAAGGCACTCGCAGGTTACGCTATTATCAACACAATTATGATGGTGGTGGCGATGGCTGGCGGTGGATGGGCGGGTGTGATCGGCATCATGGCTAGTTTCTTTTTCATGTCCATCATGTTTCCCACCATTTTTGCTTTGAGCATTCGCGGCCTGGGCGACCACACTAAGTTTGGCTCTTCCGTGCTTGTCATGTCCGTCGTTGGCGGCGCCATCATGACGCCGATCATGGGTTACATCGCAGACAAAGGCGGCATGAGGATCGGTTTTGTCATTCCATTGGTTTGCTTCATCTTTGTTGCTTTTTACGGTGCGGTCTGGCAAAAACTGGAAACGCGCGACGCCAAAGTTTAATTCCGCTCAAAAAGTGTTCCAAAGAAAACAGCCCGCGGCACAAACCGCGGGCTGTTCTGTTTTGCCTCTAAATTTGCGCAAAACATTCAACCGGAAATCAAAATCATGTTCGCGTATTGAGTCGTGTCGCCGGTGCGGATCAATCCAATCGCGTGCGGCACGCGTTTCTTGAATGCCACGTGCGGCTCGAATTTCGTCGGAATCCCGGCGAGACCTTTCGCAAACGCCGCGCGGGTGGCGGCAGAATTGTTTTTTTGAAATTCCCGCGCCATGTAGGCTTGATTGTAGCTGCCGTTGGCGCGGACGGCGGCGAGCGCCTGCAACACCGTCGGCACGCCGTCCACCAGCGAGACGTCCACCGTTTCAATCATCGGCCAGAACGGAAAGCCGCGGTCAGCGATGACGAGCGCGTTGGTGTGGCGCACGTGCGCGAGCAGCGAGAGCAGGCGGGGATTCAAAATGCCGGTGTTCAGCATAAATAATTTTGTTTCAAAAAAATCAGTGCGATTGGCAGCCGAGTTTGCCAAAAGCAACGATGAAAACCAGAACTGCGACGATCAAAAACCACGGCTTGCCCGCCACCAGCAGCAAAATGCCGCCGCCCAAAACCGCCGCCATCAGCAGATAAACCAGAATTGCCAGAGCAAATTTCATGGCAGAGATTTAATTGTTTTTGCCATCAAATGCAAGCCACATGGTCAGCGTCTGGATTGAAATCCCAATCATAATCTTTCTCGTAATCGTAATCTCCAGCTTGGATTAAGATTACGATTACGAGAAAGATTATGATTGGGATCAAACCCGCCGCGTCAGTGCCACGCCCAGCTTGAGAAGCTTTTGCGCGTCGGCGTCGGATTTCGCTTCGGCATAAATCCGCAAAATCGGTTCCGTGCCCGAACCGCGCAGCATGAGCCATGAGGAATCTGCCGCGACGAATTTTACGCCGTCAAATGCTTTCATGTCCGCCAGCGGCGAGCGCAATAATTTGGCCGGCGGATTCTTTTGTAGAAACTCCATGAGCGCGCCGCGCTTCTCCAGCGGGAAATGCGTGTCAATGCGTCCGTAACGATGCGGGCCGAATTGTTTCTCCAGCTTGGCCAGAATTTTGTTCACCGGGATTTTTTCGGTGGCGAGCAATTCCAAAAGCATCAGGCCGGCGGCGATGCCGTCGCGTTCGGGAATGTGGCCGGGAAAACCGATGCCGCCGCTTTCCTCCGCGCCGAGCAGCACATCGCCCTTGAGCATCTCGGCGCAAATGTATTTGAAGCCGACGCCAGTTTCGACGAGCGGCAGCCCGCAGGCCGCGCACATTTTGTCCACCATCGAAGTCGTCGTCAGCGCCTTCACGACCCGTCCCCTGCCCTTGCGATTGACGATGAAATGGTGCAGCAACAGGCAGATGATTTGGTGCGTGGTAAGATAATTGCCGCGACCATCCATGCCGCCGACACGGTCGGCGTCGCCATCGGTCACCAGACAAATGTCGTGCGGATGTTTGCGCAAAAACGCCTGGCTGCGCGCGTAATTTTGCACGACCGGCTCCGGGTTGATGCCGCCAAATAAAACGTCATGCACGCCGTTCAGCGTTGTAACTTTGCACGTCGTGCCCGCGAGAATTTTTTCAAAACAGCCCGCGCCGACGCCGAAGAGCGCGTCGTGGGCAAAACGCAATTTGGATTTCGCGATGAGCTTGAAGTCCACGAGTTTTTTCAACGCGGCGTAATGCGCCGGGCGAACGTCCTGAAGATTCGCGATTTGCGAATTCCGATTTACGATTTGCTTTGGCGCATTTGCGTCCAAAAAACCTTCGACGGCCTGGCAGGTTTCGGAATCGCTGGAGCCGCCATAAAATGATTTAAGCTTAAAGCCGTTGAAAATCGGCGGATTGTGGCTGGCGGTAATCATCACACCGCCGACGGCGTGATGATTTTTGACGGCGAAGGAGACGCTTGGCGTCGGTGTCGGCTCCGGCGTGAGGATGACTTGAAAATCATTTCCGGCCAAAACTTCGGCGGTAATTTGTGCAAACCGGTCGGAAAAAAACCGGCGGTCATAACCGACAATAACCTTGGGCTGCCGCCCGAAAATTTCAGATTTCGGATTTCGGATTTCAGATTTCCAGAAATCTGCGGTTGCCTGGGCCATGCGCGCGACGTTGGCGAAATTGAAATCTTCCGCGATGACCGCGCGCCAGCCGTCCGTGCCGAATTTGATTTGCGACATGGGTCAAACCTTCAAATCCGCCAATGCCGGGTCGCTGGCATTGACGATTTTCCGCATCTTCGTCACAGCCGCTTTCAGGCTGCGCTGCCCAAACAAGCTGGTGCCGGCAACAAACGTGTCGGCGCCGGCGCGGGCGCATTCGGCGGCCGTCTGGTTGTTGATGCCGCCGTCCACTTCGAGGCGGTAATTCAATTTGCGTTCGCGCCGCCACGCCTCGGCCTGCTGGACTTTTGGCAGGCATTCGTGGATAAAGGATTGCCCGCCGAAGCCGGGGTTGACGGTCATCACGAGCAGCAAATCAATTTTTTCCAGAAACGGTTCGGCGAGCGAAATGGGCGTGGGCGGGTTGACGGCAAGGCCGACCTTCTTGCCAAGATTTTTTATCTTCCAAATGAGCGGCCCGACCTGTTCGCCGAGTTCGACATGGATGATCATCTGGTCCGCGCCGGCCTTCGCAAACGGCTCCAGCAAAATTTCCGGCCTGGCGCACATCAAATGGACGTCGAAAAACAATTTGCTCAACGGACGGATGTCTTTGACGACCTGCGGCCCGAAGGAAATGTTCGGGACGAAATGGCCGTCCATGATGTCGAGGTGCAGCCAGTCGGCGCCGGATTTGGAGGCGCGAACGGCGTCCTTGCCAAAGGCGGCGTGGTTTCCGGCGAGCAGCGAGGGCGCGATAATCATTTCAGTCTTTAATTTTGAGTTTTGAATTTTAAGTTGGCGGGGCAAAACTTAAAACTAAAAATTTATTTCGCCCCGCCGTCGAGGCAGCGGCGCACGGTCAGCGCGAGCGCCTGCGGCTGATACGGCTTTTGCAAAAAGTTGAGGTCGGATTCGAGCTTGAAATCCTTGCCGACGATGTCCGCGCTGTAGCCGCTGGTGAAAATGACCTTCAAATCCGGCCTTTGCTTCCACAAGGTTTCCGCCAGTTCGCGGCCGTTCATGTTGTCGGGCATCACGAGGTCGGTGAGCAGGAGGGAGATTTCGTCCTTGTGCTGCTCCCAAACCTTGACGGCCTCGGCGCCGTTG
Source organism: Candidatus Aquilonibacter sp. (assembly GCA_035504945.1). GTDB lineage: Bacteria > Verrucomicrobiota > Verrucomicrobiia > Limisphaerales > UBA11358 > UBA11358. The sequence continues at coordinate 94,452 of DATJRH010000033.1, read as the reverse complement.
GCGGCCTGCAAAATTTTGTAGCCGTATTTTTGGAGAATGCGCGCGACGAGTTCGCGCACGGGATTTTCGTCCTCGACGAGCAGGATGGTTTCATTGCCGCCGCGAATGGTGATTTGCGTCGTGGGTTTCTCCGCCTCGATTTGTTCCGGGCCGCTGTAGGGAATGTAAAAACGGAACGTGGTGCCCTTGCCGACGGCACTTTCGACTTCAATCCAGCCCTGATGTTGTTTGACAATGCCATAGACGGTCGCCAGTCCAAGACCGGTTCCCTTGCCAATTTCCTTGGTGGTGAAAAACGGCTCGAAAATGCGCGAAAGATTTTCCACCGGGATGCCGCAGCCGGTGTCGGATTTGCTGACGCAGACAAATGTTCCGACGCGCGCCTCGGGATGGCGTTGAACATGGGCATTGTTGATTTCCACGATGGAAATGCGAACGCCCAGCTGGCCGCCGCGCGGCATGGCGTCGCGCGCGTTGATGGCAAGATTCAACAAAACCTGCTCCATCATGCCCGCGTCGGCCTCCACGGTTGCGGGCGATTGGGAATAATTCAATTGCAGCGCCACGTCCTCGCCCAGAATCCGTCCGAGCATGTCCGTCATGTTGCCGACGATTTTGTTCATGTCCAATTTTTTGGGCTGAATCAACTGGCGGCGGCTGAATGTGAGCAACTGGCGCGTCAATCCCGCCGCGCGCTCGGCGGCCTGCGCGATTTGTTGCGCGGAGCGCGCGCCGGTGTCATCGAGATCGGACGTGAGCAGCAGCGAGGCGTGGCCGTGGATAACGGTCAGGATGTTGTTGAAATCATGCGCCACGCCGCCGGCGAGCTGGCCGATGGCCTCCATTTTTTGCGACTGGCGCAATTGTTCCTCCAGCCGCCGTTGCAACGTGACGTCGCGGAACAAACTCAACATCAGCAGCGGCCGCCCGTGCGCCTCGATGAAGGAATCGGTGATTTCAAAAGTCACCGCGTTGCCGTTGTGCAAGGTATATTGGCGGACAATTTTGCGCTGGCCAGTACGGGCGGTAAAATGTTCGCGATGCCGGACAAGCATTTCGCCGGGTTTTTCTGATTCGGCATAGACCTGCAGGAACGGTTTGCCTTCCAGCGACTGCGCCTCCATGCCGACCAGCTTGCAATAGGCGTCATTGACGGCGACCACGAGGCCGTTCTCGTCGGTCAATCTCATTCCGTCCACGGAATTTTCCCAGACCGACCGGAACAGCGCCTCGGAACTTTGCAAGGCGGTTTCGGTCGTGCGGCGGTCGGTGATGTCGCGCACGTGCAACAGGAGGGCGGACTTGCCGGCGAATTCCACGCGACCGGCGCGCACCTCAACGGGCACGGCGCGACCGTCGGAAGTCAGGATTTCGCCTTCGATCCAAGACAACTTTCCACCGGCCAGTTTTTGAAAATCGCGAACGGCGGCGTCGCGGCGTGACTGTGGAATGAGTTCATGCAGGGCGTTTTTGCCGATCAATTGTTCGCGCGTCAAACCATGCAGCACGCAGGCGGCAAAATTCACGTCCAGCACCATGCCGTCCAAGTCCTCAACAAAAATGGCGTCCGGTGAATTATCAAACAGATCGCGGAAACGCCGTTCGCTTTCAATTAATTGTTCGCGGGCGCGGACGCGTTCGAGCGCGCCGCTGCACTGGTCGGCGAGCGTTTGAAGTGTTTCCAGATCGCGTTCCACGTAGGCGCCCGGCGAGCGGTTTTGAACAAACAACACGCCGATGACCTGCTCGCCCTTGCGGATAGGCGCGAGCATCGTCGCGGCGGAATTGTCCCTGGCCTCGGCAAGCGGCAGCAGCTCCGCGCCTTTGCTGATGACGCGGCGGATGAGGAGGTTGACGGTTTTCGGCTGCAACGACGCGGGGATTTCCACGCGCTGCCCCTCGACCGTGGTGATGTTCAGCAGGGAAAAAACTTCGTCGCGCTCGGCAAAATACAGATCGAGGGCAAAATCATCCCACTTGAACAAGGCGTCCGCCGCCTCGCAAATAATCATCGCCGCCTCCGGCGCGGTGGAGATGGAGCTTAACTGGTGGCTTAGTTTGGAAAAAATGGTGTTGCGGCGTTCCACGCGGCGGCGTTCGGTGACGTCCGTGGCCATCGCCAGGGCGGCGAAATGTTCGCGGAACGCCATCGGACTCCAGATGATCTCGACATCCATGAGGCTGCCGTTCTTGCGGCGGTGCCGCCAGATGATGCCGTGGTCGGCGGCGTCCAATCCGGCGGTCGTACGCTGGCCGTTTTTCTCCGGCGGGCGGATGTCCATGATGGTCATCGCGAGAAATTCCTCGCGCGAGTAGCCGTAATGGTGGATCGCCGCCTCGTTGACCTCCAAAAATTTCAGCGATTCGAGGTCAAACACCCACATTGGATTCGGATTGCTTTGAAAAAGCAGACGGTAATGTTTTTCGCTCTGGCGCAAATCCTCCGCCGCGCGCCAGCGGTCGGTCACGTCGCGCGAATTGATAACCACCGCGCTGATTTCCGGATCGTTCAGCCGGTTTTGCCCGATGGACTCCAAGTAACGCCATGAGCCGTCCTTGTGCTGGTAGCGGAATTGGAGTGTGACGGTCTGCTCTGGTTTGGTCAATGCGGCTTGAAATGCCTCCTGCACCCGTGGCAAATCATCGGGATGAACGTGCAGAAAGATGCTTTGGCCGACCAATTCCTCCGACTCGTAGCCCAGCACCGTCTTCACCGACGGGCTTTTGTAAGTTACCAGGCCGTTCTGATCCAAAATTGACAGGATGTCGAGCGAATGTTCCGTGAGCGTGCGGAAATATTTTTCACGGCGGACTAACTCCGCCTCGGCTTCGCGCAATTTGGCCCGCTCTCCGGCTTCCTGCACCGCGCGCCGGATGGCGGAAGGCAGGCGGTCGGGATGCTGCTTGAGCACGTAATCGGTCGCGCCCGCTTTCAGACTATCAATCGCGGCATGTTCGCCAATCGTGCCTGAAATCAAGATGAATGGCATGTGCGGAAGCCTTTTACGCACTATTGCCAGCGCCTCCAAACCGGTGAACGAAGTCAGATGGTAATCGGAAAGAATGAGATCGAAACCGCCATTCTCCAGCGCCTGCATGAACGCCAGCCGGTCACCGACGCACTTGGTCTCCGCGTCCAGCCCGTCTTGCGCCAGCAGCGTGCGAACCAGCTCCGCGAAATCCGGCTCGTCTTCCAGATGCAGAATGCGCAACGGTTTATTCATCGCGCCGAGCATCTGCGCTTTGAGGTTCGTCAAACATCACGCCATAACGAAACTAACAAATGCCTCAAAAGTAAAGCGCAGATACGTGGCTTCGCCGTTGACAATCGCATCCATTCGGTTAAACTTGCCGCCTTTTACGCAAATCGAAATTTAAATTATGCCCAATACGAAATCAGCCGAACGCCGGATGCGCGGGAACGAACGCAAGCACCAGCATAACCGCAGCGTCAAATCCAGCCTGCGCGGACTGGAAAGGAATTTCCGCGCCACCGTGGCCGCCGGCAAAAAGGACGAGGCCGCCAAACTGCTCCCCGGCGTCCATTCCGCCCTCGATAAAGCTGTCAAATCCGGCGTGCTTGCGCGTCCCACCGCAAACCGGAAAAAGTCGCGCCTTGCCCTGACGTTGAAATAATTTGGCAGAAGATTAAAGAGCCGGGACTGAAAAATGCCGGTCTTTTTATTTTCACATTGTCGGAATGCCGAGCCTGCAACTCGAAGCCGCTTGGTTTTCAGCTTCACGCCAGATAAACTATCCGCGTGCCGCCAGACATCAAATCGTTGACGCGCGAGGAATTAGAAGCGCAGTTCAAAAGCTGGGACGAACCCGTTTATCGTGTCACGCAATTGCTCGACTGGCTTTACGCCCGCCGCGCGACAAATTGGGACGCAATGACCAATGTGCCGAAACGTTTGCGCGAAAAATTAAGCGGGAACCTTTCCCTGCAAACACTTGAACTGATCCGCAAGCAGGGTTCGCGCGACACCACACAAAAATTCCTCTGGCGATTGCGCGACCATTCGCTCATCGAAAGCGTTTTGATTCCGGCCAACCCCGCGCTTTACAGCGAAGCCAGCGACCGCCACACGCTTTGCATTTCCACGCAAGTCGGCTGCGCCTACGGCTGCAAATTCTGCGCCAGCGGACTCGATGGCTGGAAACGCAATCTCGCCCCCGATGAGATTATAGAACAGGTCCTGGCCGTGGAGCGATGGAACGCAAATCAGTCGAGAGTCGAGAGTCGAGAGTCGAGTGCCAATAATTCCGACCCTCGACTCATCAACAACATCGTCGTCATGGGCATGGGCGAGCCGCTGGCAAATTATGACAATTTGTTGAAGGCGCTGAAAATCCTGAACGCACCGTGGGGTGGCGGCATTGGCGCGCGGAAAATCACCATCTCCACGAGCGGCCTCGCGCCGCAAATTCGCCAGCTCGCGCAGGAACGACTGCAATTCCGCCTCGCGATTTCCCTGCACGGCGCGACCGACGAAACCCGAAACAAAATCATGCCCGTCAACCGCAGGTATCCGCTCAAGGAACTCATCCACGCCTGCGAGGAATATCAATACGAAAAAGGCCGGATGATTACGTTTGAATACATTTTGATTGCCGGCGTGAACGATTCGGTTGAGCAAACGAAACCGCTCGCCGCGCTGGCCAGAAAACTTTTTGCGAAAGTGAATTTAATTCCCTACAACCAGGTTGGAGGCCTGCCGTGGGAACGACCAAGCGAAGAAGCTTGCGAAGCTTTTCTTGTCGCGCTGAAAAAGCAAAAGGTCGCCGCCACGCTCCGCCGCGAGAAAGGCCACGACATTGACGCCGCGTGCGGGCAGTTGCGATTGAAGACCGAACGGGAATTGGCCGCGTGATCCGCCAAAGCCGGTTGCAAATTTCTTGAGATTATTCGTGACGGTTGCCGTCTAATTTGACTATATGGCGAAAACTATGCGTCACTCCGAAGCGCTCAAAACCTTCGACCACCGGCTGGCGCGAACGTTGGCGTTGCGCGCCGCCGTCCAATGGACGACGCTGTGGCTTTTTGTCTGGGGCGTGGCCGTCCTCGCCTTGAGAATCTTCGGTGCGCAAAACATCTTCTGGCTCTCGCTGGGTTTGCTGGGAATCATTCCGCTGACGATTTTTGCCTTCTGGCGCGCGCGCGGACAAAAGCCGGCGTTCGCCAAAGTCCGCGCGAGTTACGACCGGTTGAACATTTGCGGCGGCGTCATCATGTCGGAGGAAGCGGCGGACATGAGCGCTTGGCAGTCGCAATTGCCGGAGGCCGTCGTGCCGAAGTTTCGCTGGCGCAGCGGACGCCCGATGCTGCTGTTGGGCCTGTCGGCGTTGTTCGCGGCGACGGCGCTGCTGTTGCCGGAACGGCTGACGGCATTTTCCAGCCATCGTCCGCTCGAAATCGGCCCGCTCGTCCAGCAATTGCAAATGGAGGTGAAAACGCTCGCGCAGGAAAAAATCATGGATGACAAAAAGGCGAACGATTTGCAGAACCAATTGTCGCAACTGCAAAAAGATTCCTCCGGCTACGATCCGGACAAGACCTGGGAGGCGCTCGACAGCATCAAGCAATCCGATTCCGACGCGGCGAAACAGGCGGCGGAAGAAGCGCTGCAAAAAACCGAATCGCTCACGCAGGCGCAATCGCTGGCGCAGGCGCTGGCGCAGGCGGCGGACAACGGGATGAGCCAGGCCAACGCCGACGAAGCCGCACAGGATTTGGCCGCGATGCTGAACGACGCGAAACTGGAGGACGGTCTTTTTAACGAACAAATTCCGCCGGACCTTTTGTCGAACTTGAGCGGCCTGAACAAGGAGCAACTGGCTGCCTTGATGAAGGCACTGGAAGCGAACAAAAACTCGTTGAGCGGCCTGATGGGCAAGCTGGCGAACCTGAAATTGATTGACGCGGCCACGCTCGCGAAATGCCTGAACGCCGGCCTGTGTCCGAATCCCGATGCGCTGGCGGCATATTTATGCACCTGCACAAACTGCAACGCGCTCGCCGAATGCCTGCTGCTGGGCAAAGGCGGGCCGGGCGGCGGCGGGCCGGAAGCGCCGATGACCTGGGACAACAACACATCGGAAAAGGATTTGAAATTTCAAGAGCACGCGTTGCCGCCGGCGACGCAATTGTCCGCCGCGCAACTCGTCGGCGTGAGCAAGGCCGCGCCGCAATTGAGCGGCAGCGACGTGACCGCACAACACGGCGCGCTCGACAACGCGGTGGCCAGCGGCGGCTCGGCATATGCGCAGGTCATTCTGCCCGAGCAGCGACAGGCGGTGCAGAATTTTTTCAGGCGTGACGAAAAATGAAGCATCCAACATTCAACGTTCAACGTCGAACACCCAATGATTCCGGCGTTGGTAGTTGAATGTTGAATGTTTCCCAATTTTCCAATTTATGTCCGACTCAATCTTAAAACCCGAAGAACTACAGCCCGCCGCCGAACTGGCGCGGAAAATTCTGGAGCAACTCGACCGTATTTTGCTCGGCCGCAAGGAACTTCACCGCCTCGTGCTCATCGGCATTTTGTCGCGCGGCCACGTTTTGCTCGAAGGTCTGCCCGGCCTCGGCAAGACCGCGCTCGTCAAAACCATCGGCCAGATTCTCAAGCTTGAATTCAAGCGCATCCAGTTCACGCCCGATTTGATGCCTGGCGATGTTCTGGGCACGCATATTTTACAGGAGACAAGTTCTGGTAAACGCGAACTGGTCTTCCAGCCCGGCCCGGTGTTCACAAATATTCTGCTCGCCGACGAAATCAACCGCGCCTCGCCGAAAACCCAGTCGGCCATGCTCGAAACGATGCAGGAAAATTGTGTGACGCTGCTCGGCACGACGCGCCCGCTGCCGCAGCCGTTCTTCGTCCTCGCCAGCCAGAACCCGATTGAACTCGAAGGAACTTATCCGCTGCCCGAGGCGCAACTGGACCGTTTTTTATTCCGTCTGCTGTTCGACAGTGTGGACGCGGACGTTCTCAATCAAATTATTTCGGAGCGCCGTCGTGGCGAATTGCCCGCGCCGACATGGCAGGTGGAGCGCAGCGAGTTGGAAACGCTTTTCCAAACGATGGGCAAAATTTATCTGCCGAGTCCGGTTTCACGCTACATCGCGCGGCTGGTTTCGGCGACGCATCCCGGTTGCGCGGAGGCGACCGAGCCGGTCAACAAATATGTCAGCTACGGCGCATCGCCGCGTGCGGCCATTGCGATTGCCGAAGCCGCCCGCGCGCACGCGCTCGTCGCCGGGCGGCCGAGCGTCGGTTTTGAGGACGTGAAAGTCGTCGCACGGCCGGTGTTGAATCATCGCCTGATTTTGAATTACCAGGCGCGCTTCGACCGCATGACGGCTTCCAAGCTTGTCACAGAATTGGTCGGCCAGCTTGATGAAATAGGGCTGAACCTGCCGAAAGACGTGGAAGTGGCGGCAGCTTAAAACTGGGATTTAGCATGAAGAAGGCAGAAGGCAGAAACAAAATCAGCGGGTGCCGCGCAGCGGCACTTTGCTTAGTTTTTTATTCTGCCTGCTGCCTTTCACTCTGCCGCGCTGACGATTTCGGTGACATTTCCGCCGAGGCGAACGCCATTTACACCGGCAACACGTACCACGGCTACGCCGAAATGCGGGTGGTTTTGGAAAATCGCTCTCTGAGCCGGACACACGCCGTCACACTGGTTTATCCGAACGACAACTACGGCAATTACGGCAACGATATCAGCCGGCTGTCACGCACGGTGACGCTTGCGCCCGCGGCAAGCCAAGTCGTGTCACTGTTGCAGCCGCCGCTGCCCGCGCAGGGAGACGGCTCGATCCGCGTGGAAGTGGATGGACGGCGCGAAGGAGTGATCCGTGCGCCGAACGCAAACGATCACTGCAATTATTATTCGCGCGGCGGGCAGCCGGCGACGATTTTCATCAGTCGCAGTCTGGATTCCGACGCAGTCGAACGCCTGTTCAACGCGAATCATGGCGCATTCACGGCGGCAATGGCGGTCGGCCCGCCGGACGCGAGCGGTAGTGGCTATCAGCCAAATGGCTGGATGCCTGACACGCGGCGATACGGGATGACGAACTGGTTGGAACTTGATTATGCGACGCCGCAAGCTGTGAATAAAGTTGTTATTCACGACACGCAATCGCCTTCGTCGCGCGGCTCGGTCATTTTGATTGGCGCTTCGGGAACAAATCTCACAACCATTTCCATGTCGTCCGGCAGAAATAGTTCCAGTGGTCCGGGCTGGGAAACGGAATTATCCTTTCCGACCACCAGCGAACCGGTGAAAACCGTACGATTGAATTTCGGCAAAGTGCCGCCCTACAATATTTGCATTGACGCGGTAGAAGTTTCCGGGCCGTCCGGCAGCCAGTGGGCATCCGACGCGCGCGCAAGCAGCGACAACAGCGCGTCCGCAGGATCTTACATGCCGGGCGGCGCGACCGCTGATTCGGTTGAGAGCTTGCGCGCCGAGTCGCCAGCCTCCGAATGGAGCGACAACTGGCTGGCTTACTCGCCCTTCGATGCCGTCGTTCTTAACGCGGCGGATTTGAATTCGATGCCGCCAGCAGTGATGAGCGCCATTGGCGATTATTTGCAAACGGGTGGAAACGTCATTTTGTCCGGTGCGAACGATTTGCCGGCGGCGTGGCATCCGGCGCAAAAAAAAGATTTGAGCGGCGGAGCCGCTTATGCTGTTGGTTTCGGCCGCTGTTTTGTTTTCAATTCGGAAAACATTTCGACGGTCAACCCGCAATCCATCCAAACCTTGCGCGCTGCGGTGCGCACTGCGGCTCAATACTGGCAAAACCTGCCGGACGACAGCGACAGCGCAAATTCCGTGCTGCCCATCGTCGAAAGCTTGAAAATCCCCACGCGCGGCATCGTCGTCATCATGCTCGCATTCGTCATCCTCATCGGGCCGGTCAACATCATTTATCTCAATCGCCGCAAACGCCGGACATGGATGCTGTGGACGATTCCGGCGATTTCATTTGCCACGACACTGCTGGTGTTTGCATACAGCTTGTTGAGCGAAGGCATCACACCGGACACACGGATTACCGGACTGACGGTGTTGGATCAAATCAGTCATCACGCCGCGACCATCGGCGGCGAGGCATTTTATTGCCCGCTCACCCCGAGCGGCGGATTGCATTTTGATTTTGAAACCGAGGCGACGCCGCTCGTGCAAATCGGCTTCGGTTCCGGCACTTCACGCGAAGTGGACTGGACGCAGTCACAGCATTTCTCGCGCGGCTGGGTTTCCGCACGTGTGCCGGCGTTTTTTCATCTGCGGAAGTCCGAGACGCGCCGCGAACGCATCCAAATCTTTGATGAAAACGGCAAATTTGAAGTTGTTAACAGCCTCGGTGCGCCTATCAAATCGCTCTGGGTCGCTGACTCGGACATGAACGTTTACCAGGCGAACAACGTGGACGCCGGGCAAAAGGCGGGCTTGATTTTGTCGAAACAGTCGCAACACGTGGAAAAATCCGGCGCGGCAGGCTTGTTGCGCGACATTGGTTTCACGGCACGCACGGATTCGCTCGCCGCCAACGCCGGGAAATATCTTTCGCCAAACAGTTACATCGCCGTGCTGGATGGAAATCCGTTCCTCGAAAACGCGCTCGGTTCCGCCGCCAGTCCCCAACGCACGAAAAGTTCGGCGGTCGTTTTTGGAATTCTTGAGCCGCCCGACGACAAATGAAGGTCCAGGTAAAAAATCTGCGCAAGGAATTCGGCAAGACCGTCGCCGTGGATGACATTTCGTTCTCGTTTGACTCCGGCCACGTCTTTGGTTTCGTCGGCCCGAATGGCGCGGGCAAGACGACGACGATGAGGATCATTTCGACGATTGAAGAGGCGACCGCCGGCGACGTGATGCTCAACGGCGTTTCCGTCTGCGAGGAGCCGGAACTCGCGCGCCGCGCCGTCGGCTACGTCCCGGACACGCTGCCCGCGCACGCGGACATCACCGTCCACGAATACCTTGATTTTTTCGCGCGCGCCTACGGCTTGCGCGGAAAAAAACGCACGCAGGCGATTGACGCGATTGAGGAATTCACCAATGTCACTGGCATCCGCGAAAAGCATCTCAAGGCGCTCTCAAAGGGAATGAAACAGCGCGTAACGCTCGGGCGGGCGCTGATTCACGACCCCGACGTCTTGGTTTTGGATGAACCCGCCGCCGGCCTCGACCCCCGCGCGCGCGTCGAACTGAGGGAATTGCTCGTGTTGCTCGCCGAGCGCAAAAAGGCGATTCTCATCAGCTCACACATCCTCACCGAGTTGACGGAAATCTGCAACGGCGTCGTCATCATCGAGCGCGGAAAAATCCTGGAGACCGGCACGATTGACGAAGTGCTGAAGAAGAGCGCGCCGCGCCGGACGGTTGCCGTCCGGTTGCTCGACGGCCAGAACGTGCAAGTGCTCAAGGAACTATTGCAGACGCCTTTTGTCGGAAACGCGCGCGACGTCGCCGGTGAAATCCATTTCGAACTGACCGGTGACGAATCCGCCGCGTGCGACATTCTCGGCGCGCTGGTCGCAAAAAAATACAAGGTCGTCGAATTCCGCCAGACCAAGGCAAACCTCGAAGACATTTTTATGAACGTCACGAAAGGAGGAGTCCAATGAATTTGCGATTTGCCTGCGGCAAACCGGGACTGGCCTCAAAATCATCAATTCCATGACTGCCGCCTTTGCCAAACTCAAATCTCACTTCGTGAACTGGCGCGCGTGGGAATTGAATCCCATCGTCATCAAGGAACTCCGGCAGGCTGTGCGCAGTTGGGCGGTCACGGGAATGTTGCTGTTGTTTCTCATCGTGCTGTTCATCGCGTCGCTCATCTTTTTGGTCACGCAGAGCTTCGATGCCAGCCCGAATATGCAGCTTGGCGGTATAATGTTTTCGGTGTTTGTGGTCATTCTCGCCGGCGCGAGTGTTTTTTTCATTCCACTCTACGTCGGTGTGCGCGTTGCGGTGGAGCGGCAGGAAAACAATCCTGACTTGCTCTACGTCACTACGCTGTCGCCCGCGCGCATCATCCGCGGAAAATTCCTGTGCGGCGCCTACGTGGCGCTGTTGTTTTTCAGCGCGTGCATGCCGTTCATGGCGTTCACCAACCTGCTGCGCGGTGTGGACTTGCCAACGGTGTTTTATATTTTGTTTTATCTGTTTGTCGCCGTCTGCGCCGCGAATATGATTGCGATCTTTCTCGCGTGCATTCCCGCGAGCCGGCCTTTCAAAATTCTGTTTGCCATCGCCGGGTTTTTCGCGTCGTTTTGGATTGTCATCCCGCTTATCGCGCTTTCCCTTGAGTTTATGCGTTCAGGCGTTGGCGCGATGATGTCCGGGCGTGATTTTTGGATCGGCACGTTGACGGCCCTGGCCATCATCGCGGCCATCACCGGCTTGTTTTTCGTTTTGTCAGTGGCGCTGATTTCGCCGCCATCCGCCAACCGCGGGTTGCCGGTGCGCATTTATATGACGGTCATCTGGCTGCTCGGCGGTCTGCTGGCCTTCGGCTGGGTGGCGCAGACCGGCGAGACGCAGCGGATACTCGTATGGACGTATTCTACTTTCATCATGATGATGTTTTCACTGATTGTGACCATCAGCAATTCCGATCAATTAAGCCTGCGCATACGGCGCAGGATCCCGCGATCACCATTAAAGCGCCCTTTCGCCTTCTTCTTTTTCAACGGCGCGGCGGGCGGGCTGCTTTGGGTCGGCGGCATTTTGGCCGCGACCTGTTTTTTGACCAACGTCATTACCCGGGCATTTCCCAGAACAGCCTATCCACCAATTACTGCCAGCGGAGGAAATGTCTGGTTCATTACCACTGCGGCCTACGCGTTTGCCTACACGCTGACGGCGCTGTTTATTCATCGCAAATTTCTATCACGCCGGTCGCCGAGACTTGCCGGCCTGCTCGCGGTCCTGCTCGCCGCCGCGTGGGCCGTCGCGCCAAGTATTGTGCTGTTCTTCCTGAACCAGCTTTCATGGGAATCCGTCAGCGGATTGCAACTCGGCAACATCTTTAATTTCTTTTCGCTCCGCAACAATGACCAGCGGATTGATCACGAGTGGTTCGCCTGTATCTGGCTTCTGGTGATGATTTTGGTCAACGCGAGATGGTTTTTGCGGCAAGTGGAACAATTCCGCCCGCCGGAAAAACAGTTGGAACAGTCAATCATTGTGCCGCAATGATTTTTTCCCATGCGCGACGAACTTCGACAAGCCCTCCGCGACGGCGAACATCTCGGGGCGCGCTACGCGCTCCAGATTCCGCAGGTCGCCGCCAGCGGCTGGACCGGCTCGCGTTCGGGCCGGCGCGCGGGCAGTTCGATTGACTTTCAGGATTACCGCGAATATCAGCCCGGCGATGATTTACGCTTCATTGACTGGGGCATTTACGCGCGCACCGACCGGCTCACCGTAAAATTGTTCCGCGAGGAAGTGGTTCCGCATCTGGATTTGGTCCTCGACGGTTCGCGTTCGATGAATCTGGAAAAATCGGCCAAGGCCGGCGCCGCCGCGCAACTCGCCGCGCTGCTTGCCACCGCCGCCACCAACGCGCAATGCACGCAAGCTGTCTGGTTTTCTGGCGAAGGCTTTCAGCGGCTCGCCAACGACACGCTCACGCCATCCGCGTGGGACAAACTGGAATTGGACAGCAAACGAACGCCGGAACGATCGTTTGAAATTATGCCGCCGAAATTTCGCCGCCTCGCGGTCCGCGTGTTCGTCAGCGATTTGCTCTGGCCCGGCGAACCGCTGCAAATTCTCCGCCGACTGCGCGACGGCGCGGCGGCATTGTTCGTCGTGCAATTGCTCGCGCGCGACGATGCCACGCCGCCGGAACATGGCAATTTGCGCGTTGTGGACAGCGAGACCGGCGATGAAAGCGAAATTTACATTGATTCCGCCATCGCCAAGCAATACGCCGACAATCTCGCGCAACTACAGCAGTCGTGGGCCGACGCCTGCCGCCAGTGCGGCGCGCAGATGACGACAATTATCGCGGAAGATTTGGAAAATTCTTTGGGCGAATTGGAGTCAATTCAACTGCTTGCGCCGGCATGATTCCGTTTCTCACTTACCCGCTCGCCATGATTGCGCTGGCCACCGTGCCGGCGCTGGCGGCAATTTACATTTTACGGAATCGTTTCCGGCGCAAGCAGGTTTCCAGCCTCGTCCTGTGGCGCTTCCACGTCCAGTCCAAATCTGGCGGCGCAAAAATTCACCGGCTGCAACTGCCGCTGCTTTTTTTCCTCGAACTGCTCGCGCTGCTGCTGCTGGTCACTGCCGCCACCGGGCCGCATTGGAAACTGCCGCAGTCCGCGCGCCCGCTCATCGTCGTGCTCGACGACTCCTTTTCCATGCGCGCCGTGGACAGCGGTGTTTCCGCGCAGACGCGCGCCAGGGACTTTCTGGAAAAACTTTTTCGCCAGTCGCCGCCGCCGTCCACGCGCTTGATTCTTGCCGGAACGGAACCGCGTTCGCTCGGTTCTATCGCAAAAAACTGGAGCGAGGTAAACGAACTGCTCCCGCAGTGGAAGTGCTGGTCGCCGGACGCCTCGATTGATTCCGCGATCACACTTGCCGCCGAGCTTGGCAAGCAACAAGCGAACATCCTCGTTCTGACCGACCATAAACCCGCCGGCGAAAAAATCACCAACCCACGCCTGGAATGGCACGCGTTCGGCGAGCCGCTGGATAATTTCGCCTTCGTCAACGCTTCGCGCACCGCGTTTGGCGACGAGGACCGCTGCCTTCTTGAAATTGCCAATTTTTCCGGCGCCGCGCGCACGACGAAACTTTTAATCCAGACCGGCACGAACGCCGCGCAAGGTTCGCTGGTTTCACTCGGCGCGCGCGAAAGCCAGCGGCTTGTCTTCAACATTCCGACCGGCACGCCTTTGCTTCGCGCCGAACTCGAAGCCGATTCGCTCGCCGAGGACAACGAAATCCAACTGCTGCCGCCGATTCGCAAACGCGTCCGCGTGCAGGTCGCGTTGACCAATGAAAATTTGTCCGCACTCGCCAATCGCACGCTCGACGCGACCGGTCTGCGCGCGGCGATTTCCGAGGATCCTGAACTCGTCATTTCCGACAACGATGTCATCGCCGGCAGCAATTCCTGGAGCTTGTGCTGGTCCACTGCCGGTGCGACGAACGCCTACACCGGGCCGTTCATCGTGGACACTTCGCATCCGCTTGCCGAAGGCGTCGCGCTCGAAGGCGTCATCTGGGCGGGTGCGGAAATGACGAACGCGCCCGGCGATATTCCGGTGATTCTCGCCGGAAACGTGCCGCTGCTGTCCGCGCGCGAAGACGTCGCCGGCCGCCGTCATCTCACGTTGAATTTCAATCCCGAACTGTCCACTTTGCAGGACACGCCCGACTGGCCGATTTTGTTTTGGAACATTTTGAAATGGCGCGCCGCCGAAACTCCGGGCTTGAGCGACAGCAATGCGCGGCTCGGCACGGAAGTCACTTTGAAAACGACGGGCGAGCCGGTCACGGTCATTCAACCGGACGGAACAAAAGCTGTTTTCCCAAAAACCGGCGGTGAATTGGCGCTGGAAACGCCGATGCCCGGAATTTATTCCGTGGCGATGGGCGCGACGACGAATCAATTTTCCGTAAATGCGCTGACCGCCGATGAATCGGATTTGTCCGCCTGCACGACCGGGCAATGGGGCAAATGGAGCGAAGACACGGAGCGGCGGCTGGAGGAAACTTCCGCCGTGTGGGTTTTCGGGCTGCTGGCGCTGGGACTTTTGTGCGCGCATTTGTATCTCGTCGCAGCCGGGAAAGGAACGAGGTGAGGAAATGATTCCCGACCAACCATGCTGACTCTTTTCCAACCCGTCTGGCTGCTGCTGCTGGTTCCGCTGGCGGCGGCGTGCCTTGCATGGCCGCTGCCGAATCGCGGGTTGAAAATTCTGCGCGTGGTGGTTTTTCTTCTCGTCGTTCTCGCGCTGGCGCAGCTTGCCATCAAACTGCCCGACCGCGCGGGCACGGTGATTGTCGTCGCCGACCGCAGCGAATCCATGCCGCAAAATTCCGACGCGTCGGAACGGGAAATCATCGGCCTGCTTTACAAATCCATGAAGCCGCGCGACCAGCTTGGCGTGGTTTCCTTCGGACGCGAGGCGATTGTCGAGCAATCGCCGCAACGTTCTGAATTCGGCGGATTCACCGGGGAGGTCGGGCCGGACCATTCCGACTTGAATGCCGCGATTGATTCCGCGCTGGCGCTGATTCCGCCGGACGGCGGCGGGCGGATTCTGGTTTTGTCCGACGGCAAATGGACCGGCAAAGACCCCGCTGCCGCCGCCGCGCGCGCCGCCGGTCGCGGCGTGGCGGTGGATTATCGCCTGCTGACGCGGCCGCAAATTAATGACACGGCGATTCAAAGTTTTCTTACGCCGCAATCTGTTCTGCCCGGCGAAGCGTTCGTCTTGAGCACGTGGGTGCAGTCGCCGGTGAATCAGGAAATTCAATACCAGCTCCGGCGCGGCGACGACCTCATTGCCTCCGGCAGCAAGGAAGTTTCCGCCGGCCTCTCGCGGCTGATGTTCCGCGACCGCGCGGACGAGGCGGGCGTGAACGAATACACGATGACCATTCAGGGCGCGACGAACGATCCCGTTCCCGAAAACAACACCGCCCGTGCGCTCGTCGGCGTGGAAGGCGCGAAACCGGTTTTGGTCGTCTCGTCTGCCGGCGACGATTCCGGTTTCGTGAAATTACTGCGCGGCGGCGACGTTGATGTCGTTGGCAAAACGCCGGCGCAATGCCAATGGTCGCTGGAAGAATTGTCACAGTATTCCGCCGTGATTTTGGAAAATGTTGACGCGGGACAAATCGGCATGAGCGGAATGGACACCATCGCGTCATGGGTCGAGAACACCGGCAGCGGGCTGGCGATAACCGGCGGACAAAAATCTTACGGACCGGGCGGCTATTACAAGTCGCCGCTGGAGCGCATCCTGCCCGTTTCGATGGAAATGCGGCGAGAACATCGCCAGTTGAGCGTCGCGGTGGTCGTCGCGTTGGACCGTTCCGGCAGCATGGCGATGCCGGCGGGTGGCGGGCGGGAAAAAATTGATCTCGCCGACCTCGGCACAGTGCAGGTGCTGGATTTGCTTTCGCCAGAGGACGAAATCGGCGTGTTCGCCGTGGATACCGTCGCGCACGAAATCGTTCCGCTCGACACGGTGGAACACAACGAGGCGTATCGCGGCAAAATTCTGGCCATCGGCTCCGAAGGCGGCGGTATTTACATTTACGAAGCGCTCGTCGCGTCAGCGAAGATGATTTCCGCCGCGCACGCACAAACAAAACATATCATCCTGTTTTCCGACGCGGCGGACGCCGAACAATCGGCGCATTATCAGGACATCGTGGCCAAGCTCCGCGACGCCGGTGTGACCGTCAGCGTCGTCGGCCTCGGCACTGAACATGACAAGGATGCCGACATGCTCAAAGACCTTGCGCGGCGCGGCGGCGGCGAATGTTATTTTAGCGACAACCCTGATGAAATCCCGCGCATCTTCGCACAGGACACCTTCACCATCGCGCGGAGCACTTTCGTGGACCAGCCGACGCCATTTTCCATCACGGCGGGCTATTCGCTGCTTGGCTCACAGTTGAATTCTGTGCCGCCATCGCTCGGCGGCTACAATCTTTGCTACCTCCGGCCCACGGCGAATCTCGCCGCCGTCACCGATGACGAATACAAGGCGCCGGTTGTCGCGTCGTGGAACGCGGGCAACGGCCGTGTCCTCTGCTATCTCGGCGAGGCGGACGGAAAATACAGCGGCGACTTCGCGAAATGGAACCAGGCCGGCGAATTTTATTCCACGCTCGCGCGCTGGGTCGCCGGCAAACACCAGCCGCTGCCGGACGACATGCTGCTCACGCAGGAAATCCGCGACGGTGTGTGTTTTGTGCAATTGCATCTCGATCCCGAACGGAAAGCCGACCCGTTTTCCAATCTGCCGCAGGTAAAAGTTTTGCACGGACTGCCCGGCGCCGCGCCGGCGAAGGACACCGTGTCCTTGCAATGGAAAAACGCCGACCTGCTCGAAGCCGCGATTCCGATTGCCGGGCGTGAGACGGTTTTGAACACCGTCGAAATTCCCGGGCAGCAGCCGGTCACGCTGCCGCCCGTCTGCCTGCCCTACTCGCCGGAGTTTGCGCCCGACCAGCCCGGACGCGGTGCGAACGCGCTGGCGCAAATCGCCACGACGACCGGCGGCGAGGAGCGCGTGGAGATTCCAAAAATCTGGGAGGAATTGCCGGTCAAATCACGTTACGTCGTGCTCGCACCGTGGCTGCTCGTGGCGGCGACAATTTTATTTTTGCTGGAAGTGCTGGAGCGCCGTACCGGCTGGGTGACCAGATTCTTCGGACGCCGGGTTGCCGTCGCGCAAGGCCCGGCGGAAACAGACGAAGCGGAAACGCCGCAAGCCGCTCCCGTGCGGAAGCCTGTTTTCCCGTGGCTCGTCCACAAACCGAAGCGGGCAGTTGCCGCGCCCGCCGCAAAATCAAAATCCGCCGCGCCGGTTGCCTCCGCACCCGCCGAACCAAAACCCGCGCCGCAAAAACCCGCCACCTCGGAATCTTCGATTGACGCCATGCGCAAAGCACGCGAACGCGCAAAGAGTCGCACAGACAAAAGGCCATGACATTTCAGACGTAAATGATTTAGCAATTCAACTGTCCGGTCGTTTGACGTATATTTTCCGCGTGATTGCTCTGCTTGATTACGGTTCCGGCAATTTGCGCAGCGTCCACAAGGCGCTGCTCAAGGTTGGCGCGGACGTGCGCGTCGCGAAATCGCCGGGAGAAATCGGCGATACCCGGGCGATGGTGCTGCCCGGCGTCGGCGCGTTCGATGATTGCATCGTCGCGCTGCGCAAACAGGAATTGCTCGAAGCCGCGCGCGAATTTATTGAAAGCGGCAAGCCGTTTCTCGGCATCTGCGTCGGCTATCAGGCGCTGTTTGAACGGAGCGAAGAATTCAATTCCTGCGCCGCCGGGCTGGGCATCTTCAAAGGCAGCGTGATACGCTTTCCGGAAAAGCACGGGCTGAAGATTCCGCAAATTGGCTGGAACCGGATTGAAATTGCCCAACCGGATTGCCCGCTCTTTCGCGGCATCGAAAATGGCAGCTACGTTTATTTCGTCCACAGCTTTTATCCGCAGCCGGAAGACAAGGCGATTGTCGCCACGCGCACGGAATATGGCGAGACGTTTGCGTCATCCATCTGGCGCGACAATGTCTTTGCCACCCAATTTCACCCGGAAAAAAGCCAGCGCGTCGGATTGCAATTGCTGAAGAATTTTGTGGAACTGGCAAAGGGCTGAAAACATTTCGCGCGAAAAGCGCGAAGGCGGCAATGCCGAAATTGACAATGACCATCTACACGTGTCGGAAGCCCTTGCTGAAATTTACACGACCATCTACACGCGTCGGAAGCCATGTTGAAATTTTACCTGACCATCCCAACGTTTCGACGGTCAGGTTGAAAATTGGCGATGTTCAATGAGCGCAGCCCGAGCCGGGGAGATTGACAAGGCCATCAAGGGCGGTAAATTGCGCTCATGAAACTTTGGGTCAAACCCGGCGGAACCAGCCAGAACCGCAGTTCTGCTCACTTCTTCTTAGCCACCTGTTAGGCATCGTTACACCATGACTCCGATTCTTGCAGACGCTGGCGTGCCGATGGTCATGCTGATATTTCCCGCGGCATTCTTTTTACTCGTGCCAATTGTGGGCATAGAGACGTGGGTTGCTCGTCGTGTTTCGCCCGTTTCAGCCGGTCGCCGTTTTGTTGGTGTTCTGACAGCAAACGCAGTTTCGACAATTGTTGGTTGGCCTCTGACTTGGATAATTCTTGCATTATTACAGTTGTTCGTGATTCCGGGCGGACAGAGCGGCTACAATTTTCCGCCTCCATTTGGAGCGATTGCTTCAGTCACATTGCAGGCTCCCTGGCTGATGCCGTATGAAGACGAACTTTATTGGATGATTCCCACGGCTGCGATGATTCTGATGATTCCAGCATTTTTTGTGAGCGTTTTCACTGAAGGCTTTGTTCTTCGTTTTTTCTGGCGTGAGACAGCCGCCGGTGAGCGGCGCTCGTTTGCGTGGTTTGCAAATTTAGCGTCTTATGCCTTGCTTTACGTTTTGGGTATTGCTTGGCTTTTATATTCGATAGCCTTTTCTTACAAGCCGACATGATGCCTAACACATCACTGGAGCCAACGCCGACTGCGCCTTGAGTTTATGGACGGTTTGAGTTATACAACGATAATCGAGCTTGCGGAGCCACCACGCCGGTCGGCGTGGTTCGGCTTTGGATCGTTAGGCCACTCGACCATCGCATATATGAGACAAGTTCTACGAGTTTGGATTTTGTTGATGTTCTGCGCCGGGTGTTCGGCAAAAGAGCCAGCAACGATTTTCCAGCCGCAACCTGCCAGCAGCAATATATTGGCAGTATTACCGAGCGGGTGGAGTGTTATTCCTCCGTCTTTGGAGCAGCAGCGGCTTACTGCGGCATATTTCACCGACCCGCAGACACAGGCTTTTATTCTATTGGGCACAGCGCCCAATTATGTTGATTGGACAGACAAGCAAGGAACAGCACATCGAGAGTATTTGGCCAAAGAGTGTCTTTATATTTGGATTGTGCCGCCGGATTTTACTCCGCAATTTCCGCATTGGTGGAATGATCCGCCACCGTTACCAGAGCGTATCTTTTCATCAGGAGAGGTTCGGGTTTATGGTTATGTCTCGCATCACATTGCAGACACGAATCGGATGGACACAATTCTCAAAGAGGCTACTTTGATTTCGTCGCCAACCATTCGTTTATCGTGGACTAGCTGGCAGAGAGATATTTCAGCAAGCTTGAAGAAATGAAGACGCGGCTTAACCAGAAGTCGCCGGAGCCAACCGCCGTTGGCGCTTTAAGTTCCGCTGCCGTGGTTCACGTCGCGAGTCGGCGGTGGCTCAGCTTTGGATCGTTAGGCCACTACACATCACCACACATATACAATATGAAAATCACCACGCTTAGTTTGATGCTCGTCTTGTCCGTTTCGGCTTGTTCACACAAGAGCGAGAGCAATGGCACCACGAACAACGTCGCCACGGACACACCACAACCCGAAGCGGCGGCTCAGATAGCAGCAGCCCAGAAAGCGGCGGAACAGTGGCTGGCACTGGTTGACGCAGGCAAGTATACCGAGAGCTGGAAGACCGCAGCCGGATATTTTCAGAATGCTGTTCCCCAAGACCAGTGGGAACATACAATTGCCGCTGTCCGCGGTCCACTAGGCGATCTGGTCTCTCGCAAGCTGAAGAGTGCTCATTACACTCAATCACTTCCCGGCGCACCCGATGGCGAATACGTAGTCTTGCTATTCGACACTTCATTTACGAACAAGAAGACAGCGGTTGAGACGGTCACGCCGATGCTCGACGCTGACGGCACATGGAAGGTTTCCGGATATTATATCAGATGATTTACCAGACGTGGCCTGACCCCGCGCTGGAACCATGAAATGTGCCGCCCATAATTCCGAGGCCATCGGCATCTGCGCCTATTGCGGGCGCGCGTTGTGCGACGTTTGCGCGAAGCCTTCCGCGGCGCAGCGCCTGACTTGTTCGGACAATTGCGCCGCCGCCCTTGCCCGCGACGACCAAGCCATGCAATCAATCCTGCAAAAGAGCGTCCAGAGTGCGCGGGCCAATGCGGTTTATTCCTATTTGTGCGGCGGCGTCTCGGCGGCGGGCGCGGTGGGCGCGTGGTATTACCTGCCGGTGCCGTTCCTCATCTGGTTCACCGCCGGTTGCAGCGCGGCGTTCTTCGCGTCGGGAATCTGGTTCAGCCGGATTGCGAAAAAGCAATCGTGACCCGGCGCCTGATGCGGATTTTTCGAAGCAAAGGCATCTACCCAAACAGCCCGGCGGTGTCTGCATAACATCGGGCGACATATTCCATGGAAGGCCTCTGTTCGGGTTTTTTCTCCAGGCACGACATGATGATGACGGCGGTGTTGCGGAGAACATTGATTCCCGATTTTATCGGCGAGGGCGGCGTCGCTTCCCGAATCTGCTTCTCAATCTGCGCCGCTTCGCCTTCAAACGGATGTTTTCCGGTGGAGGCATAATAAGCCATGACGCCAAAAGCAAAAACATCGCTCTTGAAACCATTCGTGTAGTCTCCGTCCCACTTCTCGGGCGCCATATACTTGGCCGTGCCGACGGGGTCCTGCTTCTTGTCCGCAATAAACGGCGGCAAATTACCGGCAAAATAGGAGTGTGAAAAATCAATCAGGATGGCTTCCGCTGGAAACGCGGTCGGCACCAGCACATTCATGCTCTTCAAGTCATTATGGATGATTGGCCGGTCGCACAGGATTCCGGCGTGCATGTCCGCCACCGTCTCCGCCACGCATTGCAGGATTTTGTGGGTCCGGCCGGGTTCCCTGACGGTCACTCCCGTCCGCACCAGTTCGTTCAGGGTCGTGCCTTCGATATATTCCAGGAAGAGGCGATGCGACGTGGCATCGAACGCCAGTCTCTGCCGGATCCGGGGATGCGTTGTCTCATCCAGCATGTAGGCTTCATTCGCGATAAATATCCCGTCCCAGAAATTCCGCGGTTCTTTGAGCAGCGCCGGACAAGGATTTCTGGCGAATTCCAGCTTGAAGAGTTTTGAAACTCCAGCTTCCACTTGCAATGGTTCTTGTTTGTTGATGGATGGTATTTTCATCGTGCCATAAAACCGTTTCAGCGCCCGGCCCTGTCTGCCAGCGCCTGCGACTTGCGAGGATGCGCTGGCCGTTCAGCAACATCAAGCAGAAGGCGGAAATCCGCGTAATTCGCAGTTGTAAAAGCAGAAATTGGAAATCCGTTGCTCGGTTATTATTGCGTTGCCGCTGCCAGTAATTTGGCCACCGCTCCAAAAGGCGGCGCATCGAGACCGTGGCGTTGTTGCAGAAATTCAGGACTGTTGTAACTCATCCAAACTTTTCCGTCCGCCGCTTCCCAGACCAGCGCCTTGAGCGGCAAATCCATGGCGAGCGAGGGATGACGGTTCATCAGCGGCGTGCCGGCCTTGGGATCGCCAAAAATCAAAAGCACCATGGGGCGCATTTCAAGACCGACACCCTTGGCCTCCGCCGCCTGATCTATGCGTGCGAAAACTTTCATGCCCTTGGCTTTCAGCAGTGATTCGAGCCGGTCAGCGGTTTCCGCTACGGAATGTTTGCAGGGCAGGTCAATGATGCCAGTCGTGTTCATGATCTGGATTGAGAAAGCGGCGGCACGGCGGTGAACAACACGACGAGCCCTTCGCTCAGGGTGGGATGGGTAAAAATGGCGTCGCGCAAAACCGTGTAAGGCAGTCCGGCGGCCATCGCAACTTGAACCGCGGCCAGAAGTTCACCGGCTTCCACGCCAAACGCCGTGAATCCGAGGATGCGGTCGCTGTCCACCGCCACCAGCGCCTTCATGAAACCGCGCGTTTCGGACAACGTGCGGGTCCGCAAAACCGCAGCCATCGGAATTTTCGCCAGCCGGTAAGGAATGCCGCGGGCCTTCGCTTCGGATTCGCCCAGGCCAATCCGCGCCAATTCCGGGTCGGTGAAGAGACAGAAAGGAACTTGTCTGCCGGTGGTCACACGATTGCCGCCGGTGAGGTTGTCGCGGACGACGCGAAAATCGTCGAAGGCGATGTGCGTGAACTGCGGGCTGCCGGCGCATTCGCCCACCGCCCAAGCGCCGGGCACGGTCGTTTCCAAGCGCTCGTTGACCTTGATGTGGCCGCGCTCGGTGATTTCGATCCCGGCCAGTTCCAAACCGATACCTTTCGTGTTCGGTGTCCGGCCAGCGGCAACCAGGATATGCGTGCCTTCCAGCACGATTTCGGAGCCGGCTTGAGCCGCGTGAATTTTTACCGCCTGTCCGGAGTTTCCTTCGACGCGCGTGACTCTGGCACCGGTGACCATTTCAATTCCTTCATCACGACAAAGCGTGTGCAACGCTTCCGAAACGTCCTCATCCTCCCGGTGCAACAGGCGTCCGTTGCGTTCGATAATCGTCACGCGGCTGCCGAACCGGCGCATCGCCTGGGCAAATTCCAAACCGATGTATCCGCCGCCCAAGATGAGTAGATGCCTGGGAATATGATCCAGTTCGAGCGCTTCGATGTGCGTGAGCGGACTGGCTTCAGCGAGACCGGGAACAGGCTCAATCGTGGCGCGGGTGCCGAGGTTCAGAACGATTTTTTTTCCGTTAAGCACACGCTTGCCGCCATCCGCCAGCGCGACTTCGATGGATTTCGGCCCGACAAACCGGCCGGAACCCATGATCAATTCCGCGCCGCTGGATTTGTAATTGGCGAGATGCACTTGAATGAGGCCGTCCACCATCCTGCGCTTGCGTTCGCGCACGGCGGCCATGTTGATTTTCGTGTTGTCCTTGCTGATGCCGAATTCCGCGCTGCGGAAAAAATAGGAGGCAACCTTGGCGCTGTGGGTGACGTTCTTGCTGGGCAGACAGGCAATGTTCGGACAGGAACCGCCGACGTATTTTCGCTCAATGACGGCGGTTTTCATTCCCTGCTTCGCCATCGTCCAGGCGATGTATTTGCCGGCCTCGCCGCTGCCCAGCACGACGAGGTCATATTCTCCCGGCTGCGAGGCTGGGATAGTCATTTTGTATTCCTTTCTCTTTTGTCCTCCGGTTGAAGGACGGACCTGCATCAAAATCCGGCGAGCACAATTTTCCCAATCGTCCTCCCGCTTTCAACCAACGCGTGGGCTTTCTTCATATTTGCGGCATTGATGGCGCCAAGATTTGCCTGCATCGTGCTGACAATCCGGCCGGCGTCCACCAGCGCGGCGACTTCATTCAACAAACGGCCTTGCTCGCCCATGTCGGCCGTTTCATATCGCGACCGCGTGAACATGAATTCCCAATGCAGCGAAATGCTCTTGGGTTTGAGTTTGACGATGTCCAGCGGGCGCGCGGGATTTTCAATCAAGGCCATCGCACTTTGCGGCGCCATGGCCTCGATGAGTTCGTCAAAATGGTCTTCCACCTTGGTCAAGGCCAGAACGTAATTCACGCCGCCGGGCATGAT
The DNA here is from genome assembly GCA_035504945.1 of Candidatus Aquilonibacter sp. Taxonomy (GTDB): domain Bacteria; phylum Verrucomicrobiota; class Verrucomicrobiia; order Limisphaerales; family UBA11358; genus UBA11358. The sequence continues at coordinate 70,258 of DATJRH010000033.1, read as the reverse complement.
TGCCTTCACCTGACCAGCCAGCGGCTGGCGATGATCAATGACGTGATGCGCGCCCATGTGCTGGCACCATTGGACGGTTTCCGGCCGGGACGCGGTCGCAATGATTTTGAGGCGGGTGAGTTGCCTTGCCAGTTGCGTCGCGATGGAGCCGACGCCGCCCGCGCCGCCCACAATCAGCAACGAGCCTTCCGCGTCTGCATCAAGACGCAGGCGGTCAAACGACATTTCCCAGGCCGTAATCGTGGTGAGCGGCAGCGCGGCGGCTTCGGCAAAACCAATTGCGCGCGGTTTGCGGCCGACGATGCGTTCATCAACGCATTGCAGCTCGGCGTAGGAGCCGGCGCGGTCAACCGAACCGGCGTAATAAACCTCATCGCCTGGCCGAAACAGAGTCACGTTGTTTCCGATTTCCTTCACGATGCCGGCGGCGTCCCAGCCGAGGATTTGCAACTGGCTATCCGGCCGGCCTGGCCCGCCGCCCGCGCGGATCTTGGTGTCCACCGGATTAACCGAAATGGCGCTCACCTCGACGAGCAGGTCGCGCGGCTGCGGCCTGGGCGCGTCCATCGAGACATCCACAAGACTTTGCGGATCGGTAATGGGCAGCGATTTGTAAAAACTGACGGCTTTCATGATGTGATTTCGACCTTCATGCCATGAACATTGGCTCCTTTTATTTGAAAGCTCTGTCCAGCGAGTGGAAAAGTAAAGCATCAAATTTTTCCACCGCGGATGAGACGAATTATTCAACGCAAAAGCAAGGAGGCACAAAAGTCCAAAAGCAGATATGGCAAATCCGGATAATCTGCGGTTCAAAAACGGAGCGGATGCCAAAACAAAAAGGGGATGACCGGCGAAGGCAATATTGAAGTCAGAAGTTGGAAGGCGGAATAACGCGAAAAGCTGTAATCAAAAAACGGAAAGTGGCAAAGATTTATGCTTCTCCTGATAAGAGATATTTCAACTGGCGCTCACCGCATGGTGACTCAACTCACCACACCGATGGCCACTTGCTTTCCTTTTCCGCCGGCTTTACGCCCATGTGGAATCCCGTCTCGTCTTGATAACCGATTGGTATCTCAATCCTTACGGCTCTTCGCACTTTGGCAGCGATTCCACGGAACAGGGAGCCGAACGGAACCGAGTTCGATAACGACTCCTGCATTGTCACAGCGCTCTTGTGCATCATGCCTTTTTCAGAGCATGAGTGATACCAACTATTTGGTGTGCTGCGGGGACCCATGCGGTCATTTTTCCGGCTTGCAGCCTTTTATCCAAGAAAAAGTTGTTTTTTGTTATCCGCCGGTTTTTCACAGCCTTGCTATGGGCGACGCATATCATCGTTTTAACCGGCATTTGGGGAAAACAACCCTGATCGTCAGTGAAACCAGCCAGACTGTGTCCGGCGAAAATGTCCCGTTTCAAGCCAGTCTGTCCTGAAAAAAAGCAATTATGCGATGAAAGCCTGCCGTCCAGCCCAATCTGGCGACGGCGGGTTTGTCCTTGATTACTTCGGCTGAATGGCCCGAATCCGCTCGCGAAGTGGCAGAACCTCCTTGAGGAACCGGGTGCGGTGCGGTTCCGGCAATTCCAGCATGGCATCGGTCAATTCATCCACGAACGCGTTGGCTTGGGCAAGCCCGTCTTCCACCGATATCGTGCTTGCCGGGCGGCGTATCACCTGCTGAACTTCCGTCGGATTCACCAGTCATTGCGCGTAATAGCGAGCACCGCATTCGTTTTGGTATCGGCAATGGATTGACATCGCCCGGCGCGATGCGAAATTGGCGCGCTATGGATTTACAACTCACGAACAAGCTCGCCCTCGTTTCCGGCTCCAGCAAGGGAATTGGCCTTGCCATCGCCACTGGCCTCGCGCGCGAAGGCGCAAAAGTCATCGTTAATGGCCGCACGGACAAATCCGTGTCCGATGCGCTGGCTAAAATCCGCCGTACCGTTCCGAAAGCGAAGCTGGAAAGTTTTGCCGGCGATTTGTCCGACGCCGCGGCCGCCAAAAAACTGGCCAAACAGTTTCCGAACGTTGAAATTCTCGTCAACAACCTCGGCATTTTTGAACCGAAACCGTTTGAGGAAATTCCCGACGACGATTGGCGGCGGTTTTTCGAGGTGAATGTTCTGAGCGGCGTCCGTTTAAGCCGCGCGTATCTGCCGGGCATGAAAAAGAAAAACTGGGGCCGCATCATTTTCATCAGCAGCGAGAGCGGCATCCAGATTCCCGCCGAGATGATTCATTACGGCATGACCAAGACCGCGCAACTGGCGGTGTCGCGCGGCCTCGCGGAATCCTGCGCCGGCACGGGCGTGACCGTGAACGCCGTGCTGCCCGGCCCGACCCGTTCCGACGGCGTGGATGAATTCGTCAAACAATTGAGCGGCGGCAAACCGTTTGCCGAGTTTGAGCAGGAATTTTTCAAGAGCGTTCGGCCCAGTTCGCTCATCAAACGATTTGCGACCACCGAAGAAGTCGCGAATCTCGTGGTTTATATTTGCAGTCCGCTGTCATCGGCCACGAATGGCGCGGCCTTGCGCGTGGACGGCGGCGTGGTGCGATCATGTTTTTAAGAGCAACGCTGAAGAAAACTCGCGAAGAGTTGACAGCGACAACCTGATGGAACTTTACTTTACTGGATTTTAATTGGAACCGCGACTGCGGGCAGCGTGATGCCTTCAGGAATTCCATCGGCCTTGATTTGAAAAAGCCGCTGCTGATATGTAAACCGGTAATTCCCCGGTGTCTTGATTTCAAAATAAGCGTTCAAATTAAATTCTGCACATTTGGCAGCATCCTTGGCCGCAATAAACAATGCAGTTACACCGCGCGCGTGAGCACCCATCAACAATGGTTTCCCCTGCTGTTCGCCCAAAGACGTCTTCGGAACTTCGTTTCCCGAAGCATCGTAAAGTGAGACGTCGAATTGTTCGCCCGGCGCAGGCAACAGCAAATCATGCAAATCATTCGTGCTGCTGTTCATCAGGAACACCTCAATCGCATCCCCTTTGGCGATTTGTTGAGGCGCGAAGTTATGCGCAACGCCGGCGCGCAGCATATTCACCGCTTCTTCGCCCCAGGCAAATTTCCCCTCCGTCTGTAACTCCCTTAAATGATAAACCAATTCCGATGGTTGCTCTTGGATCTCCAGCGGCACCGATATCGAAGGCAGTTCAAGCGGCGTTAACTTTCCCGTCTTGCGGATTTGATACAGCCTGCCTGTGATTTGCAGGAGATAATCGCCGGGCGAGACACTGGAAAACTGATCCATCACGTCAACAGAGGCCATCCGAACAGGCGCATTGGTGGCCAGCGGCAGGATGCCGGCAATTTGTTCGATGGCCTTGGAGTCGAGATGGCGTATGTCGAGTTCGACCGCCAGAGGCAGCCCCTGTTCCTTTCCCAAATAGGACTTGGGAGCTTCCTCCCCATTCTTGTCATGAAGACTCAACGAATAAATGCACTGTGGCTTGGGTCGCATCCAAAGAAAATTCATATTCGTTTGGGCAATATTGACCACATAGAATTCACAGTGCTGGCGGTTCATGTGGTTGGTGTCACCGGGCACCAGATAAACTCCCCATTTGATTCCATTGGTTGCCGCACCCCAGGTGATGGGCGCTGTCGGATAAGGATCGGGTTCGTCTTCTTCATCATGTCCGCTGTTGGGAACAGCCTTCATGTCGAACGAGGCAACGCCACCTTCGGCGACCGGAACATTGTCCGCTTTCCATTTGCCGTTTGTATCCATAGTTGCCTTCACCCCATTCACCCAAATCGTGTAATTCGACGGGGCATACGAACTGGTTCCCGTGATGGTGAGTCTAGGCAGCCATAATCGGCTGGGTGGAACGACAGGATCCATCGCCAAATAACCATGGCCTTTGCGGACGGACAGATTGGTGACAGTGGTATAGCCAGCAGCGTTGTTGGCAATCAGTGTGATGTAGGTCCGCCCCTCTGATAGTGGGAGATCGTCCACCCAAAATCTGCCGTTTCTTTCAACTTCAGCATCCCTTTGCATGATTTGACCGTCCGGATTTACTATCAGCGCGACGATATTGGCTGTGGGATCATTCGGAGTCACCGCGCATGGTAAAGGCAGAACCGGTAATGCTGTCGCCATCCTCCGGCCAGACGGGTTTCAAGCTGGGACCGCTCGCAACGCTCGCCGTGGTGAACACATAAACCAGATTCGTGTTGATCGAATTCCCGGCATCATCGGAAATGTATAACACGATGGCGTTGGTTCCTGGACTTAAATCAATGTCATAACAGGTGAAGTAGTTCGTGGTGAAACAAAAAAGCACCGGATCGAGGTATTGGTCGTTCACAAAACCCTGTTGGTCGGCCCTGGTCACGATACCGTTCTGATTTAGCACGTCGTAGCGGATGCTCATCAAGGGAACCGGGCTGTAACCTTTCAATTGAATCATCGGCTGCGATACGACCATCGCCCGGGGTTCCGTAATAACAATGAACGGTTTCCGGCTTCGAACAACGATACTGCTTCCGCCCCAGCTTTCACTTTGAGTCTCTCCTTTGTATCTAAAACTGTGCAAAATCTCCCGCTTCCCGTCTCCGGGCCCCAGGTCAACAATCAGATTGGTTGAGAACGGAACCCAATTGGCATGCTCAAAATAATTTGTATGAGGCGGTGGTGACGTTCTTGGCGGTCTGGCGTTGCGATTGGTTGCAAATTCGCTCCGCCACCTCTCGATGGCGGCCCGTTGATCTTTCTGCCACGCATCCATCGGGTCATTGGTCTGAACAATGACCGCCATAAATTCAGGAGGTTCACCATCTGGCCTGAACGACACAGTCACCGAATTGCTGTTTACCGTATTAGGGAATTCAACCCACACATTGCGGTTTTGAGCGGAAACCAACGAAAAGAACGCCATAGCCAGCCAAAGGCCTAGGGACATTGCAGCTTTCATATATTGATTGCATTAAAAATAAGCGCAGTATAAAATGCTTGGCAAGACAATTAAAAACTTTTATGCACACGACTCAGGCGAGCAGTGTCCTTACCATCGCTGCCATTCTCTGTGTAACACCGGTTTCAGGTCAAACAATTCCTGCCCTTGCGAGTTCCGCCCACGACACCGCCATCGCCGAGCAAGCCCGCTTTGAGACCCAATTTCGAAAAGGTGATACGAATACTCCATTGTTGGTCATGGACTGGTTCAGCGGTCCGCACATTGATCAATTCTGCCGGGTCAGCCAGAATGGTGCGGTTGCGAGCGCGCGGAATGTGATTAATTGGGCTATTCAAGGCGGCCACTGGGCGGCGCTGGACACCGCAAATATGTTTCTGCTGGTTCAAACCATCAACGGACTTCCCCTGCGGTCGAAGCCGTTCTTGCCGCAAGACCGGCAGATCATCGTTAGTGGCATCCGCAGCAATCAGTGGTTTCAATGCATTTATGACCGGGCCGATATTCCCGATGAAGTTGAACGGCTTTACGAAATCACCGGCGCGTATTTGGAATGGTCAATACCGGAAGTAAAAGGGCAACAAATTATTCAGTCGGAACATGTAAATGATCACCCAAGCCAGGATGTCATTGCTTCGTTTAGCGTTGCCAGTGCTGCGCCCATCGCCATTTCATCCGGGGCAGCCGGCATCCAAATCTGGGATTTGAACCGAGAAACAGTCAAGCCATTGCTATTTTTGAAAACTCTTTTTGGTGGTGTTGATTTTAACAATTATTTGACTGTTGCTGCAATTTCACCAGACGGAAACACAATTGCTGTTGCTTCCAACTACGCCATATTTGCAATTGACTGGAAGGCGGAGAAAATTTTATGGAAAGGCGATCCCTTGGCACGGTTAGGAGAAGCGCCACGTCTTAACCAAAAAATTGCCATTGGCGGAGAAAAAGGCCGGTTTCTTTTTGTTGCCGGAGCAAGCACGATCGAACGCTTGGATCTGGCCACTGGAAAAATTCTTGGTGTTTTGGCCACAAATCAACCGACCATTAAATTTCTAAAAACTTCCCGTGACGGGAGGATTTTGGTTGCAGGTTTTGACGACAGCACATTTATGGACACAATGAGCGCGTCGCTTACGGTTTGGAACGCAGGCAGTGACGAACCCGTCGCTCATGTTGTCGAACCCGGCAGATCCGGTGTCGCAATATCACCAGACGGACGACGAATCGCGTTGAGCGTGTTTGGTCAGAAAGGCCTTAAGCTTTGGAACTGGCAAGACGGAACAACAGCAGAAGTTCCGTTGCGAACTCCCTACGCCTCATCGCAAGCCTACGAGATGCATTGGTCCCCGGATGGAACAAAATTTGCCGCGTATGTGGATACATATCCGGCGTCAATCGTCATTTATAACGCGCGGAATTGGAAACCGCTGGCACATTGGAAATGTGGTCAGGTAATGAGTGACGCCAAATTTGATTTTGAGAAGAATGGAGAATTTGTGGAGTTGCGCGACCATGACATCACCGGTTTGGATACAACAGGCTTGCAGGCTTTGGGAGAATGATTCTCCGCGCTTGATTTTCCCGCGCCACTGAAGCAACTTGGGTTTCAAGTTTAACCAAACAAAAAGAAAGGAATTAAAATTATGGCATACGAATTACCGTCACTCCCCTACCCGCCTGAGGCTTTGGAACCGCACATTGACAAGGCGACGATGGAAATCCATCACGGCAAACATCACGCGGCTTATGTCGCCAATCTCAACAAGGCCATCGCCGGCAACGCTGCGCTGGAGGCTAAATCGCTCGATTCACTTATCGGCGACCTTGCGTCCGTGCCAGACAACATTCGCGGCCCCGTGCGCAACAACGGCGGCGGCCATTGGAACCACTCGTTCTTCTGGAAAATTCTCGCGCCCAAGGCCGGCGGTGCGCCGTCCGGCAAAGTCGGCGACGCCATCAAGGCGGCGTTCGGCAGCTTTGACGATTTCAAGGCAAAGTTTGAAGCGGCGGGCCTCGGACGTTTCGGCAGCGGCTGGGCCTGGCTCGTTTCTCACAATGGCAAACTGGAAATTGTCTCGACCGCGAACCAGGACAATCCGCTCATGGGCAAGGCCGTCGCCGGTTGCGAAGGCAAGCCATTGCTGGGCGTGGATGTCTGGGAGCATGCGTATTATCTGAAATACCAGAACAAGCGTGCGGATTATCTCAAGGCGGTCTGGAACGTGATTGACTGGAACGCCATCGCGAAGAATCTGTAAATCTGTCCGCCGGGGCCGAAGTGAGGAGGCTCCAATTTCAAAGCAAAACGCGCCGGTTGAAATGTCGGCGCGTTTTTTACTTGCGAAAGTCGCAAATCAAATCCCTCGCTGCTCGATGATTTTGTTTTCCTTGCCAAGAACAATAATCTGCGGCTTCCATTTCTTCGCCTTGGTTTTGGTGAAAAGGCCGAAGTTCATGATGGTCAGCAAATCGCCCTTTTTGCCGAGGTGCGCCGCCGCGCCGTTCAGGATGATTTCGCCGGAACCACGTTTGCCGCGAATGGCGTAGGTCTCGAACCGGTTTCCGTTGGCCATGTTGCTGCACAGGATTTTTTCGTATTCGCGCAGGCCGGCCTTGTCCATGAGGTCGCCGGCAATGGTCAGGCTGCCTTCGTAATTCACGTCGCCGCCGGTGACGGTGGCGCGATGGATCTTTGATTTGAGCAAAACAATTTGCATGAGTCCTTGATTATAGCGCGCCGCGCGGCTACTTCAACTTGAGAAAATTCCTCAGGATTTGCCGGCCGTTCTCCGTGAGGATGCTTTCGGGATGAAATTGCACGCCCCAAATCGGCAGCGACTTGTGCTTCACGCCCATGATTTCGCCCTCGTCGCTCTCGGCGGTGATTTCCAAAACGTCGGGCACGGTGTCGCGCTTGATGACGAGCGAATGGTAGCGCGTGGCGAGAAAGGGATTCGGCATGCCCGCGAACAAATCTTTTCCGTTGTGCTTAATCGGCGAAGTTTTGCCGTGCATCATGCGGTAATTGACGACGACCTCGGCGCCGAATGTGTGGCCGATGCACTGGTGCCCGAGGCAGACGCCAAAGACCGGCACGCCCTCGGCGGAAAATGTGCGGATGACCTCGTTTGACAAACCGGATTCGCGCGGCGAGCACGGGCCGGGCGAAACTAAAATACGCTCCGGCTTGAGCGCGCGGATTTCGTCGAGCGAAATTTCATCGTTGCGTTTCACCGTCATTTCCGCGCCCAGTTCGCCGAGATACTGGACGAGGTTGTAGGTGAACGAATCGTAATTGTCCAAAACCAGAATCATTCAGCCACAGATTAGCACAGATGAAACACAGATAAACACAATTCAAACAGCAAGAGCTTCTTCAATGAGGGACGTGGAAATGTTTTGCCCCCAGACGACCCTGCCGATTTTCTCGGCGAGGACAAATTTGATTTCGCCGCCGCTGACCTTTTTGTCGAGGCGCATGGCGGCGAAAAGTTTTTTGCCTTGAATCGAATTTAACTGGATTTCCGTCGGCAAACCGGCGCGTTGAAAAAGATTTTCAATCCGCCCGACGTCACGTTGCGGCAGGCCGAGAATTCTTTGAGATAATTTGGCGGCGGCGACCTGCCCGATGGAAATGGCCTCGCCGTGCAAAAACTTTCCGTAGCCAGAGCTGTTCTCAATCGCGTGGCCGATGGTGTGGCCGAAATTGAGAATGGCGCGCAGGCCGCTTTCGGTTTCATCCTTGCCCACGACCTCGGCCTTGATTTCGCAGCAGCGCGCAATCACCAGAGCCAGAACCTCCTGATCGCGCTTCAAGATTTTCGGCAGATCGCGTTCGAGTCGCGCGAACAATTTCGCGTCGTAAATGATGCCGTATTTGACGACCTCGGCGAGGCCGGCGCGAAACTCGCGCTCGGGCAGCGTCTTCAGCGTGTCCAGATCGCACAGCACGAGCCGTGGCTGGTAGAACGCGCCGACAAGATTTTTCCCGGCGCGGAGATTGACGCCGGTTTTGCCGCCGACGGAACTGTCCACCTGTGCGAGCAGGGTCGTCGGGACCTGCACAAAGGGAATTCCGCGCAGATACGTCGCCGCGACAAATCCCGCCAGATCGCCCACAACGCCGCCGCCGAGCGCGACGAGGAATGATTTTCGTTCGAGCCGCTGCTCCGCAAGCTGGTCATAACAGCTTTGGACGATCCGCAAGCTTTTGGCCGTTTCGCCCGACGGAAGGGTGATGAGCGACGGTTCAAACCCAGCCTTGACCAGTGATTCATAGGCCGGCTCGGCAAATTTTTTCCCGACGTTGGTGTCGGTGACAATGGCGCAGTGGTCGCCGAATCCAAGGCGCGCGCATTCGCCGCCGAGTTTTTGCAAAAGACCCGGTGCGATTTTAATTTCGTAACTGCGATTTCCAAGTTGGACGGGAACAGCGCGCACAGGCGAAGAATAAAGATTGGGGTGAATTTGCAAAACAAAAAAGCCCGCGCGATTTAATGCGCGCGGGCTGAAATTGGTTGCGGGGATAGGATTTGAACCTATGACCTTCAGGTTATGAGCCTGACGAGCTACCGGGCTGCTCCACCCCGCGATTAAGGGAGATTCATCATGCCACTAAATCTGGCCGACGCAAGTTATTTCAGAACGGGCAAATGCCGTAGCAAATCCAATAGCCGGCCAATTTGAAGTATTCCAGCCGGGCGCGGCTTTCCATCTGTGAATGTGCCCAATTGCCGCGCGGCGGGATGAAAAGCGACGGGCGCGAGTAAAACTTCATGTCGGGCGCGTAATGTTCGAAGCACGCCAGCGCCCGGCGTGAATGATACCACGAAGTGACGATGATGGCGCGTTGCACGTTCTGCTGCCGGAGAATTTTGATCGTGAACTCGGCATTTTCCTTCGTCGTCCGCGAACGGCCTTCCAGTTGAATGACATTTTCCGGCACGCCGGCTTTCACCAAAAGTTGCCGGATGTTCACATCGTCGCCCAGGCCACTGACAATGATTCGCGGCGCGGCGCGTTCCTTGAAAAGTTCCGCTGCCCGGTCGGCCCGGTCGCGCAGGCCGCCACCCAAAACAATCAACACCTCCGCCTGCACCGGCCCGCTGTCCACGCACAAAAGTTTTTGCGGAAATAAAAGCGCGACGGCAATCAGCGCGGCAAGCAATACCACCAGCGCCAGCGCAATCCGCAAAATCCATTTACGCTTCCGGGTCACGGCCATTCAACGCGGCGATTTACTTGATGCCCGTCATGCTCAATTCGGCATCGGTCAATTTCGGCTCGATGTCCACCGTGTTATTGTTCCAGTCCACGGTGACAGTCGTGCCGTCGGCAAAGGTCGTCCGCTCCCGGCTGCGGTCCGCATTGAGAAATTCGTGGCCGGTCATTTCGAGCAGGCCGACGCGCTTGTTCAGCGCGGCCATTTCCTTGATCAGTCCCAGCGTTTGCGGCTTCAAGGTTTGCACATCCACCGGCAATTCCGGCACGCCGCCATACAAAATTCCCAGCAAATAATTTTTGTCGCCGCCGGGACGCCCGCCGCCAAATGACACCAGAACGGCATCGTGGTAAACCAGTTGATACAGCGGCACGGGAATGTGTTTGCCGACGCCGCCGGATTGATTCACGGAATCCGTGAACGGAATCACCCAGTCCGAGCCGGCCTCGGTTGCAGTGAAGCCGAGATTGTTCGCCGCCCAATTCATCAAGTTCGCCTGGCCGCGCATCGCGTCGCTGCGCGTCGTCGGATGTTCAGGATTGAAATCCTGGTCTGGCGGCACGTAGCCAATCACGTCAATGTAGATGCCGTCAGGATGAATGCCGTGGGCAAAAAACAATTGATAATTTTTTTTCAGTTCACCGATTTGAAAACGTGAGTTCAAATAACTTTGCGGCCCGCCGTCCCAATGACGCATGAACGGAATCTGCCCTTCCTTCCAATCGCCAAAACGCGAACCAGCGAAAGCCGTCGCGGGAAGATTGGTCGTCTCCTCATGAATGGCAAAATCGGGATTAAACGACGGCGCGTCCGTGTAATAGTCGCGATATTGATCGTGAAAAATGAACGGATAGCCGAGTTCGTGGCAGGTGTCGACCAGACGTTTCAAGCCAGCCCAGCCGCCCGCGGCTTCCGGCAGCGGCAGCGGGTCGGGATGCTGGCGGTCGTAGCCAAGATGCGCCCAGCCGGAAATGATGACCAGCGTTTTGTCAATTCCGGCGGCCTTCAAATCGCGGAGTTGCTGCGCCCGCTGGTCGAACGTAAACAACTCGTAATGGTTTGTCGGATCGTAGCGGTCGCTGTTCGTGGTCTGATTATGCAAAATGTTGATGCGCGTTTGCGGCAGGCCAATCATCTCCGCGACAATCGGCGTTTTCGCAATTTTTTCCCTGAGCGAAACGAACAAGCCCGTGTTCTTCACGTATTGCCGGTAACGCTTGGCCAGCGTGACGTAATTCCCTTCGGGAAAGAAACACATCCGCGCGGTCCTCATGTAACGGAACGCGCCGCGCGAATCACGCCACTGCGGGCCGATGATCGTCGGGCCGCCGGCGGGATGCGAAAACTGATACGCCGCGTCATCGGGTGTCTCGACAATGATCATCATCGCCGATTTGCCCTTTTCAAATCCCCACCACGACATCGCCCAGTCCTCGATGACATGACTTTGCAAAATACTGTGGTCGCTGGCCTTCGCCGAGCCGTCGGGATTGGTCGCGCGAATCGGAAAATACGGCTTCGGCCAATTGCCCGGCAACAGGTCGCCTTTGTTGTTGCTCAACACCGTGTAATCCACGTTGTCCGGTTCGAGCGCCTCCGGCCAGTCAAGCTGGCGCAAAATCGCGTCGCCTTCCTTCGCGGTGATGTCAAAAACCAAATCCTCGGCGTCGCCCTGCAAACAAACCGTGAGATACAGAGTCAAATCCATTTTCCCGCCGAACCACGAATGCGGCTTTCGCCAGTCGCTCAACGTGATGATCACGCCGGTCTTGAAACCGGTGTCGTAAGGCTTGATGGAAATTTTTCCCGCGTCGGCCAGCCGCAGCGGAAATTCCTTGCCGCGGAACTTCACGATCATGTCGTTCGTGCCGGACGGGAACATTTTCCAATCCACCGACTGCGCGTCCACGTCCAGCGCGAGCGTTTTCTCATCGAGCGTCACTGTTTGCTTTTTTCCAGCGATGGTCCATTGGCCATCCGCGTGCGAAACGTCCACGAGCGGCGCGCCCCAATCCGCGCGCGTCAGCGGCGGTGGACTGGCCGGCTGGGCAAAGGCGGAAAGGCAAAAGGTGAAGAGCAACAGGAATGGAAGTTTGGCTTTCATAAATTTCATCTTGGATTTGGCAATCCTGCGGCGCGGATTCGTTTCGTTCAACAATTATTTTTCGCCGGGCTTCAACAGGTTCAGCACGGCCGCCACTGCGTCCGCGACTTTAACCGCCTGCAACGCGCCGCCGCGCGGCTTGATTTCCACCTCGCCCTTCGCCAAAGATTTCTCGCCGATGCCGACGCGAATCGGAAATCCAACCAAGTCCGCGTCCTTGAATTTCACGCCGGGCCGCTCGTCGCGGTCGTCCAAAATCACGTCCACGCCGTGCGCCGTCAGTTCGGAATAAATTTTCTCCGCGAGTTTCATTGCCTCGCTTTCCGGCGCGACATTCAGCGGCGTGATGCAAACCGTGTAGGGCGCGACGCTCAACGGCCAGATGATGCCGTCCTTGTCGTTGCATTGCTCGATGACGGCCTGCAACGTGCGCGTGACGCCGATGCCATAGCAGCCCATCACGCAAAGCTGCCGCGCACCCGCTTCGTCCAGATAAACCGCATTGAACTTCTCGCTGTATTTTGTGCCCAGCTTGAAAACATGGCCGACTTCGATCGCGCGCCGGATTTTCAGCGGCTTGGCGCATTTCGCGCACGGCTCCCCTACTCCAACCGTCCGCAAATCAAACCACTCGTTCACCTTGATGTCGCGCTCGATGGAAACGTTCTTCAAATGGAAACAGTCTTCGTTCGCGCCGGTGGTCATGTCGTTCGCGCCGCGCAAACGTTCGTCGGCAAAAACTTGAACGTCCATCTTCTTCCGCGTCGAAGTCACCGCGCCAAGGCTTCCCGGATGCGCACCGGTCATTTCAAAGATTTCCTCCGCCGTCGCCGGACGGAAAACCGTCGTGCCAATTTTCCCCGCGAATTTCGCCTCGTTCAACTGGTCGTCGCCGCGAATCAAGACAATCACCGGCTTGCTGTCGGCGATGTAAATGAGCGTCTTGATTTGCCGGTTTGCCGGCACGCTGTAAGGTGCTTTGGACAAGGCTTCAATCGTCACGACGCCCGGCGTCGCAAATTTTTCAATCGCCGCCCCGATTTCGCGCGCGGCGGTTTTCGGAATTCCGCTTTCTGCCTTCTCGATATTCGCCGCGTAGCCGCAGCTTTCACAAAACACGACTTCATTTTCGCCCGTTTCGGCAGGAATCATGAATTCGTGCGAAAATTTTCCGCCGATGACGCCAGTGTCCGCTTCGACCGCAAACGCCTTCAACCCGCAGCGCGCGAAAATTCTTGCGTAGGCGTCATACATTTTCTGATAGGTGATTTGCGCCGCCTCGTCGGTCACGTCGAAGCTGTAGGCATCCTTCATGATGAACTCGCGCGCGCGCATTAGCCCAAAGCGCGGGCGGATTTCGTCGCGGAACTTGATGCTGATCTGGTAGAAGTTTTTCGGCAACTGGCGGTAGGAATTGATTTCGTTCGCCACGGTGGATGTGATGACTTCCTCCGCCGTCGCGCTCAAAACCCATTCGCGGTTCGCACTGTCCCTGGCCTTGAACAAAACCGCGCGTGCGGTTTCGTAACGGCCGCTCTGCTGCCAGATTTCCGGCGGCTGCAGCGCGGGCATGAGCAATTCAATCCCGCCGGCGCGGTCCATTTCTTCGCGGACGATCTGCTCGACCTTGCGGAGCGCGCGCAGACCGAGCGGCAGGAAAGTATAAACGCCGCTGGCGAGCTTGCGGATGAGCCCGGCGCGCAGCAGCAGTTTGTGCGAAAGAATTTCCGCGTCAGCCGGAGCTTCGCGCAGCGTGGGAATCAAGGTTTGTGACCAGCGCATTTGATTTACGATTTACGAACCAATTGGAACGCGGAGTGTGCCGCGTAAATCGTAAATCGTAAATCGCAAATTATCTTACCGTGTTCACCAACGGCGCCAGTCCCTGAATCCGCACTTCCAATTTGTCGCCGCTCTGAATCGGAGCAATGCCGCTGGGTGTGCCGGTGAGAATCACGTCGCCCGGTAGAAGCGTGAGATTGGTCGAAATGAAGCTGACGAGTTCGGCGGGCTTGAAAATCAATTCGCGCGTGTTTGAGTTCTGGCGCAACTGGCCGTTTTGAAAAAGTTGGATTGTCAGATTCGCCGGGTCAATTTCGGTTTCCACCAGCGGACCGAGCGGCGTGAACGTGTCGAACGATTTCGCCCGCGCCCATTGCGACTCGGCGTGCTGAATTGTCCGGTCGCTGATATCCTGCGACGCCGTGTAGCCGAAAATGCAGCGTGACGCCTGCACCGTCGAAACGTTCCGCGTCTTCCGGCCAATGACAATGCACAATTCCGCCTCGTAATCCGTCCGATGCCGCGAAAATGGAATTTCAATCTTCCCGCCGTCCGGCAACAGCGACGTCGTCGCCTTGAACCAAATCAGCGGCTCCTTCGGCAGTTCCTTGCCCGTCTCGCGCGCGTGGTCGGGGTAATTCAGCCCGACGCAGATGATTTTCGACGGCACGACGGGAACCAGCGTCTTTACGCATTTGCGCGGCATCGGCTTCCGGTCAAACGAATGTTTGCCAAAAACCTCGCCGCGCAGCCGGAACAATTCTCTGTCCACGACCTTGGCGTGAAAAATCTCGCCGCCCTTTTGAAATCTGCCGATGGCTGCCATAACAATTTACGATTTTGGATTTACGATTTACGAACCAACAGAAGTTTGCCGCGTAAATCGTCCATCGTAAATCGCAAATTCGGAACTGTTGCCGCAGCGCTTCATTTCCGGTACATTGTCGCCGTGAAGTTTCTGACGAAGCAGGAGCAAATGTTTCTCTGTGTCGTTTTGGGATTGTTGCTGACCGGCTTAGCGGTGAAAACGTGGCGGGCCACGCATGCGCCGGCGGTGGCAATCCAGAAAGCCAAACCTTAAAATGCACGAAGTTAATTTCGACGAAGCGCTGGAAATCATCCTGGCGAACGATTGGCGTTTCACGCGCGAAGCGTATTTGTTCGTCCGCGAGGCGCTGGATTTCACGCAGAAAATCACCGTCAAGGAAAGCCGCGGAACCATCCGGCACGTCAGCGGACAGGAACTGCTCGACGGCATCCGGCAATATGCGCTCCAGCAATTCGGCCCGATGGTCGTGACCGTGTTCGAGGAATGGGGTGTGAAAAGCTGCCGCGACTTCGGCGAAATCGTTTTCAACATGGTCGGGGCAAATCTGCTGGCGAAAACCGACAAGGACACCCGCGACGATTTCCAGAACGGCTACGATTTTACCGAGGCCTTCCGCAAACCGTTCTGGCCGCAAAGCAAATTGAAAACGGACACCAAGCCGGTAACGGGTTGAAGCGGAACGCACTTATTCAGTGCCTGCCTGTGGACTGGAAAAATTTCGCGCTCTCAAAACCAGCAGCGCGCCGAGCGAAAATAAAATCGCGCTGTAGCCAAACGCGGTTGCCGTTCCAAAAGCCGTCCACAATGCGCCGACGATGATGCTCGACAGAAAGTCGCCGAAGCCGTTGACCGTCGCCAGAACGCCGAAGGCCATGCCGTGATGTTCTTCGCCGACGAGTTCGGCGCAAAAGGAATCTTCCAGCGTTTCCACGATGCCGTTGAACGTGCCGCCCAGCAAAAACACGAGCGCGAGCGTCCACGGATTTGCCGGCAGGACGATGACGGCCACCGCCATCACCGCCGCCAGCGCGTAGCCGGACGCCAGCACGAATTGCTTTTTGAAACGGTCGGCCAGCCAGCCGGCAATGGGCGCGAACGCGGCGTAAAAAATGTTGTGCAAAACGTAAAAGCCGACGGCGATGCTCGCGGCCCTGGCCGCGCCGAGCGTCGGCGTCAGTTTCTGCGCCGCCAGCAAGATGAGCAGGGTGTGCGCGAAATCGCCCGCGCCAAAAAATCCGACGGCGACGAGAAATTTGCGGTAAGTTCGCGGCAGCGCGCGGAGCCGTTCGCCGAATGAAATGTGCGAGACGGGTTTGCGCTCCTTTTCCCTGACCAGAAATGTAATCAAAAGCGCCGCGCAAATCCCCGGCGCGAGTGTCAGGAAAAAAACCTTGTGGAAATTGTGGTTGAGCGCGGCGAGCAGGATGAACGCCGTGGCCGGCCCGACAATTGCGCCCAGCGTATCCATCATCCGCTCGAAACCGAAGGCGCGGCCGTAGGTTTCCTTCGTGACGGCGGCGGCGAGCAGCGCCTTGCGGACGGGCGTGCGGACGCCGCGTCCGAGCCACGCGACCGAGCGCGAAATCAAAATGTGCCACGCGGCGGTTGCCAGGCCGAAAGACGCCGTGCCGAGCGCGGTGACAAAATAGCCGGCGACGGCGATGGGTTTTCGGCGCTTGAATTTGTCCGTGTAAAAGCCGGACGCCATTTTCGTGAAGCTCGACAGTCCGTCGGAAATTCCTTCAATCGCGCCGAGCCACGCCGCCGCCGCGCCGAACGTCGCCAGAAACGCGGGCAGAACCGCCGTGGCGATTTCATGCGACCAATCGCTGAAGAGCGACGCCAGCCCGATGCCGAGCACGGTGCGGTTGAGCCAGCGGAATTTATTGGGCGCCTGGGAATTCATGACCCGCCCGGCGTTCACGGCAGCGGTGTTTGGGCGAGAATTTCCGAAACCACGTCCGCAACCTTCACCCCGCGAAATTTTTCCTCGCGCCGGACGATGAGCCGGTGCGCGAGGACTTTTTGCGCGAGTGATTTGACCTGGCCGGGCGAAACCGAATCGTTTCCTTCAATCGCTGCCATCGCCTGCGCGGCGCGGAACAATCCGAGCGAACCGCGCGGGCTGGCGCCGAGCAGCAGCGCCGGATGTTCGCGCGTGGCGCGGACGATTTTCAAAATGGAATCGTTCACGTCCGCCGGCACTTTGATTTCGCGCACGGCTTCCTGGCATTTCAAAATCATTTCCGGCGTGCTGACCGGCTGGAGCGTGTCAATCGGATGGCGCAATTGGAAGCGCTCGACCATTTCCTTTTCGTCGGCGAGCGACGGATAGCCGAGGCTCATGCGCATGAGGAAGCGGTCCTTTTGCGCCTCGGGCAGCAGAAACGTGCCTTCCTGCTCGATGGGATTTTGCGTGGCGATGACCATGAACGGTTTTTGCAGGCGGTAGGTGACATTGCCTTCGGAGACGGACGCCTCACCCATCGCTTCAAGCAGCGCGGCCTGCGTGCGCGGGCTGGCGCGGTTGATTTCGTCCACGAGCACGAATTGCGAAAAGAGCGGGCCGAAATGAAATTCAGAGCGGCCGGTCTGTGAATTCAAATGCGGCTCGCCGAGCACGTCGGTCGGCTGCAAATCCGGCGTGCATTGGATGCGCTTGAACGTGCAGCCGGCGCTTTGCGCGAGCGCGCGGGCAAGCATGGTCTTGGCGACGCCGGGAACGTCTTCAATCAGCAAATGTCCCTCGGCCAGCAGCACGGCGACGGCGAGCGTGACTTGTTCGTGTTTGCCGACGATGACGGTTTCGACGTTGGCGATGAGTTGCCGCGCGATGGCCGAAACTTCGGCGGACGAAAGCGGCTTCGGCTTTTCGACCGGCGCGAGGCTGACCTTCGGTTTTTTTTCGGGTTGGTTGACGACAAGGGCCATGGCTTAATTTTTCAAAAATTCGCCGAGCGCGCGACCGATTTCTTCCAGGGATTCCGTTTCGTCCGCCGAGTATTCGTATTGGCGGACGGTGCCGATGCCGAGTGTGCCGGTGATTTTGCGTTCGTGGCGAATGGGCACGCAGAGCGCGCCGCCGACGCCGGTCTGTTTGGCGCCGGGCTTGGCGACGCCGCTGGTGTCGGTCTGCAAATTGCAAATCGTGACGGGTTTGTTTTGCGCGACGACCTGGCCGGCGATGCCCTTGCCGGCAGGAATGGTTTTGACGATTTCGAGCATTTGCGGTGGCAGGCCGATTTGCGCGGCGAGGTGGAGCAATTGTTTTTCGGAATCGAAAACGTGGATGGTTCCGGTTTCGGAATGAAAATGTTTCAGCGTTTCGCGCAAAACATTTTCCAGAACGGTTTCGCGCGCGCCGCCGGTTTTCAGCAGCGGAGAAATTTTTTCAAGCAATGTGTCCATGGAGGCTCAAGTTAGAACACCGCCACGAATTTTACAACTGCGTGCCGGGCAACGGTTGCAGGCCGGCAGGCGGCGCGGGCGGCACAACGGGCGGAAAGACGTCGTAGGCGGGGCCAAATTGCCGGAGAAAATAGAGCGAATAGGAGCGCTGGAAGACAAACACCGGCAACAACAACACTGTTCCGATGTAGGGAATGATCATCAAACAACCGGCGATACAGCAAGTCAACAAAATCGCAAGCACCACGATGACGCCAATCGCCATCCCCAGAACGATTTGAAACAAAATATAAAGCGTGAATTTTCCGGCATTGGCGCAAAGCAATGTCCAAAACTCGTTCCACGCGTTGAGACATTTCCCGCCACGCAAAAATAAAATCGGCACGACAAAATCGGCTGTGAATTTTTGAATGAGCGCAAAGATGATGACCAAAAGGAAAAACAGCATTGCCAGCATCACCGCCAGCATGATGGCCGCCGCGTCCGGCTCACCGCGCAAAACCATTTGCACAATCAACACAGCAATGACGATCAGCAGTGGCAGCGACAGGGCCATTCCAACCAAGCTCAACACGAAACGGAACCAAAAGAGGCTGTTGGCTTCAGTGGCAAATTTTCTCCACGGCTCGGCCACGTCGGCTTTGTTCAACGCAACGCAATGCAGGAACATGAACTTGCCGCGGCTGTTGAGCCACATAACCAAAAATCCCAACGCAAAACAAAAAATAATCAGCAGCGCGGCGACCGGAATTATCCAATACAAATTGTTCAACACGTAATCCTTCGCTTCCTCGAAGCCGTGGCGAAGACTTTCTCCCGACGAGCCTGAAGTCTGGTTGTTGAAATTGTTGCCGCCGAAATTAAAGTTGCTGCCGCCAGATTCGCCGAGCCGGGCGAGCCACGCGCAGAAGCCGATGACGAACCATTTGCCGAGATCAAACGGCTTGAAAAGCATCCGCTTGACGTGTTCCAGCGCCGGGCTGACCGGCTCGACCACGCTGATTTCGCGGTGCGAATCGCTGACAGGACCGATGGGCATATTCTGAACGGCTCATGGTTACGCAATTGCCGCGCGGATTGCACGCACTAAATCCAATCCAGCAGAGTTAATCTTCATCTTCACTTTTGGTTAAATCGGTGCGAACCGCCACGCATTTCTTGACTCGCCACGCGCGGCTTTTATCATGGTCACTTAATTTTTTATGACGAAAATTCAAAACATTGAGGCGCGCGAAATTCTCGACTCGCGCGGAAACCCGACGGTGGAAGCGGACGTGACGCTCGAATGCGGCGCGGCCGGGCGCGCAGCGGTTCCCAGCGGCGCCAGCACCGGCGAAAATGAAGCCATCGAACTCCGCGACGGCGACAAGAAAAGATTTTCCGGCAAAGGCGTGCAGAAAGCCGTTAAAAATGTCGCGGAAAAAATCCTGCCCGCGCTGCGCGGCGTAGATTCGCTCGATCAACTGACCGTTGATCACATCATGCTGGATTTGGACGGCACGGAAACGAAATCCAAACTCGGCGCGAACGCGATTCTCGCTGTCTCGCTCGCGAACGCCAAGGCCGCCGCCGCCGCGCTCGGTTTGCCGCTGTTCAAATATCTCGGCGGTCCGAACGCGAAAGTCCTGCCTGTGCCGATGGCGAACGTCATCAACGGCGGCGCACACTCCGACGCGCCGATTGATTTTCAGGAATTCATGATTATGCCGCTTGGCCTGCCGACGTTCAGCGAAGGCTTGCGCTCGATTGTGGAAACATTTCACGCGCTGAAATCCGTGCTCAAGAAAAAGGGTTGCAGCACCGCTGTCGGCGATGAAGGCGGATTTGCTCCGAAGCTTGGCAGTGTCGAAGAAGCGCTTGAAACGATTATTCAGGCCATCAAAGACGCTGGCTACAAACCGGGCAAGGATATTTATCTGACGCTCGACCCGGCGGCGTCGGAATTTTACGTCGGCAACGGTAAATATACTTTCAAGAAATCCACCGGCGAAACCGTCAGCGGCGATGACCTCGTGGATTTTTACGCCAAGCTCGTGAACAAATATCCAATTGTTTCCATCGAGGACGGTTGCGGCGAAAGTGACTGGACGACGTGGAAAAAAATCACGGACAAGCTCGGCGACAAAATTCAGCTTGTCGGCGATGACTTGTTTGTGACAAACGTGAAATTTTTGCAAAAGGGAATTGATGCTGGCACGGCAAATTCCATTCTCGTCAAAGTGAACCAAATTGGTTCGCTCACCGAAACTTTGGATTGCGTCGAACTCGCAAAAACGCACGCCTACACCGCCGTGCTTTCGCATCGCTCCGGTGAGACGGAAGATTCGACGATTGCGGACATCGCCGTTGCGACAAATTGCGGCCAGATCAAAACCGGTTCGTTGAGCCGCAGTGACCGTCTGGCGAAATACAACCAGCTTCTCCGCATCGAACAATTGCTCGGTAAAAACGCGGTTTACGCCGGTACAAGCGTGCTGCCGAAGAAGCATTAAAAATTCCTGCATAAAATTCAAAGCCGGAAGCAGTCAATTGCTTCCGGCTTTTTCATTCCGCTTTCCGCCACTTCAATAACCTTGCCGGCACAGCCACCAAACCGCGAGCATGATGATAATGCTGATTACCGACATCGTCAGCGCCGGCATGAAACACGCCACGACCGTCATCACGAGGCCACCGACGAACGGAATCATCGCCCGCTGTTTCCAGCCGTAAAACATGTAGCCGCTGGCAACCGCGCCCCAGATGCAGTTCGCCCACAAAAAATTTTCGTTGAGCAAGTTCACAACGTCCAATATGCGCCAGCAATTTCCCGGCGACAACACTTTGCTTTTGGCGCACGTCGTGTTACGTTTTTTTGTGGTGAACAAATTTTTCCGGCCAAACTTGAACCGCCACGGGCGGATGGCGCGTGGCGTCATCGGCGCGCTTTGCCTCATCGCGGGCATCATCGTCGTGGACTACGTTTTCTGGCTGGGAATCGTGTTGGTGGCGGCAGGCTTGTTCGCCATTTTTGAATCCATCCGCGGCTGGTGCCTCGTCCGCGCGTGCGGAATTAAAACGAAATTCTAAAATCATGGCCACCAGTCCGGCGGCCCGCTGGACGGCAGGCGAATGGTTCAATATCCTTTGCCGGCAATGGAAACTATCTTGGCCAAAGCGCTGGGGCGGGAAGAATCGCAACTTGCGGCGGCGGAAAAGCGCGACCTGCTGGCGCGGCTGCTGGAACGTCTGGCGCATGAAATCCGAAATCCCCTCAGCTCGCTCGACATCCACGTTCAACTGCTTGAAGAAGATCTTGCGGTGCTCACGCCGGAAGCCCGGAAGCCGCTGGCGTTGCGTTTGGAAATCATCCACGGCGAACTGCACCGGCTGGAAAATATCGTGGAACGGTTTCTCCGGCTGGCCGGGCCCTCGGAGCTGGACCTGGAGCCGGTCGAAATTCAAAATTTGATCGCGCACGTTTGCAACCTGCTGCGCGCCGAGGCTTCGACCCGGCAGATTGAGATTGTCGAGCAAATCGAAAATGAACTGCCCGCCATCAACGCTGATTCAGTCCGCTTGACGCAGGCGTTAATGAATCTGGTCATCAATGCCCTACAAGCGGTCGAGCGCAAAGGCCGGGTCGAGGTTGCCGCCGCGAAATCGTCCGCCGGCGACGCGCTCCTGTTGCGCGTGTGCGACAGCGGGCCGGGAATTCCGGCGGAAAAGCTCACGGACATTTTTGATCCGTATTACTCGACCAAGCCCGAAGGCAACGGGCTGGGGCTTTGGATCGCGCAGCAGATTGCCGTGGCGCACGGCGGCTCGCTCAACGCCGGAAATGTGCCGGGCGGCGGCGCAGTTTTCACGCTGGCGCTGCCGCTGAATTGAAAGGAAATTTCCGGTGAATAATCCAAAAGTCAAAATCCTCGTAGTGGACGACGAACGCGGCTTGTGCGCCGGCTTGCAGGAGGCGTTGCGGCGCGAAGGTCACGATGTGGATGCGACGACCGATCCGAAGGCCGCGCTGAAAATGGCGTCCGAAAATTTGTATAACCTCGTCATCTCCGACATTAAAATGCCCGGCTTGAGCGGGCTGGAATTGCTGTCGCGCGTCCGCGAACGCCATCAGGACACGCTCTTCATTTTAATGACGGCTTACGGCACGGTTGAAAATGCCGTCGAGGCGATGAAGCAGGGCGCTTATGATTATTTGCCCAAGCCGATTGACATGAAACGGCTCCGTGTGCTGGTGCAGAAAGCCGTCGAATTTCAAGCGGTCGTGGCCGAGAACCACGAATTGCGCTCGCGCCTGCAAAAATCCGCGCCGCCCAGTTTGCTCATCGGCGAAAGCGAACCCATGCGCAACGTTGCACGGCTCGTCGCCGAAGTGGCCAACAGCGACGTGACCGTCCTCATTGAAGGCGAAAGCGGCACCGGCAAGGAAATTGTCGCCCGCTCGATTCACGCGCAAAGCGCGCGGCGTGACCGGCCGTTCATTTCTGTCAATTGCGCGGCGCTGGCGGAACAATTGCTCGAAGCCGAATTATTCGGCCACGTCAAGGGCGCGTTCACCGGCGCGGTTGCCAACAAGCCGGGTCGTTTTCAACTGGCCGACGGCGGCACGCTGTTCCTCGACGAAATCGGCGACCTCTCGCCGAAAGGCCAGGGTGATTTGTTGCGTGTGCTCGAAGACAGTGCGTTCCGAATGGTCGGCGGCTCGGAACTAATTCGCGTCAACGTTCGTGTCATCGCTGCGACCAACAAAAATCTTCAGGCGGCAGTCGCGGACGGCAAGTTCCGCGAAGACCTTTTCTACCGGCTGCAAATCGTGCCCATCGTGATGCCGGCGCTACGCGAGCGGGCGGAGGATATTCCGCTGTTGATCGAATCTTTTTTCGGTCATTTCACGGCCAAACACACACGCCGCCGCAAACGCATGGCCGCCGAGGCGCTGCAAATCTGCCAGCGATTTCCCTGGCCGGGCAACGTGCGGCAATTGCGCAACGCCGTCGAACGCCTCGTCATCACCTGCCGCGAACCCGTCGTCGAGGTAAAACATCTGCCCGACTTCCTGCACGACTACGACCGCAATGCCACCACGTTCACCGTGCGCCCCGGCGCGCCGTTGTCCGAAGTGGAAAAATTGCTCATCCGCCAGACGCTCACACACGTGACCAGCAACCGCGTCGAGGCGGCAAAGGCGCTGGGCATCAGCCGCCGCGCCTTGCAATACAAACTCAAGCATTACGGCCTCTTGGACGAGACGGAAAAATAAGGCAAGCGTCGAAAAAGTTCCTTGCACTTCCGTTCGCGTTGAGGTGCAGGAATTGCACAAAACGCCTATTTGACGGCAAGCTGACAATTGGCTGATGGATTGTGAATGGTTTTATTTCAACAGGTTAAGCGCATCGCCCGACTGAATGGCACGCCCTTTGCGTTAGTTGAGGCAGGTTGTTGTAAATTACAACCACCAACATTAACGCAGCAAAACAAAAAAATTATGAACGAAACGACCAGTCCAACAGCCACGGCGACAAATCCAAATTGCGCCTGCAAGTCTGAAACCAAACCCGTGACCGCCGGGCCTGCGCATCCGCAGACAGCGACCGTCGCGCCTGGCGCGCCTGGCGCGCACAAAGCGTCCAAGCGGATGAAGAAACGTTAACCGGGATTCGTAGCAACACGGAACCGGCGCTGGTCGGAGGAACACGGCGCCGGTTCCTTTTCTGAAATTATAAATTAGCCGCCGCCAAATCCGCCTGATACAATCTCGTTATGAATGTGAACCAACTGCTGCAAAATCTTTTGAAACTTCAAACGCTCGAACGCGACGAAACCTGGGACGACAACATGGAAAAGCAAATTGCGGATTTGCGCGCCCAAATTCCGCCGACGATTCTTGGGCACTACGACCGCTTGAGCGCGTCCGGCAAAAAGGGCGTGGCGGCCGTCCGCAACCAGGTTTGCACCGGCTGCCATGTGCAGGTGCCGCGGGCCACGGTCATCCATCTCATGCACGGCGAAGACATCCAGATTTGCGACAATTGCGGTTGTTATCTTTATCTGCCGGAAACGAAGGAACCCGAAGCGCCCAAAAAGACAAAACCGCGCAAGCGCGCGGAACTCGCTCATGCCGCATGAGGCGACCACGAACGCGACGACCGGTTCGCTGGCGGATTTCACCCGGTGTGATTTGATCGTTCCACAATTGCGCGAGCGGGACGCCGCGGGAATTATCGGGGAATTGAGCCGGGTGCTACGACAGGCGGACTGCGTGCCGGATGTCCTGTCATTTTACCAGGCGGTGCTCAATCAGGAAATTTTGTCCAGCTCCGCCGCTTGTTCCGGCATGATTGTGGCCCACGCGCGACTGGGCGGAGTAAAGCGGTTGCAATTTGCCTTTGGCCGCGCGGCGAGTCCGGTTGTTTGGAACACCAAAAGTTTGTGGCCGGCGCAACTCATTTTTTTGCTCGCAGTTCCCGCCACCGAATCAGCCCGCCATTTGCAACTGCTCTCGGGTTTGGCCCGATTGGCGCAAGACCCGGAAGCCGCCGCTGAATTGCTCGCCGCCCCGGATGCGCCGGCCATTTTGGCTGTGCTCAACGAAATCCGGATGCAATAGAAAGCTGGCGGCCCAGAATCCCAAATACCCGTTGAAGCCGCCATCAACGTCCTGCCTTGATTTTCTTCGATTCCAAAAAACAAGGGCCGGACTTTCGTCCGGCCCCGCTGGTGACGAGGTTTATACGCCTTCACCGAGGCGCTCAGAAGGGTGGCGCGGCCAACTTGGGGTCGCTGTCCGGACCGCACCACGAGCAAAACCCCTATGCCAACCCAAAACGGACAGCGAAATCTTTCGGCAACTTGACACAAGTCGTCCCGCCCCTATATTTAGCATATGCAACTGTTGCAGACAACAATTATTTATGGGTGACGGCCGCGAACAATGCGCGCGTGAAATCCTGGAGACCGTGCCGGCGGTGATGCGGTTCATCCGGGATCAGGTTCGTCGGCGCGGCGCGGCGGGACTTTCACTGCCGCAGTTCCGCACCTTGATTTTCCTGGGCCGCGTTAAAAATTCCTCGCTGTCGGCGGTGGCGGAGCATCTGGGTCTTTCCCTGCCGGCCATGTCGCGGCTGATCAACGGGCTGGTGGACCACCGGCTGGCGCAGCGGCAAACCGTCTCGACCAACCGCCGTCAAGTTGCCCTGACACTCACGGTTCGGGGCCAGGCGGCGCTGGAAAAGGCGCGCAAGGAAGTGCGGTCACAACTGGCTGATTCGATAAGATTTCTTCCGGGTTCCGAACAAAAAACCATCCAGCGCGCGATGCAAATGTTGCACAAGGTTTTTGGGTCCCAACCGACAATCGGAACCGCAATACAAAAGGTCAAGCCATGACGATTTTGGAAACAACGGGGTTGACACGGCGGTTCGGCAATTTGACGGCGGTGGACGGCCTGAATTTGGCAGTCGCCGAGGGCGAAATTTTCGGTTTGCTGGGACCGAACGGCGCCGGCAAAACGACCGTCATCAAAATGCTGACGACCTTGCTGCCGCCGACGGCCGGGACGGCGGCAATCGCCGGCTTCGATATCCGGCGGCAACCGACGCGGGTTCGCGCCTCCATTGGTTACGTGCCGCAATTGATTTCGGTGGACGGCGCGCTGACCGGCTACGAAAACATGCTCTTCTTCACCAAACTGTATGGCGTGCCGCGAACGCTGCGGCGGAACCGCATTGAAGAAGCGCTTAATTTCGCGGACCTTCAGGAAGCCGCTCGCCGGCAAGTGCGGGGTTATTCCGGCGGCATGGTTCGCCGGCTGGAACTGGCGATGGCCATGTTGCATCGCCCGCGCGTCTTGTTCTTGGACGAACCGACCGTTGGTTTGGACCCCGTTGCGCGGCAGGCGGTCTGGCGGCAGGTGCGACTGCTGGCACGAGAATACGGCATGACCATTTTCCTGACCACGCATTTCATGGACGAGGCCGACGCCTTGTGCGAACGGGTGGCAATTCTGAATCTTGGCCGTACCGCGGCCTTGGGCAGCCCGACGGATTTGAAACAGTCCATCGGCCACGCCGACGCAACGCTGGACGAAGTCTTTGCCCATTATACCGGACATCCATTGGAAATTGAACATGACGGAAACTACCGTGACATCTCCCAAACTCGACGCAACCTTGCCCGCCTCGGTTAACCCGATTGGCCGCTGGCTGGGCCAATGCCTGACTCTGGCGGAAATGGAGTTGCGCAAGCTGCGCCATGACCCGACGGAGTTGCTGACCCGCGCGATTCAACCGGCGCTGTGGTTAGTGATTTTTGGTGAAGTGCTCACGCGCGTTCACGCCTTTCCCACCGGCGGGTTGCCGTATCTGGATTTTCTGGCGCCGGGCGTTCTGGCGCAGAGCGTCTTGTTCATCGCGATTTTTTACGGCATCGCGGTCATCTGGGAACGCGACCTTGGCCTTGTGCACAAACTGCTGGTCAGTCCGGCGTCGCGCGCGGCACTGGTGTTGGGCAAGGCGTTGTCGGCGGGTGTGCGCGGGCTTTCACAGGCGGTCATCGTTTATCTGCTGGCGTGGCTGCTGGGCGTGAAGATGAACTGGCATCCTTTGGCTTTGGCGGGCGTGGCGTTGACCGTGCTGCTGGGCGCGGCGGTGTTTTCGAGCTTCTCGTTGATCATCGCCTGCATCGTCAAAACGCGGGAACGCTTCATGGGCATCGGGCAAATCCTGACCATGCCGCTGTTTTTCGCCAGCAACGCGATGTATCCCATCGCCATCATGCCCGGCTGGCTAAAAATGATTGCCCACATCAATCCGCTGACTTACGAAGTGGACGCGATGCGCGCCTTGATGGTTCAAGGCGGCACAACGGCTTACGGCATCGGTGCGGATTTTGGCGTATTGGTTCTTGCTTTAACCGTGCTTACCACGATCAGCGCCCGGCTTTATCCTAATCTGGCGAGATAATCCGGTTCAGGAAAAATCAGAGACTCATTACGCCATTCCCTAAGCTCCGATTGCAGGATGGATAGCCGAAATCCAAATTCTTCTCTTTCTCACGCTCGGTTTGAGCAGCGGCATAATTAAGCCTGTCCAAGCCCAAAAATAGCAGTTGCCACTTCGTGTTTTTCTGTTATTTTCAGCGTTCCTTTCGCCGAACAGGCAAAGGGAAAACGGCCTTAAAAATTTCGCATTCGTGTGAATGCGAAGGCCATAACAACATCAAACTTAATCCCGTGTTCCGCGGGATGCTTTGGAAAATGCGGCGGTCTGTGACCGCCGAAAAAACGACGCTCATGGAGCGCCGCTGCAAAATCCGAAGTTTCAACCAAAGGAAAAATTGTGTTAAGCATTGGCATCAAAGAATTGCTGGATTCGGGCGTCCATTTCGGACACCAGACGAAACGCTGGAACCCCAAGATGAAGCCGTTCATCTTCGACGCGCGCAACGGCATTCACATCATTGACCTCTCGAAAACACTCACGCAGCTCGAAGCCGCGTGCGATTTTCTGGCCGCAGCCGTCCGCAAGGGCGGAAAAGTCATTTTCGTCGGCACCAAAAAACAGGCGCAGCAATGCGTCAAGGACACTGCCAAGGAATGCGGGCAATTTTACGTGACCGAACGCTGGCTCGGCGGCACGTTGACGAATTTCAACACTATTAAATCGTCCATCAAACGGCTCAAGGAAATCGAGAAAATGGACACGGACGGCTCGCTGGCCAGTTACGGCAAACAGGAGCAGGCCGTCATCCGCCGCGAAGCCGCGCGCCTGCAAAAGTATTTCGACGGCATCCGGGGGATGGACAAAATTCCCGCCGTGATGTTCGTCGTGGACATCAAACGCGAGCACAACGCCGTGGCCGAGGCGCGCAAATTGAAAATTCCCATCGTCGCCCTGGTGGACACGAACGCCGATCCCGACCTCGTGGATTATCCGGTCGCGGCGAACGACGACGCCATCCGTTCCGTGCGCATGATCATGGCGACAATCGGCCAGGTCATCACGCAGGCGCAGGCGGAATTTGAGTCGAAACGCGCCCGCAAACCGGACGCGGAAGAAGCCGCTCCGGCGGGTGAACAAAAATTTGAATCGGCGCAAGCCGTGGAAGTTGCCGCGGGCGATGATCCAACGACGCCGGAAAGTTCCCCGGCGAATTCACAATAATTTTGGCGCGGAAATTTTTCCGCTCTCAACACTCAATTTTCAACATTCAACTGTTTTATGGCTGAAATCACTGCTGCAAGCGTCGGCAAGCTCCGTGAAATGACCGGCGCAGGTTTGATGGATTGCAAAAAGGCGCTCGTCGAGGCGGGCGGCAATTTGGAAACCGCCGGAGATATTCTCCGCAAAAAGGGCATCGCGTCCGCCGAGAAAAAAGCGGGCCGCGCCGCGAACGAAGGCATCATCGCGCAACACATCGCGCCCGGTGCAAAAACCGGCGTGCTGGTGGAAATCAATTGCGAAACGGATTTCGTCGCCAAGAACGACAGCTTCCGCACGTTTTGCGATGAAATCGCCAAAAAATTCGCCGCGAACCCAAACGCCGAGGTCGAGACCGACCGCGTCGCCGCCGTCGCGAAAATTGGCGAAAACATCAAGATTGCCCGCCACGCGCGCATCGAAGTTTCCGGCAACGGACTCGTGGCGGCTTACATCCACACCGGCGCAAAAGTCGGCGTGCTCGTGGAAGTCGGTGCGGGCAGGGCCGAAACCGTGGCCAAGGAAGAATTCAAACAGCTCGTCAAGGACATCACGCTGCAAATCGCGGCGGGCCATCCGCATGCCGTTTCGCGCGAGCAGGTCGCGCCCGAAGTGATTGCGAAAGAACGCGAAATCGCCGCGCAATCCGATCGGCTTAAGGGCAAACCGGCGCAGGCGATGGAAAAAATCCTGGCGGGCGTTCTGGAAAAATTTTACCAGACCTACTGCCTCGTGGACCAAGGTTTCGTGAAACGCAATTCCGAAGTCAGCGTCAAGGAGCACGTCGCACAAGTAGCGAAGCAGCTTGGCGATGAAATCACAATCCGCCAGTTCGTGCGGTTTCAAGTCGGCGAGAGCGCGTAAAATTGCGAATCAAAATTACAAAGGCGTCCGCAAGGGCGCCGTTTTTGTTTCACGGCATATTAGGAACTGATTTTTTCCAAAGAACGCGATGATTTGGTTTAAATGCGGAACTGGCAACATCCATAATCCAATTCTTTTGAATTCCTGAAAATTGTTTTGGAAGCCACGATTGCAAATCATAATAGCCTGCCATCTCTTCGTTAATCTCCACAAAGCGATCACCGCTCAACTTAAAAGCGAGACAGATCAAATCGGTGGTAATGGCTACGATAATTGGAAACATAAAATCTAACGTTGAGGCCAATTTTGTTTCACAATTAAAACCATAAATTTTAATTCGCTTTTAGTCCAGATTGAACTCCGCTTTGATTTGACGATTCGCCACGCGGCTGTTAAACATTTTGCGATGTTCCGCGCGCTCCAACTTTTATGACGACCGCCAAGAAACCAAAATTTTCCCGCATCCTGCTCAAGTTGAGCGGCGAGTCGCTCGGCGACGCCGTCGGCACGGGCATTTCTCCCGAGGCGGTCCATCACATGGCCGAACAGATTTGCGAAGTGCGCGAACTCGGCGTGCAGGTCGTCGTGGTCGCCGGCGGCGGGAACATATTCCGCGGCTTGAGCGGCAGCGAGCGCGGCATCGAGCGCGCCACCGGCGATTACATGGGCATGCTGGCGACGGTCATCAATGCGCTCGCACTTCAGGACGCGCTGGAAAAACTCGGATGCCCGACACGCGTGCAAAGCGCCATCGCCATGTCGCAGGTCGCCGAGCCATTCATCCGCCGCCGCGCCGTGCGGCATCTGGAAAAAGGCCGCGTGGTGATTTTCGGCGGCGGCACGGGCAATCCGTATTTTTCCACGGACACTGCCGCCGCGCTGCGCGCCAACGAAATCGGCGCGGAAGTGATTTTAAAAGCGACGAAGGTGGACGGCATTTATGATTGCGATCCGAAGACAAATCCGAAGGCGAAACGGTTTTCGGAAATTTCCTATCTCGACGCGCTACAACGGCAATTGAAGGTGATGGATTCGACGGCGTTCTCGCTCTGCATGGACAATAAAATGCCGATCATCGTCTTCGATTTTTCCAAGCCGCATAATTTGAAGCGAGTAGTGCTGGGCGAAAAAGTGGGAACACTCGTCAGTTGAATTTCTTCAAAATAAGCGGACGTTCAGAGATGAAATTCGTTTCTCGCCAGGACGCCGGACGGCGGCTCGGCAAATTTCTTCGCGAACGCGGCTTTGCTGCCGACTTGGTTCTGGGCCTGCCGCGCGGCGGCGTGGTGGTCGCCGCCGAAGTCGCGCGCGAATTGAAACTGCCGCTGGACGTTTTGGTCGTCCGCAAAATCGGCCATCCATTCCAGCGCGAATTTGCCGTCGGCGCGCTGGCCGAACCGGACGTGGTTTCCATTGACGAAGAATCACGGCTCGAGTTTCCCATCCCGCAGGCTGAATTGGACGAGGTCGTCGCCGAGGAAAAAATCCGGCTGCGCGACTATCGCCAACGGTTTCATTTGTCGAAAATGCCGGCGTTGGACGGGAAAATAATATTGCTCGTGGATGACGGCCTGGCGACTGGCGCGACAGCGGAAGCCGCGGCGGTTTCCATCCGCCGGCAAAAGGCAAAACAAATTGTGATTGCCGCGCCGGTCGCTTCGCCGCAAACGGTCGGACGATTGCGCCGCGTGGCTGATGAAATTTTAATTTTATACGAAGATTTAGATTTTCAGTCCGTCGGGCAATACTACGAAAATTTTTCCCAAACCAGCGACGAGGAAGTGGTCGCATTGTTGCGCAAAGCGGCGGCTTTGCGATAATGAAAGCAGTTCATGCCCGAATTGCCTGAAGTCGAAGTGCTCGCGCGCCATTTGCGCCCGCTGCTGCGCGGAAAAACCATCCGCGGCGTGAGCGTCCGGCGCGACCGGGTGCTCAAGCCAACTTCGCCGAAAAGCTTTCGCACGATTTTGCTCGGCGCAAAATTCAATAATTTGTCGCGCCGCGGAAAATATCTCTTGTTCCAGCTTCAGACAAAAGCACCCGGCGAAACTGTGACTTTGCTCGGCCATCTCGGCATGACCGGTAGAATATTTGTGGCTTTGAAAAACGAAAGATTGCCGAAGCACACGGCGGTCATTTTTGATTTAGGCAACCGGAATTTCATTTACGAGGACACACGCTATTTCGGCCGGATGACTTTGGATTTGTCGCCGGTTGAAAAGCTCGGCCCGGAGCCGTTGGACAAAAAGTTTTCGCCAGAATTGTTTTGGAAATCGCTGAAACGCTCGCGCCAGCCGGTCAAAGTAAAATTGCTGGACCAAAGTCTGGTGGCCGGCGTGGGCAACATTTACGCAAGTGAGGCGCTGTTTCGCGCGCGCATTTCGCCCAAGCTGGCCGCGAACCGGCTGACATTCGCGCAGGCAAAACAATTATGGCGCGCGGTCCGGGCAGTTTTGACCGACGCAATTAAATTCGGTAGCACAGTGCCTCTGAAATTTGCGAGCGGCAAATCGGACGGACTTTTTTATTATGGCCGGGCTAGCGATGGCGAAGATTTTTACGAGGAGCGTCTAAGGGTTTATGATCGCGCGGGAAAACCGTGTTTGAATTGCGGAAGCAAAATCAAACGCATCACGCAAGCCGCGCGCAGCACGTTTTTTTGTCCGTGCTGCCAAAAGTCGCGATGAAATCGGTTTGACCGCGTGCGTGCCGGCTTGTAAATTACGCTCCCATTTGCGTTCCAGAGTAGCTCAATGGTAGAGCACGCGGCTGTTAACCGTGTGGTTGCAGGTTCGAGTCCTGCCTCTGGAGCCATAACTTATTTGTATTCAATTACTTGTAAATTAACTCTAAAACCTCTGTATCTTCGACAAGAGGAAACAAGTGACCTACCAACCGATAACAAGAAAATGGGCGGAATCAGGACCTGCCGGAATTCGACAGGAGAACCACAAGTATTTTCCACGGAGCGAAGGTTGACGTTGAGATTGCCAGACACGTCCTCTCCGATCGTGCAGCACTCATCTACATCGTTGAGGTGCCATGAAATCGGAAAATCGTTGTTCCTCGAACACGTAGCCAAATTCCCTTTTAAGCACCTCGGCATCGGTGTTTTCGGCAACAATGTCCACTTTGACGAATCTATTCCCGTCCGGCTGGTGTGTGAATGGACATCTGGCTTTCGGCGTAAAATGTGCGGCGTCCACCGACGCGCAAGATAAGAATGCGGTTCATTGTTAAAGGAACCGCAATTTTCTGTTTTGAGAAATTTGCTCGCGGAAAACCGGGCAGGATGATTGTATAAAATTTTATTCTCCAAGTTGCTCAAAGAGCATTCGCAAACGTGAGTGTTCATTCAAATTTGAGGCTGTCGGAACAGAAATCGGGCCTTTTGCAGAAAGAACGATTCCGTTTTGAACCAACGACAATCCTGTTCTCGACTCGACTTCTTGAACAAGTGTATCTGGGGCTTCTGGTTCGACATTCGCCTCCAGGTCGGATAAATCCAGTTGCCACAGTCTTATCTTGACTGTCTCATCGTGCGAGGCTGTTAATAACGAACGGTTATTGTTGAAATACACTGCTGCTGTTATCGGTGCATCATGTCCTTTCCATTGGGATAGCAATTTGCCATCGGGGACGCTCCAACAACGAATGATTTGGTCATCGCCGACGGTTACAGCCGTTTTTGAATCGGTAGCAAACGTTGCTCGCCGCACTATGAATTGCGGGCCATGCCAGTCACGCACGTCTTGCTCTAACGGAAGGGCCCAAAGGCAAACGTGGCCGTCTTGCCCACAGGAAACCGCATATTCACCATCCAAAAGTGATTGAACTTCGTTTATCCATGCATTGGATCCCAACAAGCGACATCGTTCCTCACCACTGTTTAAATCCAACACTCCAATCGTCGCATCTCCCCCTCCCGAAAACACAGTTTGACCATCTTTGGTAATAGCCAGCGCAGTAATGGAAGCATCATCGCCTCGGAATGAATTGATTTCTTGACCAGATGCTGTTTCCCAAACCCGGATGGTTCCATCTCCTCCTGAAGTGATTACACGGGATCCATCAGGTGTGAATACGACACGGTCGACCTCATCCCGATGCCCGGTCAGAGTTCTCACCAAAGTTCCATCATCAGCCCGCCACAGTTTTGCACTATGATCGTCCGAAGCTGTTGCCAAAAGTTGGCCATCCGGGCTGATGGCAATGCAATTGACACCATCGATGTGCCCCAGTAAGCGATATTTTACGCTTCCATCGGCAACATTCCACGCAACGGCAGTATGATCATCGCTCGTCGAATACAGGGTGCGACCATCCAGCCCGAACAGGACACAGGTAACAAACCGTTTGTGTGCGGCCCATTCTTTGACCAGTTGCCCGGTAGCAGTGTTCCATATTTGCAAATAGCCATCAGTGCCGCCTGTAGCGATGTAATTTCCATCAGGAGAGATGGAAACACTTAAAACTGAACCACGATGCGTATCGAACTGGCGTAGCACTTTGCCGGTCGTTGTTTCCAATTCAGTTATCAATCCGTCGCCAGTTCCGATAAAAATGCGCTTTTGGTCATGCGATACAGCTAGTGTGTGTGCCGGGGTCTTCAATTGGATACACCATAGCGCACCGGCTGTTCGTCCAGCCAAATCTTGCACCACCGAATCAGAGACAGCGGTAGCATCAAGTGCATGAGCATGTGCGAGGAATACGACCTCTCGTGCAACATCGTGAGTTGTATAAGCCTGATCAGCGCTTTGGAGATAAACCTGAGCCAGTCTTTGGCGAGCTTCTAACAAATTCCGCTGAGCCGCTCTCTTTTCGAGAAAAGCAAAGATCCCAAAAACTGTGGCAATTAGCGCTAAAACTGCGAATCCGGCAGCTAATTTTTGCAATCGACGCGTTCGTGCCCGTGCCTCGGCCAACTGCCGCTTTCTGTCACGTTCCTCCAAGTCGTCAAATCCAACTCCTAACAAACCCGCCATAATCCGCAGTTTTGCCTTCCTTAATTTCTCCTCTGCTGAATCCGGTGGGAATGTTTCTTCCGAACCGGGATGATATGCTTTGTTCGGGAATGTAATTTCCTTCCCATCTGTATCCCGCACATCGGGAGCAATGGGGCTAGCGTGCCGGCTCAAGTCCAAATTATTATCATTTCCTAAAGGGTGGCGTAGCGCTGGCGGAAAGCATTCTACTACGGAATCATTTCCGTGGGTTGGGCTACCGTCAATTATTAGGGCCAAAATGTGATTCGCCCGCCCCATGTGTTTAAATTCCAACACCTCCTGATTCACGTAAATTGACGTGGCCGAGCGCGGAGAACAAATCACGATCAAGTAACGCGATTGTTCCAACGCTTTCTTAATAGCTGTTTCCAAATCCGCACATGCTGGAAGCTCCTTTTCATCCTGAAAGACCGGATAAAAACGCTCCGGGATTTGCTCGCCATGAGGACCGATCTTGCCCTTGCCAGCGAGTTCTTTAGGTATCTTGAAATTTTCAACCGCTCCGTGCAGCCAGTCGCCCCACTGTAATAAGTCGCGTTCTCTGCGCTCTTTGCGATTGTCCTGATGGCTGTAACTGATGAACGCCTAGTATTTGAACTCGACTTCCATTGTGACCTATTGGATAATTTTCCAGTAATTCAAGCAAGCCTGAAAAGGTTCGTTCTCGTTCATCAACAGCGATACACCATGAAACTCTACGCAATCATCACCAGCGAACGCGACAGCCGCGCCGGAAAAAGGGGTGGCAATGAATTTCTGTAAATCGAATTGTCAGCGTTTGGCCGGCGCAGCGGTTTTGTCTTTTTGGAGACAACCGAGGATACGCTAGGCGAACCGGCTCAATACCTTTTGAAGTTTTCACTTGGTGGACTTGTCTGTGCCAGAACATTCCATTATCAGCCTTTTGATTTCATCCGGGTTGCGGCTCTCCAATCCAACGTCCCAAATTCGTGCCATGCCGTCCTCGCTGGTGCTGCCGGGAAGTGAACCGTCGGCGTTGAAAGCCAGCGACGTAACATTATCTTCCAAACAGAACCTTTCGGATCATACTCCTCGCTGCCACTTGAGAGGCCTGCAAATTCACTCATTTTGCTTAACTTGCTGTCTAACCAAGGCAGATTTTTGTCTCGCAGCAGATAAATCGGCAACTTGTGATTCAGCGCCAGCAGCAACTCACCCAGTGTATTTCCAGTATCGATATTCTCGGAATCTGAAAATTGATTATGGAAAAACACCAACGCCCCGGACTGCTCCAATCTCTTGACTGTATTGCCTCTCCAGTCGGGATGTAATTGGGATTCTCTGCGATAATTATAGCAGGTTATCCCATGCAATGAAAGAAACTCCGCCATCAATGAAGGGAAGTCCGGGTCGCGTCCGCTGAACGAAAAAAAGATGTTTGGGGAGCCGGGTCATCAAGCGCCAGTGTTCCGCGCTGTCGGGCGTGCTGCCAATGTAATGCTGAAAGATAAAATCGTTCGGATGGGCCTTGCGCCAGTGTTCCAGCCAATTGGCCAACAATGCGGATTTGCCGCTGCCAGAATCGCCCAGCAACATCAGTGGTCCGCCGTCGCCAGTTCCGTGGCGGTCGAGTGCCTCGAAATAATCCGGACGACCAATGTAAGTGCGCCGGCGAATTTCGGCAAAGGCGTCGTGGTCGCGCGCCTCGCGCGTGAGCGGATCGGGAACGCTTTCCTTGGGAAATTCCGTGTCAACAGCCGCTTTCAAATCTTCCAAAACCAAATCGGCGAGTTGGCGCGGGTTGGAGTAATTTTCCCGCAAATGACAGACCTGCTCAGCTTGGGCGTTTCGGATGCTGGCCTTAAGTTTTTCCAGTTTGGCCTGCGCTTCGGAATTTTCGCTGACGAAATCCACACGTTGCGTGGGTGATAGTTGATTGACGTAAGCTGGGTCACGGAAATAAAAAAAGGCGCGCTGGTGCATCTTTTCCTCACGCAGGACGCCATGCACCATTTCCAGTTCGGTGACGCTCCGGCCACGAAGGTTGGCCAGCCACGGCTGTTCTTCGAGCAAGTCAGGGTGAAAGCGTCATCACCGGGTGTCCAGCCGTAGCGCTCGCCGAGCAGGCCAATAAAGAACGGGCGGCAGGCGTGGATTTCATCAAGGCAGAACTTGAGGGTTTCCTTGCGTTTGCTTTGCTCTTCGGCAATGCCCCAGCGCAAGTCCACCTCGACCAGTTCGACCTGACGCTCGCGGCAGAAGCGGCGCAACTCCGGCCACGCGTGGGTCATCAATGCGTCGCGTTCACCCGCCATGTCGCGGAAGGTCGAGGAGACAAACACGCGGATGCGGCGGTTGGCGGACGTTTTCATAAATCAAGTCCTCGTTATGCTACACGGACAAGGCTTAAAATCAATGCCGCGCGGATAAAAATGTTCGACACGAACATGCTCTTCGGCATATTCCTTTCCCAATTCTTGCAGCAAGGGAATCATTCTCAGATCGTCCAGCGCGATCTCTCCCTCGGGCAGCTCCTTTATTCTCGGGTGCTTTTCGTCAAGGGGATGATCATAGCGCGCATAGGTGAATTTTTGTTCTTGTCCGGATAGGAGGATTGGCAGTTCCAGGGCGCCGATTTCGCGGTCTAATATTTCCCCATGCACGCAATCACCCAGAACGCGGCACACGGCATCCTGCTCCCATGCAATGGCACCAATCAACGCAGGAGCGATATGTCTGATGTGATCAAGCAGGTTGATGTCTGCGGCAGATTTAGCAGGCATTCGCGCGCGCACCAAACCGGTGCCCACGGAAATCATATGCAGCTCTTCGCGCTTCGCCTTCCAGCCCATACAGTAGGGGGGCAGCGTGGCCGTGAGAACGGCAATCAGAGCCGGGTTATTGTAGGGCGTCACGCCGCCATCCATGAACAGATTGGGCTTGCCGGCCAGCAGAATTTCTTCCGGCGGAAAAAATGTAGGGGCTGCGGTGCTGGCCCGCAGAAGCTGCCAAAGCGGAAAATCAAGATTACATTCAGGATTCGGTGTTCCGTCGGGCAGGTGGCGGCGATTATATTTTGCCTCGGGATTGTTCG
Source organism: Candidatus Aquilonibacter sp. (assembly GCA_035504945.1). Lineage (GTDB taxonomy): Bacteria > Verrucomicrobiota > Verrucomicrobiia > Limisphaerales > UBA11358 > UBA11358. The sequence continues at coordinate 32,843 of DATJRH010000033.1, read as the reverse complement.
TGACCGGCCACAAGCCGCCCGTCGAACCATTGCGCATGACAATTAAAAGGAACGTTTTCAATCGTTCCGTTCCGAGCAACGCCGGTTTACCGTCCTTCTCCGTAAATCGTGTCTTAAAGAAACTCTCAATGGCGTTCGAGTCAAATTTGGCCCTGAAGCGTTGGACTAAATCCGCCAAGTGGTTCAGCAAAGTGCCCGGCAGTTGTCCCCCGCGGAATTGGTCCTTTAACCAGGGAATAATTGTCGAGGGCGCGAATATTTCGGAACCATGATTTCTATAGAGTTCATCAACTTCAGCGACAGATTTGCCCCATGAAAGAAATGCCGCAATGATCGCTCCAGTGCTGGTGCCGGCGATTAAGTCAAACACATCCGATAGAACGAGATCCCCATGAGATTGCTTCGGTCGATCCAGAATGAGCTTTCCATCCTTGTGCTCCTGTCGCAGCAGTTCTTCAATTTTGGCCAGAATTTGCAGCGTGAACACGCCGCGAATGCCGCCGCCGTCCAGTGATAGAATACGTTTCATAATGAGGCTTTCATTGTTAATTTGCTTCGCCGGCGAACTGCCGGAACGAGTGCCATTCGACCACTTCCTGGAGCAAGGCTTCCTCCGTTTCCGTGGTGATACGAGCCAGACTGTTCCACGTTCGCACCAATTTCAAACGCCTGGCCGTGTCTTCCAGCATCAAAACCATTTCGCGATAGCGAACGGAGCGACGGGAATAATCCTGTGTAATCATCAACGAAAAAATTGCCGCGCTCGCCAGTGGCAGCAACAGCGACAGACATTGGGGGATGGTCAAAGCCGGATTCGGAACGTGTGAACCCACGCCGAAATCTCTCAGAACAGAAAACGCAAACACCAGCATCGAAAGAAATGTAGCCGTCGCGGTGCAGAACAACGCGAATGCTTTGAGCTTTTGGTGAATCCGCCGCGATTGGCGGCTATGTTGCGAAAAATAGGAGATTTGATTTTCCACACGCTCTTTCAAATATTGGTCGCGAACCGTTTCTAAAGGCAGTGGTGGCGATTTATCGAGAACACGCATCAGCCAGAGATTTCCGCAAAGCCGGTCAAATCCTTGAATCGAAATTTTTGGTGAATGGTCTGGGCGCCACCGCATATGCCACGTGGCAAGGAAAGATCGGCAGATTTCGGCGGCAATCCGATTTTTCATCCATTTCTGATGCTTTTTTCGGTGTTGCAAAGATGAAATGAAAGCAAAACCTAGAAAAACAAATTCTATCAGGGTTAGCAATTGATCCCAGCGGCCTTGAATTTCAAAAGCAGAGGCGACGGATCCGATCGCCGAAGCGAGGAGTTGAAGAAAAATGATTCGGAGGATGAGGTCGCGCGATTGAGGCGCGTGGAGTTGGGCTGCTTCATCCAGTTCCCGAAAATGTTCTTCGACCGATTGGCGCGGATTTTGGTTCCAGCCCGTTCGCACGGATTTTGCCGGCATTTGATCAAGACGTTCTTCGGAAATCCGGCCGGTAGCAGGGTCTATGATGACCAACGGTTTTCCCAAATCGCGGATGTAATCCACCACGTCACCAGTTCCGCCAAAACCGGCGGCGGGCTTGCCATCCCAAACGAATATCATTACATCCGCTCTGTCCGCCGTCACAATGCCCGTTTCCATGTAGGCACCTTCCTTCGATTCTTCCCCGGCAACTTCTTCAACGTGCGTCGCCTTTTCGATGAATGGAAGAATCCGGTGCCAATCCGCCGGACTGAAATCCTGTTGAAAACGATTTTGAGCGAATGGAAGAATGATGAGATGAGGCAGGTTCCGGCGCGCGACTTCCTCCACAAATAGTGTGTCAGCGCCGCTCGCCGCCGAAGAAATCGCTGCAAGCGGACCGTGATTGGCCGCGAGGCGTTCGAAGGCATTGCTAATGCCATCGGCCACGGCCTTCGGGTCGGCCAACTGGCGATGACCACTGAACCCAACGACTGTCCATTCGGGGAGCATAAAAGGTTTTAAGGGCGCGGCAGGGAATTAGTTTTTGGTTCAAGTGTCTGGCGCGCGGTGAAAATCTGGTGCAGTAAATTTGTGTTCCCAAAGGCCAACGATTCGGCTTCATCCAATGAGTTGGTAGTGTTTTCCTGAATGAGGTCTTCGATATATTGCGGAACGGTCATTTTGGAAAAGGGTGAGATTGTGCGTGTTGCCGGATCGGCCAAAAACCAGCGCCCCCACTCTGTCCAGCCGTCGTTGTCGGAGGATTGGTTCAATTCCCGTCGGATTTGATTGATGGTTGCGACACGATCCAGTTTAGTAGGTTCCAACACGCTTTGCTCATCGAGGAACTGGCCGGAAATCGCCTCGGTAAGGGGCAGCAGCCAATTGGGGAATTGGTCGGACACCGGGGCGATGTCCCACACGCGCGCAGTGTTACCCGAAACCGTAACAATTCGTTTTCCATCCGGACTGAATTGCGCCGAGTTAACTGAACCGTCATGTTTCATAGGTTCGGTCAGCGGTTGGCCGGTTTGCGCGTCCCACACCCGCGCCGTTCCGTCTGCCGAAGCGGTGACAATGAACTTTCCATCCGGACTGAATTGGGCTGATTTAACCGGGCCACCAAGTTCTATAAGTTCGGTTAGCGGCTGGCCAGTCTGCGCGTCCCACACGCGTGTGGTTCCGTCTTGCAAAGTCGTGACAATCCATTTCCCGTCCGGGCTGCATTGCGCTGAAGTAATTGAGTCGCCAGTGAAAATTTGAGTCTTAGGTTCGCCGGTCTGCGCATCGCAAACGAACACGGTCCAGTCCGGTGAATCTGTAACAATGATGCGTTTCCCGTCCGGGCTGAATTGAGCTGATCGAACCCCCATTCCTAGTATCCAAGATTTGGTTAGGATTTGGCCGGTTTGCGCGCTCCACACGGGTGCGGTCCCCTCTTGTGAAGTTGAGACAATGCGTTTTCCGTCCGGGCTGAATTGAGCTGACAAAATTTCAGTTTCATGCTCTAATTCAGACAGCGTTTGGCCGGTTGACCGAAGGAACTTTGGTGATGGCGTAACCCATGGTGATCCATGTTTTAATTCGGATATCTGTTGGCCGGTCTGTGCGTCCCAAACGTAGGCGACCCCATCGCCCGAAACCGTGACAATGCGTTTTCCATCCGGGCTGAACTGCGCTGCCAGAACCTCACCGCCATGTTTCAAGGGTTCGGTCAACGGCTGGCCCGTTCGCGCATCCCACACCCGCGCCGTCTGATCTTGCGAAGCCGTGACAACGCGCGTTCCATCAGGACTGAATTGGGCTGAATAGACCGGACCGCCATGTTTCAATTTGGCCAACTGTTGGCCGGTCTGGGCGTTCCATACTCGCGCGGTCCCGTCCAACGAAGCCGTGACAATACGCGTTCCATCAGGACTAAATTGCGCTGACGAAACGGTGCTGTCCTGTTTCAGTAGTTCCGGCAACGCGTCGGTCTCCAGACCCCATACTCGGACTACGTTGACCGACGTTGTTACAATCCGCTTTCCATCCGGGCTGAACTGGGTCGAAGGTGTTGGCCCGATTGACAGCACAACTCCTCTACCAGTGGGAATGTTAAATTCCAATGGTTCTTCGGTCAGGGGCTGGCCAGTCTGCGCGTCCCACACGCGGGCGGTTGTGGCTGAAGCTGTGAAAATGCGTTTTCCATCCGGGCTAAACCACGCTGACCAAACTCCATCTTCAATTTGCAAAGGACCGGTCAGTGGTTGACCGGTCTGCACATTCCACACGCGCGTGATGTTGTTTGAAGTTGTGACGAGCCGCTTTCCATCCGGGCTGTATTGCGAATAGCGAACGAAATCATCCGGTTTCATGGGTTGGGTCGAGGGCCGACCAGTCTGCGCGTTCCAGACGCGCACGGTGTTGGCCTGGCCCGAAACTGTGCGAATAAGTTTTCCATCCTTGCTCAGTTGAGTTGACCAACCCACATCGTTGAGTTTTATGGTTAGGGATGGCAGAAACCATGCACGGTAGGTCAAAAGCGTCGTCAACCGCGCAAGGGCAGCGCTATTATCTGGATTGTTAGTAAGGCTGCGCTCCAAATAAGCCAAAGCATCGCCATCCTTATCTTCGGTAATCAACCGTTGTGCCTGCAAGAAATCAGATTCGCTCAAAGTTTGGAGCGCTTCCTGCCTTTGAATCTCCGCCTCCTTCCATTGCCAGACGGCCACACCAGCAAGCGTTGCAAAAATGAGGACGAGTGCCGTGCAAACCGAAATCATAATCCGCTGTCGCCGTCGCCGTCGTTGCTCATCACGGCGTTTGAGGTCGTCGTAATTGACACCCAAAATTCCAGCTAGAAGCTTTAACTTGGCGTTGGTTTTCCCATCTTTGTCCGGTCTGGCGTCCGCCGCAATGGGTTCCGTGCGCCGCATTTTATCCAGTTGGTCATCCGTTCTAAGCGGATGTTTGAGCGCTTCAGGAAAGCATTCCGACTCAATCGGAATCCCCGGCTTGCAGTCAGCGGCGTTGGGTTCGCCAGCCACAATCAGGGCCAAAATTCGATTTGCCCGGCCCAGCTTTTTGTAGTCGAGAATTTCCTGATTGACCCAGCGCGATTGCGCCGCGCGCGGAGAACAAATAACAATCAAGTAGCGGGCTTGCTTTAGCGCTTCAGAAATGACGGAGCCCAAATCTGCACTGGTGGGCAATTCCTCGCGATCACGGAAAATTGGAAATACCCGCGCCGGAACCGGTTCGCCGCGTTGTGTTTCTCCGCGCACAAGAGCGTTGGGCACTTTGTAGGTCTCCAACGCGCCGTGCAGCCAGTCGCCCCATCTTTTGTCGGTGTGGCTATAACTGATGAACGCCCAGTATTTGAATTCGGTTGGCATCTTTGATTATTTAGTGGAGGACTGCTCCTGTTCGCGCATTTCGGATATGCACCGAATAGTCTGTATCAACAATGATTATACGTTTCCCATCGGCTCCCCGAACATCCGCTGCTATCGGCTCGGTGTGCTGGGTCAAATCCAATTTGCCATCCGCTCCCAGCGGATGGCGCAACGCGTCGGGAAAACATTCCAACGCCGGATCGAAGCCCTTGCTTGGCTCGCTCGCGTTGGGTTCGCCGTCAACGATGATGGCCAGTATCCGGTTGGCGCGGCCAAGTCGCTTGAATTCCAATACTTCCTGATTGACGTAAATGGACTTCGCCGAACGGGGAGAACAAATCACCACTAAATAACGTGATTGATCCAAAGCTTCCTTGATTGCCACGCCCAAATCGGCGTTCGTCGGCAATTCCTTTTCATCCTGAAAAGCGGGAAACAACCGGGCGGGAACCGGCTCGTCATAACGACCGGGTCTGCCGACCAGTTCCGGTGGCACTTTGAAGTTTTCCACCGCGTCATGCAGCCAATCACCCCAGAGATTGCCATGCTTGCGATTGTCTTGATGGCTATAACTAATAAACGCCCAGTATTTGAACTCGGTTGTCATGCTTGTGTTATTTAATGTTGCACCGGTGAATTGGTTCCTTGTTCAAGTGTCTGGCGCGCTGCAAAAATCTGTTGCAATAAATTTGTGTTTCCAAAGGCCAACGGTTCGGCTTCATTCAACGAATTAGTAGTGTTTTCCTGAACGAGGTCCTCGGTGTATTGCGGAACGGTCATTTGGGAAAAAGGTGAAATGGTGCGCGTGGCGGGATCGGCCAAGAACCAACGCCCCCAAACCGTCCAATCGTCATCACTCGGTGATTTATTCAATTCCTTGAGCGTCTGTGCCCGATCCAGTTTGGTCGGCACAAGCACGCTGTATTGATTTAAAGTATAGCCGGAAATCGCTTGGGCCAGCAGTGGCAGCCAATCTGGAAATTTTGATGAGACGGGGGCAACATCATAGACCCGCGCGGTATAGTCCTCTGAAGTCACGACGATCCGCCTGCCATCAGGGCTGAACTGCGCGGAAGCGGAAACGGGTCCGCCGTTGCGTATATGTCCCAGGGGGTCGGTCAGGGGTTGACCGGTCTGCGCATCCCAAACCCGGGCGGTCCCATCGGCTGCGGCAGTGACGATCCACTTACCATCCGAACTGAATTGTGCGGAGAGAACCCCAGCACTGTGTTTCATCGGCTCGGTCAGGGGTTGGCCGGTCTGTGCATCCCAAACCCGCGCGGTATCATCCCACGAGGCGGTGACAATCTTTTTCCCATCCGGACTGAATTGCGCGGAACAGACCACATCTTTGTGTTTCATCGGCTCGGCCATCAAGGGCCGACCGGTCTGCGCATCCCAAACCCGCGCGGTTCCATCCACTGAAGCCGTGACAATCCGTTTGCCATCCGGACTGAATTCTGCAGAAAAGACCCAATCATTGTGTTTCATCGGCTGCGTCAGCGGCTGGCCCGTTTGCGCATCCCAAACCCGGGCGGTTCTGTCATACGAGGCGGTGACAATCCGCATGCCATCCGGACTGAACTGCGTGGAATTTACCGGACCACCGTGATTTAGCGGTTGAGTCAACGGCTGACCCGTCTGCGCGTTCCAAACCCGGGCGGTTCTGTCATAGGAGGCGGTAACGATCCACTTGCCATCCGGGCTGAATTGCGCAGAAAGGATCCTGTCCTTATGCACCATCAGCGGTGTAAGTGGCTGGCCGGTCCGGGCGTCCCAAACTCGCGCAGTGTTGCCTGAAACTGTGACGATCCGCCTGCCATCGGGACTGAACTGTGCGGAAACGACCCAACTATCATGTTTCATCGGCGAGGTAAGAGGTTGGCCCGTTTGCGCATCCCAAACCCGTGCTGTGTTGTCCCAGGAGGCGGTGACGATCCGCGTGCCATCCGGGCTAAATTGCGCGAAAACAACTCGTCCTTCGTGTTTCATGGGCTGGGTGAGAGGCTGGCCGCTCTGTGAATCCCAAACCATTGCGGTTCCATCGTAAGACGCCGTAACTATTCGCGTGCCATCAGGGCTGAATTGTGCGGAAATGACCGCTCCGTTGTGCTTCATCGGCGGGGTCAGCGGCTGGCCCGTCTGCGCATCCCAAACCCGGGCGGTCCCGTCATACGAGGCCGTGACAATTCGTTTGCCATCCGGACTGAATTGCGCGGAACAGACCGCACCGTTGTGTTTCAAGATCAAAGTGGGCACTTCCCATGAGTGTTCGGTCAAATATGTCGCAAGGCGAATTAAAGCCCCTTCATTACCAGGATTTGCAGACAAACTTCGCGATAAATGAGCAAGTGCATCGTCTTGGTTGTTTGCCGCTAAAAGCAGCTCCGCCTGCAAAAAGTCCGATTGGGACAAGGTTTGAACCACCTCATGCTTCTGACTGATGGCCCAAATGCCTGCCAGCATGGCTGCCGCCGCCAAAACTGCAAAGCCCGCCACCAAAATCTTTAGCCGCCGCACCCGTCGGTGTCTGGCCTGCTCCACCGCACGCACCGAATCGTCAATAAAGGCCTGGAGTTCTGGCGTAAATCCCTCCGGTGTGTTGGCCAGATGGAACCGCGCCGCTTCCAGCAGCGGATCGCCATCAAGAATACGGCTTCCCTCTTTCATCCGTGCCGCCACCCGCGCTCGGACGCGCAAAAATTCGCGGTTATCCGTGATCCACTGTGCCGCCCGGTTCCAAACCCGCAACAGCGCCTCATGGGCCACCGCCACGCTTCCTTTGCCGTCCACACCGGCATCAGTCACGAGAAAACGCTCAGCTACGAAGCGGTCCACCAAGATTCGCGCCGGTTCGTGGGGTCGAAACATTTCCAAAGGTGCCCGTTGCCGGACGACGCTCTCCTCGTCATCGCCACTGACACTGACCAAGGCGCGGAGCACATGATTAAGTTCACGTTGGGCTGAATCTGGCAAAGAAGAAAACACGGTTTCAGCACGTTTAGCGAGGGCGCCTTCCACGCCGCCGAGTTGCTGGTAGGTGTCCCAAGGCAGCACACCTTTTGGAGTTCGCTGCTCAAAGAGTTCGCGTAGCAGATAAGAAACCAATGGCAATAATTCGGTGTGGGCAGCGGCGTCGTTTAATATTCGGTCCGCCAAGGAAACGCTGTCCCGTTCCTCAAAGGTCAAACACGCCAGCCGGGCTGGTTGCACAATGAGCCGACGTAACGCATCCGGCGTCGGTAGTAAAAGATCAACTTGCCCCGGGCCTTCCTTCATCCGCATCAACACCGGCAACTGCTGACAGTGTTGGTAAAAATCGCTCCGCACTGTGCCCAGCACCCAAACGAGGCCGCTGCGCGCCAGCGACTCCAATGCGGCTACAAACTGCTCGCGATCCTGATCATCAACGCCTTTGTCAGTAAAAAGCTCTTCCAGTTGGTCAATCAGCAGCAGCAGCCGGATGGTGCCTGTTTTCCCCTGTGTTGCCCGCATCAGCGCCGGGCGCAGGCTTTGATCCACCGTCAACTTGGGAGCCGTGGCAAAACCTTCGCCCAGGACTTTGATTGAGTCACCGGCAATTTTCAACTCCGGCAGCACGCCTTCGGAGCAGAGCAGCCGGGCCAAACCGTGGCACAGATTTCCGCCCAACTGGGATGGAGTGCAGATGGCGAAGCGCCAGCCGGGCAGTGTGCTGTCCACCTCGTTTTCAACAATGGCCGGTAAAACACCCGCGCGGGCCAGCGACGACTTGCCGCTGCCGCTGGCACCGGAGATCAAAACAAACGCGCAGCCTTCCTGCGCCTTTTTTTGCAACGCACGCCGCACCTCCAGCACTTCGTCCTCCCGTCCGAAAAAAATGGAATTATGAATGAACTCATATGCCTCCAGCCCACGAAAGGGTGACCCCAGCTTGGCAATGTCCCATACGGGCTCAACCGTAATATCGTCCGCCTGTGGATCGAGGATTTCCTGCAAATGAATCCGCAATCGCTTCGAGAAAGTTACCGGATGGTCAAAGTCAAGATGGGCGCGGATGTTGGTGCCGGTGGCGGAGTCACGAAAATTCTCCTGTATAAAGGACTCCACCTCCCTTCTTTGGCTGATCAAGTCGTGCTGCTCTTCGACGCGTTTGCCCCGCAGACGCTCGAGAAAAGTCACAGGGTCATTCCGCGTATAAACCAGAATTTTGGGTGTGCTGGTCTGACTATGTTCCCGCGCGGCCATCATGAGGTCAAACTCGCGTTCGGTGCCGGAGCGGTAGGACGAACCATCAGGCTTGCGGATGACCGCGCCCAAGGGGGAACCCAGGCGGGACCAGAGAATGAAAATCGCTATATCGATGCCCCGGTCCTTTGACAGAATCGCATCAATGCCCTGTTGAAAGGACATGTCGGCCTGCAAGGGCAGGTCTTCCCACAACACCGGCTTGAGGTCGAATTGCCCGGCGTAGCGATGACGCAACTGCTCCACCACCTGCCGCGCCCGCTCACGTTCCTCGGCCACATCGCCGGGCGAAGAAATGAAGATGCGGATGATTTTCATCTAATCCTTACGGTTCACCGGTGAACTCTCCGAGAGAGGCTGGTATCAGAACTCCGCCTAATCGTCAAGAAGAGATAATGTTTCGCGATTCGACAACATCCAAAACCAATCGTGAGCCGGTGGCCGACAATTTGGAATTTGAACTTCCCCGAATTGACACTTGCATTTACTTTCTGTGCCGGTGAAAGCGACAACCCATCCAATGAAGCCGCTGTGTTTTGTGCTCATGCCGTTCGGGCGCAAGCACGACGGGACTGGCCGGCTGATTGATTTCGATGCCGTTTATCAGCAGATCATCGCGCCGGCGGCGGCGGCGGGATTGGAGCCGATTCGCGCCGATGAGGAGCAGGTGTGCGGGACGATCCACAAGCCGATGTATGAGCGGCTGATGCTGTGCGAGTTCGCCGTGGCCGACGTGACGGGTGCCAACCCAAATGTTTATTATGAACTGGGCATCCGTCACGCCGTCCGGCCGCGCAGCACCGTCCTGCTCTTCGCGGAGGGCACCGCCCTGCCCTTTGACATCGCGCTGTTGCGGGGCATTCCCTATCGTCTGGATGTGACCGGCAAGCTGGCCAATCCCGAGGATGACCAGCAAAACATCGTCCGGCGTTTGCAGGCCGCAAACGAGGACCCGCACGATGACAGCCCGATCTTCACGCTCATTGCCGACATGCCGCGGGTGGTGGTGGATCACGAAAAGACGGACCTGTTCCGTGATCAAGTGAATTATTCGCGCGAATACAAGAAGCGGTTGGCGATGGCGCACAAGGAGGGGAAGGACGCGGTGCGCAGCTTGGCCGCGGAATTTTCCAGCCTCCAGAATGTTGAAGCCGGCATCGTGGTGGACTTGTTCCTGTCGTTTCGGTCCGTAAAGGCTTTTCAGGACATGGTGGACCTATACGGCCGGATGTCACGCGCGTTGCAACACACCCGGATGGTGCAGGAGCAACTCGCCTTCGCTTACAACCGGCTTGGCCGATCTGAAGACGCCGAACAGGTGCTCAAACAGACAATTGAGAAATTTGGCCAGAGCAGCGAGACGAACGGACTGCTGGGACGGGTCTATAAAGACCGCTGGGAAAATGCCAGGAAAGGCGGCCGACTGATGGAAGCGCGCGGATTTCTTAAGCGCGCCATCGAAGCGTATCGCGCCGGCTTTGAAACCGACTGGCGTGACCCGTATCCCGGCATCAACGCGGTAACGCTGATGGAATTGCAGGAGAAGCCCGACCCGGCGCAGGCCGATATGTTGCCGGTCGTTCGTTACGCGGCGTTGTTGCGCGCCAAGGCCAATGGCGATTACTGGGACCAAGCCACCTTGCTAGAACTGGCCGTCCTCGCCCGCAACGTGAACGAAGCGCAGGATTATTGCGGAGCGGCTCTCGCGGTCGTGCGCGAAGCATTCGAACCGGAAACGACGGCGCGCAACATCCGCCTGATCCGCGAAGCGAGGACCGCGCGCGGCGAGGACGTCGGATGGTTTACTGAAATCGAGGAAAACCTGAAAGCGGCCCAAGCGCGGCTGGAAACACCGGGAATTTCGGCCGGACAACCCAAAAACACAACCTAGCGGCTACAGCCGCGTTTTTGTTCCGAGCCTACGACGACTCACAACCAATTCTGATGACGGTTGAAGCCAGCCGGGGTCCATTCGGGCCGCATAAAATGTCGAATCCGGGCACTTTGGGCAGTTCAAATTGCAACAAACGGCTGCGGATGCATCGTGCATCACATCAACCGCCAAAACATCGTCGAGAAAACCCGTTGGCCGGGTCGTATTGCAGTCATGGCGGCAAAACTTTTTGAAGGACATTCTTTATTTCCGCCGGGCTGTGAGTTTCCAGGCTGACATCCCAAATTCGTGCCATGCCGTCCTCGCCGGTGCTGCCGAGAAGTGAACCGTCGGCACTGAAAGCCAGTAATGTCAAACATGTGTGTAAAGGCGCACCAGTTCCAGAATCCGGGGTGAGCGGGCGAATTGAGCAACAGCAGATTGGCCAAGCAATCCCCTCCGTCCCGCCCCCTTGACCACCTGGAGCGCGTCAATCAATCGCTCTCGGTCCGAAACCGAGAGGACATCGGGAACGATTGCGAATCCCTGCTGTTCCAGTTGCTGGTCCATTTTGGAGTGAATTTTGTTTCTTCGGAAAATTGTCCCGTTTTTTCAGATTACGCAAATTAAATTGACATTTGACAATGGTGGGAAATCCCACCATACTAAAACCATGCCGACATTAACGCTTGAACGCTCCAAACAAAAACGACGCCCCGCAGTCGTCGAAGATTACGATGTGGCCGCCGACGCGAAGAAACGAATCAGCCTGCGCAACGCCAAAACGAAGTATTTCCACGTCAAGGCATTCTCAAACGGCTGCTTCCTGCTTGAGCCGCGCGTGCTGGTTTCGCCCGAAGCCATTTCCGCCCGTTCCCTCAAGATGCTGGACAAATCCGTCGCCAATTTGAAAAAGGGGCTGGTTTCGGCACCGATTGATTTGAGTGCCTTCGCCGAGGCTTGAAAGGTTCAAATGGCTTTCAACATCCGCATGGGGCTGCCGGAGATGGAAGCACTATGGATTGACCTTTCAACCCGCAAACAGCAGGGGAAACTGGACAGGGACGAAGAAAAGTTTTTCAAGAAGCTGGTCAAGGCGCTCGGCTATCTCGCGGAAAATCCCCGACACAACAGCCTGGCCTCGCACGAAATTGACGATTTGACCCGCAAATACGGGATCAAGATTTTCCAGTCCTATCTGGAAAACAGAACACCGGCTGCCGGAAGGATATTTTGGGCGTATGGGCCGGATAAGCGGGACATCACGGTGCTGGCGATTGAGCCGCATCCCGAAGATAAAAAGCGAGGGGCCTATCAACGAATCAAGTTGTCTGTGCTGCCGCCGACGAAGATGCAAACCGAGCGAAGGCCAGCTAAAGAGAGCGAAAGGTGAAGGGGTGGGTGTAGGGGAAACTGTAGGGGGAATGGAAATGAATCCGTTACCAATCAGTTAGCAGGACACGCGCACGAAATGATTCTTCACGGCTGAAAATTAATCATTCCCTGTTGCACTTATGATTTATTGCAGTTTCAGTTATCAAGTGTTGTCACTTGGATTGCCGGAAACCACTAGATTCACAAACCTTTGGGCGCGCTCGGCAACGGCGCGATCCGGGTGATTGATTTGCGCGGGCGCGTTCCAGAGAACGTAAAATTCAAAATCATTCGGAGCCCGGCCATGGGATTGTTCAAACGCCGCCACGCGCTCGGCCATGATGCGCCGGGCATTCGCCAAAGCAACGCGGGAGTCAACCGGATTGCCGCCCGGCCAAAATTCAGGGCGGATTTGGTAACGCGAGACTTCGCCTGCTCGTCCGATGGAGCGGTCATTGCGGCCGCTCTCCAACATGGCCAGCGCAGTCCAGCGATCCATCGCTTGGGCGCTGGCGGTCAGAAAGAAAAACAGCAACAGAATTTTCATAGAATATTTTTTGTCGGCAATTTCAAATGACCCCGCTTCTTTGTCCCTTCAAATAATCGCGCCGCGCGTGACGTCGGACGGCACCTGACACCCCGCCTTTCCGCGCGGCGGCAATTTCACCCCGGCGCGGCGCGCCTTGGAGAGGCCGATGGCAATGGCTTGTCTCGTCGAGCGCGCGCCGCGCTTTCCCTGGCGCAGGTGATCAAATTCTTCGCGAACAAATTCACCCGCTTGAGTCGAGGGCGATTTCCCCTCGCGTTTGTCTTCGCGCGCCCTTTCAATGGTTTCTCGTTCCGGCATAAAAACACTTGTTGTTTTTTTCTGATTTCGTTTTAGCGAATCCCATGCCGCGCGAAAATCAGGCGCATTGGCGGCGCTGAACATTGCAATGTGCAACAACTCGTTTGATTATCTTGCAGTTTGCGACCGGGGAATTTTTCAAACCTCAATCAACATCCGCGCCGGATTTTCAACTGCCTCCTTCACGCGGCGCAAAAATAAAACCGCCTCGCGCCCGTCCACAATCCGGTGATCGTATGTCAGCGCGAGAAACATCATCGGGTGAATAACGACTTGTCCCTGAAGCGCAATCGGACGCTCCTGAATCGCGTGCATTCCCAAAATTCCCGTCTGTGGTGGATTAACGATTGGCGTCGAGAGCAGCGAGCCGAACACGCCGCCGTTGGTGAGGGTGAACGTGCCGCCTTCAAGCTCGTCCGGTTTTAATTTTCCATCCTTCGCGCGCCGCGCAAAATCGGCGATGGCCCTTTCAATTTCGGCGAAGCTCATCCGCTCGGCGCTCCGCAACACCGGCACGACCAATCCGCGCCCGCTGGCAATCGCCACGCCGATGTCAAAATAATTGCGATAAACAACATCGTTCCCGCGAATCTCCGCGTTGAGTTGCGGAAATTGTTTCAGCGCGTCAATCACCGCCTTCACAAAAAACGACATGAAACCGAGCTTGACTTGATAACGCTCTTGAAACGCCTCCTGGTTGGCTTCGCGCAAAGCCCGCGCCACGCTCATGTCCACTTCGTTGAATGTCGTGAGCATGGCCATTTGCTGTTTTGCCTCGACGAGCCGCTTTGCCGCCGTCCGGCGTAGCATTGTCATTGGAATAACTTCCTCTTCGCGGCCAACAATGGTTTTTGCGGCTGGCGGCGGTGAAACTTCCCTTTCAGTTTTCGCTTCTTGAACTCCCGGTTTTTGTTCAACGGCTTCAGGCTCTTGCTCAGGCTGCTCGTTTTCAGGTTTGGGAGATTTTTCCTTTTGGGGTTCGGTGACCTTTTTCGGAGGTTCTTTTTTCTCAGGACGTTTTGATTCCGTTTCCGCTTTCCGCTTTCCGCTTTCCGCTTTTGCCGTTTCGGCCTCCCCGGTTTTGGATTTTCCGGGCGCGCCATTCGTCTCAATTCGCGCGACAATTTCACCGATTTTCACCGTGTCGCCGGCTGGATGCAAAATTTTCAGCCGCCCGCTTTCGGGCGACGGCAATTCCAACGTCGTCTTCTCCGAATCAATCATCGCGATATTCTCGTCCTTCTTCACCTCATCGCCGTCGGCCTTCAGCCATTCCGCGATTTGCACTTCACTGATGGACTCGCCAATGTTTGGAATTTTCAGTTCAATGGGCATGGCAGACGTTTTTTATTGATTCGGTTTCACCTGTAAAGTGGAAGTCACGTCGCGCACACTGTCGGCTTCGAGCGCAAGCGTGATGGCCCGGCCGATGTCGTCCGGCGAGGAAACGGTTCCTGAAAGTATTACGTGGCCTTGCTGGCACGAAACGGAAATTTTCCACACAGAAAGCGTCGGATCCATGGCGTATTTGGCCTTGATTTCCGCCACTGCGCGCGCGTCCGAAGCGGCGTTCACTGCCGCCGCGCCGATATCATGTGCCTCTCGGCGGATGACTTCGCCCGTTTGCGCAAGTTCCTTCTTGATTTCATCGGTGTTCAAATCAAGCGGGTCGAGTTTGGCCGCCAGGGCGTCCGAGGTGTTTTGTGCCGCCACGACCGCATTGGTGAGCGCCTGCGCGGCGGATTGTTCGTAATGTTGCTGCGCTTCGGGATGCTCGTTGGCCTTTTTTTGAATGAACCAGCAGCCGACCGCGCCCAAAATAATTCCGAAAATCAGGCCGTTGAAAAATCCTCTCATAATTTTCCTTTCTCCTTTGGTTGTTGTGATGTTTCCGAAATTCTTTCCGGCTCATGGAACGTCCGCTTGATCAACTGCCGCTGCTCCTGTTTGTGCGCCCCGGACGAACCGGTCGCCGGGCTTGCCGACTCATGGCGGCTGATCGGCGCGAAGGGGAACCGGCCAAACAGATGTTTGCCGAACTTTTCATGCAGGTAGTGCCACGCGCCCATGTTGAACGGCTCTTCCTGAACCCACAAAACCGGCGTGCCGTCTGCGTAAGACGCCAGGATTTGCTCCAACAATCCGGCGCGCAGCGGATAAAGCTGTTCGAGCCGGATGATGGCTACGTCGTCATGTTTGTTTTCTTCGCGATAAGCCACCAGTTCGTAATAAATTTTCCCCGTGCAAAGCAAAACATGCTTCGCGGCTTGCGCCTCCAGATTGTCCGGCAAAATGCGCTGAAAATGTCCGCTCAAAAAATCTTCCAGTGGTGAAATGACCTTCGGATGACGCAGAAGACTTTTGGGCGTGAAAATGACGAGCGGCTTGCGCCATTTGCGAAGAACCTGTCGCCGTAGCAAATGAAAATACTGCGCGGGCGTCGTCGGCTGGGCGATTTGAATATTGTCCTCGGCGGCCAGTTCGAGAAAGCGTTCGATGCGCGCGCTGGAATGCTCCGGCCCCATGCCTTCAAATCCGTGCGGCAAAAGCAAAACAAGCCCAGAAAGCCTTTGCCATTTGTCCTCGGCGCTGGAAATGAACTGGTCGAGGATCACCTGCGCGGCGTTGACAAAATCGCCGAATTGCGCCTCCCAAATCACCAGTCCGTTGGGACAATCCAGGCTGTAGCCATATTCGAATCCGAGCGCGCCGGCCTCGCAAAGCGGGCTGTTGATGATTTCCACAGGCACCTGCTCGTTTGACAGATGTTGCAATGGCACGAATGGATGGCCGTCTTCGTGATCGTAAAAAACCGCGTGGCGATGGCTGAATGTGCCGCGCGCCGTGTCCTGGCCGGTCAAGCGAATGCGAACTCCATCGGAGGCGAGCGAAGCCAGCGCGAGCGCCTCCGCCGCCGCCCAATCGAGCGGAATTTTTCTTTCGGCCATTTCGCGGCGTCGTTGGAGGCCGTGCTCCAGTTTTGGATGCAAATGAAAATGTTTGGGCACATCGCAAAGTTTGCGGAGCAATTCGGAAACTTTTTCGGCGGTGATGCCCGTATCCGGTTCGCCAGCCGGTTCAGAACCGCCGGTGTAATCGCGCCAGATGTCTGGCGGCTTGGATTCGACCGCGCCATTCCGGTTTGCGGCGGCGAGTTTCCGCTCCAGTTTGTCGCGCCGTTCGCGCGCGATTTTTTCCGCTTCCTCCGCCTTCACTTCGCTTAATTTTTCCAGATGCGCGAAATAATTTTCCCGGACGTTTTTGCGTTTCCCGATTTCGCGATACAAAACCGGCTGCGTGAACGACGGCTCGTCGGTTTCATTGTGGCCGAAGCGCCGATAGCCATACATGTCAATGAAAACGTCCCTTTGAAATTCGCGGCGGAAATCCAGCGAAAGCCGGACGACCTGTGCGACGGCTTCCGGATCTTCGCCGTTCACGTGGAAAACCGGCGACTGCAACATTCGCGCCACGCCGGTCACGTAGGCGGTCGAGCGGTATTCATCCGGCGGGGTCGTGTAGCCGATTTGATTGTTGACGACGACGTGAAGCGTTCCGCCGACGGTGTAGCCGGCCAGTTCGCTCAAGTTGAGCGTTTCCTGAACGATACCTTCGCCGGCAAACGCCGCGTCGCCGTGAATGAGTAGGCAAAGCACTTCGCGGCGCTCGGCGTCGCCGATGCGGTCCTGCCGCGCGCGGACGCGGCCCAGCGCGACCGGATTCACAAATTCCAAATGGCTCGGATTGAAGCAAAGCGAGATGTGAATCTTGCGCCCGTCCGCCGTCGTCCAATCACCGCTGTGACCGAGATGATGTTTCACATCGCCGCGGCCCTGCCGGAGTTCGGGTTCGACGTCGGCAAATTCGCGGAAAATGTCGCAGGAATCTTTTCCCGCGACGTGAGCGAGCACGTTGAGCCGCCCGCGGTGCGCCATGCCGATGACGATGTCGCGCACGCCCTGACTGCCAGCCTTTTCGATGGCCAGATCGAGCAGCGGCAGGAGCGTTTCGCAGCCTTCGAGCGAAAAAGTTTTCGCGCCGAGGAATTTTTTGCGGAGAAATTCCTCGAAGATGACCGCGTCGGTCAGCCGGGTGAGGATGCGAAGCTGTTCGTTGCGGGAAAGTTCGAGATGATTTTGCGAAATTTCCATCCGGTGCTGAAGCCATTGTCGGACGGCAGCTTCGCCGATATGCATGAACTGCGCGCCGATGGAGCGGCAATAGGTGTTTCGCAGACGCTGAAAAATTTCACGAACGGTCAGCGGCTCGTCATAAGGCAGCGTCGTGCAATTGATGAGCAAATCCAATTCGCTTTCGGTGAAGCCGTAGTAATCGGGTTCGAGTTCGGGCATTTGCGGGCGCGGCACGTCCAGCGGATTCACGGCGGCGATCATGTGGCCGCGCACGCGATAGTTACGGATCAATTCATACAGCCGCTCGCGGATGCCCGCCGTGCGCGGATCAAGCCGGGGTGCAATCAGTGAAAAAGCCGGCGGCGCGGGGTTGAAAACGCTGCGCGGGCTGAACGAAGGGGAAAATCGCGGCGGGCCTTTTCCGTTACCGGCTGCTTCAAAATAGTCGCGCCATTCGGCGGACACCGATTGCGGGTTGCGCCGGTAACCGATGTAAAGCGACTCCAAATACGCAAGGTTATCGAGCATTTGGCCAATTTTGAGCAAACCCGATGCCGCGCGCGCCGCTTGCAAATTCTACATTTTTGGATTTGAAATTCGTGCAAATCGCACCGTTTGATCATGGACTTCGTGCAGATTGCAGTTCACACCATAACATCCAGCGACGCCTTAATGGTCGCATACAAGAAAGTCGAAATAGGTTTCGGCGGTGTCAGCGCGTATGGGCAGCGATAAAATTTAGAAAACCCATTCCTCGCCGCCGCTGACGGTGTTGGCTGGATAATCTTCGATCGTGCGGCTGGAAAGCGAGCGTTCGTATTTGTATTCGCCGAAAATATATTCGCCGAAAAGTTTCAGCCACTTCGTCAGAAGTTTTCAGCGCGCAGCGTCACTCGTCAAAGGCAAGGCGGCTGTCGCAATCAATGAAATGCCGGCAGTGAAAACATTTACCGCCGGCAAACACGAGCGGGCGCTTCAATCAGGCAAAGCACTGTTCAATAGAAACGATGAAGGCGGACTTTGCGATGGTTTGATCTGGGTATTTGTAATGCCAATGGCTGGCGACCATTTGAGCCAATTGTCGTCCACTTTTTCATTGAGCGGAAAAATGCTGCCATTCGTCGCCAAAATTCCGGGCGGCGACGGTGTGGCAAAGGCGATGCCGCCAATGAGCAACGATTTGACCGTTTCCGCATTCATACTGAGTCCGGAAAACAATCCAAGTTGGAAACTAATGCCGCCGGCGTTCCAAAATTCCGAATCAGCCCGCACCAGGGGCGCAAAATTTGTTTCGATTAAAATATGAACATTGACCGCGGTTGAATCGTTGCCCAGCTCAAAATACCACACTGAACCGACTTCGATACCGCGATAATAAACCGGCGAACCAACGGTCAATTCGCCGAGATTTGACGTGGTCAAAATAATTTCCACTCCGCCTTCGGAAGTTTTAAGAATGGGCGGCTCTTCCGCGCCGATGAATTTTGTTTGTTTCCCGCCATTGCCCGGTTCCACTTGAATGTAGGGTCCCGAGACAATGGTTTCCAGGCCGTGCAAGCCGCCCGTGCCGAATTCAGGATGCACAATCCAGAACAGGGAGCCTTCGCGGGCCAGACTTTCAGCCGACCGGTCCAAACGCGCCCGAACTTCGACGTGTTGTCCGTCGCGTGTTAGTTCAACTGAACGGACAGTGCCGACACGCACACCGCGATACCGAAGAATAGTTTGATTAGCCACAATCTCATTTCCATCGTTAAACTGGATGGTGATGAGTGGGCCTGCTTGCCAGATTTCATTGAAAACGAGCCAGGCCGCGACCATTGCCGCAATCAACGGAACAAACCAGACGAGTGAAAATCTGGATTGCTTCCTGATTTTTGCCTTCGGCAAATCCGATTCAGATTGTCGCAGCGTGCTCATTGATTTCCTCCCTCCAAATCAAACGCGGGTCAAAGTTTGACGAAGCCAGAATTGTCAAAACGACCACTGAAGCAAACGCGTAAATTCCCGGCCCCGGAATTACCGTGGCAAATCGCCCAAACCGGATCAACGCCACTACCACCGACAGCAAAAAAACGTCGAGCATCGCCCACGGGCCTATTTGACAAATTGTTTTATAAACCCAAGTGCGTGTTTTCTGCCAGCGCCACCCGCGATTCATGACTAAAAAAAATAATCCGATCAATTTCAGAAGTGGAACCAAAATGCTGGCGGCAAAGACGATGATGGCGACATACCACATATGATCCTGATACAAAGCCTGGACGCCGCCCCACACGGTGTTTTCCGTGTGACGCCCCATATATTCCATGGTTATGATTGGATAAATGTTTGCCGGCACATAAAGTAAAAGCGCGGCCAGCGCCAAGGCCCCGGTTCGCGCGCGACTGTTCGGACGATGGCGTTGAAGAATTGAATCACAGCATGCACACCGAACTAGATGGCGTGGCGGCACATTTTCAAGCTGCTGAACCAAACCGCAAGTTTCGCAAGCGATCACATTCATGCGCCTGTTTGAATTCGCAGGAAAAGTGCCAATGTAATTTTTTCCCCGCAGTTTGCTGCCCAAAATTGCGCCTCTCAAATCACATCGGTTTTGAAAGGATTCTTAGAAGAGATAAATCAGACAAACGAACCCCCTCTTTCCGCAAAGCGCATGATATTTCGCCGCCTCCATTGCATTTCGCACTAAAAGTCATCCGGTATTTTGCGTTTTCAAGCGCGGAACGGAAATTTAACCGCGGCATATTTTGAGCTTAATGCTCTACCAGTTGTTAAAAATTTAATTTATGAAAACAATCATGCTTGTTCTGATATTGTTGAGTTTTGCCGGCTCGGCCCTGGCCGTTGACCAGGCGGAGTTGGACAACCGCATCCGCGTATTAACGGCAAAGTTTGAGGCGATGCAGCAGGAGCCGGACAAGCGTGTTCCGGCGGATGTTTTGAAGAAGGCACAGGGGATTATTTTGCTGGATTGCACCAAGGCCGGTTTCGGTTTTGCCTATCAAAGCGGCAACGGTCTGGCGATGGTGAAGGACGCTTCCGGCGACTGGAGCCCGGCGGCATTTGTGAGCGCGACGCAGGCGAGCCTCGGTTTTCAAGCCGGAGGTGAGCAGAATTTTTATGTGATTCTGTTGATGACGACAAACGCAACGCAGGCGTTGACCGGGGCGACGATTGATTTTGGCGGTGAAGCGAGCGGCACGGCGGGCGACCAAAGCTCCGGTGTGGAAAGCAATGTGACTTCACCCAAATACCCCGTACTGGTTTATGGCAACCGCAACGGACTTTACGGCGGCGTGGTCATCAAAGGCGGCGCAATTTCACCGGATAACGACGCCGATGTTGTCTACTACGGCAAACCCGTTTCAACGGGCGACATCTTGTTCGGCAAAAAAGTGCGGCCGACAAAAACCGAAACTGACCTAGCTAAAACAATTTCAGACTGGGTCAAGGTTAAACCCTGAAAGTGACTGTGAAGAGAAATCGAAGGCGTAATTGAGGTTATTCTGTATGCAAAGCGCATGATTTTCTTGCCGCGTTGATTGCATTTCGCATTAAACATTATCCGCCTTTTTGATTCTCAAGCGCTAAATGGAAAATTTAACGGCGGCATGTTTCCAGCTAAATCTTCAACTAGCTGTTAACAATTCAAACTACAATAAAGTTATGAAACCGATTATTTGGAATAAAATCGTTTTTGCGCTGGGTATTTCCAGCATCGTGATTCCTGTCTTTGCGGACGAAAATACGCCTTTCACGAACCAACCACCGCCGGCGCTGACATCCCAACAGTTTGTCTCCGATGCGGCTGTGGGTGGAATGAAGGAAGTTTTCCTGAGCGAGATGGCTCTTAATGAAAGCACAAACGCCGATATAAAAAGATTTGCCAAGCGCATGGTCAAGGATCACAGCAAGGCAAACAAGAAGCTGATGAAAATTGCAGAAGACGAGGGGTTGAGTTTTCCGCCCACCAATACGTTCTCGGCGGATGATCCGAACTGGAGCTATCCGTTGATTTCAAATCCCGATGGCCTCAAGGGCGCCGAGGCACTGACGCTGACGAATTTGCCATACCTGTCGGATTATCAGGACGTCAAGCATTTACAGTCGCTCACCGGCGACCAATTCGATCAAGCGTATGCCAGCGATATGGTCAGCGACCACACTCAAGCGGTGAGCGAATTTGAAACGGCGTCGCAAAATTTATCCGATCCGAAACTCAAAAAATTCGCCGACAAAACCCTGCCGACCTTGCAAGAACATTTTAAGATGGCACAGGAACTCGATGACAAATACAACGCGCCCAACGGGACAAGTACGACAAACCAGCCTCCGATGTGACAGCAAATCAAACCGACAGAAAAATTATTTCACCGACGGATGTTTGTCTGTATGAAAACACAACTGTTTGAAGCGTTTGCTGAAATGATAGATGACCTGCCAGCCAAAGGCATACTCAAAGCCATTGAACGTGAGCGGCAGATGCTCAAGGACGATTTGTTGTATAAAAGGGTCACGGCCGAGGAGGTGGCTTCGATCTTTAGCTTTTGCGAATTCATCAAGGCGGTCACTGAAGAAGACGAGATGATTCCCGTTGAACTGCCGGAAGATCAAGTTGTATGTTTTAGAAAAATCGTGAGGCGGCTGGTTGAAGCGGGTGAATTACCTGTGCATGCCGAAGAACAATTTGACCTGACCTTTTTTCCGGTTTTTCTAAAAGCCTTGGCCGGTTAAACCGGCTGGCTGGCCGGCAAGCAAAGCGCAAGCCTGCGCGGCCTTGCGAATTACGCGTGTGGTTCAAGTTTCCCTTTCATTCCAAACCGATTTTCTTCCGCTTGCGGTAGAGCGTCGCCTGGTCTATGCCGAGAATTTCCGCCGCTTCCGTCAGGCTGGGAGTTTGTTCCAGAACTTTCCGCAAATGCGCTTCCTCAAGTTTTTCCAACGAAATCAGTGAGCCGGTTTGCGGCAGCTTTTCACCGGCGGCAATCGCCGCCGGATTTTGGCCGCGCAGTTCGGCGGGAAAATCTTCAGGAAAAAGCATTTTGTGTTTGGTCAGGATGACGGCGCGCTCGATGGCGTTTCGCAGTTCGCGCAGATTGCCCGGCCAGGAATAGGCGCGGATGCACGCGATGGCTTCGGGAGAAAGGCCTGCGAGATTACGCGCGCACTGTTCCGCGAAAAATTTCTCGTAATGCTCGGCAAATCGGATCAAGTCGTCATCGCGCGACCGCAGCGGCGGCATTTCAACGGCAATAACATTAAGCCGGAAATACAAATCTTCACGGAACAAACCTTCGGCCACGCGCTTTTTGAGATCGCGGTTCGTGGCGGCAATGACACGGAGATTGGCCGTCCGCGTGACGTTTTCGCCGAGCCGTTCGTATTCGCGCTCCTGCAAAAGGCGCAAGAGTTTCGGCTGGATTTCCATCGGCAGGTCGCCGATTTCATCGAGAAAAAGTGTTCCGCCCTCGGCGGCCTTGACTTTGCCCCAATGATCTTTGATTGCGCCGGTGAACGAGCCTTTGACGTGGCCGAAGAGTTCGCTTTCCAAAAGTTCCTTGGAAAGGCTCGGACAACTGACAGTGACGAATGGCTTGTCGGCGAGATGACTTTTTTCGTGGACGGCGCGCGCGGCGACGCTTTTGCCCGTGCCGCTTTCACCAAAAATCAAAATGGATGCGGGCGTTTTTGCCGCGCGCAGCAAAATTTCCATCACCTCGCGCATGGCGGGCGTGGTTAAATCAAAAATCGGTTCGGGATTTTGCGATTTGGTTTCGGTGATTTCCTGTTCCAGCCGTTCGATGCGCCGGCTCATTTGATTCAGCCGCTGCAATCGCGCCAGCAGCGTCGTGAACTGCTCGCGCTGAAACGGTTTTTCCAGAAAATCCACCGCGCCGCGCCGCATGGCTTCGACGGCGGTTTTCACGCTGCCCTGCGCGGTGAACATGATGACGGGAATCTGTGGAAATTGCTTCTGAATTTCCGCAAGCACATCCAAGCCGTTTTCCTTGCCGAGATTTACATCCAGCAGGACGGCGTCAAACTTATCCTCTTTGAGCGCGCTCAATCCAAGCTGGCCGGATTCAACGCCTTCCGCATAATGCTCCGCTTCTTCGATCAGGAAGCAGGTCGCGTCGCGAAATGTCTTGTCGTCATCAATAACTAAAAAATCCATAAGTTAATTCAATTGGTTTGACGTTTCCTGTAAAGTCTAAGATTAGATTGTGTTTTTCAAGCAACTGAATTTGGTTTGCCGTCCAAAATGGCGGCGAGCGCACCGTCCAAGGATTCCATCCGCACGGGTTTGGTCAAATGCGCCATGAAACCGGATTTCTGGCTGCGGGCGACATCCTGTTCCATTCCATAACCGGTGAGGGCAATGCCTTTCAAGCCGTAACGTTGCCGGAATTCCGCCATCAGGTCGTAGCCGCTTCCGTCGGGCAGGCCGATATCGGAAATGAGAACGTCAAAATTTTCTTTCGCGGCAACCGAGCGCGCTTCCGACAGCGAAGCGGCGGTCGCGACTTCGTAACGGCGGCGAGCGAGCAAATGCGTGAGCGCCGTGCGCGTCGGTTCATGATCTTCCACGAGCAAAATGCGAAGCGGATTCGTGTCTGCCCTCGCGGATAAAGTGGAAGGCGAAATTCGCGCCGGACTTTTTGTAGAAGGCAAAGTGCCGTCCTTTTTTGTAATTTGCGCGAGCGGAAGTTGAATCTGAAAAGTTGCTCCTCGTCCCTTGCCCTCGCTGGAGGCATGAATCGAGCCTGAATGCAACTCGACCAACTTCCGCGAAATTGTCAGTCCCAATCCCAGGCCGCCAAAACGATGCGCGCCTCCTTCAGCATGGTCGCCCTGCGCAAAAGCGTCGAAGACTCGACCCAGTTCCTCGGCATTCATCCCGATTCCCGTGTCAATGATTTTAATGAAAAGCGCGTCGCCTTTCATAAAAGTTTTGACGGTGATTTTCCCGCCGTCCGGCGTGAATTTCACCGCATTCTTGAGCACGTTCCAAAAAACCTGTTGCAGACGGGCAGCGTCGCCGAAAACGATCTGTATGTCGGCGCGAAAATCGAGCGCGAGCGCGATCTGTTTTTTTTCCGCGTCCATTCGCACCGTGGCAATGGCTTGCTGCAAAACGTCATGCATGTTGAGCGGGCGCTGGTCGAGCAACAATTTGCCGCGCGTGATGCGGGTCAAATCCAGCAGGTCGTCAATGAGCCGGGCCTCCAGTTCCACATTGCGCCGGATCATTTCAAAGCTGGCGCGCGTCTGCTCCGGCAATTGCGAATTATTGGCGGCATCGCTCGCGACCAGCAACACAGGATTCAAAGGTGTGCGCAATTCGTGCGAAAGCGCGGCCAGAAAATCATCCTTGGCACGCGACGCGGCCAGTGTTTCTTCGTGGGCTTGTTTCAATTTTTCCTCGGCATTTTTTCGTTCCGTGATGTCAATGGCCATGCCGCCGATGTGCGTCGTCTCGCTGCCCGCGCCGCGAATGGCGAATTTGCTGACGAGTGAATAATGAACCGAACCGTCGGCGTGTTGCAGCGATTCAATGGCCTGAATGCCTACATCACTGTTCAGCGCCATTTGGTCGTTTCGTTGGAATTGTTCGGCCGTTTTGGGCGGAAAAATTTCCTTGTCCGTCTTCCCGTATAAATTTTCGGCGTCCTTGCCGAAAATTTTTTGCGCAGCGGCGTTGGCATAGACATATTGTCCGTCGCGATTTTTTATCCACGCCAGTCCCGGAAGATGACGCATGAAGCGCACAAACTTCTCCTCGCTTTGGCTCAAAGCCGAATGGCTGGCTTGAATCTGGTTGAGCATCGAATTAAATGCCTCGGTCAAATCACCCACCTCGTCGTCGCTGGTCTTCGTCGCGCGCGCCGAATAATCCTTCTGTTTGGAAACCGTCTTGGCAACCTTCGCCAGGCTCAAGAGCGGTTCGGAAATTTGCCGTTGGAAAAAATTGGAAAGAAACAGCGCCAAGATTCCCGAACCGGCGAGAATCAAAAACAAAACCAGGCCATAAACTTTCAAGTGGCTGGTCAGATTCAGATTTTCCTGCAGGAAAAGCGTGCCAACGCGGCTTTGCCCCTGCATTACCGGTTTGAAAAGCATCAATTGCGCCGTCTGAATTTCGATTCCACCCGGTTCGGGCGAAGTTGGAAAAGCGGAATCAGGCAGCGCCGCCGGATACTTCGCAAACAACTTTCCATTATCGTCAAAAAACGCGGCGGCGGTGATTTCGGGTTCGACGCGAAGACCGGCGAGGATTTGTTGCGCCAGATTTTGATCGTTAAAAATCAAAACGGCCGAGCTGTTGGCCGCAATGATGTCGGCCATGGAGGACAAATTGCGCGCGGTCGCCTGCCGGTAGCTGTGGATTTCATAATAAAACAACAGCACACAGGTCAGCAGCAAAACCGAAAGGCTCGTCTTAAAGATGGTTCCGACCAGCTTGCGCTTGAGCGATGGATTTCGGAATAGCATGGCTAATTTTTTGGCCTCGTTGTAACGATTTTTCCCAGACGAAACAATAGCGAGCTGATTTTCAGTTTTTCACGCGCGGCGGCGTCCGGATTGATTTCAAAATGCACCGTGTCGTTTTCAAGGTAAAAGTTCATGACGCCGCCAAGCTGGGTAAAGCCGTCGCACTCGCCCACGGTCAATATATTCTTGCGATTCAGTTCTGCCAAAATCCGGGACAGCCGCGTTTTTTCCGATTTGCTGACGAAGACAATCTGGCAATTTTTCAAGTCTTCCGCGCTGCGCGAGTATTGGACGGTGATTTTGCGGTTGGAAATGCTTTCGCCTTTGACGATTTCATCCAGCGCGTTGCCGAAGGGATTGTCGCCCAGAACACCGATAACAAATGGGGCGTTCGCGTTCGTGAAATCCACGGACGGCCATTCGACAAATTGCGCGAAGTGAAACAGAAAGGCGGCCTTGATTTGATATTCTCTCGAAGCGCCGGTTTGCGCGTGAGTTTTTTGCGGCGCAAATGCCAGCGCGCCAGCGGCCAGAAATAGAAAAATGGACAGCCACGCGCGTTGCGCGCGGGGCATTTCCCGTTGGATTTGGAAATTCATAAGCTTCCGACCCATTTTACCAACGCCACGTTATTTCCCCATAAACGCTACGCACGATTTGTTCTTGGGTTGATCCCGGGAAACCGGCTTCAGGATGTTGAGCTTGCAAAAGATTCTGGCCGACAATCGAAAGCTCGATGTTTTTGGTCGCTTCCCAGGCCAGCCGCGTGTCCAATTCGAAATAGCTCGGCACAGTTCCCGGCGTCGGTCCATTGTTGTTGTGGACGGTGTCAATCCAGCGCGCGTTGGCGTCCAATTCGGTTCGACACGGCAAATCCATGGACGAGCGCAGAAAAACCTGCTGCTGGGGATCGGCGGTTTCGTTTAAACCGTTGTCCAAATCCGTTTGTCCCGGTTTGGGGTGAATGGTTTCCTTGAGCAAATCGTAACCGCCGTGCAAACGCCACCAACCGAGAATTTGATAGTCCGCGCTCAACTCAAATCCGTAAGTGTCGCCTTCCAGATTATTTCCCCAATAGAGAGGCAAAATTGTCGTGGGCGTATAATTCAAGCTCCGCAGATTGTTGTAATCGTTGTAAAACGCCGAAAGCGAAGTGGAAACTTTTTTGCCGAGTTGCGCGCGGTAGCCCAGTTCGTAAGCGATGACCGTTTCGGATTCAAAAGTGGAATTACTCGTGCCCAAAAACGTTCCGTAGGACGGGCTTGGCTCAAACAAATCGCGGTCGTAGCGCGACGGCATTCGGACGGAGCGCGATATTGCGCCCCAAATCATTTGCTTGTCGGTGACGTTCCACTGAATCCGCGCGCTCGGCTCGTATTCAAATCCGGTATAGTCGTTGTGCTCCAATTTGCTGCCGACTGTGAGATAAACTTTTTCCATCAACTCGATTTCGTCCTGAAGAAATCCGCTGAATAAATTCTGGTCGAGCGTTCCCGGAACAAACGCCACCAGCGGCGCGTCTTGAACGTAATCGTGCGTGAAGCGATAACCCAAACCCCAGACGATTTTATTGCGGTTGCCGAGCGGGAAGCGATCCTGAAAATCCAAATCGGCGGTGTCAAGGTCTTCAAACAACGATCCGGCCGGAACGCCAAGCGCGGCTTGAAAAGGCGCGGCCAGATGCGTACGGTCGTAATATAATTGCAACTGCATGTCGGAATCTTCCGCGAACGTGTGCGTCCAGCGTCCCAAAATGTCGCCGCCGAGTTGTGTTCCTTCCGCCTCTGGATTTCCCTCGCCGCCCGGCGTCGAATCATTGTCGCCGCCGAAAAAGTCGCCTTGCAGCGTGAATAAATTGTCCGCCGAAGCGTCCGAATCAATTCGGAATCCTCCCTGTCCGCGGTTCCACGAATCGTGCGCGCTGGTTCCATCGGCATAAACTTCCGGGCCGTAGTCAAAATATTTTCCATACACGCGATAATAAACATTTGAAGCCAGCGTGCCGCCGTAACGCGCGCCGGCAAAATCTTCCAGCCAGTTTCCGCCGCCCGCTTCCACATAAAGCCCTTGCGTGTCTTTCGCGCTTTTGCTCACGATATTGATGACGCCGTTGACGGCGTTGGCGCCCCAAAGCGTTCCGCCCGGACCGCTGATGATTTCGATGCGGTCAATGTCTTCGAGCAAATAATCCTGCATATTCCAAATCACACCGGCCAAAAGCGGCGAGTAGACGCTCCGGCCATCCATCAAAACCAGCAGCTTGTCGCTGAAGCCCGAGGGATTAAATCCGCGCGCGCTGATGTCCCATTGCGATGAACTCAACTGCGCCACGTCCAAATTATCCGCCAACCGCAACGCTTCGGGAATGCTGGAAGCGCCGGAACGGTGAATCTCGTCGCCCGTGATGACTTCAATCGCCGCCGGCGCTTCGAGATAAGGTTCCGGTTCTTTGGCCACGGAAGTGACTTTTTGATTCATCAGTTCTTCCAGGCTCATTTGTTTGTAAGATTCAAGAATTTCAGAATTTGTTCCAGCCGCGTCCGGCGGCGAGGACGTCAATTCATCCGCGTTTGTTTCCGGCGCGATGGCGATGGCAAGTTCAAGCATCAGCCCGGACAATTTTCCGAAACGACGAATTGTTGTTTTCATTTTTTAATTCAATTCCGATTGAACCAACTTCTATTTCCGCCACAAGGGCGCTTTCCAAAGACCACGCGAATCTTGTTTTGTTCAAGGCGTGAACTTTGGCAAAGTGAAAAAAAACCGCGCGCCGCCTAGGGAATTTGCTTCATGGCCGCAATCGCCGCCCTGAAGCTCCACCAATCGTTGCACGACGGACAAGCCGAGTCCCTGCCTGCTGTCCGGTTCATGCAGCGAATCAAACGGCTGAAATAATTTGTCGCGCTTGTCGGCGGGAACGCCGGGGCCATCATCAGAAATCCAGAATTGGATTTTTCCGGCTTCCTCGCGCCAGCCGAATTCGATGCGCGGTGATTCCCCGGCGTGCTGCAGGGCGTTCGCCAGAAAATTCCACCAGATGAATTCCAGCCACGAATCCACGCCCTCAACTTCCGGCCACGAACCGGGTTCAATGATGGTCGCGTGCTTTTTTAACGTCCGGCTTTCCAGTTGCTGCAAAACTCCCGAAACGATTTCACCCATGCGAACTTTTTCTTTTGCACGAGGCTTGGCGGACGCTTTTGCCACCACGCTCACATTCTTGATGAGCCTGGTCAATTCATCCACGGAACTGAAGAGTGGTTCTATCAATGCCGCCGAAGAAGATTCCTGTTCCGCGAAAATTTCCCGTAAAATTTCGCCCGTGCTCACGATGCCTCCGAGCGGCGCGCGCAAATCATGACTGATGCGGCTGGCGACCGTGAGCAAATCGCCGCGCAGACGGGTATTTTCACGAATAAGGCGGTCTTGCTCCGAAACAGATTCGTTTTTCATTTCAAAAAGAATTCAATCCATTTTTATTTTTATTCCAGACAACTTCATCAAGGAGCCGGGCGCGGCAAACGAATTGTGAACGCCGCGCCCTTTCCCGGACGGCTTTCGCACAAAAGTTCGCCCTTCATGGCCTGCACCAGTTTGCGAACGATGCTTAAACCCAGACCGGTGGACGGTTCGCCGCCCGTCGGACGCGCGGAGAGACGCCCGTAACGGCGAAACATCCTGGTTTTATCCTCGTCAGTGAAGCCCGGTCCTTCATCGCGAATGACACATTCGGCGTACTTGCCCGCCGGACGAACGGAAATGAAAATCTGTTTGCCCGGCGGTGAAAATTTAAGCGCGTTGGAAATCAGATTATTCAAGACCTGGTCGAACAATGAAAAGTCCGCAAGCGCGACAACGGCTTCTGACGGGAAATCAGTCTGGATTTTAATTTTTTTCTGACGCGCGACGTCTTCAAATTGCCCGGCGGCGGCAGTGGCCGCTTCAACCAGGTTGACGGCGGAGGGTTTCAAGACAAAACCGTGATCCGCCGCGGAGTTAGCAAGAAATTCCTTGACGAAAGCCATCGCCAGGGAACTCGAACGAATCATGTTGTCCGACAATTGCGTCAGGCGTTCGTCGTTGAAACGCTTGATATGTCCGCCCATCAATTCGGCGCTCATGTTGATGCCGCCCAGATAATTTTTCAAATCGTGCGCGAGAATGCCGAGCAATTCGTCCTTGTCCTCGGCCAGTTTTTTCAGCCGGTCGCGCGCGGTTTTCAGCGCCAGTTGCGTCCGCACGCGCGAAATGAGTTCAGCCTGATTGAATGGTTTGGTGATGTAATCCACGCCGCCGGAATCCAGCGCACGAACAATCAAATCCTTGTCGTCCGCCGCAGAAAGAAAAATGACGGGGATGTCTTTCCAGTCGGGATTTGCCTTTAATCGCTCGCAGACTTCGCAACCGCCCATTCCGGGCATGAGCAAATCCAGCAGGATCAAATCGGGCGTACGCAACGCGACCCGCTTCAAGGCGGTCGCGCCGTCCGAAGCGGGAATGATTTCGTGCCCTAAATTGCCGAGCACCGCGCCGACGATCTGGATGTTTGCGGACTGGTCATCCACGACAAGAATTCGCGCTGATCCGACTTCGTCGAGTGATGATGCGGGAACCGATGCGGCGTGGTTTGGCTTCGCGGGCGCGGTTGTTGGTGTATTTGCGCTCATACTTGTGCGCCTTGATCAAGTTGTTCGACCAGCGCGGCGAACTCGCCCAAATGCTTTTCCAAATCCGTCACGGCATAATTTTCCGCGTCGTGGAGCAGTTTTTGCGCGTAGCGAACCAACGGTTCGCATTGCCAGCGTTGCCCCAAACCTTCGAGTCCTTGCGCAAAAACCTTGCTTTCATTGACGGCCACACTGTCGCGGATGGCCGGCCACGGCTCGACGAGCAACAGGCGTAACTGCGAAACCAGTTCCTTCGGCACCGGAGCAAAAGTCGCCGTCGCATTTTTCGTCCGGCTCGAACCACTGCCTTCAATTGGAGGTTCCGTTTTGGGCTGTTGCGGCAGAAAATCCGCCAGTTCATCAAACAGTTCCCGTTTGGAAAATGGCTTGCGCACGAAGCCGCTGAAACGTTCTTTCTGCGAATTTTCCTGATCCATCAAACTGGAGGCGGTCACGGCGATGATGGGAAGAAACTCCAGGCCGGGCGTCTTGCGGATTTCCGCCAGCGCTTCGTCGCCATCCATTCCGGGCATCCGCACGTCGAGCAGAAGAATGTCGGGCTTCAATTCGCGGGCTTTGATCACGGCTTCTTCGCCGCTCGAACCGAAAACCAGACGATGATGCGAACCGGCAAACATTCCGGCGATCAACTCGCAGTTGGTTTCATTGTCATCTACAATCAGCAGGGTCGCCGGGCGCAATTCATTAAAGTTCACTTCTCCGGCCGGGGATGATTTTTCGGAAGCCGGCAGCCGCGCGGAAACGGGCACGTTGGGAAATCGCAAATGAAAGGCCGAGCCTTGTTCCATCACGCTCGCCACGGTCACGGTGCCGCCCATGATTTCGGTGAGGCGCTTGACGATGGAAAGACCGAGGCCGGTGCCTTGTTTTTCTTTTTCGCGATACGCGCCGGCCTGGACAAACGGTTTGAAAATGGCATCCAGTTTGTTTTGCGGAATACCCACGCCGGTGTCTTGAATTTCAATGACGAGCGTAACGCGGCTGCTGGTCCGCTCCTTTTCCCAGGAAACCAGCACTTCCACGCCCCCTTTGTCGGTGAATTTTACCGCGTTACCAACGAGGTTGATCAAAATCTGCCGCAGGCGAATGCGGTCCAGCAACAAGGCGTGAGGCAGATTTTCAATCACATGACATTCCAAATAGAGTCCTTTTTTAGTCGCCGGTTCGGAAAACAGCGTGCGGATGAAATCGCAAATTTCACGCAAATCAGTCGGTTCAGGATGCAATACCATCGCGCCCGCCTCGATTTTTGACATGTCGAGAATGTCGTTGATGAGTTGCAGCAACGAGTCGGCGCTGAAGCGGATGGATTGCAGGTATTCCCGATGCTTCGGTTCCCGCAAATCGCCCTGCAATAATTCGCTGAAGCCAAGAATGGCGTTCATCGGCGTGCGAATCTCATGGCTCATGTTGGCCAGAAACAGGGTTTTTTCCTGATTGCTGTGCTCGGCCTTGATTTTTGCCTCCGTCAATTCGTGTTCACGCTGCTGGTGCTTCACGGCAACATAAGACAGCCACAGGGCCAGCAATCCCGCGCCGATTCCAAAAGCCCCGGCGACAAACGTCGTCAAATTCGACCGCGTAACGCGGGCGTAAATTTCCTGGCGGAGGATGGTTTGTTGGTCACGACAGATTCCATCCAGCCGCGCGATCTGGCCACGAATGGCATCCATCATATTTTTGAGCTGGCCTGTGGAAACCATCGCCGCGGCCTGATCGAAACTTTTTTCACGGGCGGTGATGACTTCGTATTCAAAGGCGCTGATCGTTGTGGCCGACCCGCGCAAGCTCGTGACTTCGTCCAGCAATTCTGGATGGTCGTGAACCAGTGCCACCAGATGGTCGAATTGGGGCGGCAGATTGGTTTCCGCCGCATTGAACGGTTCGAGAAATTTTTTATTGCCGGTGATGACGTAGCCGCGTTCTCCGGTTTCAAGATCGAGGAGGGACTCAAGGATTCCGTGCAGCACGTCACGCGTCTCGGTGATTTGCCTGCCGGCGGCCATGCGCGCGGAAAGTTGATGCCAGGAAAGAAGAGCCAAAGCGACGCTCCCGAAAGAGAATGTCAGCCACGCGACCACAACCAGTTTGTAAAACTGCTTTCCCGCCTCCAATTTCATGCCGGCCTCCATTTGCGGCCCTCAACGTCCGAGCAACTAGTTCTGATACCAGTCACTCACGCTAGTTGAAGACGGCGCGGTTGTCGAGGGACAAAATGTGGAACTATCCGGTTGACAAATAATCGAAGCAAGGTGGAGCCATTGAGAAGCTCCCCGACCGTCCAAACAAGCTCCTTCTTGACCGAAAAGCGCAAAAAGCCAAAAAAAACAGGATTATGCATTTGACGGACCAGCCGGAG
>DATJRH010000032.1:0-252208 GCA_035504945.1 Candidatus Aquilonibacter sp. | reverse complement strand
ATTTTGCAGAAAGCTGTTGGTGGCGAGGTTGTTGGTCCAGACCGTGGAAGCAGTGCCGCTGGGGATGGTCATGGAACCGATGTCACTATAATTGACGCCGTCTGTTGAGTATTGCAATACGCCATTGTGCGGGCCGGTGCTGGAGGCGTGAACAAACATGTAATTGGTGGCGAAAGAAATCGAATAACCCGGTGCTGCCTGAACCGTGTAGGTGATGTAAAGGCCGTTGGCAATTGAATTGGCCTCGCTGTCCGCCAGACCGGCATTTGTCCAAGTATTGCCGCCATAGGCGTCCCCTGTCGTAACCGCGCCGATACCAGGCCCTTTCATAATGGGGCCAACAATCACTCCGACCGAGGAAGTGTTGTTAGTGAAGGGCGCTGGCGCCGCCCCGCCGCCATTGACCAGCGGGCCGCACCACCAAGTGGCAATGGCTGACTGGGCGCGGGCAGTGTGGATGGTTAAACACATCGCTGCCGACACTGCGGCAGCCAAAACAATTCGGGTTAATGATTTTGTTTTCATAAATGTTATTTTCGTCGGATTTATCTTCACGGTTGGAAAGCCTATCATGGTTACAAATCTGCGGTTGTTAATTTGTAGTTACTTAGTGTTTCAATTCGGTGTCGTCGGTGACGGATACCAATAGATGCTGCGTTGCGTCGCCCATTCAGCCTGTCCAGTGTTGACAGGGTTGGACGAGGTTCCATCCGCAATGTTCTGTGGCTCCCAAAAGTCGTTGGTCCTCGCGGAAATGGCGCTACCGTCAACCATCGAAAAATTGCCCACCGTGTTGTGATCGTGCCGGGCAACCGCATAATAGGCGGTCACACTCGATGAGGACACCGGCGGGGGGGGATTGAGGGTTGAGTTCGGATCATTCTCAGCCATAAAAACAGTGGCTGATGGCTTGACAACACTGGACAGCTTGGTTTGTTGCCCTTGACCGGCTGCTATCGTGCCAAAATTGACGCAAAGACGTGAATTTTCCGCATACATGAAATAGGCCTGATTCATCGTTGGTCCACTGGGGTAATATTTGGGATTGGGAGCTGGCGCGCTGGGACAGGAGTAGATGCTTTCAGTGTTGGGCAGGGGTGGATTTAGCGGATTGCCAAAGGCGCCATACAGTTTGACCAGCGGCGGCTGCGATATGGTTGGCGCCACGCGATTATACCAGGCATAGTCAAGATTGTCCGCAGTTGTTTTAGAGCCCGGATCGTCTATAGCGTTGCCCACATTACCTTCTTCGGGGACATAATCATGGTTGTCCTGCGCATACATGGTGAAAGCCAATCCCCATTGCCTCATATTGGAAAGGCATCTTATGCACTGCGCCCTTTGTTTGGCACCCGCCAACGCCGGCATCAGCAGCGCCGCGAGAATGGCGATGATGGCGATGACGACCAGCAGTTCAAGCAGCGTGAACGCCGGAACCAGCCGGCGCCTGAACGGGCCGGCCAAAATCTGAATAGGTGCTTTCCTTAGTCTCATATCAACACAACTTTCGAATTTTATCATGGCCGGGAATTTAGCGTGTCACATTTGCGAAACAGTCCGGTAACGGATTTTTTTCCGGGCTTCAAATTTCTTGGCCACGGACCGGACAAGAAATGTCCAGCAACAGGATAGCGCTAGTTCCGGTCGGATAAAATCACAACACACTGCGACTATCAGGTTTGTCTTCACGGTCAATCCTTGTTTAACCGGTGGAAATTCTCAAAAAACCGTTTTTACAGGCAAGAATTTTATCAGAAAGTTATCCACATATATTCACCGCCATTTGCCGGCAGCACGATTTTGCCGGCAGATTTTTTGATTTGAAAAGTATCAGGGAAAAGTGTCCCAGACTAATTCCGGATTATTTGTAATCACGTTTCCGGCGGAATCCCGATATGCCGAAACGCTGAATCTCTTTGCATGGCCGTCGAGGAAGACGAAATTGGCGCCATTGTCGTGCAAAGTCGTGTGGACATAACTTTCCGGTCCCCACGCCGGCAAATTTTTTGAATCAAACAGCCAGACAACCGTCGTGGGAGAACATGGAATGGCCGTGAGCTTCATGTCCGTATGATCATTCGCGCCGATGCCATCGAAGCCGTCATTCAAACAGTAATGAAAGAGATTGTTTCCATTGCTCCGCCGGGTGTTGCTGGGACAAATCCAAATTGAATGTTCCGGTTCGATCCCGGCATTGGTGCGCCATGCATTGGCATAATACCACGGCAGACGTATGGCCTGCGGGAGCTTGCAATACCAATTGTTCGTGTCTGACGCGGTGGTCGGGACAGCCGGTGGATTGGCAGCGCCTTCCCGCGGCAAATAATCGTCATTGTCAGTCACATAAAGCTGCGTCGCCAGCCCCCATTGTTTGAGATTGTTAAGGCACTGAATTGCCTGTGCCGACGCCTTGGCCTTGTTCAACGCGGGCAGCAGCATCGCCGCGATAATCGCAATGATGGCAATCACCACGAGCAATTCAATGAGCGTGAACGCCCGCCCAATTCGCCGGGATGAAATTCTTACGTTTCTGAAAGCAGCCGGATTCATGTTTTCAACGGTTTTTAAATGACGCGTCCAACGCGTTCCATTCTGATTAAACAACCTTCAAATTCTTGCGGGAACATTTGTCGCACGGACGGACGTTGCTGGCAAGCGCTTCCGCTGAAAGTTGTTCACAGGGGACTGACGCCTGACACGCCACTTGCATCCGCAGCCATAAACGCGCATCTTCTTCGGCAAAATAAAGAACTGCCATGAAAAAATTGAACTGGATTTTATTGTTCGCCCTGGCCACGAGTCTGCGCGCCGCCAATTTGCCAAAAACCAATTCTCCTACCGGCGACACCAACGCGCCTGCGGAGAAAAATCCCGCCGCGATTATTCCCAACGCCGCCAGCAAGCCTGTTTTCATCACCAATACCATCACCATCGCCGGCCAGCCTGTCACTTATGTTGCCGAAACGGGAATGTTGCCCATTCTCAAACCCGACGGCACAACCAGCGCGTCGGTTTTTTACGTCGCCTACACGCGGCAGGGCGAAACAAACGAGACGGCGCGGCCCGTCACGTTTTGTTTCAACGGCGGTCCCGGCTCGTCGTCGGTCTGGTTGCATCTGGGCGCGCTCGGCCCGCGCCGCGTGAAAATGAATCCCGACGGCACGCTACCCAAACCACCGTTTGGCCTCACAGACAACCAATATTCGATTTTGGACACCAGCGATCTGGTGTTCATTGATCCGGTGGCGACGGGTTTCAGCCGCGCGGCGGATAATGAAAAGCCCGCTGACTTTTTCAGCGATTCCGCCGACCTCGATTCCGTCGGTGAATTCATCCGGCTCTGGACCACGCGGCACGAGCGCTGGCTCTCGCCAAAATATCTCTGCGGTGAAAGTTACGGCGTCTTCCGCGCGGCGGGCCTGGCCGACCGTTTGCTTTCGCGCTATGGTATGTATCTGAACGGATTGATTTTGGTTTCCGGCGTTCTGGATTTTTCGACGATTGACGACAACCCGGGCAACGACCTGCCGTATCCGCTGTTCCTGCCCGCTTACACGGCGGCGGCACAGTTCCACAACAAATTGCCGCCGGACTTGGAAACCAATTTGCCGAAGGCGCTCGCCGAGGCGCGTGAATTTGCGAAAGGCGAATACGCTTCCGCGTTGCAACAGGGCGATTCGCTTCCCGCCGCCGAACGAGGAAAAGTCGTCGCTGAACTCGCGCGGCTCACCGGCCTCACGCCGCAGGTCATTGAGGACAACAATTTGCGGATTGACGAGGGTGTTTTCCGGAAACAATTGCTGCACGATCAGGGTTTGATTCTCGGCGCCTACGACGCGCGCATCACCGGCCGCGACGATGATCCCGCGTCGCCGTATCCCGATTTTGATCCGTCCATGGCGGCGACATTCGGGCCGTTTTCTGCCGCGATGAATTCCTACGTCCGCGATGAATTGAAATTCAAGGACGATTTGCCCTACGAAATTCTCGCCGGCGTCCAACCGTGGAATTACGGCGCCCGCAACAGCTACCCCAGTGTCGCCGACAAGCTCGCATCCGTGATGAACCAAAATCCCTATATGCGCGTGCTCGTGCTCGGCGGGCGGTGCGACTTGGTCTGCCCGATTGATACGGTGCATTACGCGATTGACCACATGCAACTCGATCCGGCCTATCGCACAAACATCACCTATGTCCAATTCGCCGCCGGTCACATGATGTATGTCAACCTGCCGGACTTGAAAAAAATGCACACGACGCTGGAAGATTTTTTGACGCCTTGATTTGGATCATTCATGCACGCGGATCAAGGTCTTGATCGCATGATTTCCCGCTGCCATCGACTTGAACAATTCCGGCAAGTGCGTCAGCGGACATTCGCCGTCCACAAAATCGCGCGAGTGAACAATGTCCGCCTCGATGAATCCCAGCGCGCGCCGGATCGTTTTTGGCGTGTGATGAAAGCTCGCCAGCAGCGTCAGGTTGGAATAATGAATCAAGGTCGTGTCCAGCGTGATGGTCGTGCCCGAAGCGCAGCCGCCAAAAAAATTCACCGTGCCGCCCTTGCGCACCAGATGCACGGCAGCTTCCCAGACTTCCGGCCGCCCGACCGCTTCAATTACCGCGTCAAAATGTGTATGCGTCCTTGCTCGGACTTTTGAAACTAAATCCGCGCCGTCGCCGATGTCAATGACCTGCGCCGCGCCAAGATTTTTGGCCGCCTCCAATCGTGCTGCGCGGCGGCCGGCGACCGTCACTTCGCAGCCGAGATTTTTTACCAGCGCGGTGAACATCAAGCCAATCGGTCCCGCGCCGAGAATCAAAATCTTTTGTCCCGCGCGGAGATTCGTGTCCTCGACGCCTTGCACGACGCACGCGAGCGGTTCGGCCAGCGCGGCGTCACGGAAATCCGTTTCCGGTTTCAAGCGCAACAGGTTTTTCTGGACGAGCCGGGCGGGAACAACAACCGATTCGGCGTAAGCGCCGTTGAGAAACAACAAATCTTCGCAGAGATTTTCCTGGCCGGCGCGGCAATGAAAACATCCCCCGCACGGTGCGGAATTGGCGACGACGGCGCGGTCGCCGATTTTCCAGTCGTGGATTTCCGGTGCGATTTCCGAAATCACGCCGGAAAGTTCGTGGCCGAAGACGGCGGGCGGCACAATCATCTTCGCGTGGTAGCCGCGCTTGAAAACCTTGAGGTCGGTGCCGCAGGTGAGCGCGGCCTCGATGCGGATGCGGACTTCGCCGGATTTGAGCGGCGGCGGCGCGATTTCTTCGATGAGAATTTTTTCCTTCCCGTGCAGAACGGCGGCTTTCACGTCCACAGTCTGGATAAAATGGAACGTCGTTTCAATTTAAGACTTTCGCAGGACCGGCGTTCCATCACTCAACAAAAACCGGCAACGAGAAGCTGAACGCCGAGCCGCGGTTGACTTCACTCCACGCCTCAATCGCGCCGTGATGTTCGAGCGCAATGCGGTGGGTGATGGCCAGCCCCAAACCCGTGCCGTTTTTTTTCGTCGTGAAAAATGGCTCGAACAGCCGTCCGAGATTTTCCGGGACGATGCCCATGCCCGTGTCTTGGATTTGAACCGTCAATTTTCGCGCGTCGTTTTCCGCGACGGCGATTTCTGTGCCGACGGTCAAAACTCCGTTTGCCCCCATCGCTTCAATTGCATTGAAAAGCAGATTCAGAAAAGCCTGCTGCAACTGTGCGTCATCGCCACGCACGGCGTCGGTTTCGGCGCGGTAATTACGCCGGAGTGAAATTAATTTTGCGTCGAGCTGGTGTTGCACGAGCCGTAGCGAGCGGTCGATCACCTGATGGACGCGCACGGTGGTGAAGGCCGCCGGCCGCGGCGCCGCCAGCCGGAGCATTTGCGTTACGATGCCGTCAATGCGCTTTAATTCGCGTCCGACGACTTCGTTCAATTCGGCATCCTGCCCTTTTTCCAGCAGCAGCTCGACGAACGTTCGGATGGCGACCATGCCATTTTTGATTTCGTGCGCCATGCCCGCTGAAAGGGTTCCGAGGCTGGCGAGCTGGTCGAGCCGTCTCATGTTTTGCTCGTGGCCTTGCGTTGGGCAAAAATGATTCAGCACGACGACGATTTCCGATTTCACGGGCAGCACGCTCGCGTGCAACGTCGTCGCCGTGTCCAGCGAAATTTCCCGGTTCGCCACCGGCTTGCCGCCGGTTGCCGTTTTGCGAATCAATTTTGCCAACGGCGGCGGCAGCGAATCCAAGTCCGCGCCCGACAATTTGGCCGCGTTGAGGCGTAACTGCGCGGCGGCTTCGGGTGTGCAGGCGGCGATGCGCCCGCGCGCGTCCACCACCAGCACGCCGCACGCGGAATCCTCCTGAAGCAGGTCCGGCGGATTTTCACCCGCGGAGCCGCCGATTTTTTTCCCTGGTTGATTCGATGACATGGAAACGGCTCGTCATCCGACAAATTAAAATGCTCCTGAAAATGTTCGATGGCAACATGGCTCAATTTGTCCGCCGCGACAACAAAAAAGGTTCGGCCATTGACAGTCAAGCAAAGCGCATTTATGGTGCCACTAGAAGACAGCATGATCGAAACTGCCACAACTGAAAAAATCGCCGGCCTCACAGAGCGTGCCGCCGAGGAGTGCCGGTTGCTGCTGTCGCGGTCGGAAAATGCCGGGAAAAATTTCCGGCTTTACGTCGAGCAGGGCGGCTGTTCGGGAATGCAATACGGCATGGTTTTTGACGAAAAGCGCGACGGCGACTTTGTTTCCGGGGAAAACGGTGTCTGCATTTTGGTGGACCCGATCAGCGCAAATTATTTGCGCGGGACGGTCGTGGATTTCAGCGACGCGCTGGTTGGCGGCGGTTTCAAGATTTCCAATCCGAACGCGAAACAAAGCTGCGGCTGTGGAAAATCCTTTGAGGCTTGAACAAGATTGATCGCCCTGATTCAGGCCTAACAACGCCGTTCCGTGTGATGCGGAACGGCTTTTTGTTTTACGCGCGGCGGAAAATTTCGTTTCATTCGGCGGATGATTGGCAATTTACTCATGCCCGAACTGGTCGAGTTGATCCGCAAACGCGATTTTGTCGGCCTGCGTGAAATTCTTTGCGACTTCGCTCCCGCGGACATTGCGGAAATTTTCGTGGATTTGAATCCGGGCGACGAAGCTGTTCTTTTGCGGCTGCTGCCGCGCGATTTGGCGGCGGAGGTTTTTGAATATTTGCCGCTGGATGACCAGGAAAAAACGCTGCATGCGCTCGGCAACGAACAGGTCGCGCAAATTTTGAACGACATCGCGCCCGACGACCGCACACGCCTGCTGGAGGAACTGCCCGCCGCCGCCACGCAAAAACTTTTGGGCTTGCTCAATCCGAACGAGCGCAAAATCGCCACGGAACTGCTCGGCTATCCCGAAAAATCCATTGGCCGGCGCATGACGCCTGAATATGTCGCCATCAAACAGAATTGGACGGTCGCCGGCGTGCTTGAACATTTGCGCCGTGAGCGCGACAAGCGCGACGCGATGGGACAGCTTTTCGTCGTGGATGAAAAAAACCGCCTGGTGGATTTCGTCGGTTTGAGAAAACTGGTCGTCGCCGCGCCGGAGACGCCCGTCACCGAATTGCTCGAGCATCAAAATCTCGCGTTGCGCGCGACCGAAGACCAGGAAACCGCCGTCACCGTATTCAAAAAATATGACGTCACGGTGCTGCCCGTCGTGGATTCGCAGGACGTGCTGCTGGGTGTCATCACGGTGGATGACATCCTGGACGTGGCCGAAAAGGAAGCCACCGAGGACATCCAGAAACTTGGCGGTGTGCAGGCCCTGGAAGCGCCGTATTTGAAAACCGGCATTTTTGAAATGGTCAAAAAACGCGCGCCCTGGCTGGCTGTCTTGTTCGTCGGTGAAATGTTCACGTCCGTGGCAATGCAAAATTACGGCGGCGAAATCCAAAAATTCGTTGTCCTGGCGTTCTTTGTGCCATTGATTCTTTCCAGCGGCGGCAATTCCGGTTCGCAGGCCACCTCGCTCATCATCCGCGCCATGGCCGTGCGCGATGTTTTATTGCGGGACTGGTGGCAGGTGTTCCGTCGCGAGATCGCCAGCGGGTTTTTGCTCGGTTGTATTCTGGCGTGTGTCGGGGTCACCCGCGTTTTTATCTGGCAATTTTTTCACTTTGCCGGACCCAGCGGATACGGGACGGAATATCCCTGGCTGGCCTTGACGGTGGGCGTCAGCTTGATCTGCGTTGTGCTCTGGGGAAGCCTGGCGGGCGCGATGCTGCCGATTTTTTTACGGTTGATTCGCCTCGACCCGGCGGTTTGCTCCGCGCCGTTCGTCGCCACGCTTGTGGACGTAACGGGCATCGTCATTTTTTTTAACGTCGCAGCCGTCATATTGCATGGTCGCGGGCTTTGACGCGATGGCCGTGCGCAAGCACCTTGACGCTGCGTGCGAGTCAGCCTAGTGTTTAATCTGTTCGGGGAGCCAAATCACCGCGAGGTGACGCTGAGAGTTTGGCGCGCGAGCGTCAATGACCCGTGAACTTGAACCGGATAATGCCGGCGCAAAGGAATTCTCTCCGGCTCTTCGTGCGAAAAAATTATGATTGCATCCAAAGACTCATTTGAACCGCACAGCAGCGAGCAACTGCCGGCCAGCAAAAAAATTTACGTCGCCGGAAAAATTCACGCGGACGTCCGCGTGCCGATGTGCGAAATCGAGCTGACGCCGACGAAATCGTTTAACGGCGAGATGGAACCGAACGAGCCGGTGCGCGTTTATGATTGCAGCGGGCCCTGGGGCGACCCGAATTTTAATGGCAGTGTTGAGCAAGGTTTGCCCGCCTTGCGCCGCGACTGGATTTTGAAGCGCGGCGACGTGGAAGAATACGAAGGCCGTGAAGTGCAGCCGATGGACAACGGCTATCTTTCCGGCAAACACGCCGAGTTTGCCAGTGCGGCGGAGAAAAACCGGCTGGTGGAATTTCCCGGCCTCAAGAGCCAGCGCCGTCACACGCTGCGCGCCAAGGCCGGCAAGGTCGTCACACAACTCGCCTATGCCCGCGCCGGCATCATCACGCCCGAAATGGAATTCATCGCCATCCGCGAAAACATAAAAGTGGTACAGGCGTCCCGCCTGTGTGATCTTCGCGACGACATCGTCCGCAACGACCTGAACAAGCAGCACGCGGGTTCCAGCCAACTTGTAGCGGCGGTCCGTGACCGCCGAAACAACGACGGCGCTCACAGAGCGCCGCTACAGGGCGGGGACTTCATCCCCTCCGTCTTCCGCCGTTTCCCTCAGCGCATTCCCGCCGAAATCACCCCCGAATTCGTCCGCGCCGAAGTTGCCGCCGGCCGCGCCATCATCCCGAACAACATCAATCACCCCGAGTCCGAGCCGATGATCATCGGGCGCAACTTCCTCGTGAAGATCAACGCCAACATCGGCAACAGCGCCGTCGCCTCCAGCATTGAAGAAGAAGTGGAAAAGATGCGCTGGGCCACCAAATGGGGCGCGGACACCGTCATGGACCTGTCCACCGGCAAGAACATCCACGCCACCCGCGAATGGATTCTCCGCAACTCGCCCGTGCCCATCGGCACTGTGCCGATCTATCAGGCGCTCGAAAAAGTGAACGGCAAGGCCGAGGAACTCACCTGGGAAATTTACCGCGACACGCTCATTGAGCAAGCCGAACAAGGCGTGGATTACTTCACCATTCACGCCGGTGTCTTGCTGCGGTTCATCCCGCTCACCGCGAACCGCATGACCGGCATCGTTTCGCGCGGCGGCAGCATCATGGCCAAATGGTGTCTCGCGCATCACCGGGAAAATTTCCTCTACACCCACTGGGACGACATCTGCGACATTATGGCCGCCTACGACGTCGCGTTCAGCATCGGCGACGGCCTGCGCCCCGGCTCGATTGCCGACGCCAACGACCAGGCGCAATTCGGCGAACTCCAAGTGCAGGGGGAACTCACCAAGCGCGCCTGGGCCAAGGGCGTGCAGGTGATGAACGAAGGTCCCGGCCATGTGCCGCTGCACATGATCGAGGAAAACATGCACAAACAACTCGAATGGTGCGGCGAAGCGCCGTTCTACACGCTCGGACCGCTCACCACCGACATCGCGCCCGGCTACGACCACATCACCAGCGGCATCGGCGCGGCGATGATCGGCTGGTATGGCTGCGCGATGCTCTGCTACGTCACGCCCAAGGAACACCTTGGCCTGCCCGACAAGAAGGACGTGAAAGACGGCGTCATCGCCTACAAGATCGCCGCGCACGCCGCCGACTTGGCGAAAGGCCATCCCGGCGCGCAATACCGCGACAACGCATTGAGCAAGGCGCGCTTCGAATTCCGCTGGGAAGATCAATTCAACCTCAGCCTCGACCCCGTGACCGCGCGCGAATTCCACGACGAAACGCTGCCGCAGGATGGCGCCAAGACAGCGCATTTTTGTTCAATGTGCGGACCTCATTTTTGCTCGATGAAAATCACCGAAGACGTCCGCAA
Source organism: Candidatus Aquilonibacter sp. (assembly GCA_035504945.1). Lineage (GTDB taxonomy): Bacteria > Verrucomicrobiota > Verrucomicrobiia > Limisphaerales > UBA11358 > UBA11358. The sequence goes on along the minus strand of DATJRH010000032.1, from coordinate 241,682 downwards.
ATACGCCGCCGAACAAGGCATCGCCGAGGAAGAGGCGTTGAAAAAGGGAATGGAAGAAAAGTCCAAGGAGTTCGTGGAAAAAGGCGCGGAGGTTTACGCGAAGGCCTGAACGCATTTTGGAGAATGGCAAAGCCGTTACCAAATGATGATTTTCGAGCAGTGCGAATTGCTTTGGAACCAAGTGATTTCGCACTTGGCTCGGAAATCCCTGATCTGCCACCAAAAGATTTAATTTCAAAGGAGACTTGGAATCATCTTGTTGGATTACCGGATGATGTCGCAATTCGCACGTCCAATAAGTCATTGGAACAATTATTCAAGCAAGCTCTTAGCAGATTAAGTTCTAAAGATGACGGCGCGAAATAGTTTCAGAATTTACCAGTAAATTTTTGGTGAATGATTAAATTCCAATCAATGAAGAGCAATAAAAAGGAGTTATCCCCAAAACAACGCGAGGAACTGCTCGGTGCGTTGAAAGACCGGTTTGAGAAAAACCTGAGCCGCCATAAAGGTCTGGATTGGGCCAAGGTGCAGGCACGATTGGAAGCAAAGCCGGAAAAGTTGTGGTCGCTCAATGAAATGGAACGCACCGGCGGCGAACCGGATGTGGTCGGTCATGATAAAAAGTCGGGCGAATTTATTTTCTTCGATTGTTCGGAGCAAACTCCGTCAGGTCGCGTGAGCCTTTGTTACGACGATGAAGCTTTGGCCTCGCGCAAGGAGCACAAGCCTAAAGGCAGCGCGATGAGATTGGCCTCGGCGATGGGCGTTGAGCTTTTGACGGAAGAAGAATATTTGTCGCTACAAAAACTCGGCGAGTTCGACACCAAGCGGTCGAGCTGGATTAAAACGCCAGCGGAAATCCGCAAACTCGGCGGCGCGCTCTATTGTGATCGCCGTTACGGCCGCGTCTTCGTTGGTCATAATGGCGCGGAATCTTATTATGCTGGCAGAGGATTCCGTGGCCGGCTAAAGGTTTGAATGCGGATACAAATTCCCGCGAATTCAATAAGCGAAGAAAGGAATCAATATGGAAATCAAAAGAGCAGGCTCACAACCTTCCAGCAAAGGTCCGGCGGATTGGTTCACCGGCACGGTGCGCATTGATCCTCTGTTTCAACCAAAAGAACCGGCGCGCGCGGTCGGCGCCAGTGTCACGTTCGAACCGGGCGCGCGGACGGCGTGGCACACGCATCCATTGGGTCAGACACTCATCGTGATTGCCGGTTGCGGACGCGCACGACGTTGGGGCGGGCCGATTGAAGAAATCCGTCCGGGCGACGTGATCCAATTCGCGCCGGGAGAAAAACATTGGCACGGCGCATCACCGACGACGGCCATGACGCACATCGCCATTCAGGAGCAACTCGACGGCAAAGCGGTTGATTGGATGGAAAAGGTCAGCGACGAACAATACAAAGCGTGATCGCTACAGGATTTTCCTGAAATTTCGTAATTACGGCCTCAACCACCCCGCGAAATTTGCATGGAGACGCAGAATTTATTTCCCCTTCGCTTTCCTGTCGGCAATGGCTTCGGTGAACCAGAGGACTTCATCGAGAAATTCGGCGGCGCGCTTTTTGTAAACGGGATCGTTCGGAGTGCCGTCGTCCTTGAAGCTGTCGTGCACGCGCGAAACAGATAGATTTTCGGGAATCGGAACCGCGCCCATGCCGATGAGAACCAATCGTAATTGCGCGAGACAATTGATGCCGCCAAATCCACCGGCGGAAACGGTCACGATGCCGACGGGTTTGCGTTCGTATTCGGGCAGCAGATAATCGAGCGCGTTTTTCAGGACACCCGGATAGCCGTTGTTGTATTCGGGCGTGACAATGATGAACGAATCCGCGCGACCGATGTTGTCGCCGAATTCCTGCAGGCGCGGCGGCGGGTCGTCGCGACGATGCAAACGCTCTTCCATGATGGGAAAGTTATATTCGAGCAGGTCGAGCAATTCGGTTTCGACGCCTTTGCGCTCCTGCAATTTCTTCAGGACAAATCGCGCCACTTTGATGCTTTGGCGGTCTCGCCGCGTGCTGCCGCAAATGATCGGGATGTAAAACATATTTTTATCACGGTTTTAACAGCCCCGCAAAGTTGGCGCGGTGACGCCAGAGCAGGAACAACGCGAGCGCGGCGACGACCGATGCAAGTTGCCATCCCTGATGATTCATAAAGATGTGGAAGCAGAGGATGTTCACAATCACCGGGCCGAGCAGCGTGAGGCCGAGTGGAATGTAACGGCCAATCAGCAGAATCAATCCGCACGCGACCTGACAAAATCCGACGACGTAGAGATAGCCCGTGCTATACATCGCGGTGATGAAGTCGCCGGACGGGCCCTGACATCGGCGGTGCCTTGATGAAATGTAGAAACGCATTCGAGCCGAAGACGACGAACACAAGTCCGAGCAGGATGCGGGCAATGATTTCAAGGATTTTCATGTCTGCAATGTTGAACAAGCTAGGTGAAATTTCAACCGTCAAAGTGGCAGGACTTTTGCGGGTTGAAGCTGGTGCGCGTCTTTGAGCAGGCGGCAGAAATTCTTTTTGCTGGTGACGATTTTCCTGCCGTCCCTGCCGGCAAGGCTGGTCATTGATTTACATTCCACCTAGATCCGTTCCAGTCGTACGATGCGGATGAATTCCCCGTCCTGCTTCCAGGTTTGACCCTGACACAATTTCACGGGCTTAGGATACCAACCGGCCGGGGAAAATGCCTGAAATGTCAGTGCTTTTTGGGATGGCGCTTTTTTTCCTTTTTCCGATGGCGATAGGTGTTAATGACCAGCAGGACAAAAATAATGAAGGCGCCTATTGCGAGAATGACAATGATAGGTTTGTCATGCCACACTTCACTTACAAAATCGGTAATATCAGAACTCACTTTTCGCGAATTTACACCATTTTCGCCGAATGGGAAATGGACGGCAAGCGCGGGGCGCGTCATGCGTTCGGCGTGGGACTTTACGCCAGCCTTCCAGAGCGGCCATATGAAACCATTTTCCGGTCGGCCAGGATTTCCTGCTCCGCCTCGATAAGGGAGCCGCGCATGGTGTCGGCGTCGGGCGCGTCGCGGAGTTGATCGAGCATTTTGGTTTTCATCGCGATGAGGCACAGCCGGGCCAGCGTGTGCAAATGCAGCCGGTCGTCTTGGCAGCAAATCAGAAAGAACAGATGCGTCGGCTCGCCGTCAGGCGCGCCGAAATGGATTTCCTGGATCGGCCGGCCCACCACGATGAACGAAGTCTCGAACATGTAAGGTTCATGGAAACGCGGATGCGGCAGCGCAAATCCGCCCGGCACCGCCGTGGAACATAATTCCTCGCGCGCCTCCAAACTGGCCAGCAGGGATTTGGCCTCGCAAAGGCGGCCGGTCTTCTCCGCGAGCGCCACAAGGTCGCGCAGGACGGACGCCTTGGTCTTGGAGGTCATGGCCGAGGCGATGGCCCCGGTTGCGAGCATTTCCGGCAGGATGGTTTGGTTCGGCAGAAATTTTTGCGCGTGGCGGGTGGACTTTTGGTGATAAACGGCGAGCCGCTGGCTGGTAAATCCCAAAATGCGTTGCGAAGCCCACTCGTCAATTTCTTTTTTGCAGAAGACGAGCCGGTCGCCGCGTTTTTCAAAGGGAATTTCGCGGTCCTTCACCCGCTGCTCGATGTCCGCAGGCGTGAGGTGCAGGTAATTGGCGACCGCTTCGAGGTTGAGCAATCGGAAAGGCATAAAAAACGCGCTTATCGCACGCACTTTACTTTAACTCCAAGCCGGTCGGACGACAATCCGCTTAATGGCTCAAGCGGGTGCCGGGCTGGGATGCGGAATTGGAACCTTGAATCCGTTGATGGGAACCGCCGAGTCGAGCAACCGAGCCATGACGTCCGCCGCCGAGTAGGAATCGCAGCCCGGTTTGAGAAACTGCGCAATGTTCGCAACGTCATCGCCCGCGGTCATCAAGGCCAGTTCTTCCTCGACTTCGGAACGCACTTGGGGGAGCCCCACGTTGGCGACGAGTCCGTTGCAAAGGCATTTGCGGCCTTGCGCGGCTTCGACCGTTCCGCCCTTTTTTATGAAATCATCCACCGGTTCGGCGGGGCAGCGATAACCCGGCGTGCCGTCCGGTTTGCGATAGAGATGCCGGAGATAACCCAGATCGCAAATGCGTGTCCGGGCACCGTATTGATCGGCGCGTGAGAGCGTGCCTTCCATCTGGACCACCTTGAACGGGAAGCCGGTGGGCGAGGCGACCGGATCGGTATAGACGCGCGCGGTGCCGGCGAGGCTCATTTGCAGAGCCTGCTTTTTGAGTTCGGGGCGCAGGCCGGATTCGTTGCTGAACGCAAAGGCCGTTCCCACCTGAATGCCGGCAGCGCCGGTGCGCAACGCGTCCGCCAGCCGGCCCGGACGGCCATACGAACCGGCCAGCCAGAACGGCCGGCCCAACTCGCGGATTTTTTCGAGGTCAACGACGTCGCGCTCGCCGTAAATCGGTTCGCCGATGGCGTTGAGTTGCATCGCGCCGCGGGGCGGGGCATTGTGGCCGCCGGCGGTGTCGCCTTCGACGACGAAGCCGTCCACGCGTCCGCTGGCCTTTTTGGCGAGCGTCATGGCGAGCGTGGCCGAAGCAACGATGCCGATGAATTGCGGACGTTTCACCGCGGGCAACGGGTCGCCGCAAAAGGTGCGCGGGTCAAACGTGGAAAGAAATTCCTCGCCGGGCAGCGCGCCGAGAACGTCAATCTTCAGTTGGGCCGTCTCGCCCGCCGCCAGCCGATCCAGCGCGCCGGGGATGGATCGTGGGATGCCGGCGCCCATGAGCACGTAATCCACATGGGCGAGCATCGCGCCGTAAAGCGAAGGCAGGGTGGGCAACTGGATTTTTTCGAGAAAATTAATACCAACCACTCCGTCGTGGCCTTCCTTGGCAAGAAACACTTCCACGAAGTTCGCCGCTACGGTCAATTCCATGAGCGCCGGGCCGGGATGAAGCGTCGGCATGGGGGCGGATTTGAACGACGCCGTCGGCGATTTTCCGCCGGGAATAAAGTATTGCGCCAGCACGCGTTGGGCGATGACGGGAACAGGAAACTGGTTCAGAGCATGACGGAGCTGGCCGGTGGGGTCGCCCAGTTGCAGATTGCGGGCGAGAATGATGGCGAGTCCGGTGCCGGAAACGACGCCGAGCTGCCCCAACCGCGAAACTGTGCGTGCTAGATTCCAACCGGATACGGCTACGCCCATCCCGCCCTGAATGATTTTCGGCTCTGACATAAAAATTGAACCGCGCTCCAAGTCATCTCTCCACGCGGAGAAATGCTCGCGACAGAAAATCAGGAATCACGAAAAGGTGTTCCTCAAAACACCCGGCGGGAATCCGTCGGAAACCGACGCTGGACGCAGTTTAGCCTTTTTGCCGACGGATGGGAAGCATTGTTTTAATATATCTTTGCGCGGGGATGGCCCATCAAGACGCGGCTTGAATTGGGAAAAGGCGCCGCGAAAAAAACTGGAAATTTTTTGAAAATGGAGGACAAGTATCGAAAGGAAATTTATGAACTACCAACTACTCGGCAAATCGGGTTTGCGCGTCTCCGAATTGTGCCTCGGCACGATGACCTTCGGAGAGGAATGGGGCTGGGGTGCGAACAAGGACGAATCCAAAGCGGTCTTCGACGCCTACGTCAACGCGGGCGGCAATTTTCTCGACACCGCCGACGGTTACACCGCTGGCACGAGCGAGAAATTTGTCGGAGAATTCATCCGCGGCGACCGCGACCAGTTTGTCGTCGCCACCAAATTTTCCTTCAACCAACGGCGCGGCGACCCGAACGCAGGCGGCAATCACCGCAAAAACATGGCTCAGGCGCTCGAAGGCAGTTTGAAGCGGCTCGGCACCGATCGGATTGACCTTTACTGGATGCACGCGTGGGATGAGCTGACGCCGATTGAGGAAGTCATGCGCGCCTTCGACGATTTCGTGCGCGCGGGCAAGGTGCTCTACATCGGCGTTTCCGACGCGCCGGCGTGGTGGGTCGCACGCGCGAACACGCTGGCCGAATTGCGCGGCTGGACGCAATTCGTCGGCCTGCAAATCGAATACAATCTCATCGAACGAACGCCAGAGCACGAATTGTTGCCGATGGCCGAGGCGCTCGGCCTGACCGTCACGCCGTGGTCGCCGCTCGCGAGCGGCTGGCTCACCGGGAAATACATCGGCAAGTCTAAGGAGCAAAAGCGGCTCGACAAGACGCCGCAATTCGCGCGGCGCACGAAACAGAACGAAGCCATCGCGAAGACCGTTGTCAAAGTTGCCAAAGCCGCCGGAAAGTCTCCGGCGCAGGTCGCGCTCAACTGGCTGCGTGCCCGGCGCAATACGATTCCGATTATCGGCGCGCGGAAACTCTCGCAACTGGAGGACAATTTGAATTGCGTCAAATGGTCGCTGAACGCCAAGCAGCTCGCGCAATTGGACGAAGTCAGCAAAATCGAACCTGGCTTTCCGAGGAATTTTCTGGATCGTCTCTTTGTGCGCGATTATTTGCACGGCGGATTGTTCGACCACATCACACGTTAGCAACACGGCTTGACTTGCGGCGGTTGTTGCGGGACGTTTTGGCGTTTGCCTAAGGAAGAGATTCAAATCCAAGCCAGTGCGCCGCCGAGTGAAATTTCCGAGGTGGTGGAGCATCTTTTCCGTCATGAGGCCGTAAAAATGGTCGCCACGCTAACCGGCATTTTCGGAATCGAACATCTCACGCTGGCCGAAGACGTGGTGCAAGAGGCGCTGGCGCGGGCGTTGCAGACATGGCCGTTTTATGGCGTGCCAAAAAATCCAGCCGCGTGGCTTATGCAGACGGCGCGCAACCGGGCGCTCGACGTGGTGCGCCGCGAAAAAAATTTCCGCGACAAGGAACCGGAAATCATCCGGCTGATCGAAGGCGAAGTTTCCGGATCGGACGCGGCGATTTTATCCGAACAGGAAATTTCCGACGACCGGCTGCGGATGATGTTCGTGTGCTGCCACCCGCTGATTTCGCAGGAAGACCAGGTGGCACTGGCGCTCAAAACGCTTTGCGGTTTCAGTGTGATGGAGATCGCGCGCGCCTTTCTGACGACGGACGCGGCCGTCGCCAAACGATTGACGCGCGCGAAACAAAAAATCCGTGAGGCGAAAATTTCATTTGAAATACCATCGGGCGAAGAATTATCGCAGCGGCTCGACGGCGTGTTGCAGTCGCTTTACCTGCTGTTCAACGAAGGTTACAAGGCGTCGGTGGGCGACAAGCTGGTGCGCGAGGATATTTGCGCCGAAGCGATTCGGCTTGCGGATTTGCTGGCGAAACATACCGCTGGCAACCAGCCGAAAACCCACGCGCTGCTGGCGCTGATGTTGTTGAACGCGGCGCGCATTCCGGCGCGCGTGGACGACGAAGGCAATTTGCTGCGGTTGCGCGAGCAGGACCGGACGAAATGGAATCGGCAAATGATTGCGCGCGGCATGTTTCATCTGGCGCAATCGGCGGCTGGCGACGACATCAGCGAATATCATTTGCAGGCGGGGATTTCCGCGTGCCACTGCGCGGCGAAAGATTGTGCGTCCACGGATTGGCGGCAGATTTTATCGCTCTACGACCGGATGTTGGAGTTCGACGATTCGCCGGTGGTGGCGCTGAATCGCGCGGTGGCGCTGGCCAAAGCGAGCGGGCCGCAGGCGGGCATTGACGCGGTGAACGCGATTTCCAATTTGAAGTCGCTCGAATCGTATTACTTGTTTCACGCGGTGTTGGGTGATTTTGAATGGCAGTTAAATCGTCTGCCGATTGCGGCGGCTCATTTTCAAAAAGCGCTAGAGCTGGCGGAAATCAAATCCGAGCAGTCTTTTTTGGCGAAAAGATTGCGGGATTGTGAACAAATTCCCGCGCCGGTGTAGCCAATGAAGACGTTTGAAATTTTTTTGGATCAATGTCCTGAACGGGATTTTCCGTTCGTCGTATCTATGACGGAGCGAAAAAACAACAACAATTGATGAAAGGAAAATTATGAAAAATGCAATCGTTCAACCCTACGTCTTCTTCGACGGCAAATGCGAGGAAGCACTCGAGTTCTACAAAAAGGCGCTCGGCGCGACGGTCAACATGCTGATGCGCTTCAAGGACAGTCCCGAACCGCCGCCGCCGGGTTGCGGGCCAACCGACGCCAACAAAGTAATGCATGCGCAATTCCAAATCGGCGAAACGGTCATCATGGCCGCCGACGGCCGCGCCACGGGCAATCCGAAATTTGAAGGCTTTGCGCTGGCGCTTTCGGTGAAAACGGAAGCGGAGGCGGACAAGGCGTTCAACGCTTTGGCGAACGGCGGAAAAGTTGAAATGCCGCTGGCAAAAACCTTTTTCTCGGCGAGATTTGGCATGGTAGCGGACAAGTTCGGCGTGTTCTGGATGGTTTTGGTGACGCCCAATTCGGGAAAATAATTGTCCTGAAACGACCGGTCCATTCGTTGTATCACTGAAGACAGCGATCAAAGAGGTCATTATGAAATTTATGATGTTCATGATCCCACGAGTTTATCAGCCGGACACGCCGGCCGGAGAACGGGCGGGAGAAGGGTTTGCCCCGCCCGCTGAAGCGGTGGCCAAAATGATGAAGTTCAACGAAGAGTTGGCGAAAGCAGGAGTGCTCATCGAACTGAACGGGCTGCATCCGGTCTTGAAGGGCGCACGTGTGAAGTTCGTAAATAAAAAGGCGGTCGTGACCGATGGGCCATTCATTGAATCAAAGGAAGTCATCGGTGGTTATTGGCTCATCAATGTGAAATCGAAGGAGGAAGCAGTTGAGTGGGTCAAACGCTGTCCTGCCAATGATGGCGACGTCATCGAAATCCGCCAGGTTTTTGAAATGTCGGATTTTCCACCCGACGTTCAGAAAGCCGCTGAAAACACCGTGGTCTCGGAACAAATCGCAAAAAATAAAAATCAATTTGTATTCAAACGAAATTCAAACAACCAAACAAAAGAAAAAATATGAACGCAATCGAAATGAGCAATGACGGATACCTGTTGCTGCTCCACGTCAACGAATCGTGGAAGGAACTGGGGCGGGAAGAACTCGAAAAATACGTAGCTCAAAATCACGAGTGGCTGGAGCATTTGATGACGTCAGGCAAGGCTAAAGGCGGCCAGGCGCTCGCGCGAAGCGGCGCGATGGTTTCCGGCAAAAACGGACGCAGCATTACTGACGGACCGTTCACTGAATCGAAGGAAGTTGTCGGCGGATATTTGCTGCTAAACGTCGAGACCTTTGAAGAAGCGGTCGCGATTGCCAAAGGCTGTCCGACTCTGGCTTTCGGCGGCAAGGTGGAAATCCGGCCGTTGACAAATGTGTGTGCGAGCGAAACACGTCTGGAAGAATTGAAGTGGGAAGAACAGCTTGCGCCAGCGGCAGCTTGACGAAACCAAACCAACGAAAAGGATAACGTCATGAACGCACAATTGAAAAATGGATACATGCTCATCTTCCGCGGCAACGAATGGCACAAAGGCCTTTCGCCGGAAGAAATGCAAAACATTTCCGACCAATGGATGGCCTGGTTCAAACGCCTGATGGACGAAGGCAAGGCGATTGCCGGGAATCCGCTGGAGCCGAAAGGCAAAATTGTCTCCGGCAAGAGCGGCCACGTCGTGGACGGGCCGTTCGCGGAATCGAAGGAGGCGGTCGGCGGATATTTTCTGCTCGTGGTGCGCGATTTGGACGAAGCCGTTACCATCGCGCGGCAATGTCCCGGCCTGCCTTACGGCGCGAAAATCGAAGTCCGGCCGGTGGCCGGCGAATGTCCGATGGCCGCCGAAGCCAGGGCCGAAGGCCAGCCCGCGCTCGCGACGGCGTAATCGCTTCCGTGAAATAGAATCGGCAGACGAGTGAATTTGGAAAACTCCGATTGGAAGGAAACAAATTATGCCAAACACGATCCGACTTCACCGCGTGCTGCGCTCTCCGGCAGAAAGAATTTACCGCGCGTTTCTGGATGCCGATGCGAAGGCGAAATGGCTTCCGCCGAACGGATTCACCGGCAAGGTTCATCACTTGGACGCCAAAGTCGGCGGCACTTACAAGATGTCGTTCACGAATTTCACGACGGGCAAGAGCCATTCGTTCGGCGGAACCTACCTTGAACTCGTGCCGCACGAACGCATTTGCCACACGGACAAATTCGACGACCCGAACCTGCCCGGCGAGATGCGCACGACCATCACATTGAAACAGGTTTCATGCGGGACGGAATTGAACGTCGTGCAGGAAGGTGTGCCCGCCGTCATTCCGGCCGAGGCGTGCTATCTTGGCTGGCAGGAATCGCTCGTGCTTTTGGTGAAGCTGGTTGAGGTTGAAATTCCAGACTGATTGGCAAATTATGGCTGATAACATCACAATATGATAAAAATTTGCACCGCAGTTTGGCCTAAAGTTTAACTTGAAAGGAGAACCTATGAGCAAAATCAGAGTCTTGGTCGGCACAAAGAAAGGCGCGTTCATCCTCACGGCGGATGGCATGCGCAAGAACTGGAAAGTCAGCGGCCCGCATTTCGCGGGCTGGGAAATTTATCACGTCAAAGGTTCGCCCGCCGATCCGAACCGCCTTTACGCGTCGCAAACGAGCGGCTGGTTCGGCCAGATCATCCAGCGCTCCGATGACGGCGGCAAAACGTGGAACACGCCCGGCAGCAGCACAGAAGAATTGAAAAGCCCGGACGGTTTTCCGAAAGGCGAAAGCAACAAGTTCGTTTATGAAGGCGAGGCTGGCACGCACAAGTGGTATGACGGCTCGCAGCATCCGTGGGAATTCAAACGCGTGTGGCATGTCGAACCTTCTCTCACCGACCCGGACACTGCCTACGCCGGCGTGGAAGACGCGGCGATTTTCAAGACCACCGACGGCGGCAAAACATGGAAGGAACTTTCCGGCCTGCGCAAGGCCAAGGGCAATCTCTGGCAACCGGGCGCAGGCGGCATGGCGGTTCACACGATTCTGCTCGATCCGAAAAATGAAAAGCGCATTTACGTCGCCATTTCGGCCGGCGGCTGCTTTCGCACCGACGACGGCGGCAAAACCTGGAAGCCTATCACGCGCGGATTGAAATCCAATTTTGAGCTGCCCGACCCGGATACGGAAGTCGGCCATTGCGTGCATCGCATCGCGTTGCATCCGTCCAAGCCGGACGTGTTGTTCATGCAGAAACACTGGGACGTTTTGCGCAGCGACAACGCGGGCGACCAATGGAACGAGGTCAGTGGCAATCTGCCGACAGATTTCGGTTTTCCGATTGACGTGAACTTCAATGAGCCGGAAACGATTTATGTCGTGCCCATCACGAGTGATTCTCTGCACTATCCGCCAGACGGCAAGCTGCGCGTCTATCGCAGCAAGACCGGTGGCAACGAATGGGAACCGCTCACGAAGGGTCTGCCGCAAAAAGATTGCTATGTGAACGTGCTACGCGACGCGATGGCTGTGGATTCGCTCGATTCGTGCGGCATTTATTTCGGCACCACCGGCGGACAGGTTTATTGCTCGGCCAACGGCGGCAATTCGTGGAACGCCATCGTCCGCGATTTGCCTGCGGTTTATTCCGTCGAAGTGCAAACGTTGCGATGATCCGCGTCGTGCTTCCATTTCATCTGCGCAACCTCGCGCGTGTGGACGGCGAGGTGGAGCTTGAAATTGCCGAACCGGTCACGGTGTGCGCCGTGCTTGATGCGCTGGAGGCGCGCTATCCGGTTTTACGCGGAACGGTTCGCGATCACTGCACGTTGAAGCGTCGCCCGTTCGTCCGGTTTTTTGCGTGCAAGGAAGATTTGTCGTTCGAACCGCCGGAGACGCCGCTGCCGGAAGCCGTCGTCAGCGGCGCGGAGCCTTTTTTGATTGTCGGTGCCATGGCGGGCGGATGAATTGAGACGGCGCGTGTTCAGGAATATCTCCAATCAACTGTCCGGCGATTCCTCCACCACGCGCTCGATGCGGCGATCGGGAACGAGCCACAGCAACGCCACCAGCGCGTAAATGGTGCAGGAAATCCACGGCCGGAAAAACGCCAGCGCAATGCCGGTGGCGTAAAGCAACGGTGAAATTTTCCCCTTAAAATCCCGGCCGATGGCTTTTGCCAATTTTGAATCGCGGCCTTGCCGGGCAATGATGAGAGTCTGCAAAATATACCACGCGATTGCCGCCATCAGCAGCACCGCGCCATAAATCGCCGCGGGCGCAGTGGTGAAATGATTTTCGCCCAGCCAGCCCGTGACGAACGGAAAGAGTGACAGCCAGAACAGCAGGTGCAAATTCGCCCACATCATCGCGCCGTTGACCTTGTGCGCGGCCTTGAGCAGGTGATGATGATTGTTCCAATAAATGCCGAGGTAAATGAAACTCAACACGTAGGTCAGGAAGACCGGCAGCAACGGTTTCAGGGCGGCGAGCGTGTCCGGGTGCGGCAATTGTTCGGTCGGCTGCGGCACCTTCAAATCCAGCACCATGATGGTGATGATAATGGCGAGCACGCCGTCGCTGAACGCCTCCAGCCGGTTCTTTTCCATGCGGCGAATTTAGCGGAGCGGCAGCGGCGTCGCAACTGCGGGCGGGTTCGGAGTTTTGGCAGGCTGAAGCTGATGCGCGCCTTTAAGCAGGCGGCAGAAATCTTTTTTGCTGGTGACGTGCCGGGTGCCTTCCTTGGCGGCGAGGCTGGTCATGGACTTGTATTCCACTTCGTGCCGCTCAAGGCGCACGATGCGGATATATTCCCTGCTCTGTTTCCAGATTTGGCCCTGGCACAACTTCATCGGGATAATTTACGAACCAGACCTGGAACTGGCGAGCGGGGTTCTTGTCGAGGGAATCTGTCCCTCCTGATTTTTACATCAGGAGAAACAGCAAGCAACGAACGGTTACTTTTTCTTGGCGGCCATGGCTGCGCCTTTCTTCTGGCTGGCAGCGCTGGCCTTGGCTTGTTTCTGTGAGGATTTTTTCTGGTTGGATTTCGGGGATTTGTCGCCCATATTTTTGATGTCTCTGCGATTGACCTGCCTGCGGCATTTCAGTTTCTCCGAAGGCAACCTCATTATGGCCGGTCGGCGACCAATGTAAACAACGGACACGAATTTATTCGGCACAGGCGGCGTGACAGCGTCCAAAAATAGTTGCCGATAGTTGTAGCTATTGCGGCAGAATGAGCGAGAATGACTGTGTCTGTTAGATAGCTTGTTTCTTTCAAGGCATGGTGAATCCTCAAGTGAACCTGGTTCAGTGATGATTTTAGCCCGATGTTCGGGAACAGTCTGTAGAAAGCACCGGTTTGTCGGACAGTAAAACATCACATGAGCAATAAATTATTTGTCGGAAATCTTTCCTTCAATGCCACAGAAAACAGCCTGAATGACGTGTTCGCGGCGTTCGGCACCGTTACGGAAACCAACCTGATGATGGATCGGGAAACCGGCCGTCCGCGCGGGTTCGGCTTCATTACCATGAGTTCCGCCGAGGAGGCCCAGAAGGCCATCGAAGGCATGAACGGCAAAGACATGGACGGTCGCGCCCTCACGGTCAACGTCGCCAAGCCGCGCGAAGAGCGCACAGGCGGTGGTGGTGGTCGTTGTGAATATGGCGGCAGCCGCCGCTACTAAGCGCAATTAAGTTTTCACAGCGGGGCTTGGATAAACCAAGTCCCGCTTTTTATTTGGCGGGAATAAATCTACGCCCACAGCTTCACGGAACTTTCACTCGCGCCATTTTTGAACGCCAGCGGCGCTGCCGCCTTGGAAATATCGCCGCCATCCACGATAATGTTGCCGTTGTCGGCGCCCTCGACTTGCAGGAAAACGGCGGCGGGCGTGAGCAATCGCGTCGCGCTCAACAAAACATCCTGCGCGCCGACAAGGCAAACAGCGGCCATGGCGTCCTTGTTTCCCTGCACGTTGAGGCTGTTCACGGTGGCGTCCGTTACATGATCGAGGACCAGCGCGGGCCGCAAATCGGGCGTTGCCGTTTCAAAGCGCACGCCGGCGAGCGTGAGGCCGCGGACGTTGCGGGCGTAAAATGCGTAGGCGGGCATCGGGCCGAGGGAGAAATATTCGTTGGCGATGGACGGCAAATCGCGGCGCGCCGCCATCTCCGCCGTGCCGCCGCCGCCGAAGGTGAGCCGGATGCCGTTGAAGGAGATATTTTTGATAACATTGCCCTTCACGCAATTGAGAGTAATGCAAGAGTGAAGTTCACCGGGATTGGTGCCGCTGGCAAACGTGGAATCGTCGAGCTTATCCTGCTGGCCGATGACATTGCCGCTGATGTTGTTGAAGGAAATGTTGCGGATGACGCCGGGGGCGTTGGATACGGGTGTGGAATTTCGGCGGCCTGCACCGGCGAGATGTTGCGGACCAGCGGCGACGATAATCGGGCCGGTGACTTGATCGAAAACGAGATTGGAGAACGACATGTTCTCGAAACGCGAGCCGGAGTCGCAACGCAATTTGACGGGGCAGCCGAAGACCTGATAGAGCAGGCAATTCGAAACGGCGATGTTGTTGGCGATGCCGGTGCCGAAGCGAAACGCCGACCAGCGCGTGCTGAACAGGCTGTTGGTGATGGTGATGAACTGGCAGCTTCCGAACATGGCGCAGGCGTCGTCCTGGCAGCGGACGTCGCAATTCGACACGGCGACGTGCTGGGCGCTGATAAAATGAAATCCGTCGTTGTTGCTGACGGTGCGGCTGAAGATGCGGACGCCGTTCAGCTGGACGTAAGTGCAGTTGCAAATCCGGCAGGTGTGATAGCCGCTGTGGAAAAGATACACGTCGCGGACGGTCAAGTTTGTGCAACGGTAAAATAATGTGAGGTGCGCCCGCCGTTTGCCGCCCAAGCCGTTGGCGCGAAGCTGCCGGCCTTGCCCGTCAATCGTGCCGGGACCTTCAATCGTCACGTTGGTCGCGTTGGCGGCGTAGACGAGGCCGGTGTTGCCGTCGCCCATCGTGTGGTCGCCTTGCAATGGAATTCCGTTGGCCGGGTGATATTGCTTCGGGTCGGTGCTGCCGAGCAATTTTCCACCGGCGACGATGCGCAGCGTGACATTGCTCTTGAGTTCAATCGGCCCGGTCAAAAAACTTCCGGCGGGAACGAGGACGGTTCCGCCCTGGTCTTTGGTGCAGGCGTCAATCGCGGCTTGAATCGCGGCGGTGTCGAGCGTCGTGCTGTCGCCCTTCGCGCCGAAATCGCGGACGTTGTAAATTTTCGCGCCGAGTGAATTATCGCCGGCGGCGGGCGGCTGATCGTCGGCCATCGCGCGCGGGGCGAGCAGGCCGGTGCCGACCGAGGCGGCAGCAAGAGTGGGAGTCAATCCGAGCCATTTGCGGCGGGACGGAGATTGATTTGGATTGGACATGGTTTTTAAGTTTTGTGAACCGGTGCGTTATTGGTCGTTATTGTTCCAGCACGAAGCGCACCGCGCAGCCGCCGCCGGGGGCGAGCTGCAACTCCAGCTTGCCTGTGGCCTGCACGGTTTGTTTCTCGATGGAAGCGTGCTTCGGAAATTGCCCGGCGTCCTTGGCGTCGGCGTAAATTTCCGCCGTGAATTTTCCGGAGCCTAAAAAATTAAGTGGAACTTCCAGAGTGCGCGGCGTCCAATCGGTCATGCTGCCGAGATACCAGTCGTTTCCATTGCGCCGGGCCATGGTGATGTATTCACCCGGAACGCCGTTCAACTCCTTGGTTTCGTCCCACGTTGTCGGCACGTCCTCGATGAATTGAAACGCCGGCTGGCCTTCGTAATTTCCCGGCCAGTCGGACACCATTTGGAACGGCGCGTCATACACGACATACATGGCCAACTGTTGCGCCCGCGTCCCCATGACCATCGGCTGGTTCATCCGCGGCTCGAATTCATCCTCGGTCACATTGTCGAACCCGCCTGGCGTGTAATCCATTGGCCCGGCCAGCATCCGTGTGAACGGCAGCATGACGTGATGTCGCGGATTGTCCCGCGCGCCGGCCTTGTTTTGTTCCATGCCCGCGACCGCCTCGTAACCCATGATGTTCGGCCAGGTGCGCTCGATGCCGGACGGCTTTGTCGCGCCGTGATAATCCATCATCAAATGATATTTCGCCGCCTTCTCCGCAGTCTCGTAGTAAAAATCCATTCCTTTCTGGTCGTCGCGTTCGATGAAATCCGTTTTCACGCCGGCGATGCCCCACTTTTCGTAAAGCGGAAACGCCTCGTCCATCTGGCGGCTCAAATCCGCGTAGCCGGCCCAAACCCAGACTTTCACGCCTTTGGCTGCGGCGTAACGAACAACGGCGGGCACGTCCACCGAACCGTTCATTTTCGTGATGTCTCCGGGCGCGGACCAGCCGCCGTCCACGAGCATGTATTTGAAACTGGATTTCGCGGCGAAGTCCACGTAGTATTCCTCGGTGGCCGTCGTGTGGGCGCTCTTGCCGTCGGGACCGCGGCTGCCGCCCCACCAATCCCACGCCGATTTGCCCGGCTCAATCCACGACGTGTTCGTGATGGCGCACGGCGGATTCAAATCGGTGATCACGGTGGATTCGATGAAGCGGCCCGGATCATCGGCGACCATGAGCACGCGCCACGAGGAATGATGCGGCAACGTGCCGGTGACGCAGAGATTTGTATTTTCAACCTGCGGCGCGAGGCGGGAGACGAGCCAGTGTCCGAGCCAGCTTCGCGAAGAATTCACCAGATACATCGAGGAATAATCGCGCAAGTCCGCGTCGGTGATGGCAACCCACGCCACGCCCGGCAGATGAAGCAACATCGGACAGCCAATCAATATTTCGCTGCCGACACCACCTTGATTGGAGAATGCGCTCAACGGCAGTTGAATGAATTCGCTTTCATACATCGAACGGAAATTCGGCAGTTCGAGCGAATAACTCATCGCGTCCTTCACGGGCCGAAACTCGGTGTCTTCCTTCACCAGCCGGAAATCGTGCAAGCCAGTTTGTGCGGGGACAAGGTAACGAAACGCTACTGCATCGTTGTAAGCCCGCGCTTCAATGATCAACTTGCGACCGGGAACGGCGGTTTCGCTGAACTCCAGTTGTAGCGCGTTGTAATGATCATTGACATGGCTGGTCTTTCCGTGAAACAAAGTGTAATCGTCATCGCCCTGCGAAGCCGATGCGTTCACGAGCTTCACGTTTTGGCCCAGCTCCGGTTTTTGTCCTTGCAAATCCAACGCCAGTGCCGACGGCTCGAAAACCGTCTTGCCTTGGAACGAAACCGTGTAAACCAACTGGCCGCCTCCGGGTGCGGCCTGATATTGCGGCGAGAGCGTGCGCCGGGCGGCATCGCCCGACGTCGTGTTGGTCGCGGTTTGGAATGTGATGGTCAGCCGGCCGTCGGGCGAAGTCACGGAAGTTTGATTCGTCTGTGAAAACACCACGGTGGCGGCGAACAGGAATGGAAGAATTGAGTAACGCATGGGATTTGTGACCTTTTGTCGGCGCCGACAATTGATTGTTATTCTGGCACAAATCATTGCGCGCCTCTCATCATTCGTTTGGTATGGTCACCGTCGAATGCAGCGGCAGATCGCGCGAGGAAGTTCCGACCAGAATCTGATGCACGCCCGGCGCAAGCACCCATTGGCCGGCCTTGAGGCTCCAAATCGAGAAGGCGCGCCGGTCGAGCGTGACGGTGACGTGCCCCGTCTCGCCCGGCTTCAGTTCGACTTTGGAAAATCCTTTCAATTGTTTGGGCGGTTCGCCGGCGTCGGGCGGCGCGGCCACATAAACCTGGACCACTTCCGCACCGGCGCGTGAGCCGGTATTCGTCACGTCGAGCGACACCACGACGTTTCCTTCCGCAGAGAACGGCGTGACGCCGAGATTGGTCAAAGCGAACGTCGAATAAGACAAACCGAAGCCAAACGGGAACAACGGCTCTACGTTCCGCGCGTCATACCAGCGATAGCCTACCAGCATCCGCTCGGAATAAATAGCCGTTCCGTTGACACCGGGATATTGCTCCGGCGAGGAAGCCGGCACTTGGGATTCGGTCTTCGGAAACGTCATCGGCAATTTGCCGGACGGATTCACATCGCCGAACAAAAGCGCCGCCACCACGTTTCCATCTTCCTCACCCGGATACCACGCTTCAAGAATGGCCGGCACTTGGTCGAGCCACGGCATCAACACCGGCCCGCCGGTTTTTAAAACCACAATCGTTTTTGGATTGGCCGCCGCCACGGCCGAAATGAGCGCGTCCTGTTTGTAAGGCAGCAAGAGATTCGGACGGTCGTGTCCTTCGCTGTCCTTGTTGCCGACGATAACCAGCGCGACATCGGCGGATTTTGCCATCGCTGCCGCTGCCGCGACATTCGTGCCGTTGTTGAATGTCACGACGACGTTCGTGCCGAGGCGGTGTTTGATTCCGTCCAGCGGCGTCACGGTGTAAAGTGGTTTGACGGCTGAACTGCCGCCGCCGCCGGTGCTGGCCACGTTTGCGTAAGGGCCGATGATGGCAATTGAATGAATTGTGTTCGTGTCGAGCGGCAATGTGTCGCCGTTATTCTTCAACAGCACGGCGCATTGCTCGGCAATCGAGCGGGCGACCGCGCCGTCTTCCTTCGCTGGAATTAGCTGCGGCGTGCGCGTGTGGTCGAACATCCCAAATTTGAACATTTGCGTGAACCGCCGTTCCACCATCGCGTCGAGGCCCGCCTTCGGCACCTTGCCGTCAATGATGGCGGTTTTCAATTCACCCGAGTAGTGGTCGGGCTTCATCGCAAGGTCCAGTCCTGCCAGCGCGCATTGCACGGCGTTGGTCGTCGCCGTGTAATCCGATTGAACGAAACCTTTGAAGCCCCAGTCGCCTCGCAGGATGTCCTTGAGAAGATGCGTGTTCCGGCAGCAGAACTCGCCGTTGACGCTGGGATAGGCGGCCATCACCGCGCCGGGGTCGGCTTCCTTTACCACGGTCTCGAATGCCGGCAGATAAATTTCGCGCAACGTGCGCTCGTCAATGATTTCGTTGATGCCCTTGCGGTCGGTTTCCTGGCTGTTCGCGTCAAAGTGTTTGATTTCGGCAATCACGCCCTGCTGCTGGATGGCTTCAACTTCCGCGACGCCCATTTGCCCGGACAAAAACGGGTCTTCGCCGAAATACTCGAAGTTGCGGCCGTTCTGCGGCACGCGCGTGATGTTCAGGGCCGGACCTTCGATCAAATCGTCGCCGTGGTCTGCGACTTCCTTGCCCGCGATTTCACCGAACTCCCGCGCCAGATTTGTGTTCCACGACGCCGCCAGCGCCAATGCCGCCGGCAACGCGGTCGCCGGCAGCGCCGGTTTGGTGTCGCCCGGCCCGGCACCCAGCGGACCGTTCGTGATTTTGAACGGCGGAATTCCCAGCCGCGGAACGCCAGCCACTTCACGTGGATGCTCCTTCGTGTCCACCATGTGGACCTGGGAAATTTTTTCGTCCAGCGTCATCCGGCGCACGAGCAATTCAGCGCGCTCTCCGGGCGGCAGCGATTGGTTCATCCACGGTCCGCGCGCAGCCATCGGGCTGCTTTGAGGGTGTTGAGTGACGCAGCCGGCCGACAGGGCCAGACAAACAATCCAGGGAATTAATTTCGTTCGATTCATTTTAAATTATACGCGCCATTTGACCGCATCTTTGCCGGCGCCGTTCATGAAAGAAGCTGGCGCAGCCGCTTTCGTCAGATCGCCGCGATCAATGACTATGTCCTTGCTGCCCGCGCCTTCGACTTGGAGAAATACTTTCGCCGGCGTGAGCAGGCGCGCGGCGCTGATGAGTATTTCACTCGTTTCAACCAGCCTCAATACCGACGCGGCCTGCGGATTTCCGTCCATGCTGATACCATTGACCGCAACATTGGAAACCCGGTTGAGCATCACCGCCGGCCGCAAATCCGGTTTCTCAACTTCAAAACGCACATTGTTCAACGTCAAGCCGCGCACGTTCCGGGCGAAGATGCCGTAGACGGGCGGCGTGCCGATTTCAAAATATTCATTCGCGATCTGCGGCACTTCGCGCAGCGCTTCCTCGGCCGTGCCTCCGCCGCCGAACGTAGCATGGAAGTTGTCGAAGTTGACATTTTCCAGCACTGCGCCGGCGAGGCAGTTGAGCACGACGCACTGGCGCATTTCTCCGGGACGAAAGCCCATTGGAATTGGGATGTCCTCAATTGGCCACGGCTCGGCCACGACTGTCGCGCGGATGTTTTGGAACGTGAGATTGCGGACAAATCCGCCCGGCTCCGCCGCTGCGGCTTCGGCGCCCCGGCCGCGGCTCGGATTGATGTTGATGGAAATCGGCCCGGTCACGTCCTTGAAAATCAAATCCGAGAACAGAAGATTTTGCACCTGCGAACTTCCCCAGAATTGCATTTTGATCGGGCAGCCCCACGTCTCATAAACGACGCAGTTGGAAATGGTGATGTTCTCGGGATTGCCGCCGATGAAACGGAACACCGACCAGCGCGTGCTAAATGTGCTGTTGGTGACGGTCACAAATTTGCAGCTGCCAAACAGCGCGCACGCGTCGTCCTGGCTTTGCACGTCGCAATTCTCGACGTGGAGATATTCGGCGCTGATGAAATGGAAACCGTCGTTGTTGCCGTTGACGCGATTGTAAATGTGCAGGCCGGTCAGCCACACAAACTGGCTTTCAATGATCCGGATGGAATGATACGCGCTCGCGACGAGGAACAAATCGCGCACGCGCAAATTCTGGCAGCGATAAAACAGCAAATGATACGGACGGTCCGCACCGCCCCGGCCCGATGGCGGCAGTTCGCCGCGAACGGCGCTGCGAAACAACGCGCCGTTGCCGTCAATCGTGCCCGGCCCCTCGATGGTGATGTTCACCGCGTTGACCGCGAAAATCAGTCCGACGTGTCCGTCGCCGAGCGTCGCGTCGCCGGAAAGCGGAATGGCCTCGGCGGCGTAGTACTGCTTGCCATCGCCGCTGCCGAGCAATTTTCCGCCCGCCGCGATGCGCAACGTGACGTTGCTCTTCATTTCCACCGTGCCGATGACAAACACGCCCGCCGGCACAAGCACGACACCGCCCTGGTCTTTGGTGCAGGCAGCAATCGCCGCCTGCACCGCGGCAGTGTCGAGCGTCTTGCCGTCGCCCACCGCGCCGAAATCGCGGATGTTGTAAATTCTCGCGCCCAGCGAATTATCATTGGCGGCAGGCGGGCCATCGGCAAAAGCGCGCGCGGCCAGCAAGCCGGCGCCGGTCGAAGCCGCCGCGACCGGAACGGCGAATTTCATCCATTCGCGCCGGGACAAAATGGACTTGTCAGTGTCAGGCATAAACAGTTTGCAATTTCTTTCGCGGGCGGTTCACGCGCGCAATTTCACGGAATTCTCCAGCCCGCCGTTCTTGAACGCCAGCGACTTGTCCGCCTTCGTCAAATCGCCGCCGTCCACGATGATGTTGGAATTGTCCGCGCCTTCAACCTGCAAAAACACCGGCGCGGGCGTAATCAACCGCGGCGCGTCCAGCAAAACGTCCTTCGCATCAATGAACCGCAGTGCCGACTCCGCGTCCTTGACGCCCTGCACATTCAGGCCGCTCACCGCCGCGTCCTCAACGTGGTCGAACACCACCGCCGGCCGCAAATCCGGCGCGGCCAGATCAAACCGCACGTTGTTGAGCGTCAGGCCGCGCACGTTGCGCGCGTAAAGTCCGTAAGACGGAAAAACTCCCGCGGCATAATATTCGCCGACGCGTTCCGGAACGTCGCGCACCGCCGCCTGTGCCGCCGTGCCGCCGCCGGGGTAAGTGATGTGAACGTCGTCGAAGACAATGTTCTCGATGAAATTTCCGTCAATGGCATTCAGCCCGATGCACGAATAAATTTCGCCCGGGTTGTATCCGCTGGGAACCGGATAGCCGGGGATTTGAAACGGCTTCACGACCGTCGCGCGGATGCCGCTGAAGACAATGTTGCGAATGATGCCCGGCAATCCCGCCTCTTCCACCGGCGTTGGCCGGTAACCCGCCGGCATGTTCGTGTCCGTGCCGGCCATCGCATTTGTTTCCATGTCCGCCACGGCGTTCGTTTCCCCGGAAGTCGCGCGCGCCGTCGAATTGGTTTCCCCATTCCGCATCATTCCCGGCGGACGCCTTCCAAACCGCGAACCCATGCTGATGGAAATCGGCCCCGTCACATTGTTCATCACCAGATTCGAGAACAACATGTTTTGAAACCGCGAGCGCCCGCCGCCGGCGATTTTGATCGGACAGCCAAAAACAATGTCAATGACGCAATTGGAAACCGTGATATTCTCCGCCTCGCCGCCGCCAAACCGGAACACCGACCAGCGCGTGCTGAACGAACTGTTCGTCACCGTCACAAATTTGCAACTTCCGAACAGCGCGCAGGCGTCGTCCTCGCACTGGATGTCACAATTGGAAATGTGGACGTATTGGCAGCTGATGAAATGAAACCCGTCGTTGTTGTGAATCTCCCGGCTGTAAAGGCGGATGCCGTCAAACCACGCAAAGCTGCACTGGACGATCCGCATCGAATGAAACGCGCAGTCCTTGAGAAAAATGTCGCGGATGCGGAGGTTCGTGCAGCGATAAAACATCAAATGATACGGACGATGGCTGCCGCTGATGCCGGCGGGCGGCGGCACGCCGCGGGCCGGATTGCGGAACAGCGCCCCATTTCCGTCAATCGTGCCCGGCCCCTCCACCGTGATGTTCACGGCGTTGACCGCATAAATCAATCCGGTGTTCCCGTCGCCCAAAGTCGAATCGCCGGAAAGCGGAATCTCGGAGGCCGGATGATAATCCGTGCCGTGGCCGCTGCCGAGCAATGTTCCGCCCGCCGAAATGTGCAGCGTGATGTTGCTCTTCAATTCCACCGTGCCGATGACGAAAATTCCCGCAGGCACCAGCACCGTGCCGCCGCTGTCCTTGCTGCACGCGTCAATCGCCGCCTGCATCGCCGCCGTGTTGACCGTCTTGCCGTCGCCCACCGCGCCGAAGTCGCGGATGTTGTAAGTTTTCGCGCCGAGCAGATTTTCATCGGCGGCGGCGGCGGGCTGGTCGTCGGCCATGGCGCGCGTGGCGAGCAGGCCGGTGCCGACCGAGACTGCGGCAGCCGGCACGGCAAGCCCCAGCCAGTTGCGCCGTGAAAGATTCTGATGGTTCGATTCATTCATAATTTTCCTTTTCAATTTGAACGGAGATGTCCGCAGAGGTCACGTGATTATGACAATCTTGGACGGGCTTGGTGAAGGCAAGGTGACAAAATTTTTCCGCCGGGGCGAGAATTATTTCCCCGCCCCGCGAAATTTTTTGCGGCGCTTCCGGAAAAAATAAAAAAAGACTTGCCGTCGCGCAGCGCTTGTGAAAAATTTCACAAACATTCACATAAGCATCTTCACCGGCAGCGAAGCCGTTTTTATTTTCGACCTCCCGCGCCCGTCCCGCAATCCGGCTGCCCCGACCGCCACTCTTGAAACCTTGTGTGGTAAACGAACCAGCGCTGGCGGCACTCGTTGTTCAGTTCAAATGCGGACGAAGGTCTGTTCCTTGGGAAAGCGCACTTTGGGCGCCGCAGCGTATTTGTCCGTCGGCAGGCGATAACCGAGCGTGGCGATGACGGCGCTGGCATAACCTTTCGCCTTCAGGCCGAGAATTTCATCGTATTGGGCGCGATTAACCCCTTCCATCGGGCAGGCGTCAATGCCTAACAACGCCGCGCTGGTCAGCAGATTGCCGAGCGCGATGTAAGCCTGGTTGCGCGCCCAGGCATTGCGCGCGGCTTCATCCTGACTTTGAACAATGCCGCCGACCAACATGCCGCGCAAGGTCGCGAGCGCTTCGACGGGCACGCCTTGGATTTTCGCGAGGTGTTGGATGTGCGCGTCCACGTCGGCTTCGTTGAAATTATTTTTCGAGGCAAACACAACCAAATGTGAAGCGTCGGTGATTTGCGCCTGTCCATAAGACGCCGGACGCAGTTTTGTGCGGACGGCGGAATCGGTCACCACGATGAATTTCCACGGTTGCAGTCCGCCGCTGGACGGCGTCAGCCGCAGTGCTTCTTCGATGACCGCCCAATCGTGGGCGCTGATTTTTCGATTCGGATCAAATTGCTTGGTCGCGTAGCGCCAGTTTAATTGCTCCAGAAGTTGGTTGGATTTGATGGTGTTCATAATTTTGGTCGTTGATTTTGTTTTTGGTTGAAAAAGTGGAGGCAACCGGTTTCCCGATTGCCTCCGGTTCATGGTTCAGTTGAGGTCGAACAACAGCACTTGTGACGGTTTGTTGGCTGACAATTGCAATTTGGATTCTTCGCTCACGGCCGCGGCGTCGCCGCCGGAAAGCGTCTGGCCGTTCAAGACGACTTCGCCTTCCGCGACGTGAACCCACGCGTGACGATTGTTGGCCAGCGAATGTGCGACTTGCTGGCCGGGTTCCAATTTCGCCAGCCACAAATCCGCGTCCTGGCGGATTGCAATCGAGCCGTCGCGCCCGGTCTTGCTCGTCATCAGATGCAATTTGCCCGTCGGCGCATCCTGCAGGGATTTTTCGGCGTAACGCGGTTTCAAACCTTTCGCGTCCGGCAAAATCCAGATTTGCAGCAAGCGGACCGCCTCGTCTTTCGACGGGTTGAATTCGCTGTGCTGCACGCCGCTGCCGGCGGACATGTATTGCAGGTTTCCGGGGCGAATGATGCTGCCATTGCCCATGGAATCCTTGTGTTGCAACGCGCCGTTCAGCACGTAAGTGACGATTTCCATGTCGCGGTGCGGATGCGCGCCGAAGCCCGCGCCCGGCATCACGAGGTCGTCGTTGATCACCCGCAAGCTGCGGAAACCCATCCATTGCGGGTCGTAATAGTCCGCGAAGCTGAAGGTGTGATAGGTGTCGAGCCAGCCGTGTTCGGCGTGCCCCCGTTCATTTGCTTTTCGTATAGTCATCATGGAAGGATTCTAACGCGCGTTCCGGATTCCGCGAAATACCATGTTTCTTGCCTGACAATGACTTTTGGCAATGCTCGATGGAAATGGATTTGAATGACTTTTTTGGTCCGAATCCCATCATCATTGACCTACGATCTGAGAATAGGTGGCAGGCCATTGACGAGTTGATTGACGGTCTTGTAGCTAATAGCAAGATTAAGCCTGAAAACAGGGACGCAATAGTAGCGGCCGTTAAAAAACGAGAATCCTCAATGACCACAGGAATCGGATTTGGTATCGGAATACCGCATGCTTCGACCGATTTTGTTTCCGAAGTCATTGGTGCTATCGGACGTTCGCGTAAAGGAATTCAATTCGAAGCATTGGATGGCAAGCTAGTCCATCGAGTAATGTTGTTCCTAGTTCCACAGGGCCAATTCCAAAAGCATCTGCACACATTCGCTAATTTGGCCAAGCTGCTGCATGGGCGTGATTTCAGGGAAGGGTTATAAACTTTAATATGGAACTACGCCATCTCCGATACTTCGTCGCCGTCGCCGAGGCGGAAAACGTTTCGCGCGCCGCGCTGAAGCTGCACGTCTCGCAGCCAGGCATCAGCCGCCAAATCCGCGATCTCGAGGACGAAATCGGCTTTCAACTTTTTGAACGCGGCGCGAAATCGCTCAAGCTCACCGAGGCGGGAAAAACTTTTTTGGCCGAAGCCCGCGCCGTTCTTCAACGCGCCGATGACGCCGTGAAAACCGCCCGCGCCGTCGCCGGCGGAACCAACGGCGAATTGCACGTCGGCTATGCGCCGTCGCCAACGGTGAGGATTCTGCCGCAGGCGTTGCGAACGTTTCAGGAACAATTTCTGAACGTGCGCGTGGCGCTGCACGATTTGTCCACGGAAGAAATGCTCGCGGGATTGCGCGAAGGCAAGTTGCACGTCGCGCTCATGGTCGAGCCGGGACAAAAGTCGTTGCGCGAACTGGTTTTCAAGTTGCTGGCGCGCTATTCGATGTGCGTCGCTGTCGCGCCGAAACATCCGCTGGCAAAGTTAAAATCCGTCACGCTGGCGCAACTCGCGAACGAAACGCTCATCGGCTACAGCCGCGCGGATTATCCCGATTATCACGAGGGCATCAAAAAAGTTTTTGCGAAGATCGGCCACACGCCGCGCGTGATGGGGGAGCACGACGGCATCGCCAGCCTGATTGCCGCCGTTGAATCCGGCGGCGGCTTTGCGCTCGTGCTTAGTTCCTTCGCCTGCATGGTCGGGCCGCGATTGAAAGTCATCCCGCTGAAACCGCCGGGCGAGCCGATCCGCGTCGGGGCGGCGTGGAAAAAAGATTCGGCCACGGCCCTGGTGGAAAAATTTGTCGCGGCGGCGGGCGGAGAACAAATTTAGCCGTTATTTCCGGGACACGCTGGGATTGCCTTTGATGTAAAATCGCAAATGGCGTTTCGCCCAGTGCTTCGCGTAGTCCACGCCGACTCGCGGGCGTTTGACGATGGAAAGGGTTTCCGCTTTGTGCGGCTCGGCGATGAAAAAATCGTCGCTCAACAAATCGTGGCCGTTGAACTGGCAGTCTATGTTCATCGCGCGGCAGAGCAATCCCGGCCCGCTTGTGCGGCCTTCGAGATTTTTCACCGGTTCCAGCGCGCGGAGCAAAACGGCGGAAGCGTGGCCCGCGCGTTCGGTTACGACATTCATGCAGAAATACATTCCATAAATGAAATAAACGTAGGCATGGCCGGGCGGGCCGAACATGACCCGGTTGCGTTCGGTCAGGCCGCGGGCCGAGTGGGCGGCGAGATCGTGCGGGCCGAGATATGCCTCGGTCTCAACGATTTTACCGGCGCGCGCGCCGCCGCGCGATTTGCGAACCAGAATTTTTCCGAGCAATTCCTGGGCGACCACAATGGTGTCCCGGTCGTAAAATGAGCGCGGCAGTTTTCGCATGGCGGCAGGATAGCAAAGGCGCGCACGAAGAAAAGGCGGGGCGGCACGCGGATTAAAAATCGTTCATTTTCCAAAAATGCCTTGCTTCATCCGCAGGAGCGAAATATACGGAAGCGGTATTTTCACGAACCATCAACATTCAAACCGGTTTCGCCGGGAAAAGACAAAATGAAATCGAGGAAAAATATAATTGGCACAATTCAATTGGGGATCGCGGCGGCCGGCTTGCTGCTGGCGTTGAACACGCAGGCGGCGCCGCTCACGGCGGGCGAGCCGATTCTGCTGCCCGGCACGGCGGGCAGATTTGATTTCATCAGCATTGACACCAACCAGGACCGGCTGTTGCTCGGCCACGAGGCCAACAAGACGCTCGATGTTTTCGACCTTGGCACCAAAAAATTACTGAAGGCCGTTCCTACCGGCACGGCGCAGGACGCGGCGACAGATGTGAAGGGCGGGAATTATTACGTCAGCGGCAACGACCCTGGGCGCATGGTCATCGTGAACGCCAAAACGCTCGAAGTGGCCGGCGAAGTGCCGATGCCGACAAACACTGATTTGATTGCCTTCAATCCCGTGTCCGGTCTTGTCTATGAATGCAATGACACCGCCGCCGAAGTGTGGGTGGTGGATCCGGTGGCGAAAAAAATCATCACAACCATCAAGTATGACGGCCGGGGCGTTGAAGACCTTGCCTTCGATCCGGAATTCAAGCACCTGTATCAAGCGGTGAAAGGCGTGAACACCATTGCCGTGGTGGACGCCAGCGACAACAAGGTTTTCGCGAACTGGCCGCTCGCGCCGGACAAGGGGCCGCATGGAATCGCAATTGTGCCGGACAACAACGGCCTGCTCGCGGCGTGCGCCGGCAAGTTGGTCATGTTGGATCGTTCCACCGGAAAAATCATCGCGACCGCCGACACCGGCGCGCGGGTGGATGAAATGGCTTATGATCCCGGTGCGCACATGGCTTATTGCGCAAGCCGCGAGGGAAACATTTCGGTGGTGGCCGTTGCCCCCGACAAGTTGACTTCACTGGGCGATGTACCGGATGAAACCGGGACCGGCAGCATCACCGTTGACTCGAAGACGCACACCGTGTGGATTGCGTATCACAAAGGCGACCAGTGCTTCGTGCAGCCGTTCACGCCGGCGATGAAGTAATTCGGGGAAAAAATCAAGTGCGGATAAAAGCCCGCGCTTTTTTATTTGTTGTCCGGATAGTAATTGTTGATCGGCTGGACAACGATGCGCGCGTGCTGGTCAGCGGGCATGCAAGCGGTGAAGAGCGCCAGCGCCACGCCTTTTTCATTCACGTAAACAAACGGCCGCTCGCGTCGGCGGAATGTTTCAGTCGTGCCATCGTCAAATTTGACCGTCTTCGTGAAAACCGGTTCGTGCGAAACGAGCGTGTAATGCACGCCGTCCTTGGAAAAATACTGCGCGCCCGCCTTGAAAATGCCCGTCGCGTGGCTCTTCCAGTCGTTCAGCAAAATGTTGTATTGATTGTTTGCCCACCAAATAGTCGGGTCTTCCAGTTCGCCGCCGTTGGACAGGAGATTGTTGCCGTTGTCCACGACCGTGTAAGGCCCCTGATAAGTCGGCGCAGTGAAAGCGACGCCGCGGTTGATGCCGTCTTCGGCCAGCCGGCAAAAAACGTAAAGGCTGCCGTCGGCGCGGACAAGCGGCGCGGGATTGCTGGCGCGAATCACCGGATGATCCAGGCGCGTCCACGGGCCGGTGATGGAATCAGCCACGGCATAGCCGGTATCGTTCGCGCTGCTTATGTAAAAAATCAGATATTTGTCACCGTCCTTGACGATTTTGACGTTGTGGACGCGGGATTTGTCCCAATTGTCCGGCCGCTTTTGTAGCACGACTTCCTGGAACGTGTAGGGGCCGAAAAGATTGGTCGATGTGGCGCGGACGCATTCGGACTGGCTCGTCCAGTCGCCGAGTGAATATCTCCAGCCGTTGGTGGTTTTATGCGCGGGCCAGGCCGAGGCGAACATATTGTAAGTGTCACCGACTTTGACGACGGACGAGCACCAGAGAACGTAGCCGTCCATCTCGAAGCCGCCGTTTTTGACGGCCGGCAGCAAATAATCCTTGAGGCTTTGCGGAAGTGAATTGGTGGATGGCTCGGCGTTGACGGCAAAGCCCGTTGCGGAAATGACCGAACAGGCTGCCACAAGATTCAAAAAAAGTGTTCGCATAAATTGGTTCGACAAGATGTAACAACATCTTCAGACGCGCGGCAAATGATTTGGTTTCCAAATGTCGTGGACGCGCGGCTTAATTTGCTTGTCAGGGAAATGGATCGCCGGCTCGATTTTGGAAATCCGCGAGAGAAACGGATCAGTTGTTGAGAACTTCCTGCAACACGCGGCTCAAATCCTCCACGCGATAGGGTTTGGGAATGACACCACGAAAACCGTATTCACAGTAATTCGCCATGACGGGATCGAGCGAGTAACCGCTAGAAACGATGGCCTTCAGGTTCGGGTCCAATTCCAGCAACCGCTTGACGGCTTCGCGCCCGCCCATGCCGTTGGGAATCGTCAAGTCCATGATGACGGCCTTGAACGGTTTGCCGGCGGCCTTTGCGGCGGCGTAGCATTCAATGGCTTCCGCGCCGTCGAGTGCCGTTTCAACTTCATAGCCGAATTTTCGGAGCATCGCGCCCAAAACTTTCAGCATGGCGTCCTCGTCGTCCATGATGAGCAGCCGTCCGTTGCCGGCGAGTTTTCCTCGCGGCGATTCAGATGGCAACGAAGGAACCGGTTTGCCTGAAGCCGGCAGGAAAATTTGGAAAACGGAGCCGGCGCCCGGTGCGGAATCAACCTTGATAATGCCGTCGTGTTTGCGGACCACGGAATAGGCCGTCGCGAGGCCGAGGCCGTTGCCGCCTTTTTTGGTCGTGAAATACGGCTCAAAAATTCTGGGAAGCAGTTCCGGTTTGATGCCCGCGCCATTGTCCTTGATGGAAACTTTCACGTGTTTGCCTGCGGGCAGCGGCGGCAGGACGCCGGCCGCCAGTTCCACGTTTTCCAAACTCACCTCCACCTTGCCGCCGTCGGGCATGGCCTGGCGCGCGTTAATCACAAGATTGTTCAGGACCTGCCGGAACTGGCCCTCGTCAATTTCCGCCGGCCAGGCGTCGTCCTTGAGGGAATACTGGCATTGCACGTTCGAACCGCGCACGGCGAACTCGCACGCCTCGCGCACCAGCGTGTTCAGGCGCGTCGTTTTTTTGATGGGCGCGCCGCCGCGGGCGAAGGTCAGCAGTTGCTGAGTCAAATCCCGCGCGCGCATCGCCCCCTTTTCGGCTTCGGCCATCAAGTTCATTTGCTCCTCGTGCGACATTCCCGGCAGCCGGGTCAGCGACAAATTGCCGACGATGGCGGCGAGCATGTTGTTAAAGTCGTGCGCAATGCCGCCGGCCAGTAATCCGACGGACTCCAATTTGCTTTCCTTGAACATTTGCGCCTCGATTTTCCGCTTCTCCGTCACGTCGCGGAACACCAGCACAGTGCCCGTGACTTTTCCATCTTTGCCGCGGATCGGTGCGGCGCTGTCGGCGATGGCGCGTTCGGTTCCGTCGCGCGCGACCAATAAAATGTGGTTGCCCAGTTCGACGACTTTGCCGGTGGTCAAAACTCCTTCCACCGGGTCGGCGGCGGTCTTGCGGTTTTCCTCGTGAATCAGCCGGAACACCTCGGCCAGCGGCTTGCCTTTGGCTTCCGCCTGGGACCAGCCGGTCAGGAACTGCGCGGCTTTGTTGAGGGAGACGATTTTCGCGGCTCCGTCGGTTGTGATGACGCCGTCGCCGATGGAAAAAAGTGTGACGGCAAGCTCCTCCTTTTCGATGGCGAGCGCGGCTTCGTCGGCCTCGGCGCGCGCCCGCGCGTTGGCCTGCACCCAAGCGATGCCAAAAAACAGAAGGCTGACGGCCAGTCCGATGGCCAGAGCCACCCATTGCAGATACCGCTGGGAGGCTGCGTCGAACTGCGGCGTGGTTGAAAAGGCGAGCGTCCATTCTTGGTTGAAGACCGGAACCACCATTTGCCGCGCAAGGGTTGGATGTGATTTCAAGCGGCTGATTAAATTGTTGGTCGGAGAAGCCGTGTCCCCTTCATAAAATAATTTTCCCGGGTTCGCCTCCGGCCCGTCAAAAATGTCCACGTCCACGCCCAGATTTGCCTCTTCTTCGAGGAGGAGCGCCAGCATTTTTTGCGGGAAGACGGTCATGTAGACGACTCCCTGCGCCGCTTCGCGCCGCGCTTCCACGCTGGCGATGGATGCCCCGCTTTTATAAACGGGCAAATAAAAAAAAGTTCCGGAATTGGTGCTTGTTCCGCTCGTGGTGATCATCCTGATGCGTCCGGTGACAGCGGGATTATTTCCGTCAATGGCCTGATTGATTGCTGCAAGCCGCTCCGGCTGGTTGCCATGATCCAATCCAAAATAAACATCGGCACTCCAGTCAAAGTGGGTGGTGTAAACGGCTGGATAATAAACTGGACGATCCCCCGGCGGAAGAATTGTGCGCCTGATCCGGTCGCCCGGATTCCACTCCTTCAAAAAATCCGCCTTTGTGGCGGGAGTCACTTTTTCGAGATACCCCAAAGTCCGCACGCCCAAATTGCTTTGCCGGACATTCATGGCGGCAAAAAATGCCTTCCATTCGGCCGGGCTTACATTTTCGTCCGCGGCAAAAAGTGCGCGCACGGCATACATTTGGTCAACACATCGCGCGAGCCGACGCTCAACGGCGGATTGTATCTGGCTGGTGGCGAGGTCAAAACGTGCCTGATCGCGAGCTTTAACGTTTTCCTGAACGCGGAAAAACACCACAAATGTGCAAGCCAGCGTGATAAACAGGACAACGTAAGCAAACCCCATCCGGCAAAAGTGCCGAAAAATGGATAAATGCGGCGTGTTCACGTTTGGTTGCCCGCAATTTTCAGGCCAAAAGATCTTATCGGGCCGGAAAACCCGGCGTGGTTTTCTAATTTGTGCAGCTTTACGATTTGACCCGATAAAATTGGAAAAAATCGCATGAAAAGTCAAGGCGCGTTGCGCGGTGGACGCTTTCTCATGGCAAATTAAGATTGGCACCACGATGGCTTTGCATTGACAGTCGGCCGATTGCGCGCAAAATATGATTTCGCTTCCGGTTGCCAGAGTAGCTCAGGGGTAGAGCAGAGGACTCATAAGCCTTTGGTCGCAGGTTCAATTCCTGCCTCTGGCACCAACTGCCCTCGCAATTCGCATTGCCCGTGTTCCATAAAATTGTCATCATTCGTTCTCAGCCATGAAAAAAATAAGAATCATCCACCGGATTTTTTCATCCTTCGTTTTCATTTTTGCCGTCGCAGCCGTTTTTCCCGGCTGTTCCACGCCGAAAGCGAAGCCGGAATTGCAATCGGTTGTCGAGCCGTCGCAGCCGTCCACGCATCTCGCCGAGGCCGTGCACAAGGAAACCGCCACGCTGACTGGAGAAGCCGAACCGCCGGGAACGCCGCTCACTCTCTGGTATCGCCAGCCGGCGCCGACGTGGAACGACGCGCTGCCCGTCGGCAACGGTAAATTAGGCGCCATGATTTTTGGCGGCGTCGCGCGCGAAGACCTTCAGCTCAACGAAGGCTCGCTTTGGGAAGGTTACAAGCGCGACGCGGACAACACCAACGCGCTCGCCGCGCTGCCGGAAATTCGCCGGCTGCTTTTTGCCAACCAGGACGATGAGGCCACCAAACTCATCGGCGACACGATGATGGGCGTTCCCTATCGCATCCGCTCGTAT
Source organism: Candidatus Aquilonibacter sp. (assembly GCA_035504945.1). Classification (GTDB taxonomy): domain Bacteria; phylum Verrucomicrobiota; class Verrucomicrobiia; order Limisphaerales; family UBA11358; genus UBA11358. The sequence goes on along the minus strand of DATJRH010000032.1, from coordinate 208,961 downwards.
CAGCCGCTCGGCGATTTGTGGATTGGTTTTCCGGGTATCACCAACGTCGAGAATTACCGGCGTTCTTTGGATTTGAATGACGGCATCGCCTCCGTGCGCTACCAAATCGGCGACGACACGTTCACGCGCGAAGTTTTCGCGTCCTATCCCGACCAGGTGATTGCCGTGCTCATCACCTGCGACCATCCGGGCAAAATCAATTTGGAACTCTCGATGTCACGCGAGCTGGACGCGAAATCGTTCGTTGACACGACCAATGGTCCCTGGCCTCGAATCGTTTTGCGCGGCCAAATCATGGCGCAATACCCTACCGACTCAAAACCGGTTCCGGCCATGCGTTTCGAAGGGGAAACGCTGGTGATGCCAATTGGCGGAACAATTTCGACTTCAGAAAATTCATTGGTTATTTCCAACGCCGACAAAGTTGTTTTGTTAATTGCGGGCGCGACGGATTATTGGGGTGATGACCCGGAAACAGTTTGCCGCGAAAATTTGAAAAATGCGGCGGTGAAATCTTTCGCTGAATTGCAGCAACGGCATGAGCAAGATTATCAATCCCTGTTCAAACGCGTGGATTTGGATTTGGGTTCAAATCCGGCGGCGGAAAAATTGCCGACGGACGAGCGTTTGAAAAATTTTGCCGCCGGCACGAACGACCCGGGTTTGTTCTCGCTTTATTTTCAATATGGCCGCTACCTGCTGGTGAGCAGTTCGCGTCCGGGTTCGCTGCCGGCGGACCTGCAAGGCATCTGGAACTGTGAACCGCACGCGGCGTGGAACAGCGATTACCACTGCAACATCAACATTCAGATGAATTACTGGGCCGCCGAGACCTGCAACCTCTCCGAGTGCACGCAGCCGCTGTTTGATTTCATGGACCGGCTCGTCGCGCCCGGCAGCCGGACGGCGCGCGTCGAATACGGCGCGGGCGGCTGGGTGGTGCATCATTTGACGGACCCGTTCGGGTTCACATCGCCCGCCGACGGCCCGCAAGGCGTCTGGCCGATGGGCGCGGCGTGGCTTTCGCAGCATCCGTGGGAGCATTTCCTTTTCACCGGCAACACGAATTTTCTGGCGCAGCAGGGCTATCCGCTGATGAAGGGCGCGGCGGAATTTATTCTGGATTTCATGGTGTCCGCGCCGGCCAACACGCCGTTCCCCGGACGGCTCGTCACCGCGCCGTCGCATTCGCCGGAAAACAAATTCATTTTGCCGGACGGAACGGTTTCCGAGCTGACCTACGGCGCGACGATGGATTTGGAAATCATTTACAATTTGCTGACCCATTGCATCGAGGCGGACCAGGTGCTGCACACGGACGCGGCTTTCAGCGCCCGTTGCGCGGCGGCGTTGAAAAAACTGGCGCCGCTGCAAATCGGCCCCGACGGGCGTTTGCAGGAATGGCTGGTGGATTTCAAGGAGCAGGACATCCATCACCGGCACACGTCGCATCTGTTCGCGGTTTATCCCGGCTCGGAAATCACCGTGGCCGCCACGCCGAAACTCGCGGCGGCTGCGGAGAAATCGCTGATTGTCCGCGGCGACAGCGGTGCCACGGAATGGAGCCTGGCGTGGCGCGCGGCCTTGTGGGCGAGGTTTCTCAAACCGGAAGAGGCTTACGGCCAGTTGGACCGGCTCATCGGCCACGACCTTTATCCGAATTTGTTCGACAAATACCCGCCGTTCCAGATTGACGGCAATCTCGGCGCGCCCGCCGCGCTGGCGGAAATGTTGCTGCAAAGCGAGGGCGGAAAAATTCAATTGCTGCCCGCGCTGCCGCAGGAATGGCCGGCCGGCCACGTGAACGGCTTGTGCGCGCGCGGCGGATTTGAAATCAATGAGGCGTGGAGCGGCGGCAAATTGACCGGGGCAAAAATCATTTCCAAGCTTGGCGGAAATTTGCGCGTGAGTTCGCTTGTGCCACTCGAACGCGCCGACGGAATGGCCTTGAAAACGGCGAGCGGGAAAAATCCGAATCCATTTTACACCGCGCCGCCGGTTGAGCCGGACGTGGTTTCGCACGACACGAACAGCATCGTTCCGCTCACAATGCCACAGGAATTTGTCTATGACATTCCGACGAGCGCGGGCGAAATGATTGATTTGAAGGCGAAATAATCCTGGATTTTCAAAGTTATTCACCGCTTGACCTTTTGCCGCGCAACCTATTTACTGGTCGTTGACAGTAGGCAAAATTCATGTTTGCGCAATTCAAAAGCCTGTTTTCCAACGACATTGGAATAGACCTGGGCACAGCCAATTCCCTCGTCTATGTGCGGGATCGCGGAATCGTCCTGCGCGAACCTTCTGTGGTGGCCATTCAGTCGGGCACGACGAATGTGCTGGCCGTCGGCGAAGAAGCAAAAAGAATGCTGGGCCGCACGCCCGGCAACATCGTGGCCATCCGCCCGATGAAAGACGGCGTGATCGCCGACTTCGAAATCACCGAGGCCATGCTCCGCCACTTCATCCAGAAGGTTCATCATCGAAAACTCATCGCGCCACGCGTCGTGGTTGCCGTGCCTTCGGGCATTACGGAAGTTGAAAAACGGGCCGTCAAAGATTCCGCCACCCACGCCGGAGCGCGCGAGGTGTATTTGATTGAGCAACCGATGGCCTCGGCCATCGGCGTCGGTCTGCCAGTGCATGAACCGGCGGGCAACATGATCGTGGACATCGGCGGCGGGACTTGCGAAATCGCAATCATTTCCCTCGCCGGCATCGTCTTCAGCCGCAGCCTGCGGGTGGGCGGGGACGAATTTGACGAAACGATCACCGCGCATATGAAACGCGCCTACAACATGATGATAGGTGAACGCACTGCGGAAGAAGTGAAAATACGCATCGGCTCCGCGTTTCCGTTGGAACAGGAATTGACCATGGATGTCAAAGGCCGCGACTTGAGTTCCGGCCTGCCCAAGACATTGACCATCCGTTCCGAGGAAATTCGCGAAGCGTTGCAGGAACCGCTCTCGAGCATTTTGGAATCCGTCCGTCTCACGCTGGAACGTTGTCCGCCCGAACTCGCCTCCGATCTCGTGGATCGCGGGCTGGTGATGGCCGGCGGCGGCTCCCTGTTGCGTGGCATTGACCGGCTCGTCGCCGAGGAAACCGGCTTGCCGGTCCATCTCGCCGACGATCCCATGAGCGCCGTGGCCGAAGGCACCGGGCGCGTGTTGCAGGAAATCGAATTCCTGAAACGCGTCGCGACCAACGCCAAGTATTGACTTCCCGCCCCGTTCACCTGCGCGCGGCTGAAAATCCAGCCGCCGTTGCAGGATGCTGAAACAAAAACATTATCTCGCGGTTGGCGCGGTGGCGCTGGCAGTCTTGCTGATTTTCAGCCTGCCGTCCGGCGCGGTCGCCCGCCTCAAACTCACCATCGGCAGTTTGTTTTTGCCCTTGTTCGGGCTGGCCGGCGCCGCGCAGCAACTGCCCGTTGCCGCTGCCGACGCTGTTTTGCCGCGTCACGAACTGCTCCAGCAACTTGAAAATCTGCGCCGCGAAAACGCGGAGCTTGAAGTCCGGCAACAGCAGGGTGACGCCGCCTTGCGGGAGAACAACCAGTTGCGCGCCGCGCTCGGCTGGGAACAAGAGCAGCCGTGGAAATTGAAACTCGCCCGCGTTGTCGCGCGCGACCCGGCCAACTGGTGGCGCGACGTTGAGATTGACCTCGGCAGCCGCGACGGCCTGCGTGAAAATCTGCCCGTGCTGACCGCCGACGGCCTGGTCGGTCGCGTCTCGACCGTTTATTCACATCGCGCCCAAGTCATTTTGCTCGGCGACCCGGAATGCAAAGTTTCCGCGCGCGTCGAAAATTCCGCGCACGACACCGGCATTTTGAGCGCGAGCGAGCCGCTGGACAATTCGTTCGTCGAACTGACTTATCTCGCCGGCAATGCCAATTTGAAACCCGGCCAGCAGGTCGTCACGAGCGGAATTGGCGAAATTTTTCCGCCGGGAATTCCCATCGGTGTGGTTGCGGAAGAGGCGCGTCCGGTTGAATTCGGCCTTTACTCCGAAGCGCGCGTAAAACTTTCGGCAAATCTTGGCACGCTGGATCAGGTTTGGGTTTTGATTCAATGAAATGAAAATCAATTTTTTCAATCCCATTTTGATTCTGGCCGCCGCGTTCCTCGCCGCGTTTGGCGAAGCCGCGTTTCAACTGCCGCGTCATTTGTTCGGCGCGCAGGTGGACTTGCTGCCGGCGCTGATGATGTGCGCGGCGTTGAACACGGAAATCGCCACCGTCGCGCTGCTCGCCGTTTTCGGCGGATTGTGCTTTGACTCGCTTTCCGCCAACCCGCTGGGTGTTTCCATTTTGCCGCTGTTCGCCGTCGGTTTTCCCGTTTGCCTGAAGCGCGAGTTGATTCTGCGTGAATTCCCGTTTGCTCAATTTGTCCTCGGCGCCATCGCCAGCGCGGTCGTTCCGGCCCTGACCGCTTTGATTTTGTTAAGCGAAGGCATTGAGCCGCTGCTTGGCTGGGGTTCGCTCTGGCAATGGCTGGTGATGACGGCGGGCGGCGCGGTGGCGACGCCGATTATTTTTGCGCTGTTCGACTGGTGCAACCACGCGCTCGGCTACCAGCAGCGAACCGAAACCAGCTTCCGTCCCGACCGCGAAATCCGCCGGGACAAAAAATTGAACTGAAATTTTTGCGATGCTGATTTTCGACGAACTGAAAAAGAACGACCCGCAGCTCCGCCTCGTGGCGATGGTGTTCGCGGGCGGTCTGGGCATTTTGCTCGCCGGTTTGTGGTGGGTGCAGATTGTCTCCGCGCACGAATACGAAAATAACCTCGAAACGCAGGCGTATCGGACGGTCCGGCTGCCCGCCGCGCGCGGAGAAATTCTGGATCGCGAAGGCCGCGTGCTCGCGGAAAACCGACCGCGCTACAACTTGAGCCTGTTCCTCGATGATTTGCAGGAACGATTCGATTCGACCTACCGCCTGTTGCATCAACAGGCCATCGCTGCGCAAACCCAGGCCATTACGGCACGGGAAAAAGAGTTGGGACGTTCGTTGACGAAGGCAGAGCGAACACAATTCGAATTCTCCAACGCGCAATTGGAACAGCTCCACCAACAGGCGCGCGATGACGTCGCCAATTCCGTTGTCACACAAATCGGGCGAGAACTCGGCCAGCCGCTGGCGTTGGACGCGAAAAGATTTGAACTCGCCTACCAGGAGCAACGCGCCCTGCCTTATAACATCGTGCAGGACGCCGACGCGGAGCAGGTCGCGCGCTTTGCAGAGCAAAATCCGGCTACCAATGGTGCGACGTTGAACATCCAGCCGGTTCGCCTTTATCCGTATGGAAGCATTGCGTCGCACGTCCTTGGCTATGTCATACGCGACGACAGTTCCACCGAGGGCGAGGACGCCTTTTTCAATTATCGCCTGCCCGATTATCGCGGCGTGGTCGGCATCGAAGGCGGCTTCGACGCGCAACTGCGCGGGCACGCGGGCGAGGCCTCGCTGCTCGTCAACAGCCTCGGTTATCGCCAGTCCGAAACCGTCTGGAACCAGCCCGAACCCGGTCGGAACGTGGTGCTGACCATTGACCTCGACATTCAGCGCGCGGCGCAGGAATCGCTTGCGGCCCATCAAGGCACTAATGCGCGTGGCGCGATTGTCGTCATGGACGTGCGTAGTGGCGACATACTAGCCATGGTTTCGTCGCCGGCGTTTGATCCGAACGATTTTGTCAACGGCTTCACACCGGCGGAATTGGAGCGGCTCAACAACACCAACTTGGAAGTGCAAATCAACCGCGCCACCCAGGAAAATTACGCGCCCGGTTCCATTTTCAAACCCGTCGTCGCGCTTGCCGCGCTGGAAAATGGTCTGGATCCGGACGCCCTCGTTGACAATCCGGGTTATGTCATGGTTGGTCGGCGGCGCATCGGGGATTTGGCCCCGCCGGGAAAATATGACCTCCGACACGCCATCATTTACTCCTGCAACACTTATTTCATCACCATCGGCCTGCGCGCCGGCATTCAGAACATCATCCGGATGGGGGAGAAATTTCATTTCGGCGAACGCATGGCTTTGCCGACGCGGCAGGAAACCTCGGGAGTTTTCCCCACGCTCCGCCAGGTGCAGCAATCCGACTGGCGCGATGGCGATTCGGCGAACATTTGCATCGGCCAGGGCGATATAGCGGTGACGCCGATGCAAATGGCCGTGGCCTACGCCGCCATCGCCAACGGCGGAAAAGTTTTGTGGCCGCGGCTGGTAGAACGCATTGAACCGCAGGACCCGGCGGACGGCGAGGCGTCGACAATTTTCCCCGCCGGCGTCGTGCGTGACGAACTGGGCGTAAAGCTGAAAAATTTGGAAATTTTGCGTTCAGCGATGCTGGCGGAAACCGAGGACCCGGAAGGCACCGGTCATGCGGCAGTCGTGGGTCCGGAAATGCGCATTTGCGGCAAGACCGGCACCGCGCAGGTGATGAACTCGCAGAACCAGGAAATTGGACGCACCACTTGGTTTGCCTCGTTTGCGCCCTACGAACATCCGCGCTACGCGGTGGTGGTCATGGTCGAAAACGGCACTTACGGCGGCACGACCTGCGCGCCGATCGCGCATGACATTTATGAAGAACTTTTGAAAAAGGAAAAAGTACCGCAAGCATTGGCGGCAAATTGATATAACAAAATGAATTTAACGGAAAGACGCAAAGAAACGAAGACGCAAAGAAAATTATTTTCCTTTGCGCGCTCTGCGCCTCTGCGCCTTTGCGCTAAAAATTTTTGAAAATGGTTGATCCCTCCATCAACGAACATGGCGGCAAGCTGGACAAGCTGCAATTGCTTGCGCTGGCCGGCCTGATGTTTCTGGGCACGGCGTTCGTGTTCAGTGCGACGATGGCCAATGAGCCCTCATCGTTGCCGTGGTTCGATCAACTCTGGCTCCGGCAAATCGTCTGGTATGCGCTCGGTCTTGGCGCGGCGGCGGCGATTTGCCTGACGGACTACCACGTGCTGGCACGCTGGTCGTTTGTCATTTATTGGGCGACGATTTTTTGCCTCATCGCGGTTTTGATTCCGCACCTCGGCTCCATCCACAACGGCGCGCGACGCTGGTTTGACTTCAAGGTCTTTCAATTTCAGCCGAGTGAATTTGCGAAACTCGCCTTCATTCTCGCGGCGGCAAATTTCTTGAGCCGCCCGCCGGATGAATTGAGACAGCGCGCGATTTTTTGGAAAGGCATCGGGCTGATGCTGCTGCCGTTCGTCCTGATTTTGAAAGAGCCGGATTTGGGGTCGGCGCTGGTGCTGGTGCCGACCGGCGTGGTGATGATGTTCGCCGCCGGCACGCCGAAAAGATATTTGCTCAAGCTCGGCGCGGGCGTGGGCATCGTGAGTGTGCTGTTCCTGGCGGACGTTTTGTTTGCGCCGCGCGCGCTGCAAATTCCGATGCAGGAGTATCAACGGCAACGGCTGCTGGTTTATTTCGGCGCAAGCTTTGCGGGCGCGAACGCGACGCCGGAGCAAAAGGCCGACGCGCGCCGCGAGGAATTTGAGCGCTCCTATCAAGTTACGCAGGCACTGATTTCAATCGGTTCCGGCGGTTTGTGGGGCAAGGGCTGGCGGCAGGGCAGCCAGACGGCGCTGGGATTTTTGCCGCCGGGCGCGGCGCACAATGATTTCATTTTCTCCGTCATTGCCGAGGAGGAAGGATTCGCCGGCTCCCTTGTGGTGCTGGCGCTGTATGCGGTGATTCTCTTTACCGGATTGAGAATCGCCGGCCAGGCGCGCGATCGCCTGGGCAAACTCGTGGCGGTGGGCGTCGTGACGCTCATCTTCAGCCATGTGTTTATCAATATCGGCATGAACATTCGCATCGTCCCGGTTACGGGCATTCCGCTGCCGCTGTTAAGTTACGGCGGATCTTCAGTGCTGTGCTCGCTGATCGCGCTGGGTCTGATGCAAAACGTCCACATTAACAGAAGAGGATACTGATATGAGCAACAATTTTTCCCGGCGCCGCCGTGGAATGAGATTCCGCCCCAAAGGTGGTCTCGGCCCAAACCCACAAAAGCCCGACCGCGACGCGACGCAGGCGCGCGCCGACGTCGTCGCGGAACAAGGCGGCAACGAGCACGTTTTTGAAAAACGCCACACGCACGAAATCGAACGCGCGGAAAACATCGCCGCCGGCCTGCCGCCGGATAGCGCGCAGGAATCCGCGCCGCCAACGCCGGCGGCGATTCCCGACAAAAAAGATTTCCGCGAGCCGCACGCGGAAATTCCCCCCGAAGTGCGGGAGGAAAAGGAATTTCAGCCCGTGGAAATTCATCAGCCGTCCAGGGGCATTCTGGATTCCATCAAAAATGCCGCGACCACGCTCGTAAAAAAAGTCCAGAAGCTGATCCGGCCGGAAAAGAAAATCCACAAGGAAGTTATCATCAATGCCGAAACGCTTGAAACGCGTGTCGCCGTGACCGAGGACGGAAAACTCGAGGAATTCAACATCGAACGCACCACCGAAGAACGGCTCGTCGGCAGCATTTTCAAGGGCAAAGTCCGCAATCTTGAAGACGGTCTGAAGGCCGCGTTCGTGGACATCGGCTTCGAGAAAAATGCGTTCCTGCATTATTGGGACATCGTGCCGAACCAGTTCGACAGCGGCGTGGAAATTGTCGAGCGCGAGGGCCGGCGGCGCGACAAGCCGAAAATCACGCAAAAGGACATTCCACGGCTTTATCCGCCCGGCAGCGAAATCATCGTTCAAGTCACCAAGGGTCCGATTGGCACCAAAGGCCCGCGCATCACGACCAATCTCGTTTTGCCCGGACGTTATCTCGTGTTGCTGCCGAACTCGGACCAATCCGGCATCTCGCGCAAAATTGAAAATCAGGAAGAGCGCAAGCGCTTGAAAAAAATCCTGCGCGAACTTTCCATTCCCGATGGCATGGGCGTCATCATGCGCACCGCCGGCGAAGGCCAGCAGAAACGCTATTTTGTCCGCGATCTCGCGTTGTTGCTCGAAGAATGGCGCGGCGTTTCGGAAAAAATTAAAAATCAGCCGCCGGCCACGTGCGTGTTTCAGGAGCCGGATTTGATTGAGCGCACCGTGCGTGATTTTCTTACTGAAGACGTCGAGCGCATCGTCGTGGACAATCAAAAGGCCCATGACCGGATGCGCGAGATGATTTCAAAAATCTCCCCGCGCGCGGCGAAAAAAATCATCTTCTACGGCGAAGCCCAATCCGTCTTCGACCGCTTCAACATTTCCAAGCAGTTGGAAAACACATTTTCGCGGCAGGTGCATTTGAAGAGCGGCGGTTACATCGTCATTGATGAAACCGAGGCGCTCGTGGCGATTGACGTGAACACCGGCCGCCACAAGGGCAGCCGCGATCAGGAGGCGACGATTCTCAAGGTGAACCTTGAAGCCGCCGAGGAAATCACCCGGCAATTGCGCCTGCGCAACATGGGCGGCCTTATCGTGCTCGACTTCATTGACATGAAGGGCCGGCGCGACCAGCAACAGGTTTATCAGCGCATGAAGGACGGCCTGCGTCGCGACAAGGCCAAGACGCACATCCTGCCGATTTCGCAACTCGGCCTCATGGAAATGACGCGCCAGCGCCATAGCGAAAGCGTCCGCTCCGCCGTTTATGACGACTGCCCGTATTGCAAAGGCCGCGGCAAGGTGAAAAGTGTCGTGACCATGAGCGTCGAAATTCAGCGAAAGCTTCAGGAAATTTTGAAGAAGCGGACGCGCGACGAATCAGATTTTCAATTGCGCATCGTCGTCCATCCGACCGTGCTGGACCGGCTCCGCACCGAGGACGAAAAGCATCTCATCGAAATGGAGAAACGTTATTTCGGCAAATTGTCATTCCGCGCCGACACCGGGATGCACGCCGAGCAGTTCAAGATCGTGAATGTCGAGAACAACGAAGAACTGGCGAGCGTCGGCGCTTGAGTTGAATTCCAAAAACACAAAACGCCTCGCGGGAAACTGCGGGGCGTTTTTATTATTTGCGAGTCTGTTCGCCTTTTAACAAAGCTATTTATTTATCCGCCTGCCGCAGCACGACGATGGTATTGTCGGCGTCGCCGCCCGCCACGAGCGTTTGCCCCTTATGCAGCGATTGGGTGATGTTGCCGATGTTCTGGCCGTTGCTGGCGAGCGTCAGTTCCACGCGCTGGTCGCCGAGGTTTTTGACGGAAATTTGGCATTGCTTGCTCAACGCAGCCTTCTTGGCGTCGCCTTTTGCCACGGTGAAACTTTTCGCGCTTATGACGTAGTAGTGGCTCCATTTGAGCGGAAGTTTTTTTAATTTTTTCTCGATGTCCGAGGCCACCGGCTTGAGTCCATTCTTGGATTTCGCATCGTCGGAGCCTAAAATCAACTGCGCTTCAAGTTTCAAATCGCCCGCGGCGGCACGCGCGCTTACGCCTGACAGCAGAAGAAAAATCATCGCTGTGCAAAACAGTCCGGCCTTTGAAAACAAGGTTGTTCTCATTTTAATTAGCCACGCCCGGCGCTTTTGCCGGCGTGGACTGACTGTCCTCCGGAACAGAAAACCACACCAGCGTCGTGCCGTCCGCTTTGTCCTGATAAGTTGTCGCGTCAGAATCCGCCATGGCCTCCACAGTGGGTGCGTCGGAATCGTCCATGGCACTCGCCGTCCCCATTCTTGAATACTCGACCAGCCCTGTGATGACAAGCCCGACGGCGACGACAGTGGAAGGCAGCAACAGGCGGCGCAGACGGAAGAAAATAGAAGCCTCGGATGCGCGCGTTGGCACCGCTTCCAGCCGTTGAATCCCGCGTTCGATTTTTGACCAGTAAAATTCGCGCGATTCAGGAATAGTTGGATGAGTTTCAAATTTTGAAATCGCCTGCCGCGTGTTTCGCAGTTCCGTCAGCAACGCGGCGGCCGCGGTATCGCGCTGCGTCCAGGCGAGAATTTCGCGCGCTTCGCGCTCCGGCAATTCGCTGTCGAGAAGCGCCTGCAATTTCAATTGTTGCTCTTCGTTCATTTTTCTTTTTTCAATTCCGCCAGCAGCGCGGCCATTTTCCGCCGGGCGTAAAACAACCGCGACATCACCGTGCCGATGGAACAGCCCACCGTTTTGGCGATTTCCTTATACTCCATTTCTTCAAATTCATGCAGCACCAAAACCGTCCGGTGTTCCGCCGACAATTTGCCGAGCGCGACGTCAATCACGTTCCGCAGTTCACTCCGTTCCAGACGCTCCGTTGGATTGACGGTTACAACGGGCATCTGCCGTTCCGCGCCTCCGCTTTCGTCATCCATTTCCTGAATGGATTCGACGCGATGCCGTTTTTGCCGGCGCAACTGGTCGAGGCACAGATTGATGACGATGCGTGTCATCCAAGTGGCGAAACTTGATTCACCTTGGAATTGTTTCAGCCGCTGCCAGCCTTTCACCCACGCTTCTTGGGAAAGATCAATTGCGTCGTCCTCGTTGCGCACCATGCTGACGGCACGCGCGTAAATCTTGTCGCGGTGGCGGGCAACCAATTCTTCAAAAGCCTTCAAGTTGCCGCGCCGCGCCAGCTTCACCAGCGCGAAATCGGTGGCGTTGGTGAAATCTTTGCCACTCATGGATTGGACGGCGCGGTGACAGTTTTATTCAAACCCGATTTAAAGTTTTCCCTTCGTGCTCGGCAGGTGGCCGGCGATGCGCGGATCGCGTCGGCAGGCGGCATCCACGGCGCGGGCGAACGCCTTGAAGAGCGCCTCGACGATGTGATGCGGCTCGTCGCCGTAAAGCAATTCAAGGTGCAGATTGCAGCGGGCTTCGTTCGTGAAGGCCTGAAAAAATTCGCGCGCGAGGCCGAAACGGAACGCGCTGGAGGCGTCCTGATTTTTTTCGGCGGCGGAAATTTTCTTTTGCGAAAATTTGTCCAGCCCGCGCCAGACGAGGTGCGGTCGTCCGCCGAAATCAATAACGCAGCGCGCGAGACATTCGTCCATCGGCACATAGGTTTCGCCGGTAAATGGATTTTTTGGATGAAAGCCGAAACCGTAACGGCGGATGCCGCGCTTGTCGCCGAGTGCGGCGGCGAAGGCTTGTCCGAGTGCCAAGCCGCAGTCTTCGACGGTGTGGTGCGCGTCCACTACGAGGTCGCCGTCGCATTTCAATTGCAAATCCATGACGGCATGTTTGGCAAACAGCGCGAGCATGTGGTCGAAAAACGGGATTCCGGTTTTGACGGAAGATTTGCCTTTGCCGTCGAGGTTGAGGCCGACGGAAATTCTGGTTTCAAGCGTGCGGCGTTTCATTTTGGCCTGCCGAGGTTTCATGGCAGCGATTAAAGCAAACTGCGGCGGGAAAAACAAAGCGCAAACTTAATGCGCCGGATTGTTTGTCGCCGCCGGTTGCCCGGCCATTTTCTTTTCGACTTCGTCAATCTGCTGTTGGACGGCTTCGGGAGTTTCGGAAACTGTTTGCGCGGCGCGATACCAGTTTATGGCTTTTTGCCAGTTGCCGGCACCCTCTTCCAGTTTGGCAAGATGCGTGGTGATTCGCTCAAAGATGAGTTTGTTTTCCGTTTTTGTTTTTTCCCCGGCGTCGAGTTGCCTCCATTTTTTGGCGGCGAGTTCCCAGACATTCCGGGCACGATTGTTGTCGTGATAATCTTCGTAATAGACCTGGCCCAACGCGAAAAGAATTTCGTAGCTGTCGGGATTATTTTTCCAGCCTGTGCGCAGAAAATCCACCGCTTTTTGCGGCTGGTGCATATCGGTGTTCAACCAATAAGCGCCGACGGTGTAAGTTTCGATCATTTGCGGGTTCATGTCCGCGGCGAGTTTCAACCACGGCAAGATTTCTTCCACGGAGGACGATTTCATGTTTCCTGAAGCGCCGCCTTGACTCAAGTGGGTATGACGGTTGGGAGCAAAATTGCGGCCCAAACGATCAATCCAATCTTTGGGTTTTCCGCGATAATCCTCGTTGGGATCCGCGTCGTCCACCCCTCCATTCGCCGGGTCGGCGACGTCACGGTCTACTTCCTGCTGGTCGAAAATAGATGGATAAAAGCCGCTGTGAAAATAAACATCGGCCATTACGAAGCACTCGTTGGCGAATAATTTCCGACCGTTGCCCAGCAACATCTGAAAGGCATTTTCTGAACCGGAATTGCCGTTCCAATTTGTGGCGCGCGGCACAAACAGCGTTGCCAGCGTGAAACACGCCGCCAGCAACAGTGCCAGCCAACAATAAGGCGATACCTTTTTCATCAAGTGCTCAAGTTTTGGCGGCGGAAGCCCAGCCACGCCAGCAGCAGAAACAGTCCCGTGTAAGCCGCCGCGTAAAGCGCCGCCAGCCCACACGCGCTCCAAGGCACCACACTCCAGTCGCCAACCAGCCGCTCGCGCAAATCAAATAATTCAAGATGTGGAATGATAAAATAAGCCGTGTAAATGATGTCGCGCAAAGGTTCGGGATTGCGCAGGGCAATGACATTCAGGTGCGGGCCGAGGAACCAAATACTGAAAGCACTGATGAAGACGATGGTCACAGTGGAGGATGGCGCAGCAAAAATAATTGAACCCAGCAGCGTCATGGCCGTCAACAAGCCCAGCATAAGCCATTGCAGCAAAATCGCCTGAACGTATTGCAGCACCGGCCAGTAATGTTCGCGCGAGCCGGTGACCACGATGAAGAACAAATAAAAAACCACCAGCGCAATGCCGCTGGCAAACCAGCAGCCAAAGAATTTTCCAAGAATGATCTGTCCGCGCGTCACCGGCTTGGCCAGCAGCGGGAAAATCGTCCGGCTTTCGCGTTCCATCGGAATTTGCCGCGCTGTCGTGGCGATGGTGATAATCCAGGCTGAAATCCAAATCAACAGAAGGCAAAGGTCCTTGACGTAGCGCACGATGTTTGACTCGTGAAAAAAATGCACCGAGCCTGCCGCCAGCGTGATGAACGCCGTGAGCACAAACAACACGTAAAAATCCTTGCGGCGGTAAAGTTCCATGATGACAACACCGGCGATGGCAAAAATAGTTTTCATGACGCGGTTTGTGGTTGATAGCCAACAATGTTCAGAAACGCCTTTTCGAGGGTCGGATAGCTTTCCATGATTTTGTCCACGCGCCCGACGGTTTTAAGTTCACCCTGGTGGATGATAGCGACGCGGTCGCACACGGTTTCAACTTCGCCGAGTTCATGCGAGGAAAAGAAAACGGTTTTGCCCTCGTTCTTAAGGCGCTGGATGATTTCTCGGACTTTCATGCGGCCGAGCGGATCGAGGCCGCTGGTCGGCTCGTCCAAAATCAGCAAATCGGGATTGTTGATGAGCGCCTGCGCAAGGCCGACGCGCTGCTGCATGCCCTTGGAATAGGATCTGATGGTGCGTTTGCGCGCCTGTTCCAGTTCGACCAGTTTGAGCAATTGATCAATGCGCTGGTCCGCCTCGGCCCGCGCCAATCCGAAAATTTTTGCGTAGAAACGGAGCAGTTCCTCGGCGGTGAGAAATTTGTAGTAGTAGGTCATTTCCGGCAAATAGCCGATACGCTGGCGGGCGATGGGCTGGCGAACGTCAATGCCGAAGAGATAGGCCGTGCCGCTGGTTGGCGGAATGAAACCGAGCAGGACGTTCATGGTGGTCGTTTTGCCCGCGCCGTTTGGACCGAGGAACCCGAAAACTTCGCCTGCTTGGACCTCCAAATCAAGACCAGTCAAGGCGACTTTGACCGGCTGCCGGAATTCGCGGCTTTTGAATTCCACGCGCAGCTTCTCGGATTTAAGAATGGCGCTCATGCTGTTTCTCCAAAAACATTCTAAATAAAAACTGGAACGCGCGTCAATTGTAACCGCCGTACCCAAAAAATAAAACAAACGCCCGGAACTTTTGTCCCGGGCTTTTGTCGAAGACCGTGAATTATTTCACGGCAGCACATGCGGCGGATTAACCGTGTTGCCCAAGCTGCACTGAGCTTGAGGATTCACGCCCACCGGTTGCAGGCTGTAATTGCCGCCGGCGGGGCAGCCCGGAATTTGGCCGTTGCTATTCAGCTTGATGTACGAACTGACATCGTCGGGATAATTGACAATGGCTCCGGGTCCCAAGTCGTTGGCGAAATCAACCTGCTGGACAGCCATTTCGATCTGTCGCAGGTTGTTGATGCAGGCGTTGGCCTGTGATGTGGCGCGGGCGCGCATAAAGCTGGGGATGGCGATTGCGGCCAGCAAACCAATGATGGCCACAACAATCATAATCTCCACCAGCGTGAAACCCGCCCAGCCCATAGTTCTGGTCGTTTTCATATTGATTTTCTTTCCTTGCGGCGTGAACGACATGGCAGGCGGATTATAACGATTGCAATAAATGTTCACTAATTGCCTGTGATGACCGCAAAGGAAAGATAGCAACACTAGTGCCAGAAGCCGGGTGAAAAACGCGCAAAGAGCCATTGATCGCCCGCAGTTGGAAATAAAAAAACCCGAAGCTTTCGCTTCGGGCTGATTTCAATCTGCTCTTTAATTAAGGCAGAATATGAGGATTTGACGCCAGTGTGCTAAGCGAGCAAGTCGGATTCTGGCCAACCGGGTTTATCGTGTAAGTGCCGCCGGCGGGGCAGCCCGGAATGTCGTTGTTAGAGTTCAGCTTGATGTAGGGAGTGAGGTCTGCATTAACAACAGTTGCTCCCGTTGTCTGTCCTGCTTCCAACGCCCATTGATTTTCCGCCGCGTCAATCTGGCGGAGGTTGTTGATGCAGGCATTGGCCTGCGCGGTCGCACGGGCTTTCACAAAGTTCGGAATCGCAATCGCCGCCAACAGGCCAATGATGGCCACGACAATCATGATTTCCACCAGCGTGAAACCCGCCTTGCGGAGGTTCTTCGTCATTTTCATTTTGTGTTTTCTTTCTTTCTAATAATGCGGCGTGAACCAAACGACAGGCGGGTTACAATAATTACAACTGTGGTTCACTGATTGCCTGTCGCGACCGCAACCATTTCGACTCTAGCAGCGGCAATGCCAAAAATTCAAGTTAAAACAGATGGCATTTTTCCTTTCAAATTTCCTCTCAATCTGAATAAAAATCACAAACCGAGCCGCCATCATTATTTATGTAATTCCTTACTCCTGCTCCGAAATGTCCCATTTCGGCGCGATTTGTAATTTTTTGAGACACCGCTAACATTTTGCAGCCTGAGTCACTTTGCCCGCCGTGCGAATCTTTGCGAGTGGATAATCGGGATGATTAACCTTTGATCGCCTTCATCAGTGAATTACAACCTTACCAGAATATTTTTGGCCGCCAAAAACTTCTTTACGTCGCCAACGGTGTAAGTGCCGAAGTGAAAAATGCTCGCAGCCAGCACGGCGTCGGCTTTGCCTTCGAGCAGCACTTCAGCCATGTGCTCCAGCGTGCCCGCGCCGCCGCTGGCAACCACCGGCACGCCCACGGATTCGCTGATGCGCCGCGTGATGACCAAATCGAATCCGGCTTTCGTGCCGTCGGCGTCAATCGAGTTCAAAACAATTTCGCCCGCGCCGAGCGCAACGGCTTTTTTCACCCAGTCAATCGCATCGAGTCCGGTTGGTTTGCGCCCGCCGTGTGAGAACACTTCCCACTTGTCCGGCGCGACTTTTTTCGCGTCAACGGAAACGACGATGCATTGGCTGCCGAATTTTTCCGCGCCCGCGCGAATCAAATCCGGGTTTGCCAGCGCGGAAGAATTGATGCTGATTTTGTCCGCGCCGGCGCGGAGCATTTGAAACATTTCCTCGACGGACTTGATGCCGCCGCCAACGGTAAGCGGCATGAAACATTGGTCGGCGGCGCGCTCAATTACGTCCACCATCGTTGCCCGGCCATGTGCGCTGGCGGTAATGTCAAAAAAAACCATTTCATCCGCGCCCTGCTCGTTGTAGCGGAGCGCAAGTTGCACCGGGTCGCCGACATTTTTCAATTCGCCCGCTTCGGCTTTTCCAAATTGAACGCCGCGCGTGACCTTGCCCTCGTGGACGTCCAGACACGGAATAACTCGTTTCGCGATCATCACGTTCATTAAAAGCGCAGTTTCGTTTTAGGGCAAATCATTCCGCACAGAAAACTGGTGTTTCTTCGCGAGTTGAATTTTTTTTTGAACCTTGGCATATTAGTAACTGTCTGGTTAATTAGATTTAAGTCATGAAAAAGTCTCATGTTTTGATTTTGTCAGCGGGAACATTGGCGGTGGCTTTGACTGGCTGCCAGTATCCGAACGGCGAGCCGAACAACACCGGAACGGGTGCATTGACCGGCGCGGCGGTCGGCGCGGCAAGCGGCGCGGTCATCGGCGGGCCGCGAAACGCCGGCGCGGGCGCGTTGATCGGCGGCGCGATTGGCGCGATCACCGGCGCGTTGATCGGCAACTCCATGGATGAACAGCAGCGCGAGTATTTGCGCACGCAGGCGCCGCAAACTTACGTGCGCGTGGAACAAAATCAGCCGCTGGCGGTGGCGGATGTCAAGGCGCTGGCGCAGGCGAAAATCAGCGACGACCTCATCATCAGCCAGATTCGTGCCTCGCATACGGTCTATCATTTGAGCGCTGCGGACATCATAGATTTGCGGAATTCCGGCGTGAGTGAAAAAGTGATTGATTTCATGATCAACACGCCAACCACCATCGGCGGAACGACGGAGGCTCCCACCACGGAAACCGTCGTCTCCCAACCGCCGCCGCCCGCGCCGACGGAAAACGTTACAGTCGTTGCCCCCGGGCCGAATTATGTCTGGATCGACGGAGAATGGATTTGGAACGGGCGGTGGATTTGGGTGGCTGGGCATTGGGGTTTGCCGCCTTATCCGCACGCGGTCTGGGTTCGCGGATATTGGATTCACGGGCCGTATGGCTGGCACAGGGAACCCGGGTATTGGCGGTGATTTTTCCGCTCGAAAATTTTGCAGCACCAATTTTAAATTTTTTAGACCGGCTTTTTAGGTTGTTCGCATGCTGAAATATATTTACTTCGACCGCCATTAAAATATATTGAACGACTGGTGGCCGATGTGGCGGAATTGGCAGACGCGCTAGACTCAAAATCTAGTGACCTTACGGTCGTGTGGGTTCGACCCCCTCCGTCGGCACCACTAAACAATGGAGTTGTGCCTTCGCGCATAATTTGTCCGGTTGTCAAAAAGGGTTGAATTAGCTTGAAAACCAAAGGTTTACTAAAATTATTTTCAAGGTAAGAAGGTGGTGTGAAGTTGTCGCGATTTTTGGTCAGCAGATAGGTGATGCGTCCTTTGTTCATCATTGGCAATAAACGTTCTGGGACCTCCCAGTTGGTTCGGGTTTTGAATTTGCATCCGCAGGTTTTCGTGTCCCACGAGTCCGATGTCGCGTGGATTTTGCATCAGTTTCATCATGACCGGCCGTTTCGCGCCCACACTTGGGATTCGGACCGGGGCATGAAGCTGACACTGGAGGCAGCGGGACATTTACTCCGCCGCGAAGCGAGTCCGTGGGAAAATTTCGTCGCCGTCCAGATGGCGGTGATGGAAAAGGGCAATCCGTGGCTGCCGGGCCAGAAGAAAACCGGCTTGAAATGGATCGGTGACAAAAAGCCGATGCAACACACGGACCCGGAGTTGTTGAAATTTGTACTGGAACATTTTCCCGAGGCGCATTTCCTGCACATCGTCCGGCATCCGTTCGAGGTGGTCGCCAGTTCCAACCGGTTCAATCAAACACCGGATGGCGATTTCTGGCTGGGATTGTCGCCGGAGGAGAAAATGGAGCGATGGGCCTTCCATGAACAACATGTGTTGCAGTTCCGCCAAACTTTGCCCGGGCGCGTCCACAGTTTGCGCTACGAAGATTTCTGCCGTGGAACCGGGAAAATCCTAACGGGCGTGTTTGAGTTTCTGCAATTGAAACCCGACCCGATAGCGCTCCGGGAAGCCGCGCGCCAAACCCGTCCGTTGTCCCGCGCCGTCCCGGCAATAAAATGTTCCGCGGAGGCGGTGCGCATTGCCGCCGCGCATGGTTACGATTTGCGGCGTAAATCCGGCCGGCTCCGGGCGTTGACGCAAAACATTTACTGGTGCGCGGCCAAAAAGCTAAAAGGCTGAAGTCATCATGCATCCGGCTGTCTTCAAAGTGTTCGAGGAAATCTGCCGTGCGCGGGAGATTCGCGGGGCCGTGCTGGAAATCGGTGCGACGCCGGACGACCTCACACTGTTGAATCTCCCTTCGCTGGCCGGCGCGGCGAAAAGAATCGGAATCAACAAGGCGGGTGAATCCAAATTCAAGGATTTCGCAATCCTGGCGGTTGACGCCAACGACATGAGCTGTTTTCCCAATCAACATTTTGAAGCGGTGCTGTGCAACGCCGTATTGGAGCACGACCGTTTTTTCTGGAAGACGCTGGCAGAAATCCGGCGGGTTGTCCGCGCGGGCGGACTGGTGGCAATTGGCGCACCGGGTTTCAAGTCATTGCCTTTCGAGCCGAAGCTCCGCCGCTGGCTTGCCCGGTTTTCCCAGTTTTCAAAACAACCGGACGGCTGGCCGTTGCAGCACTCGACGCTCACGCTTGGCGTTCACAATTTTCCCGGCGATTACTACCGCTTCAGCGAGCAGACTTTCCGGGAAGTTTTTTTTGAAGGAATGACGGACGTTGCGATCCGCACGGTTCTTGTTCCGCCGCGCATCATCGGCTCCGGCATTCGCGCTTGAAACTTCAACCCGGCTGGCGGGTAATTTCGTTCAGCAATGCCACCCATTTTTCCGCCCAGCACGCAACCGAATAATTTTGCACAACCAATCCCCGTCCGGCATGGCCAAATGCCGCGCGCAAATTTTCCTGCTTCGCCAGCCGGTGAACGGCTCGTCGCCAATCGTCCGGGCTTGCGGCCAAAAATCCAGTTGAGCCGTCGGCGACAATTTCCCGGTTCGTGCCAACGGGTGCGGCAATGACCGGAAGTCCGGCCGCCATGTATTGCAGCAATTTCGCGCCGCATTTGGCGCGTTGATAAGGATTGTCCTGCAACGGCATGAGGCCAACGTCCATGTGATCCGCGATTGCTTTTTCCACGGCGGGCGACCATTTCAAAAAGCGCGCCCAGCCGATGTCCTGCAAAAATTGCGGAAGCTCGTCCGAAATCACCACCAGCTCGAAAGGCAGTTGGTGGCGGATTTCAGCCAGCGCGTTCATCAACGGAAACAGCGTTTGTTCGATGGACATTGAACTGCCCAGCCAGCCCAATCGCAGCGCGCCTTTCAATTGATAATTCGTTCGGACGCGATACAATTCCGTGTCAACCGCAGTGGGAATCACGACGCAGCGCCGGGAGAATTTCGAAAGTTCATCGGCAAGGATTTTATTTCCGCACACCACGACTTGCGCCCTCCGGCAGAGTTCAAGGAGCCGGTCACGACCGGACCCCAGATAAAGCGCATCGTCAATGTCCAAGATTATTGGATTGGGCGCATTCAGAAATGGGCGGCGGCTCACGGGTAATTCGCGGCTGATAACGATGGGTTCATCCAGATGAAGTTGGCGAAGCGCCGCCACGGCCCGCACGGTTTGCCGGCGGCGACGCAGCCGTCGGGCCGCGCGTGCCCACCAGAAACCGGATTGTGGCAGCGCTTTTCCCATGCCCGAATCAAAATGATGCATCCGCAAATTCCAGCCGAGACGCGGAAAATGATTTTCATAGGCGGCAATTCGCAGCCTCGAGGACGGGTGGTTGACGCCCAACGTAAATGCGAGAAGCTGTTTCATGCCGGGGGAATTTTGCCGGATAAAAGGTCGAAGTAGAGCGCCTCGAGTTGTTGGAATTGAAGATCTTGATCAAATGACGGTGCCAATAGCCGTGCCGACGCACTTAGCTGATTCCGCAGCCCCGCATCCAACAACCGCTGCAAAATCCTCGCCAATTCTTCCGCGTCGCCCGGCTGGTTCAAAATCAGTCCATTGATTCCGTCGCTGATAAAATCCGCGGACCCATCGAACCGGCTGGCAACCACCGCGCAACCTGATGCGAGCGCTTTCAAAGTCGAAAGGCTGCCGGCGTCGTGATAAGTCGGATGCAGAAAAATGTCCGCCGCGCTATAATAATAATCAATATTTTTCACCCAGCCCAGCAGACGACAGCAATCGTGAAGGCCGCGCCGGTTGATTTCCTGTTGAAAAATTCCGTCCTGATTATGTCCCGTGACTATCACTAGAAATTTTTTTCTGGTCTCCGCATCCAAATAGGACAGGGCGCGAAGCAATGTCATCACGCCTTTGAGATAAAAATTGGTGGCGGTGGCCAGCGCGAGCAGGCGGTCGCCGCCGCCGAGTTCGCGGCGCAATTGCTGGATGATTTCCGGCGGCGAAGAAACGAACTCGCGGATGCCGTTGTGAATGACGATGGAATTTTTACAACCGAGTTGCGCAAAATCAGCGGCAACTCTTTTGGAACACGCGACCAGAATCCGATGCTGGCGACGTTGCTGCCATTGCAGCCGAACGTCGCGCCACAGGCGGACGTGCCAGAACCGGCGGAAACGCAACATCGGCGGGAACGCCCGCAACTGGCGCCGCCAATTATGAATGAGTGAACCCATCAGCGGGTGAAAAACATCGGAAGCCGGGAGGCAACCGGTGTCATGCACAATGTCAGCTGAACGGTCTTTCGCCAAATTTTGTAATGCGGCAGCGCGCTTCCAGGAATTTTTCGTGTGTTGCGAGGTTGGCAAGGTCAATAAATCGCAGGATTCGGCAGCGGAAGTTTCCGCCCGTTCGCAAACCACGCAAACGCGATGGCCGCGGGTCGTGAGCCACGCCGCGTAATTTTGCAGCCAATCGGATGCTCCGCCGTGTTCCGGCTCGTAAATGCCGATGGCCAGAACAATGCGGAGAGATTTGGAAACTGGATTCATGTTCAGGAAGCCCGGCGCAAAAGTTCGTCGGCGGCCTCCGCCATTTCCTGCCAGGAAATTTGTTGAAGGCACCAAACCGTTTCGGTGCGCGCAGGGGTGTAAATGCACCGCCAGTTGCAACCAGCGCACGGCACCGGACGATAAAGCACTTTCGTCAACATAGCGGCTTCGCGCGGATATGGAAAATATCTCGCCGGAAGACCGCTGCCGCCTACGGCGATGGTCGGGCGATTAAGCGACACGCCGAGGTGATAAATTCCACTGTCGTTGGAAATCACCATTTCAGCGCGGGCCAGCACGCCGGGCAAGTTTTCGGTCGGGATTTTTCCGTAAAGGTCAACCAATTCAGGGTTTTCGCCATCGCCGTCCAGCCACCGGAGTGGAAAATCATTTTTTTTGTCGCCGATGACGACGACGGCCAGTTTGTGTTGCGTCGCAACCTGCCGGGCGGTCCGCAGGAAATTTTCCAACGGCCAGGAACGTTTTGCGTCGGACGCATTGGGCGCGAGCACGAGATAGGAAGACTTGGGAACAGCAACGTTGCTGGCTTCCTGTCCATTTTTCCCTAAACGCCACGGTTCTGAAGGAATTGGCATCCCCATTCCGGCCATGAATTCGGAATACCGTTCCAATTCGTGCATGGGCGCGGGCTGCGGCGCGATGAGCTTGGTGTAAAAACGGTCGCCGAGCCATCGTTCCTGCGGACTGATAAAGGGCGCATGGCCGGCGCTGCCGATTTTTTCACGGGCGCCGGTCGCGCGCACGAGACAATCTTCCACGCGAAGCATGCGGTTGAATGTCGGCTGCACGGCGATGACGAAGCGGCCGGCGACACATTTGAGAATTTTCGCCCGGTAGTAAAATTTACGGGTGAAACGGTGTCGGTCAATTCCTTCCACCGCGTCCACTTCAAAATTGCGGCGCGCGAACTCGATATGTGCCGGATGCACGAACAAAACCGCCCGCAAACCTTGTGAACGCAGATGACTGGCCAGACGCACGATCGCATTTCCGGCGAGCAGCAAATCACCCAAGCCGTGCAGACAAAAAATGGTGCCTTCCTGCCGCCGGGATTTTTTCCGGCAGACCAAAAGGACGATGGAATCAAAGCACAACAACAACCCGGCGCGCAACAGCCGGATCTGATTGTCGAGATGGTTGCGGAGTTTTGATTTCACAAAAGAAGCCGCCATTGGTCGGCCAGACTTTCGGCCAGATTGTGTTGAGGCCGCCAGCCGAGATTGAACATCCGTTCCGGGTTGCCGATGCTTCGCCAGAGCACATTTGGCGATATTTCACCGGGTTCAGCTTTAATTTCCGCGCCGGTCAGGCGTCCGATGAGGCTGGCGACAAATTCCACGGTCCGGCTTTTTCCGGTGCAAACATTCGCCACCGCCGGCGGCTTGGGCGATTCCGCCAGTGTCACGAACGCACGGGCAACGTCCCGCACGTCAATCCAGTCGCGGACATGATTTGCGGAATGCACCTGCGGTGAATGTTCGCCCTGCCGAATCCGCTCCAGCAATGCTCCCGCGAAAAAATGGCTGCCTTGGCCGGGACCGACGGGATTGAACAAACGCGCTGTGATTACGTCCAGACCCTTTGCCGCGAACCGGCGGGATATTTCAAATTGTTCGCACTTCGCGCGACCGTAATCCGAAAGCGGGCGCGGCGCATTGGTTTCGGACGAGCCTGCTTCCGGTGAATTGCCGTATTCGGCGGCGGAACCGAGCAACACAACGCGGCAGGCCGGCTGTTCAGCCCGCACCGCTTCAAGAATTATTTTGGTGCTGCGAACATAAAAATCTTTCAAATCGGTGCCGGCAACCGCTGGGAAACATCCAACGGCGTTCAGCAAAATTGAAGGTTGCAGCTTTCGCAGGAGCGCGCGGAAATTATCAGAGTCAAAAATATCAATGGCGTGCCAGGATTTTCCAGCGGCAGCGTCCGGCAACGGAGCTGACCGACCGGCTCCAAAAATCCGATAATCGCGGGCTTTGAGAATTGCAAATACGGCGCGGCCAATAAATCCGGACGATCCCAGCACCAGCCAGTGGGAAGAATCGTCGCCGCGCGAAAATGAACGATTCGATATTTTCACTTCTCTGCTGCCGGAGTCGTTTTGGGCCAGCCGGCCATGCGAAATTGATCCTGGTTTTGTTCGAATAGTTTCTGGGCGGCTTCGTAATCCTCCCGCCGGCCGATGTCCAGCCAGATGGCATCCGATTCGAAACAGGCGACCTTTTTTTTGTGGGCCAGCAATTTCAAAACAAGTTCCGGAAAATCGAAATGCCGGCCGGGCGGAATGTATTCCAACGCCCGCCGGTCGTAGATGTAAATTCCCATGCTGACGGGATATTCATATTGTGGTTTTTCGATGTAGCCGGTGACTTCGCCGTCCTGAATTTGCATTACGCCCAGATCAATGTTGACTTGCTTCCGATGGCTGGCGATGGTCAGCCACGCGCCACTTTCGCGGTGAAAATTAATCAGGCGCAAATAATCAATCGTGGTCAACACGTCGCCGTTCATCACGAGAAATGTTTCCGGCAAATCCGGGACCAGCCGAAGCGAACCGGCGGTGCCAGTGGGCTGTTCTTCATCCACGAATTGTAAATTAATTTGCTTGCTTAAAGTTTTTTGCGCGGCAAAAAAGGCGCGGATCAATTCCCCGAGATGACCGAGAGTCAGCGTTGCGCTTTCAAAACCATTGGCAATCAACTGGCGGATGATCACTTCCAAAATCGGGATCTCGCCGACCGGCACAAGCGGCTTTGGCAGGACAGTTGTATATGGCGCCAGGCGCGTGCCGCGGCCTCCGGCCAGAATCACGGCTTTCATAGGGTGTATTCCTCCGGGCGATATAATTCCGCGTGATTTCGCATCCATTCAATAGTCCGGCTTAATCCGTCTTGAAGAGAAACTACCGGACGCCAGCCCAGCAATTTTGCCGCCTTGCTGTTGTCGCTGACCAACCTCTGCACCTCGCTGGCGGAGGGACGCAGGCGTTTCGGATCAGCGACGATGGCTGGAGCGACTCCGAGCAGTTTGAAAATGGTCTGCGCCAATTCTTGAATGCTGACGGCTTCGCCGGTTCCAAGATTGATGACCTGGCCGGTCACGTCGTCAGCTTCAGCGGCGCGGATGAACCCTTCGACCGTGTCGGAAACAAATGTCAGATCGCGGATTGTGTCCAGCGAACCGAGCCGTATGGAATTTCCGTGCAGAGCCTGGGCGATGATGCTTGGGATCACCGCGCGGGCCGACTGGCGCGGGCCATAGGTGTTGAACGGCCGCACGGTGACGGCAGGCAATCCGTATGAACAAACAAAGCTTTCAATCAATTTGTCGGCGGCAATTTTGGACGCCGAATAAGGCGATTGTCCCTGCAGTGGATGTTCTTCATCCACCGGCGTGCGGCGCGCAGTGCCGTAAACCTCGCTGGTTGAAGTATGCACAAACCGTTTTACGCCGCTTTTGCGCGCGGCTTCGGCGAGATTCAGTGTGCCGACCACGTTGGTTTGCAAATACGACGCCGGTGCGTGGTAGGAATAGGGAATCGCAATCAGTGCCGCCAGATGAAACACGACTTCACAACTATCGAGTGCTTCGCGAAGCTGAAACGAATCCGTAATGTCGCCAAGCACAATCTTCAAATTCAGCGGCGCACGGTGGTGATGTGGTTCAAGCCAGCCCCAATTGGCCCGGCTGTTGTAATGGATTAACGCAGTGACGTTCCAGCCGCGCTCGAGCAATGCCTCCACCAAATGACTGGCGATAAATCCGCCGGCTCCGGTTACAAATGCTTTCGTTCCCATAGTGGATTTTCCATTAATCAAGCTGGCTTCCCAATGCCCCGTTCATTCGTCTCACCAACTGCTCAAATCTCATCTTGCGACTATCTACGTAAGTCGAACCCAACAATACATAGCATCCGGAGTTTGCTGCAACAGCCAATTAAGAAAATACGATGCGTTTGCTGCGAAGCCTGATTTACTAAGCTGAAAGGCTAACTTGCTTTGGAAGTTGGAAACATTGAAGCAAGACTAGCTATCATCGAAGATTCAAGTTGGAGTCATATTCATAAAGCTGTCGGTGCCAAGAGGCAATCCCGGATTCCGAGCGATGCGTGGTTCCATATTCCCGGCGGGCATCATGGAAGCAAGTGTGCGCCGAAAAGCCGGCGTCGTCAATTTTTACGTTGATTTGGACACTGGACATGTCAAAACTGGACAAATTGTGAGCGAAGACACAGTGTGCTAACACGCGATTGATTCTGACCAGAGTATTTCCGCCGCCGATTCTGCTTTGGTCCGCCATTGGAGCCAAAGGTTTTGGTTGCACACATCACCAGCAATTCTTGACCGCATCAAAGTGCCATTGCATTCGCGCCTGGTGAATACGACTTTGAGAGGTGGCGAAAAATGATGCGAGTGTTATGATGGAACCTGTCGAACTCACGCTGACGATAACGATTGTATTGAAAAGTTTCCATGAAAGATTCGAAACCGCCAAGTTTCCTGACGCGCGGACACGGCTTTCCCGGCCAAAAGCAATTCGCCACCCTGTGGCCGCACGTGCCGTTGGCGGCGGTCCTAGCATTTGTCGGCTTTCTCAATATCATGGATGGATTAAGCCTGCCATTGACGGCGTTTCAGCGTGTGCGCGCCCTCAACGGCCTGGCCGACTCGTTGTCGACGCTGGGTGGCTCGGCGCAGATTATTCTCGGACTGATGCTCGTGCTGGCGGGCATCGGTTTGTTGTGGCGGCTGGTGTCGGCGTGGACATTGTCGGTTTCGTTGCTGGTCATTACGGTTGCCGTCAACGTGGCGCAAAAAAATTGGGGCGGGAGCCTGGTGCTCCAAGCCGTCCTGCTGATTGCCTTGTTGTGGGCGAAACGTTATTTCACGCATCGGACCATTCTGGCCAGCCTTCTGTTTTCCGTCAGTGGCATTTTGGCGGTTTTGGCTTATGGCACGATTGGAAGTTTTTTGCTCCGCAACGATTTCAAGCCATTGATTCAAAATTGGACCGACGCTTTTTATTATACCGTTATCACGCTTTCCACTGTCGGCTACGGCGACATCGTTCCCGCGACACCGGCGTCGCGCTGGTTTGCCATGTCGCTGCTCGTCATTGGCCTCGGCGTCTTCGCCAGCGCCATCGCTTCGGCGCTGGGACCGAAAATTTCGGGTGAACTCAATCGCCTCTTCAACCCAAAGGAAAAAAAAATGGAAGCAAAAAATCATGTCATTCTGGTCGGTGAAGGTGCCATCGCGCGCAATACCGCCGAGGAACTCAAGCAACGCGGCGTGACCTTCATCCAGATCGTGGCTGCCAAGGCCGAAACAGAAACGTCCGCGCATGTCATCGAAGGCGACGCGACAAACGACGCCGTGTTGCGGCAGGCATGCATCCAAAATGCCCGCATGGTCATCGCCGCGCGCGAAGACGACGGCGAAAATGCCTTCATCGCGCTTGGCGCCAAGGACCTGAACCCCGACGTGCGGGTGTTGGCGGTGGCCAGCTCGGCACTTTCGATTCGACGTTTGAAATTGGCGCGGGCCGATTTGGTGTTTTCGCCGGCGGCAGTTGGAAGCCGGTTGCTGGCGGACTTGGTGGAGGGAAATCAGATTTTGCCGGCGTTTCAGGATTTGCTCGAAGGCCATCCCAAAAAAGGTTGAGTCGCCGGGACTGACCACCGGCAGACCGGGAAATGCCGCGTTAAAATCTTGGAATCGAATCCGTGCTTCCCGGTCGGACTAGAACGGTGTGAGTGACGTTCAAATGATTTTAACTATCGCAGCGGGAGGCTTGATGAAATACTTCAGGTTTCGGACTTTGATTTCGTTACGATTCGAGCCTTTCCGGGAATAAACGCCGATTTTGAAGTAGAAGAATTTCGCCTTGCTGCCGGAAATTTTGTCACTGGCGAGCTTGCCGTCAATATAGACTTTGACCGCGCCGGGGCCAATGGCGTCGGGGTTGTGAATAATGGTCCAGTGAAACCATTTGCCGTTCATGTTCCTGGCGATGACGGCGTGGGTGCGCAGGTCAGAAATGGTGCCGTTCGTGTCCACGATGATGATACACATCGGCCCTGTACCGCCGAACACCTGGCTGATGCACGCGAACGTGCCAGGCGTGATGAACATGTCGCAATCCATCATATGAAGTCCAGAGCCGGCCTTGTAATCGTCTAGGATGCGCATTTCGGTCCGTGGCTCGGTCCTGTTCGGCGGCGGCGCGTGGGGTTTGTCGGTGTCCAGCACCCAGAAATCGTGCGTATCGGTGGCCTTGTCGTAGGAATAACGATCTTCGAGTTTCAAATTGTAGGGATGTTGAACCTCGAACTTAAGAGGTTGAAGGATGAAGCCGGCATAAATCGCGCCGGCGGAATTTGTGCCAGTCGTATCAGCGGCTTTGGCGGAAATAATCGAAACGCCGAATGCCAATGCAACGGCGGAAAGGATGGCCAGTGTGGATTTTTTCATGGTTGAATTTCGGATTCAAAGACGCGGCCAAGCGGAAACAGGTTACGCGACACGCGCGCCGTGACGCTCCATCGAACAAGGTACAAGAACGGCGTCGGTCATGCCGTGAACAATTTTCTTGTCGGCGGGAACAATCGTCGCCAGCACGCCGCCCAATTGCGGGCGCGCCGAATCGCCTTCGCCGCTGACAAAATAATACGGACACAAACGCGCGCGGCCCTTCATCGACACGAGTTCATTTTTTTCAAAATCGAACCACTGCGCCTCGATGAGTTTTGGTTTTTCGTAGCGTTGCAAAACGAACGGCGATTTCCCAAAACCGGACATTGCCTCATCCACGGCCGCACTCCAATCGGCTTGCGACAAATCGCCGCCGAAAAAGACGCCGCGAGCACCCCAAGCCTTTTCCGAAAAGCCGGAAATTTTCAAAATCAATTCACGCTCGCGCTGTGAAAACATTTTTAATTGCTGCCAATCGGTCAAATTCAATTCGGGAATCGCTGCGTGCGGCGGTAACGGCGCCGGATCCACGAGCCAGGTGTAAGGAATTACTTTTTTCAGCCGCGCAAAAAAACTTTCGCCCAGTTCCTGCCGCCAGAAATTTTGCAGGTTTCGGTTCCACAAAAGCGCGAACAGCATTTTTTCCTCAAAAATCGGCTTGGGCGGCGGCGTGAGGCGGATTTTCCTTTCCACGGCCATTTGGAAAATTTTCGTCGAGTTCGCCACGTTCGCCAGATCAAACAACTCGAAAAAACGATAAACCGCGTCGCCATCGGAAAAATCTTCAAATTTTGAATTTTGAATTTTGAATTTTGAATTCGCGTTATGATTTAATTGTTCCGCAATCCACTCCATTTCCGGCTTATAAGTCGCCGCTTCCTCGGAGCCGACGATGTGAGTTGTTTTCGCATTGCTGAAAATGCCTTCAAATCCTCGAATCATTCCGTCCGCACCGCCAATCAGCTCGCCCTTCCCACTTCTCACTTCGGACTTCGAATAGGTTTTATTCAACCATGCCGTCAGTCCAATGCCGCCCGGAACCGAATCCAGTTCCGTGATGCTGAAACCGTTTTCCGTCAGCAGAACATCCGGGCGGATGACGCGCGGAAAATCGTTCCTGAAAACGGGTGAACGTTGAAGCTCAATCAATTCGCGCGGCTTGCCCAAATCGAGCCAGCGCGAGATCCATTCCGGCTGTTTGCCTTCGACGCTTCTGCGGTAAAGCAGATTGACCGCGCGATAAAATTGAAACAGCACGCGCCCTAACGATTCGATTTCCCTTGCCAGATTTTCCTCGAGCAGAAAAGGCGCCGTCGAAATGCGCCAGTTCAGTCCGGCAAAAAGTCCGTTCGCGGGGATTTGTTCGCGGATGAATTTTGCGCGCGCGGCGGGAGAAAAGTTTTCTGCGCTCACGGAAATTTACGTTCGGATTTGGCCATTGCCAATGCCAATCCATTTGTAGCTGGTCAACTCGTCCAGACCCATCGGGCCGCGCGCGCCGATTTTGTCGGTGCTGATGCCGATTTCCGCGCCCATGCCGAACTCGCCGCCGTCGGTGAACCGCGTCGAGGCGTTCCAATAAACTGCCGCCGAATCCACTTCGGCGAGGAATTGTTTCGCGTGCACCTCGTTTTTCGTGACGATGCTGTCCGAATGCGCCGAACCGTAAAAATTGATGTGGTCAATCGCCTGCTTCACGCCGTCCACCACGCGCACGTTCAAAATGTAGTCGTTGTATTCCGTGAAATAATCCTGCTCCGCAACCGGCTTGACCTTCGCCGATTTGAAATTTGCAGCTTGAGGTTTCAAACTGGCGAGCGTCGTTTCATCGCCGCGAATCTCAACATGCTTCTCAAACAGTTTGGCGCCGATGGCGGGCAGGAATTGTTCGGCAATTTTTTTATCCACGAGCAGGGTTTCCATCGCGTTGCAGACGGCGGGCCGCTGGGCCTTGGCGTTCATGGCAATTTCTTCCGCCATTTTCAAATCGGCGTCGGCGTCCACAAAAACGTGGCAAACCCCCTTGTAATGCTTGATGACCGGGACCTTGCTGCACTCGGCCACGGCGCGAATCAGCCCTTCGCCGCCGCGCGGCATGCACAAATCAACATATTGTGTGAGCGAAAGCAAAATGGGAATCGCCTCGCGGTCGATAACGGGCACGACTTGAATCGCGTGTCCGGGAAATTGCGCAAGCGTTTTCTTTCCGGCGTCAATCATCGTCGCGGCGATGATTTGATTGGAATTCATCGCCTCCCGGCCACCGCGCAAAATCGTTGCGTTGCCCGATTTGAAGCAAAGGCTCGCGGCGTCGGCGGTTACGTTCGGACGTGATTCATAAATGATGACGACGACACCAATCGGCGTGGAAACTTTTCGCAGCTTCAATCCGTTTGGCCGGACGCGCTCGTCCAAAATTCTTCCAACCGGATCGGGGAGAGCCGTGACGTCGCGCAGCCCTTTCGCCATTGCGGAAATTCGTTTGTCGTCAAGCTTCAACCGGTCGAGCATGGCGGAGGACAAGCCATTTTTCGCTGCGGCTTCCATATCGAGCGCATTGGCCTCCTTGATGGCGGCGGAATTTTTCTCGAGTGCTGAGGCCATCGCGAGCAGGCAGTCGTTCTTCTCGCGCGTGGAAAGTTTCGCGAGTTCGCGCGACGCAGCCCTGGCCTGTTTGGCCACCTGCGTCATCTGCTCCGTCAAAGTCATGAGGAAAGAAGGTAAGCCAAAACGCCAAACTGAAAAGAGTGAAGTTTGAGCGGAGCGCCGCCGCAAACGTTCCGGCAGGAAAGGGCTTCCGGCAACCAAGCAATTTTTGCTAATCAGTTGACAATAAATGGTGAGCAGGTTTTGGCATTTTCGTCGATGCTTGCGTCATGATTATTGGCCATCAAATGACAGAGCGAGGCGACGAAGCAGTCGCGTCCCTGCCGATGGGCATCACTCTCCTTCAGCGGCCCACGCCGTCGGGCGGGGCGCCAACCCGGATTTCCGTGAAGTGGCGCAAGGCCGTTGAATTTCTGTTGCCGGTCGGTTACGAGGACGAAACCGGTTTCCATTACGGAACGAAAAAATCCAGTTAGCTCTTTTATATGAATGATTGGGATTGGATCGTGCGACGGGCGCGTTTTAATCCGGATTTGATTTTGATTCGGGCGGACAGCCGTTTCTTCATCGGGATTCTCCATCCCAACCTCCTTGGCGGCTGTCGCCCGAATCGCGTTTTGGCTTTGGCTCTTTCATTCAATTCATTGGCGCGCGGGCTGGCAGCGAGGTCATTTGCATCGGCCCATGTGTCGCGTCCAGAATCGCGCCAGCCAGTTGCTGCGGCGTCCATTGATTGCCGTCGAACTGGCGAAAAATCCGGCCTTTGGGATTGAGCACGATGGTTCGCAAGTTATGCGAAATGTTGTTTCCTTGACGCATAACGATCAAGCCGACGCATGGTGCCCATTCGGCGAGCGTGTTGGTGGTCGCAGCGGCGAAAAGCCAGTGGTTGGTGTTTTCGCCGCGATAAAAACCGGCGTAACTGGCCAGCGTTTTGGGTGTGTCGAATCCGGGGTCAAAGGAAATCGAAAGCAACTCCCAGTTGGTTGGCGCATTGGTCATGGATAAAATCAAGTCCCGCGTCGCGGCAAAATTCCGGTTCATCAGCGGACAATAATTCGGCAACGGGCAGCGCGTGAAGAAAAACGTGAAAGCCACGGCCTTGCCGCGAAAATCGGACAGATGAATGCGCTGGTCATTTTCCGTCAGCAGTTCGCCGTCCGGCAGCAAATCTCCCGGCTTGAGTTGAGTAAAACGGTTGCGGGCCATGTTCATGGTGCTGGTCATGTTCATGATTTTATCGGTGTGCCCGGTGCGCTGAATATTTTCCACCCAGTCGTTGGTTTGGTTCACGACGAGCGTGAAGGTGATTTCATCTCCCGGCGAAATGCCGTTCAGTTCGTTGGTGTTTTGCACGGGAAAATCCATCGTCATCTCCATCATGTAGCCGGGAATGGCTTGATGATGGATGGTGACCTGCTGGTGGTCGGGCGCAATTTTTTCCACAACGCCGCGTGCGGAATAGGAATGCGTGGTTTGATTGCCGGCATCGGGCGCGGCAAAGATTGAACGGGTGCCGATGACTGCAAAGAGCAGCAAGGCGCAGAGGAGGTTCAGGTTTTTCATAATTTTTCCTTTGGTTGTTGGTTTCATTTTTGGTTTCGTAAAATTTATTTTCGCAAACGGTTGATTTCGGCAACGACCGCAGTGGCCACGTTGTTGTTTAATCCGTCAAAATAAGCCCGCACCTTGCCCTGCGGGCCCACCACGGCGATGCGCTCGATGTTGGCAAAATTGCCCGGCATGAAGGAGAAAAGGTCGTTGGTGTCCGGCGACAGAAAGCTGGTTCCAATCAATTTTTCCACCGTCGCCTCGTCGCCGGTGAGAAACAGCCAGCGGTTCGTGTCGGCGCCGTAACGCTCGCCGTATTGCGCCAGCACCGGCACGGTGTCGTCCTCCGGGTCCACCGTCAACGACACGAGCTGCACGTCCGGCTGATTGGTGGTGAGTTGCTGGATTTCTTCCATCTGCCGGCTCACGATGGGACAGGTCAGCGAGCAACTGGTGAACAAAAAACTCACCACGAGAAATTTGCCATTCAAATCCGCCCGCGTGATGGCGTGTCCGGTCTGGTTGGTGAGGGAAAAATTGACCAGTTGACGCGGGTGATCAGGCTGGATGACGACCGGTGGCGTGTCCGGCAGGCTGTCATAAAAGGATTCCGGCGTTGGGTTGCGATGACTCACTGCGTAAAGCAGCGCGCAAAAACCGATTCCCACGGGAACGGACAGGCCAAGCGCAAACCAGAAGAACGCCTTTTCTTCGTTTCGTTTTTTGATTTGAGCGGTTTTGGGCATGGCAAATTTTTAATGAACGGCCGGCGGCAAAATTCCCAAAATGGCCACGACGATCACGATGGCCGTTCCCAGGGATAATTCCATTTGGACATTGAATTGCAGTTGCGCCGCCGTCAGTCCGAAAATCTGGGTTTGGGAATTTCCAGTTGAAAGACGCGGTTTGAGCCGCAGCAAATTCACCGCGCCGATGGCCACCGCAAAAATAAAAAGCGCAATTTTGAGCAATAAAACCCTGCCGTAAGTTTGCTCAAACAAATTGGAAAACGAGCCGACCAAAAACCAGGCGTTCACCCAGCCGGTCAGAGTCAACAACGCCACGCTGCCCAGGCTCATGGCCGAGAACCGGCGGACGAGCGGAACAATGGCTGGTTCCGAAGTCCGGCGCAGTTTTCGCAGGAGCAGCGCGAACGGCAGCAATCCCGTTGGCCAGGCTCCGGCAACGAGCAAATGCAAAATGTCCGCGAGCAAATGCCAGTGCGAATCCTCAAGGCCGTGCCCCGCCCAAGCCAGGCTGCCGAGCAAAACGCCGCCGAAAAGCAATTGTAGCCAGGCCAAAGTTTGATGAAATGGAATCCGCGATTGGGAAAAGATGAAAAGCACAACGACGGCGAGCCAGATAATCAACCGCCATTTCCAAACCGTTCCGAATTCCGTTTGCGTCCAGACAATTTTCAAAATTTCCAGTTGAGGCGGCTCGCCGCTCATCGTCATCGCCACCAAAATGAACCAGGAAATTCCCGAAATAAAAATCACCGGCAGCAAAATCATGCCGGCAGCACGAACGCGTGATTTCCAAAAAGTGGCGGCTTCGATTTTGCCGTCGGCAAGAATTGAAGCCGCTGTGAACCGGTCAAACGCAAAAATGCCGAAGAAAAGCAGGCACGCGCCGAAATGAACGGCCCGTGTCAAAACCAAAAATTCCGTCGTCATGCCTGCTTTTGGTGTTGATTATTTGACGGTGAACTCAAAGTGGCCCTGGGTCCGGTGCGTGTCCACCGAGACGACGTGCCACGCCACTGTGTAAGTGCCGGCCGGAAGTTGCGGCAGCGAAACTTCCAGCAGCGATTTGTCCTTGGCATCCACATGCACGTCTTTTTTGTCCACTTCCTTGCCTTGCGCGTTTTGCACTTCGATTGAACTGAACGCCGGCTCCAACTCCTGCGTGAACCAGATTTTTACTTCGGCTGGTGAATTAGTGACGGTGCTGCCCACTTTCGGCTCGGCGTGATCGAGAAACGCATGCGCCCATGCCGTGGATTGCAGCGCCAGAAAGAAGACGCCGATCAGGGACCAACGTTGAATTGAATTTGTTTTCATAATTTTCAGAATGGTTTTGTTTTTCAGTTTCAGAATTTCAATTGTCGCTACCAATGAGAGGATGGCCGAATACTTTCGGCCAGATGTCGTCTATGAAGATTTCCAGTTGAACAATCGCGCCGACATCGTGGCCGGACGCATTGTTGACCGGAACGATGGCTTCGGCGCCGATTTGGAAGTATTTGCTTTCGTAAAGGACGCCCGGATTGATTGTGCCGGTCGTTTCGCCACCATCGCGGTTTTCCGGCGACGTGAAGGAAAATTCCACGAGTGGAATCATATCCTTGAATGGCGCGGGCAAGCCGATGTCCTTCACCTGCGATTGCAAATAAGGCAGGCTGTATTCCAAAGCCAAACCCCATTCCAGATTGTTGGGTTCCGCGCTGGTGGGCAAATCCTCGCCAAGCGTGCCGGTGAGTGCGAATGGCCGCGCGTACGACAGCGCGTCGGGCAAATCGCCGAAGCCTTTGCCGAAATAAATTGTCGGTGTGAAGGTGCTGGTGGGATCCGCGCCGACTTGTTTGCTGCCGCTGCCGCCGATTTCCCATTCCGCGCCGACGGAAATAATGGCCTCGTGCTCGTCGCTTTGCCAGAGAGATTGATATTTTGCACTTAAGACAAAATCATCCCAACCGTTGGCCGACGGCTGACCGGCTTGAGTTTGATCCAGCCAATCTCCCGAAATGCCCAGCGCGAATTTCGGAAAAATTTCCTTGTCGAATTCAAATCCGACGTCCGTCGTGCCAATCGGCGGACTGTCGGCGCTTTTGAAATACGAGACCGACGGCAACAACAATTCGTCCGTCGCAAACGGATCGTCGGTGGCAATCGTCGGTGGAAAAAAACGATCGCCGACAAATCCGTGCGCGTGGGCGGCTGCCGCGCCCAAGCCAACCACTGCAAAAACCGCGCTGGAAGCGGCCAGCCGGCCGCGTCCATTTTTCAAAACTGCCAATTTTCTTTTTCTGTTTTTCATTTTCAAACCTCCAAATTGCGGGAACGCACGAAGACGTTCCCAAGGTTAAAGGAACTCTTGGGGAGGGCCGGCAATTCCGGTCGCGTTGAAGCGAAATCGGACGCCAAACCCAATCATTTTAACTTGGGACGGCGACGCGCCATCCCTCCCGTTTCAGAAACGAATCAAACGAAGAATCCTCGCGGTGGAGGCGTTGGCGGCTTTTGCGAAACAGATTCGGCGGAAAAATTTTTCTGCGGCAAAAGTTCAAACTGCGACGGCGCAATCAAGGCAATGCTTTCTTTGAGCGGCGGAAATTCCAGCCTTTGCGTTTGGAAGGTGAAGGCGTTTTTGCTCTCTGATTTTTTTGCGGCGGCGATGGCCAGGCAAATCGAGCAGGGATGTTTGCCGTCGAACGTGCGGCACACGGATTCGGAAAACGAGTGCATGCGCAAATTGTTCGCGAGCATCGCCGTCCATGCGACTGTTTGCAGCAGCGCCCAGTGCGCGCCAAGGGTCAGAACCAGCGCGGCCACCACCAGAAATTTCGCCAGATATTTGCAGAATCGCACAAACACAACCCCAAATTCGTGAATTATTTCACAAAGTCAAACCCAATTGCGGTTTGCGAGTCACCAGCGATTTCACCGGCGGCGCATAAATCGCTATCGTAAATCGTAAATTCTGAATTATTTTTCAGAAATCCAAACCAGCGTTCCGCTTGGCAGCAAATCAAAGAGCGGAACCAAGTCCGCGTCGGCCAGATGAATGCAGCCGCACGAAGTTGGTTTGCCGATGCTCGCCTGGTCCGCCGTGCCGTGAATGTAAATGTAACGCGTGTGCGAATCCACCGCGCCGCCTCGGTTAAAGCCAGGTTCGAGTCCTTCCAGCCAAAAAATGCGCGTGGTGATTTTGGCGTCCGCAAATTCCGGCTGCGACGTATGCCCGACGGCCTGGCGCGCTTTGAAAACCGTTCCCGCCGGCGCACCCACGCCGATTTTTTCCACGATGCGATGCAATCCCAGCGGCGTGCAATTCGAGCCTTCCGCCTGCCCGATGCCGAAACGCGAAGTGGAGCAGGGAAATCCTTTTACGAATTTGTTTTGCTCAAAAAGCGAAACGGTTTGATCAGGGATGGATACCACTAAAACAAATTGCGTGGGTGAAATTTTCAGGCGCGCACAAACCTGCGACAATTTTTCCGGCACGTTCATGCCTCACTTTAATTTCTTCACCAGCACTTTGGAATTTCTTCCGCTCTGCTCGTATTTTTCCCGGCGCGCGGGCGGCAAATCGTCCGGCGTGCCTTCGGCAAAGCCGCCCTTTGATTGAAAATATGTGAACGCCTGCGTCGAGAGCGTGAGCAGCTCGCCCAGGCCCATTTCACGCGCCTTGTTTTCGACGTATTGAATCAGCTTGCGCCCGATGCCCTGATTTTCGTGCGACGACGCAACGTAAAGACATGCCAGCTCGCCCTTGTTCTGTTCGGGATAAACGTGCAACGCCACGCACGCGACCGGATTTTTATCGATCTCAAAAATAAAATAATCGCCGAGGCTTTTGTCAATCACCGCGCGCGTGCGCTTGACCAGTTCGTCGGACTCCACGGCGGCCTTCGTCAGCAATTGAATCGCGCGGATGTCCTTCTTCTTCGCCGGCCGGATTTGCTGGTATTCGTTCGCGTAAATCAGCGTGCCGATGCCGTCGTTGGAAAAAACCTCGGCGAGCAGCCCCTCGTCCACCTTGCCGTTGATGACGTGGACGCGCGGAATCCCCGCCTTGCACGCGAGCGCGGCGTGCTGCGCCTTCGACAAAAGTTCCGGCGCGAACCCCGCGCTGTTTTGCTGCAACAACTTTTCCAGCTCGGCCACCAGCATTTGCCGGATCAACTGGCCGTTGTAAATCAAACCGTCGTTCGCCGTGATGAAAATTAACTTGATCGCTTTGAGCGCGTCCGCCACCGCGACCGCGACGCCGTCGGAATTGACGCGATACGTTTTGCCGTCGCCGTCGAAGCCGAGCGGCGGGATGACCGGCACGACATCCTGCGCCAGCAAGGCTTGCAGCAGCGCCGTGTCCACGCGCTCGACCTTGCCGGTGAACAAATGGTCCACGCCCTGGATAATGCCCATTGGATGCGCGATGATGACGTTTGTGCTCGCCGCGCGCAAATCGTTCGCCGAAAGTCCTTCGAGAATTTCATGCGTGAGCCGGTTCGCGGCGGTCAGCGCGAGCTTGAGTGTTGCGGCATCGGTGATTCCAGCGCCCGCAAGGTCGGATGGATTAATTTTTTGTTCTTCGCCAAGCGCGCGGATTTGCGCCGACGCGCCATGCACCAGCACCACGCGGATGTTCAACGAGCGCAACACCGCCACGTCCAGCAGCAGCGTCGCGAAATTTTCGTCCGTGACAATGGCGCCGTCCACCGCGAGGACGAACGTCTTCTCGCGGAACTGCGGAATGTATTGCAGGATGCCCCGCAAGTCGGTCAGTTTCATTTCAGCGCAGAATAAGTAATCGGTTTGGCGCGGGATTCAAACAAATTATTTCCCGCCCAGCGCCATTTTCAACGCGCCGAGGCACCGCTCGTTCTCCTGCGGCGTGCCGATGGAAATGCGAATCCACTCCGGCAATTGATAGCCGCCCATCGGCCGGACAATCACGCCCTGCTTTTGCATCGCTTCGAAAACCATCTGCCCGTCGCCGACGCGGACCAAAACAAAATTCGCGTGCGACGGCACAAATTCCAGTTTCAACTCGTGGAACTCCCGCTCGAAAAAATCCAGCCCGGCGAAATTGTTCGCGCGCGTTTTGCGGACGTGCTCAACGTCGTCCAGCGCGGCGAGCGCGGCAACCTGCGCAAGCAGATTCACGTTGAACGGCTGCCGGACTTTTTCCAGCGCGGAAATGAAGTCGGCATTCCCGATGCCGTAACCGATCCGCAATCCCGCCAGCCCGTAAATTTTCGAGAATGTCCGCATCAAAACCAGGTTCTTCCGCGCGCCGAGCCGCACGAGCGAAACCAAATCCACCGCGTCGTCCAAAAATTCGATGTAAGCCTCGTCCATCACCAGCAGCACGTCGTCCGGCACGTCGTTGACGAATTTGATGAGTTCCTCGCGCGGCGCGAGCGTGCCGGTGGGATTGTTCGGGTTGGCGACAAAAATAATTTTCGTGCGCGGCGTGACGGCGCGCAGCATCGCCGGCAAATCGTGACCGTAATTTTTCGCCGGCACCGTGACGACGTTCGCGCCGGCCATCTTGGCGACGATGGGATAAATCGCGAAACAAAATTGCGAAATGACCACGTCATCCCCCGGCGCGAGCAGCGCGTGCGCGACAAATTCGATGATTTCATTCGAGCCGTTGCCCAAAATCAAATTCGCCGGCTCGACACCCAGCTTGTCCGCCAGTTTTTGTTTGAGATAAAATGCGTTGCCGTCCGGATAAAGATTCACGCCGCCAATCGCCTTTTGCATCGCCGCGACGGCCAGCGGCGACGGGCCGAATGGATTTTCGTTGGACGCGACCTTGATGATGGAGTCCGCGGGCAGGCCGAGCTCGCGCGCGACTTCTTCAATCGGCCGGCCCGGCTGATACACCGGCAAATTTTTTAATGCGGGATTGATTTTCACAGCGCCCCGATGATTTTCTTCACGTTCACGTTCTGGGCGACGAGGTCGCGGATGAGCGCGATTTTTTCCGCGTCGTTCGGCCGCGTCTTGACCGTCAAGTTGTGGACTTTGGACGCCACCTGATAGCTGTCCAGTTTCGCCAGCAAAAAGGGGATCGGCACGGTGCGGATGATTTTCAAAACGTCCTCGTTGGGGCGCAGGCCGCCGGTCAGGATGATGCCCGCCATTTTTTCCGTGCCCTCCGTTTCCAGGTTCGCGCAGGCCGCCAGCACTATGTCCTCGCGGTCGCCGGGCGTGATGAGCAGGACGCCGCGCTTGAAGAATTTCATGGCATTGTGTGCGCCCATCGCGCCGACCACCACGTCGTCCACGAGTGTGTTCAGCGTCGTCGGCGAGTTGAGCAGTTCGGCGCGCAATTCCTCGCGGATCAAGTCAATGGACGGATTGCTCAAAAGCTGCTCGTGCGGCAAAACGCCGAGCAGGTCGAGGCCCTTGCGCTTCAGGCCGCGCCGCGCGAAATCGCTGACGTAATCCACTTTTTCGCCGAGCACCTTGTTCAAAATGACGCCGATGATTTCGACGCCTTCCTTTTCGAAGAGCGCCTGGTTGAGTGCGATTTCGTCAATCGGCTTGCCGATGCCCCCCTGCGAAATGATGATGACTTTGGCGCCGAGCAGCTTGGCGACGCGCGCGTTGGACAAATCGAAAACGGAGCCGACGCCGGCGTGGCCGCTGCCTTCGCACAGCACGAAGTCCTTTTCCCAGGCGACGCGGTCGAAGGAATCCTGGATTTTTTTGACGAGCGCATCGTTGTTCGCGGCGAGCAGGTATTTGCGCGTGAAATCCGGTTCGACGGCGATGGGACTCATGTCCACGAGCGGGCAGTTCAGGCGATACACCGCGTCCATGAGCACGGTGTCCTCGTCAATCTTCTGCTCCTCGATTTCGACAAAGCGCTGGCCGACGGGTTTGATGTAGCCGACGCGCGGAAAATTCTGCTGCAATGCCGCGATGAGGCCGAGCGACGCGGTGGTTTTGCCGTCGTTCTGGCGCGTGGCAGCGATGAAGACGCGCGGCGTGGTCGTGTTCATTTATTCGCCCGGCAAGTGCGAGTCCGCGCCCGGATAGAGTTTCTGGTAATCGGTGGATTGGACGCCGATAATCGCGGCGACGCCGATGATGTCGTGCGCGCTGGATCCGCGCGAAACGTCGGCGGCGGGGCGGTTGAGGCCGAGCAAAATCTGGCCGTAAGCCTTGGCATGGCCGACGAGGCCGACGAGTTTGCTGGCGATGTTGCCGGAATTGAGGTCGGGAAAAATCAGGACGTTCGCGCGGCCGGCGACCTTGCTTTCGCGCAATTTGCGTTCGGCCACCTCGGGAATGAGCGCGGCGTCCACCTGCAATTCGCCGTCGAAGTCCGCCTCCAAAAATAATTGCTCCGCCTTGCGCCGGGCCTGCGCGGTGGCGGCCTGGACTTTGCCGACGCTCGGATGCGACGCGCTGCCCTTGGTCGAAAAGGAAAGCATGGCCACGCGCGGTTTCACGCCGAGCAAATGCCGCGCGAGCCGGGCGGTGGAAACGGCGATGTCGGCCAGCTGGTCAACCGTCGGGTCGGGAATGACGCCGCAGTCGGCCATGAACAAAACGCCGGCCTCGCCGATGCGCGTGTCCTCGACTTCCATGACCATGCAGGACGAGGCCGCCTTGATGTCGGGCGCGGGCTTGATGATTTGAAAGAGCGGGCGCAGCACGCTGCCGGTGATGTGTGACGCGCCGGAAACCAGGCCGTCCGCCTGGTGCATCGCCAGCATCATCGCGCCGTAATAATTCGGCTGGAGCATCGCCTCGCGCGCTTCGGTGGCGCGCAGGCCCTTTTCGCGGCGCAAACGGAAAAAGCGGTTGGAAAAATTTTCCAAATCCTCGCTGGCGGACGGATTGATGACGCGGACGCCGTCGAGCGAGATGTTCAGACCGGCGGCAGTTTCCTTTACCTTGGCCGGGTCGCCGAGCAAAATGGGGGCGCCGAGGCGCAACGCGTAAAATTGCCGCGCGGCCTGCAGGATGCGCGGCTCGTCGCCCTCGGGGAAAACGACGCGTTTGGGATGCCGCTGCAATTTTTCGATGACATTGCCGATGAAACGCATGGATGGAGTTTCCGCCTTCGGGTTGAAGGTTTCAAGTTGAAATCCTCCTCATCGTCATCTTCATTTTCATCACTCAAAAAATATCGAGGGCGGCGATAAGCACGAGGACAAGAACGATGGGACATTCATTGACTTGAGTGTGCCGCGCGGCTATTTTTAGCATTTCAATGCTGGATACGATTGAGAAACTTTTGATTTTGCAGGACCGCGACCGCAAAATTCATCGCGTTCGACAGGAACTCGCCCATCTTTCCCCGGAACGCGAGAGCCTGCGCGCCCGGGCCGCCGCGACGCAATCGCAGTTGGACGCCGCGAAAAGCCGCGTGAAGCAAATCGAGTCGGAGCGCAAACGGCTGGAACTGGAGGTCGAGGCGAAAAAATCGCAGATCGAAAAATACGCGAACCAGCAGTTGCAGACGCGCAAGAACGAGGAATATCGCGCGCTCGCGCATGAAATTGAAACCTGCAAAAGTGACATCAACAAAATCGAGGACCAGGAAATCGAATTGATGGAGCAGGCCGAAACCACGCAAAGGGAAGTGGTCCGCGCGACGGCGGAGGCGAGCGAGGCAAAAAAAATGGTTGAAGGCCAGGTCGCACAATTGGACCAGCGCGAGGCCAATTTGAAAAAGGAACTGGCGGAACTGCAAAGCGGGCGCGCGGAAATCGCGGCGGCGGTGGACGAATCCACGCGCAACCGCTACGAACGGTTGTTGAAAAACAAGGGCGACAACGTGGTCGTGGGCGTGCAGCACGGCGTGTGCGGCGGTTGCCACATGAAATTACAGGCGCAGTTGATCGTGTCGTGCCAGGCGCAGAAGGAGATTGTGACCTGCTCAAGCTGCGGCCGGATTTTGTATTACACGCGCGACATGGAGCTGGCGGTCGCGGAGTAAATTAACCACAAAGTCACCAAGTTTCCAATTTTTAGCGCTTCAGTGACATTGTGGTTAAAAAAATTAATTCCGCGGCTTGAAAATTTTTTAATTTCCGTTAGCTTAACATCGGTTTTGGAAGGGCGGAGAATCGCTTTCGGCGCGAGCCGGAAGAGGAAAGTCCGAACACCACAGGGCGCGATGCCGCGTAACTCAAGTCCGTTCGATTGAGATACACGCGGGCGGAAAATTGAAAGATTTTCCGACGGACAGTGCCACAGAAAATAGACAGCCGACGGCGCGAACCGGCGGTGATGGTGAAAAGGTGCGGTAAGAGCGCACCGCGCGCGGCGTAAGCGGCGCGGCACGGAAAACCCCATCGGGTGCAAGGCCAAATAGGAAACTCCGGAGCGGCCCGCTCCAAGTTCCGCGAAAGCGGGACGGGTTTCGGGTATCGGCTGCACAGACAAATGATTCTCTCTTCCGCATTGCGGGAAAGACAGAATTCGGCTTACAGCCCTTCCAAAACCGCTAATTCAAAGTCGTGATTTTCTTGCCGGCGCGAACCGGCGCCGTTTTCTCCATTGCGGCCGACGGGCTTAAATTGCCGGCGCGATCCACGGCGCGGATGGAAATCACCTCCGGCATGGGATTTAGAAAAGTTGCCGTCGCCCGGCCTGCGGGCAGGATTTCCGTCGTCCAGACGTCATCGCTCCCGCGAAATTGCAGAACCCAAAGCCAGGCGGGTTCGCCGCCGGAATTCTCCCAGCGCACCAGCAAATGGTCCCGGGTATATTCAGCGACGACGAGTTTCGGTTTGTCCGGCGGCGTGGAATCCAGCCACGGCGACGCGGGAACGAGCGCGGGCTGGGCGAATTTTGCCCGCAGAATGTCGGCGAGCGCGGGATTGTCCACGAGATCTTTCAAGTGATAGAAAATTTCGCCGCTCGCGCCGGGTTGCGCGCGGATGATTTCAATTTGCCGCGCAATTTCACCGGCCGGAAATTTTCCGCCGACGTTCGCCGCGCTCAATGACGGCCAAAGGTTGCGGCCTTTGATATTTTGTTGCACCCACCAATTCAACAGCACGGGAAAACTCTGCTGCGGCGCGTCAACCGGCCAGTAAAGCTGCGGCGAAAAATAATCGAGCCAGCCTTCCGCAAGCCATTTGCGCGAATCGGCGTAAAGGCCGGCATAAGCGTCGAGCCCCTTGATTTGCGCCGGAAAACCCGGACGCCAGATGCCGAACGGACTGATGCCGAATTTCACCTGCGGTTTTACCGCCTTGATGTTTTGATAAACGGTCTGGATGAATTGATCGATGTTTTGCCGGCGCCAGTCGTCGCGGCTCAAACCGGTTCCGTATTTTTTCCACGTCGCGTAGTCCGGAAATTCCAGCACGCGTCCCGCCGCGTCTTTTTCCGGGTAGGGATAAAAATAATCGTCGAACATCACGCCGTCCACGTCATAGCGTTTGACGATGTCCATGACCACGCGCAGGACATGCTCGCGCGCGGCGGGTTCGCCGGGATCGAGCCACAGCTCGCTGCCGTAGCGGCGGATGAGTTCGGGATGCGTGCGCGAAATGTGATTGGGTGCGGCGGGCGATTTGGCTGACGCGAGCGACGCGCGGAACGGATTGATCCACGCGTGCAGTTCCAGCCCGCGTTTGTGCGCTTCTTCAATCGCAAACGCGAGCGGATCGTAGAGCGGCTCCGGCGGTTTGCCTTGAGCGCCGGTCAAAAATTCCGACCACGGCTCAATCGGCGAAGCATAGACGGCGTCGCACGCCGGGCGGATTTGGAAAATGACGGCGTTCAATTTCAGTTGCACCGCACGGTCGAGCAGCGCGATCAATTCCGCCTTTTGTTCGGCGGTGCTCAAGCCGGGTTTGGACGGCCAATCCGGGTCCGCCGCCACTTCGGTGATCCAGGCGCCGCGAAATTCGCGCGGCGGTGCCGGCGGGAAAATGACCGCCGGGCGATAAACAAAATCGGCCGCGAACAAAACGGTCGAAGCCAAAAGAACAGACAACGCCAAAATTTTGATTCGGAGCTTCATCGAATGACCTTTGTAATTTAGACGCAAATGGCCGCCGGCAAAGGTTTTTCGGCGAAAAATGCCGTATTCGCACAGCACTTGACAAAACGTGGCAATTGTGTTTTACTGGATTCGTTGCAGCCGAAGTCCGGCTTCCTTCCTGAAGCTGGGCGCGGGAGACCCAAACTCCTCAAGCGATTGAGGACGGGGCGCAGGGATTCCGGCAACGGAGTCACCGGGCC
Organism: Candidatus Aquilonibacter sp.; assembly: GCA_035504945.1. Classification (GTDB taxonomy): domain Bacteria; phylum Verrucomicrobiota; class Verrucomicrobiia; order Limisphaerales; family UBA11358; genus UBA11358. The sequence goes on along the minus strand of DATJRH010000032.1, from coordinate 164,481 downwards.
ACTTTCAAGGCCAAGCCCGACAGCTAATCTCGCAGGCATTTGGAAGGGCGAGCCTCTGTGTCGCGAAGTCCGCGACAGCCAAGTTCACCCAATGTAAAAATGAATTGCGGTTTGCTGTGCCCGTGGCATAAGCGCCGCGTTGAAATATATGTTGGACGCAATCTATATCGGATTGATTTTTGGAGCATTTATGACCTTTTGCATTTATGCAGCCGGCTGTGAAAAGCTCTGACTAAATTTATGGAAAACCTCGTTCTCGGAATCATTTCCGTCGCGCTGTGCGGCTATTTGATTTTTGCCATGCTGCGGCCGGAAAAATTTTAACCCAATTTATGAACGCTCATCAATGGCTTGAACTTGCGGTTTACATCGCAGCGCTCGTGCTCATCACCAAGCCGCTCGGCTTGTGGATTAATCGCGTGCTGGACGCGAACGGGAGAACTTTTCTCGACCCGGTTGTCCGTCCGCTGGAAAAACTGACCTACCGCGTGCTGCGCGTGGACGCGACGAAGGAACATGGCTGGAAGCAATACGCCTTCGCGATGCTGGTCTTCAGTCTCGTGAGCTGCCTGTTCACTTACGCGATTCTGCGCCTGCAGCAATACCTGCCGCTCAATCCCGAAAAATTTCCTGCGCTGGCTCAACATCTCGCCTTCAACACCGCCGTCAGCTTCACGACAAACACAAATTGGCAAAGTTATTCCGGCGAAAACACGATGTCCTATTTTTCGCAGATGGTCGCGCTGGCCATCCACAACTTTTTCTCCGCCGCTGTCGGCATCGCGGTCGCGGCGGCGCTTGTGCGCGGCATCGCGCGGCACACGGCGCAGACCATCGGCAACTTCTGGGTGGATCTGACGCGCATCACCTATTATCTGCTGCTGCCGATTTGCATCATCTACGCCGTGTTCCTCGTCTCGCAGGGAATGATTCAAAATTTTAAGCCTTACACGACGGCGACACTCATCGAGCCGCAAACCATTTCCGTCCAAAAAACCGACGCGAATGGCAAGCCGGTGGTTGACGCCAAAGGTGATCCGGTGATGGTGAATCAGACGCTCTCCACGCAAACGATTGTGCAAGGGCCGATGGCGTCGCAGGTCGCCATCAAGATGCTCGGCACGAACGGCGGCGGCTACACGAACGCCAACGCGTCGCATCCGTTTGAAAATCCCACGCCGCTCTCGAATTTCATCCAGATGCTTTCTATTTTGGCGATTGGCAGCGCGCTGACGTATCACCTTGGCCGCGAAACGAAAAATCAAAAACACGGCTGGGCGGTCTGGTCGGCGATGTTCACGATGTTTCTCGCCGGCGTTCTCGTTTGCTGGTGGGCCGAGGCCAGAGGCAATCCGATTCATCAGCAGCTTGGTGTCGCCGTCGCCGACGGAAACATGGAAGGCAAGGAAGTCCGCTTCGGCATTTTTGATTCCGCGCTATTCGCCACGGTGACGACCGACGCCTCCTGCGGCGCGGTCAATTCCATGCACGATTCCTTCACGCCGCTCGGCGGGCTGGTGCCGCTCTTCAACATCCAGACCGGCGAAGTGATTTTCGGCGGCGTCGGCGCGGGTCTTTACGGCATGTTGATTTTCGTCATCCTTGCCGTGTTCATCGCCGGGCTGATGGTCGGGCGCACACCGGAATATCTCGGCAAAAAAATCGAAGCCTACGACGTAAAGATGGTGCTGCTGGCATTCGTCATTCTCGCGTTTATCATTCTCGGCTTCACGGCCTGGGCTTCGGTCAGCAACTGGGGCACGTCCAGTCTGGCCAACAACGGTCCACACGGCTTGAGCGAAATGCTTTACGCCTACACCTCTGGCGCTGGCAATAACGGCAGCGCCTTCGCCGGCCTGAACGCGAACACTCCGTGGTGGGACACGACGCTCGGAATTGACATGCTGCTCGGTCGGTTCGGCATGATTGTGCCGCTGCTCGCGCTCGCCGGTTCGCTCGCGAAGAAAAAAATTATTCCCGCCAGCGCCGGAACTTTTCCGGTGACTGATTTGACGTTTGTTCTGCTGCTCGTTGGCACGGTGATTCTGGTCGGCGCGTTGACCTTTCTGCCCGCGCTCGCGCTCGGCCCGATCGTCGAACGTTTCCTGATGCTGGAAGGCCACCTGTTTTAACCCGAATTTTTATGACTCAAAAATCTGTTTCCATTTTTGACCCGAAGATTCTCGTGCCGGCCATCGGTGACGCGTTCATCAAGCTGAACCCGCGGCTGATGGTGAAAAATCCCGTCATGTTTGTCACGCTGGTTGGCGCGGCCATCAGCACCGTGGACGCGTTCCGCTCACCCGGTCAGACGCTGTTCGTCACGCAAATCGCCGTGTGGCTTTGGTTCACCGTGCTGTTCGCGAATTTCGCCGAAGCCGTTGCCGAGGGCCGCGGCAAGGCGCAGGCCAAGGCATTGCGAGCCACACGCACGCGCACGAATGCCGGTAAAGTTTCCTCCGGCGGCAAAATCGAAATTGTGGACGCCTCGTCGCTCTGCAAAGGCGACGTCATTTTGGTCCGCACCAATGAAATCATTCCCGCCGACGGCGAAGTCATCCTTGGCGCGGCGACCGTGGACGAATCCGCTATCACCGGCGAATCCGCGCCCGTCATCCGCGAGGCGGGCGGCGACCGCAGCGCCGTCACCGGCGGCACGCGCGTGCTCTCCGACGAAATCAAAATCCGCATCACCGCCAATCCCGGCGAAGGTTTCCTTGACCGCATGATTTCACTCGTCGAAGGCGCGAGCCGCCAGAAAACGCCGAACGAAATTGCGCTCACGATTCTGCTCGCGGCGCTCACGGTCGTGTTTTTGCTGGCCGTCATCACGTTGAAACCGTTCGGCATTTATTCGGGCGTGAATTTTTCCGACGCCGTTCTCATCGCGCTTTTGGTTTGTTTGATTCCGACGACCATTGGCGGTCTCTTGAGCGCCATCGGAATCGCTGGCATGGACCGCCTGCTCCAGAAAAATGTCCTGGCGATGAGCGGACGCGCTGTCGAGGCGGCGGGCGATGTGGACGTGCTGCTGCTCGACAAAACCGGCACCATCACGCTCGGCAACCGCCAGGCCACGGCATTTTTGCCCGCGTCCGGCGTCATGGAACAGGAACTCGCCGACGCCTCGCAGCTCGCGTCGCTCGCCGACGAAACACCCGAAGGCCGCAGCATCGTCGTGCTGGCGAAGCAATTCGGCATCCGCGCCCGGACAATTCACGAACTGCCCAATGCCCAATTCGTGCCCTTCACGGCACAAACCCGTATGAGCGGCGTGGATTTTGAAGGCAAACAAATTCGCAAGGGCGCGGCGGAAGCGGTGAAACAATTTCTAGGCGGAACCCTGCCGCCGGAAGTGGAACAGGCGGTGGAAAACATTTCCCGTTCCGGCGGCACGCCGCTGGTCGTTGCCACCAAGGAACGCGCGCTCGGCGTAATCCATTTGAAAGACATTGTGAAAGGCGGCCTCGCCGATCGTTTCAAACGCTTTCGCGCGATGGGCATCCGCACCGTGATGATTACCGGCGACAATCAGCTTACCGCCGCCGCCATTGCACGCGAGGCCGGCATGGACGATTTTCTCGCCGAGGCAAAACCGGAGGACAAGCTGGCTTTGATTCGCAAGGAACAGCAGGGCGGCCGGCTTATCGCGATGATCGGCGACGGCACGAACGACGCGCCCGCACTCGCGCAGGCCGACGTCGGCGTGGCCATGAACACCGGCACGCAGGCCGCCAAGGAAGCCGGCAACATGGTGGATTTGGATTCCAATCCGACCAAGCTCCTTGAAATTATTGAAATTGGAAAACAGCTTCTCATCACGCGCGGCTCGCTGACGACGTTCAGCATCGCCAACGACGTGGCGAAATATTTTGCCATCATTCCGGCGATGCTCATGACGACGTTTCCGGTCATCGCGCCGCTGAACGTCATGCACCTGCACAGCCCGGACAGCGCGATTTTGAGCGCCGTGATTTTCAATGCGCTGGTCATCATCGTGCTCATTCCGCTGGCGCTGCACGGCGTGAAATTCCGGCCGCTCGGCGCGGTAGAAATTTTACGGCGCAATCTGCTGATTTACGGCCTCGGCGGCGTCATCGTGCCGTTTGTCGGAATCAAAATCATTGATGTCATCGTTGCCGGTCTGCATCTCGCGTAAACTTATGAAAAATATCTTTGCCGAATTTACCCGCTCGATTGTGGCGACGATTTTCTTCGCCGTGATTTTGTGCGGTATTTATCCGCTGATTGTTTATGGCGTGGCGCGAACACTTTTTCCGCATCGCGCCAACGGCAGTTTGCTCGTGGACAAATCCGGCACAGTTCGCGGTTCGGCCTTGCTCGCGCAAAATTTCACCGGTCCGCAGTATTTTCACCCGCGCCCGTCGGCCAACAATTATGACGCTGAAAATTCCGGCGGCAGCAATCTTGGCCCGACCTCGTCCAATCTCGTTGCGGAAATTTCACAACGCATTGCCGATTATCGCGCCGAAAATAATCTGGCAACGAATGTGCCCGTTCCCGCCGACGCCGTGACCGCTTCGGCGAGCGGCCTCGACCCGGACATTTCCGTTGCCAACGCGGAAATACAAATCCCGCGCGTGGCCAAAACGCGCGGTATGTCTGAGGAACAATTGCGCAAACTCGTTCAGCAAAATACATCCGGTCGCGACCTCGGCGTTTTCGGCGAGCCGCGCGTGAACGTGATGACGCTGAACTTCGCGCTCGACCAGTTGGCACAAAAATAGTTTCTTTCCGGCATGGAACCGCCCGCCATTGAACGGTTGAAGCCGGAAGATTTTCTCCGGATCATCGAAAAGAGCCGGCTGGGAAAATTGAAGATTTATCTCGGCCACGCGGCGGGCGTCGGCAAAACCTACGCGATGCTCGAAGAGGCGCATCGCCTCAAAAAGGCCGGCGTGGACGTGGTCATCGGCTGGATTGAAACGCATGGGCGCAAGGAAACCGAGGCATTGCTCGAGGGCTTGGAAATTATTCCGCGCAAAAAAGTGCCGCACGGAAATACCACGGTGGAAGTGCTCGACGTGGACGCCATTTTCAAACGCTATCCGACGGTTTGCGTCATTGACGAACTGCCGTTCACGAATATCGCAGGCTCGCAGCATCCCAAGCGTTATCTCGAGGTGCATGATTTGCTGCTCACGGGCATCAATGTCATCACGGCGATGAACATCCAGCACCTCGAAAGCCTGCATGACACGGTGCTTCACGCGACGGGCGTGGACGTGCGTGAACGCGTGCCCGACCGGTTTGTGCTGGAGGCCGACCAGGTTGTGAACGTGGATTTGACCGCCGAGGAATTGCGCGAACGGCTGAAGCTGGGGAAAATTTATCCCGCCGACCGCGCCGCCGCCGCGCTGGAAAATTTTTTCACGGAAAATAATTTGAACACCCTGCGCGAACTGGCTCTGCGCGAAACGGCCGCTTCGCTGGACCGCCGTCCGCGTTCCGGCGCAGCGTCGTCGCCGGAGGTCAGCGAAAAAATCGCGGTTTTCGTCAGCACCAATCCCGACACCACGGCGCGGCTCCTGCGCACGGCGTCGCGCATCGCCGGGCGGCTGAACCGCGAGTGGATTGCGGTTTATGTGCGGCGCAAAAAGGAGGATCCCATGCGCATCCCCGCGGACGTGCAGCGCCATTTCATGCAGAACGTCCAACTGGCGACCGAACTGGGCGGCAGCGTCACAGTTTTGGAAAGTGAAAACGTTTGCGACGCGTTGCTGAAATTTTGCCGTGAACACGACGTGCATCTCGTGGTGCTCGGCACGACGGAACGGCGCTGGTGGCAATTCATGCAGCCGAACGTGCTGGAGTTTTTCCTGCACCACGCGCCAGGCATTGACCTGCACATCGTGGATCCGAACAACTAGAACTCGTGCGTTTCGCCCGGGCGCAGCAAATGGAGGGTTTTGCCGGCGGCCTTGAATTTTTCCACAGCCGCCTTGTGGTCAATTTCAATCGGCGGAGAGGTGTCGTAATGGACACCGAGAATTTCGTTGCAGCGGATGAAGTCGGCGGCTTTTATCGCGTCGTCAGCGCCCATTGTGAAATTATCGCCGATGCAGAGCGCGGCAAATTTCAGTTTTACGGATTCGCCGATGAGTTTCATGTCCAGAGTCAGTGCCGTGTCGCCGGAGAAATAAAAATTGCCGTCCGCGCTTTCAATCACAAAGCCGCCGGCGTTTCCGCCGTTCGAGCCGTCGGGCAACATGCTGGAATGAACCGCGTTGACGAATTTGACCCGCCCAAAATCAAAATTAAAGCCGCCACCGTGGTTCAGCGGATGGATTATGGGCGCGCCCTTTTCACCAAGCCAGCAGGCAACTTCGTAATTGGCGATGGCCGTCGCGCCGGTGCGTTTGGCAATGTCCACCGCGTCGGCCATGTGGTCATCATGCCCGTGTGAAACGAGAATGTAATCGGCGGGAATTTTCGAGGCGTTCACGGCCTTGGCCAGCGGATTTTGTGTGATGAACGGGTCGAACAGCAGCGTCTTGCCGCCAACTGCGACCGAGAAACAGGCATGACCGTAGTAAATGACTTTCATCGGATCTGCGATTTACGTGCCGCTCCAAACTTCAGGCGACTAAAAAATCAAAATTCGTAAATCGTCACGCGGTCGTTGCCATCTCCGGCTCCGGCGTGTCGAGGAAGCCTTGCAAATGCCGGACACGCGTCGGGTGACGCAATTTCCGCAGCGCCTTGGCTTCGATCTGGCGGATGCGTTCGCGCGTGACGTTATACATCTTGCCGATTTCCTCGAGCGTCCGTTCGTAGCCGTCGAGCAGGCCGAAGCGCATTTCGAGAATTTTGCGTTCGCGCTCGGTCAATGTCGTCAGCACGTCGCTCAATTTTTCGCGGAGCAAACTGTAGCTGGTCACGTCGGACGGGTTTTCCGCCGACTTGTCCTCGATGAAATCGCCGACGCTCACGTCTCCGTCGTCGCCGACGGGCGCGTGGAGCGAAACGGGCTGCTGCGCCATTTTCAAGAGCGCGTGAATGCGCGCGACGGGCATGTGCATCTCGTCGGCAATTTCCTCCGGCGTCGGCTCACGGCCAAGCTCCTGCGTCAACTGCTTTTGCGCGCGCCAGAGCTTGTTCATGATTTCAATCATGTGCACCGGGATGCGAATCGTGCGTGCCTGGTCCGCGATGGAGCGCGTGATGGCCTGGCGAATCCACCAAATGGCGTAAGTTGAAAATTTGTAGCCGCGGCGATATTCGAATTTCTCAACGCCCTTCATCAGGCCGATGTTGCCCTCCTGGATCAAATCGAGAAATGACTGGCCGCGGTTGGTGTATTTTTTGGCGACAGAAACGACGAGGCGCAAATTGGCCTCGGCCATGTGCGTCTTGGCCTTCAAGCCACGGTCGGCGGCGGCCTTCAATTCCTTGAACGCGGCGAAAAATTCCTCGCGCGGCATCCGCACGAACTGTTCGAGCGTCTGGAGCTTTGCGCGTTCGGCGTCCAGCGCGGCGCGCCGTTCCGCCGTCGCGCGGTGATTCTCCAATTCCTGAATGTGCCGCAGGCTGGATTGAAATTTTTCGTGAATGTTGCCGGCGACAACGATCATTTCCTCGACGACTTTTTGCTTGTAGAAAAATTTCTGGAACATTTCCTGGACTTTTGCGGCCATTTTTTTCAATTCGCGCGCCAGCTTTTCCTTGCGTCCCTTTTGCTGCGCCTTTTGCCAGGCGGAGTATTTCACATCCACTTTTTGGTCGAGCGCGTGGACTTTTTTGATGAGCTTGCGCAGCTCGCGCAAATGACCTTCGCGATTGGCAATTTTCTTGTCCACAATCACGCGGTCAAATCGCTCCTTCGGCGGCTCGGACAAAAGTTTTTCCGCGATGGCGATGTGTTCTTTGGCCGTGAAACCGAGGCCGTAAATGATCGCCTTCATCGCCACTTCGGCTTCCTCGATTTTTTTGCAAATCTCGACTTCCTGTTCGCGCGTGAGCAGCGGGACCTTGCCCATCTGGTTCATATACATGCGAACGGGATCGTCCAGAATTTCCAGCCGCGCGTCCTCGTCCACTTCCTCCGGCTGCGATTGTTCGGGCTGCTTGGCGCGGTCGGCGCGCTCAGCCTCGGCCTGATCCATGACGATTTCCACGTCGAGGCTGCGAAGCTTGCTCAACAAGGCGTCGAGATCGTCGGGACTCAAATTGTCCGGCAGCACATCGTTGATGTCGTCATAGGTGATGTAGCCATGCTCCTGCGAGAGATGCAGAAGCATTTTGATCGTTTCGGTCAAATCCACGGACGATGGCGCCGGCACAGTGCCGTTTGCATGGCCGTTCTGCACACGCTTTTCCGCCTCGGCAATCGAACCCGCCGGGTGACCGGACTTTCCATTCGCCTCCGTTTTGGCAATGGATTTTTTCGCGTTGCTGGAAATGATAAACCGTCGCCGCACCGGCGGGGATTTGGCTTTGGAACTCTTTCCGCCTGCGTGACGATTTCGCGACGCCTTGGCCGGCGTCGTTAACTTGCGCTTCAACATAAATTATAGACCTGACTCACGCGTTTTGGTTCAGAGAAATCGGGCAACTCCGCGCGAATGTTGCTTCTGTAAATGCTCACGTTTCGCCTGTTGAACTTGGAGACTGCGAACACCAGAAACCCGACGTGCTCAACAGAATAACTGGTCTTATGAAAAATTCAAGAACAATTACACGTGCATAAGAAAATGTGAATAAGCTGTCAAAAGGCGGTGAAGAACTCGATTAAGAAGCTTACAATAAACAAATTACAAATAATCTAATCATGCCATTTTTCGCACTTTGGCGATGTCCCTGACAATTTGCTGTTTCAAATCCGTAACCGAATTGAATTTCTGCTCTTCCCTCACTTTTTCGCCGATTTCAATTTCTAATTCCTTGCCATAAAGCTCGCCGCTGAAATCCAGCAGATGCGCTTCCACGCGCAATTTCCCGCCCGAAGCCACCGTCGGACGGAAACCGATATTGAGCGCGACGCGATAAAATTGTCCCGCCAATTTGGCGTGACCGGAATAAACGCCGTTGGGCGGCAGGATCAAATCAGCCGCGTCCAGATTCGCCGTTGGGAAACCAAGCTGCCGGCCAAGTTTGTCGCCGGCGACGACTTCGCCGCAAATTGCGTAAGGCCGGCCGAGCATCTGGCTCGCAACGTCCAAATCGCCCGCGCGAATTAATTCCCGAATCCGCGTGCTGCTGACGACTTCACCGTCCAGCGAAACAGCCGCCAGCCCGTGGACGTGGAAATGCAATTCCGCGCCAAGTTTTTTTAGCAACGCGACGTTGCCGCCGCGCTTGTGCCCGAAAACAAAATCCGCGCCGACGCAGACACTGTGAATTTTTTTGAAATCGCGCGCGAGGTTGCGGACAAATTCCTCGCCGGATTGCCTGCTGAATTTTTTGTCAAAACGGACCAGCAAAATTTTCCCCGCGCCCAGCGATTCAATCGCGCGTAATTTTTGCGGCAGCGAATAAATCAACGGCGGTACTTTGTCCGGCGCGACAACTGAATTTGGATGTTTGTCAAAAGTCAGGACGATGGCAATCGCGTCGTGTTGATGCGCGTCAGCGACGGTCTGCCGGATGATTTGCTGGTGGCCAAGATGCACACCATCAAAAAAGCCGATGGCGAGGCAGACTTTTCTGCCGTTCGTCTTCAGTTCATTTGCAGTGTGAATAATTTTCATGACGCCGCCAGCTTCAAAAATGGAATCACACGCTTTTCCAATTCCGCAACGGTCATTTTCAAAATTTCGTCCAGTGGCTTCGAACCGGCCACGTCGAATTTCCCTGACACACTTCGCCGCAAGGTTGCCAGATGCGCACCGCAGCCGATTTTCTGTCCCAACTCGTGCGCGATGCTGCGGACGTAAGTGCCCTTCGTACAGGCCAGCCGGAATTCGCCGAGCGGTTCGGAATAGTTCGCAAACCGGAAGTTGTAAATGTGAACCAGTCGCGGCTCGCGCTCAACTTCGATGCCCTTGCGCGCGAGTTTGTAAAGCGGAACGCCGTCTTTTTTGATGGCCGAAACCATCGGCGGCATTTGCATTTGATCACCGATAAATTGCGTGGCGAGTTCGTTCAATTGTTCGAGCGTCAGCGGCGGAACGGTTTTCGTTTCCAGAATTTCGCCGTCGGCATCATAGGAATTGGTCGCCGTGCCGAACTTGATTGTACCTTCATAAACCTTGTCGTCACCCATCAATTTTTCGGACAGCTTGGTGCCGCGGCCGAGAACGATGATCAAAAGGCCGGTCGCGTTTGGGTCAAGCGTGCCGCAATGGCCGACTTTTTTGATTTGAAAGCGGCGGCGAATGGCGTCCACCACGTCGTGCGAAGTCGGGCCGGCGGGTTTGTCAACGAGAACTGCGCCGTCAAGAGCGGAAAATTCTTGCATGGAAAATTATTTCGCCTCGTTCAACGCGCGTTTCACAGCGGCGATGACTTTGCGCTGAACCGAAAGCGATTTTCCTGAAATTCTTGCGCCTGCTGCCGCTTGATGCCCGCCGCCGCCGAATTGCGCGGCAATTTCGTTCACGTTGATTTTTTCATTTTTGGAGCGCAGGCTGATGCGCGTCAATCCCGTTTCAACTTCCTCAAATACACAGGCGACGACGACCGGCGCGATGTCGCGGATATGGTCAATCAAGCCTTCAGTTTCGTCGCTCGTCGCGCCGGTGCGGGCAAAGTCGGCCTTTTTCAGCCACAAATAGGCGATCCGGTCGTGATCCGTCAGCCTGAATTTGTTGTAAAGATGCCGAAGCAGCCGCGCGCGGGAGAGCGGATACGATTGGTAAACTTCGTCACAAATTTTCGCGAGGTCGGCGCCGCGCGTGACAAGTTCCGCACCGGTGTGGAACGTGCCGGGACGCGTAGTCGGATATTGAAACGAGCCGGTGTCGGTGGAAACGGCGGCGAAAAGCAAATCCGCAATCGGCTTGGTGATCGGCCAGCGCGCGACTTTGAGCAGGCGGAAAATCAATTCGCCGCAGGACGGCTCGCGCGCGGAAATCCAGTTCACGTCGCCGTAGCGCGGATTGCTTTCGTGATGGTCAATGTTGATGAGAATTTTCCGGTGTGCCGCGCATTTTCCCGCTCGGCCGAGCCGCTCGAAAGTGGCGCAGTCGGTCGCAATCACGCAGTCAAATTTTCCCCCCGGTTTCGGTTTTTGAAACAAACCTTCGGGGTCAAGAAATTTGTATTTCGGCGGAATGGAGTCTTCGTTCCAGCAGACGACTTTTTTTCCTTCATTTCGCAGCGCGAGCGCGAGGCCGAGTTGCGAGCCGACGCAGTCGCCGTCGGGCCGGACGTGGCCGACGATGCAGAACGTTTTGTGTTCGCGGATGATTTCGAGAATGCGGTCAATGATTTTTGGATAACGTTTCACGGCAAATCTTTTTCCTTTTCGGCGTCGGCTTTTTCGAGTTCGTCAATGATTTGCAGCACGCGGTTGCCGCGCGTGATGGATTCGTCAAAGACAAATTTCAGCGTCGGCGTGAATTTCAGGACGACAGCCTTGCCGACGAGCCCCTGGATGCGGACGCGATGCTCGTTGAGCGCCTGGATGCCGCGCTTTTGTTGGTCGGCGTTGCCGAAAATGCTGATGAAGACAACGGCCGATTTCAGATCGCCGGCCACGTCCACGTCGTTGACGGAAATCAGCCCGCATTCATTGACGTGAAATTCGCGGCGGACGGCCTCGCCGATTTCGCGCTTCAACAATTCGCGCACGCGTTCATGTCGGAGATTGGGCATTTTCGAATAAAATTATGATTAAGATTATAACGACCGCTTGAATTCCTAAGCTTGCGCCTAATCGTAATCTTAATCCGGTTTTTCAATTATTTCATAATTTCGCCGCCACCTTTTCAGTCGAGTAACATTCAATCTCGTCGCCGACCTCAAATTCGCCGAAGCCCTCGATGCGGATGCCGCATTCCATCCCGGCGCGGACTTCGTTAACTTCATCCTGAAATCGCCGGAGCGACTGCGTGACGCCTTCGTAAATCACGTCCTTGCGCCGGCGCACGCGCACTTTGCCCTTGACGATGCGCCCGTTCGAAACCATGCAGCCGGCGACCGGCGCGCCCTTGGACAATTCAAAAATCTGCCGCACTTCCGCCGAGCCGATGACGGTTTCCTTGACGAGTGGATCGAGCAACCCGGCCATCGCCTCCTTCACCTGGTCAATCAATTCATAAATGATCGCGTAAAGCTTGATTTGCACGCCCTCGCGTTTCGCCTTTTCGGCGGCGGTGCTGTCCACGCGCGTGTGGAAACCGAGGATGACCGCGCTCGACGCCGAAGCGAGCGCCGCGTCGTTTTCGGTGATTGTGCCGACGTCGCTGTGGATGATTTCGAGCGAAACTTTTTCCGCCTCGATTTTTTTCAGCGCCTCGACAATCGCTTCGACCGAACCTTGCGTGTCAGCCTTCACGACAACTTTCAAGACCTTGTCCTGATTGGCGGCGAGCGTGGCGAAAAGATTTTCGAGCGTGACTTTTTTGTCTTCCTGACCGGCGGCGCGGGCTTCGAGAAAACGTTGTTCGGCCAGTTCGCGCGCGGCTTTTTCGTCCTCGACGGCGTTAAATTCCAAGCCCGCGTCCGGCACACCGTTCAAGCCGAGGACTTTCACTGCGACGGACGGGCCGGCTTCCTTGAGCCGCTGGCCCTCCTCGTTGATCAAAGCGCGGACGCGGCCGTAAAACTCGCCGCAGATGATGATTTCACCCACGCGCAGCGTCCCTTTGCGGACGAGAACCGTTGCGGTTGGCCCGCCGGGTTCGACGCCGGATTCGATGACGTTGCCCTTGGCGCGGCGGTTCGGGTTCGCCTTGAGCTCGAGCAAATCGGCTTGCAATAAAATCATTTCGAGCAGCTTGTCAATGCCCTGCTTCGTCAGCGCCGAACATTCGACGAAAATCGTGTCGCCGCCCCAGTCGTCGGGAACCAGTCCCTTGTCCTGCAATTGCTGGCGGACTTTCAACGAGTTCGCGTTCGGGTGGTCCATTTTGTTGACGGCGACGAGAATCGGAACTTTCGCGGCCTTAGCGTGATTGAGCGCCTCAATTGTCTGCGGCATGACACCGTCGTTGGCCGCGACGACGAGCACCACGATGTCCGTGACGTTCGCGCCCCGCGCGCGCATGGAACTGAACGCTGCGTGGCCGGGCGTGTCGAGAAACGTGATTTGTGCCAGTTCATGTTTGCGTTCGGGATGCGGCACAGAAATCGTGTAGGCGCCGATGTGCTGCGTGATGCCACCGGCCTCGCCCGCCGCGACGTTTGCCTTGCGGATCACGTCGAGCAGCGACGTTTTGCCGTGGTCAACATGGCCCATGATGGTCACGACCGGTGCGCGTGGCTTGAGTTCCTCCGGCTTGTCCTCGAAATCCAGTTCAACTTTTTTCTCGACGGCGTGAACGACGCCAGCGCCGCGCTCGCGTTTTTCCAATTCAAACCGGAAACCGTATTTCGCGCAAAGCTGCTGCGCGATTTTTTCGTCAATCGCCTGGTTGACCGTGGCGAAAACGCCGAGCCTCATCAAATCGCCGATGATAATGAACGGCTTTTGCTTGAGCTGGGCCGCCAGTTCGCGAACGACAATCGGCGGCTTGATGACAATAACTTCTCCATCTTCGGGCGCGACAAATTTTGGTTGCGGCGGAGTAGCGGGTTTTTGCTGCTCGCTGGTCTGCGATTGCTGACGACCGTCGCGACCGCGCTGAAATTGTTGCCGGTCTCCGCGTTGTTCTCGCTGCGGCGCGCCCGGACGCGACGGCGGCAGTTTGACCGAACCGGTTTTTTCCCCGCCGCGCGGCGCTTGCGAACGCGTCGGCAATTGGATGAACCCGACTTTGTCGCCGACTTTCGGGCCGGCGGGTTTGGGCGGCGTGGCCGGTTTTGGTTTTTCCACGACCGGCAGCGGTGGCGGCGGCGCGACCTCCACCTTTGCTTCGACTTTCGCCTCGACTTTAATTTCTGGCGTGGACGGCGGCGGCGGCGGTGCCGTAATGAGGATGATTTTCTCCTCGACCGGGGCGGGCTTGGGAATTTCAGGCGGCGGCGCGGCGAGTTTTGCGGCGAGGGCGGGATGGGTCTTTACGAGTTCCTGCTCGAGCCACTCGGCGGTGATCTTATCCAGCGAACTGGAAGGAACCTTGGCAGCGGCAATGCCCAGCGACTTGGCCTGGACGAGAATTTCCTTGTTCTCGAGGCCATACTTCTTCGCGATGTCGTAAATACGAACGGGCATAAAATTTCTTCGTTGCCGCCGGTCGGAATGTGCAATTGGCCTTCATGGCTAAATCGCAGAAACAAGTTTTGTTCCGGCCTGCGTCATAAAATCAACTGTTCACCGGCAACGTGCGGCTTTCCGCATGTGCGCGCGCGATTTTCAAAATCTCACCGGCCTTGTCGCCGATTTGCGGAATGCTGCTCAAATCGCTTTCGTCGGCAGACAACAAATCCTCGAGCCGCGTCAGACCGGCGTGAACCAGCGCGTCCGCCTGCTCGCGGGAAATTCCCGGAATCGCGGCGAGCGCACCGACGGCTTCGGCGACTTTTTCCTCAAAGCCTTTCGTGACGACTTCCTCGGCGTCAATGTCCACTTCCCAGCCGGTCAATTTGGCCGTGAGCCGCGCGTTCTGGCCGCGTTTGCCGATGGCGAGCGACAGCTGATCCTCGCTCACCAAAATTTTCAGGCGTTTTCCGGCCTCGTCCACTTCAATGCTTTTCAACTTCGCCGGTTCCAGCGCCTTGGTGACAAATGTTTTGATGTCGGACGACCACGGAATCACGTCCACTTTTTCATTGTTCAACTCGCGGACGATGTTTTTGACGCGCTGGCCGCGCATGCCGACGCACGCGCCGACCGGATCAACTTTCGGGTCGCGCGAATAAACGGCCATTTTCGTGCGGAAACCCGGCTCGCGCGCGATGCCCTTGATTTCAATCGTGCCGTCGTTGATTTCGGAAACTTCGAGTTGAAACAGTTTGATGATGAAACGCGGATCGGCGCGCGACAAAATGATTTCCGGCCCGTGCGCGCCTTCCTCGACGGCCTTGACGTAACAGCGGATGCGTTCGCCAACCTGATATTCCTCGATGGAAACGCGCTCGCGATTCGGCAGCAGCGCCTCGTATTTGCCCAAATCCAAAATCACATCCGAACGCTCGAACCGGCGGACGGTGCCGCTGACAATGTCGCCGACGCGGTCCTTGAACTCGGTGAAGATGAGCGCCTTTTCGGCCAGCCGAACTTTTTGCATGAGCGCCTGCTTGGCGTATTGCGACGCGATGCGGCCGAAATCCGTCGGGGTGACTTCCTTTTCGATTTCGTCGCCGATTTGGGCGTCGGGTTTGAGGCGCCGGGCGTCGAAAACGGAAATCTGGTCGTGCTTGGAAATGACCTTGTCGGAAACGATGAGTTTGGCAAACGCCTTGATGCTGCCATTTTTCTGGTCAATCTCGACGCGCAATTCGCGCGCCGGGCCAACGGCTTTTTTGGCGGCGGACAGCAACGCCTCCTGGACAGCGCCGACGAGGACATCACGGTTGATGCCCTTTTCGCGCTCCCAAAATTCCAAAACGGCCAAAAAATCTGCGTTCATAACTCAAGTGGTGTCTGCGGCGGCGGTACGCGGAGAACAAAAAAGCCGGAAGATATGATCTCCGACTTCGCGCGCTGGCCAAACCAGCAGACTTTACCATTCTTGACTGCAAGAATAAATTTTTAGCGGGTAGCCGTCAAGCGCAAAACAACCGCGTAAATAAACAAATTTGGTAGATGCCCGCCATGTGAATTATTCAGCAGCAACCATGGCCGGGTAAAAACTGTTGTCGCGCTTCAGTTATGGCAGTTCCTGCAATTGCAGTTCCAGCTTGTAGAATTGCTGCGGCGCATTTGGGTTCGCCGTGTTGGTGAAGGTGAAATTACCGCCGGCATCGAATACGTTAGTTGCCACCACCGTCCAGTCGGCCAAGGGCAGGGTGACATTGGTGGACATGAGAACAAAGTATGGCGATTGGGGAATGCCATTTGCGCCGTTGAAGAGCATATTGGAGCCTGACAATTCGATGCTGCCGATGTTTGGCGGTTGCGGCAGGCCGGCCTGAAGCTGGATGAAAAAGAATTGCGCAGCGGAAATCCAATAACTGGACGACGACGGATTTTTGCCGACTGCCGTTAACAGGATGGTGTGATTGCCGCTGTTGGTAAATGTGACAATGCCGTAATCCGTCGTTGGATAAGTTTCCCCGGAAGAATATTGATCCAGCGGATTTCCCAAGACGGTTCCGTCTAGCGCGAAAGTGATGATGCCGCGATCATTATTGCCTTTCCACGCCATTTGAATGTCATATGTGCCGGCGGGAATGTCGGGAATTGTATATTCAATCCATTCGTTAGTCGCCGTCGCCTCGAGCGCCAGCCAGTGTCCACTGGGATACGTGCTGTCATTTTGCAAAACGGCGACCGCGCCGTTGGTAATGTATGAAAGTGACTGCGCATCAAATTCAAACACTGGCGGCGGCGTGACAATTGTATAACTGGCGGTGCTTACGGCGCTGTCCGCCGCGCCGTTCGTGTAGGCGATGGCGTTTAGCGTGGTGTTGGAACTGATTGTTACTGGTGTAGAATAAAGCGTGCCATTGATTTCGCTCGGCGTGCTGCCGTCCGTCGTGTAGCGGATCGAGGCATCGCTGGTGGGAGACGAAATGATCACAGATTGGGCATTTGTGTAAGTCCCGCCCGGCGGATTGAAGACGGGCGCCGCCGCCACGCCGGTGATGACGTAGTTGCCGGTGGTGACGCCGCTAGCCGTCAGGTTTGTAGCATAGGCAAACGCCTGAAACGTAGTGTTTGCACTGATACTTACGGGCGCGGTGTAAATCGTTCCGTTGTTGGTGTTGGGCGTGCTGCCATCGGTGGTGTAAATGATGGTGGCGTTGGGAGTGCTGGAGACCATCGTCACCATCTGCGCCGTCGCGTATTCGCCGGGTGGCGGGTTAAAAAATGGCGCGGCCGTTTCGCCCGTCATGAGGTAGTTGTAAATGGCCGTGTTGACGGCGCTATCCACCATTCCATTCGTGTAGGCGATGGCGAGCAAAACGGTTTCCGAGTCAATCGTCACCGGGTTGGTGTAAATCGTGCCGTTGGTTTCGCTCGGCTCGCTGTCGTTGGTGGTGTAGCGAATCGTTGCGCCGGGCGTGCCGGAGCCAATGGTTACTATTTGTGTATTTGTGTAAAGACCATCGCCCGGACTGAAATACGGAGGCGAAACGATCTGCGCAGGCGTCGAGTTGCTGTTGAAAATTCTCAAGTCAGCTCCCGGCGACGGCGCGGTGGCCGAAGCAAAGGCATTGGTCACGTCAAAATTAGCCCCGTTCAAAAATCCCATGTCATAATTCGTGTCGTTGCTGCCGACATCGGCTGTGAAATTTTGAAACAACACATTGGTTACCGTGTCGGCAATGACGGCCGGGCGATCATCGTCGTTATCGAAACTCACCGAGCAATTGGTGAAGCTGATGTTTCCAGCCCAGCGAAGATACCAGCCATAGCACGGCCAGTTTCCAAAGTCTTGCGGCTGCCAATCTTGGTTTTCCACCGGATAATTCGTAATGGCAGTTGCGGGGTTTCTGCCAATGTTCGAGACGTGGACATTGTTGAACGTGATGTTCTCAATCGGAATCACAACAGTGTTGCTCATATATCCGTTGATGGTGGACGTGTTGGTGCGGCTGTAATACGTCGAATGATAGGCATACACGTTGTTGATGCTGATGTTGCGAATGCGGCCGACGGTTGGATTGGGAGTGTCCGTGGTCCGATAATCCAGTTTCAGAAAAATCGGGCAGGCGCAATTCGACATGATGATGTTGTCGTAAGTCATGCCGTCAATGATGGAGCCGTCCTGCGACGTAATGCCGATGCCGGCTTTGCCCGCAGCAGTGAGCACCAGATTAGACCAAGTCACGTCTCTGAAATCGCCGACAGTTTCCGAACCGATTTGCGTCGCATTGTTTTCCGTGGATAAAATCGTGCAGTTGACGATGCGAATATTCTGACAGTTGATTTTGCGTCCCAGGGCGTAGGTGCTTTTGAGGCACATGGAATCGTCGCTGCCTTCAATGTCGCAGTTTGAAACGATGCAAAAAGAGCTGCAAATCAGGTTAAATCCGTCGCGCGAGGTTTTTTCCCAAATTCGCGCATTGCGCACCACCATGTTGGTGCAGGCTTGGGCCAGAATGCCGAAATGTCCGCCATTGGTGATGGTAATGCCGTCGATAACCACGTTGCTGCACAGCACGAGACAAAGATCCTTGTCGCCTTGGGTGCTGCTCGGATTGCCTGTGGTGAGAGCGCCGTGGCCGTCAATTTTGCCCGGCCCCTCAATGGTAAAATTCTGTAGATTTTCGCCCCAAATCAGTGCATCGTGGAAATAGCTGTGACCTTCATCCTGATATTGCGAATAGGGATTTGACTCAGGTTGATCAATGTTTCCCGTTGAACCCCAGATGACGGCATTGTTGCTCAAGTAGAGCGTGAGATTCACCGGACAATTGCTCAAATGGATTGAACCGCACAGATAAGTCCCCGGTGGAAACGTCACCGTGCCGCCGCCCGCCGCACCCGCCGCCGCAATCGCGGCATTGACGGCCGGGCTGTCCAACGTGGTGCCGTTGCCGGTCGCGCCGTAATTCATGACGTTGAAATATGGTGGCGTTTGCGCAAAACAATAATTGCCCGCAGCGAGACACAATACGGCCAGCGCGAGACGCGTAAAAAAAAATCTCTTCATAGGTGTTTGTTAATAATAAAGTTGACGAGCGGCGGGGCAATTCTATTCACCAATTTGTTTTCGAGTGGTGCCGGCCATTGGAACCCATTGTGTCACGATATTGTTTGGGTGACGCTCCGGTAGACTGCTTGAACGCGATGTAAAAGCTGTTGGCGCTTTGGTAACCGCACATGCTGGCGAGAAGTTCAATCTTGTGTTTGGATTCCGACAGCAACCGCTTTGCGCGTTCAATGCGGATCCGGTGCAATTCCTGTCCCGGGCTTCGGCCCAGATGTTCAATGAAGGCCTTGTGCAATCCACGCCGCGACATGGCGGCAACATCAGTCAGATTTTCAACCCCGATGGGCTCGTGGCAATGTTCCCAAATGAAACGCAGGCTGCTGGCCACGCCCTTGTGATTCACCGCGAGCAAGTCGCTGCTCTTGCGAATGACCAGGCCGACGGGTGGAATGCGGATTGGAGCCTGGGGCGGCTTTTCCCCATTCATCAAATCGTCCAGCAATTTGGCGCCTCGATAGCCGACCATTTCCAGATTGGTATCCACGCTGGAAATGGGCGTGGGCGTGGCATCAGGCGCCATGAGATAATTTCCCGCGCCGACAATGGCCACCTCCTCCGGCACGACGAGATTCACGCTTTCACACGCCTCCAACGCGTGCATGGCGTGGTCGTCGTTGGCGCAAAATAACGCGAGTGGTTTGGGGGATTGTTTCAACTTGGTGGCCAGCCACTCTTGGCGGCGATCCCATTGTTCGCGATTTGCGCGGTAAACCGGCGATTTATGCCAGCGCAGCCAGACGCACGAATGCCCGGCGCGTTTCAGTGCCTGAACAAACGCCTCGCCGCGTTCTTCGTAAAACCATCGGTCGGCTTCACTGTAAAACACGAAATGATTCAGGCCGCGCGTGAGAAAATGTTCCGCGACGAGTTCGGCGGCGCGCGTGTTGTCCCCCAGCACGCGGGGAAAGTTCAGCTTGTGGTGGTGAAAACTGAAATCCACCACCCGCTTTTTGTAGTGCTTCACGAACTTCACCAGATGATTTCCCATGCCGAGCCAGGCCAGAATCCCATGGCCATTCCACCTCCAAGGCAGAACTTTTTCCCGCGACGAATCGGCGGATAAACGCCAGCCGTGCTCCAGCGCGTATCTTTCAATGCCCTTGTGCAGGCGGTAATCATACCGACCCAGCACAATCAAGACCCGTTTTTGCTTTTTTTGCATGACGTTCTGGATTCAGTTTGTCGGGAAATGTAAAATTTTACCAAAGCGCACCAGTGAAATTGGAATGGCTGCCAGCGAAGGCGTTTGCGGTGATAATGCCCTGGTAAAAGCATCCAAGCGTCATTTAAATCCAACGACGCGCATTGACTCATATTCAAAATTATCCGGCATAATTTCCAATGGTTATCGAGCGGAAGTCCGCTATTTTACAGGATTGTGCAAAAATATACCAGAAACCCACCCGGCTCGCAAACGGCTTTTATATGCGCGCGGAAAAACTTTTCCACATTCGCGGCGGCAGCGAACCGAGCAGAATGAACGCAAACTGGCTGGCGACGAAGAGCGACAGCCACTTGAACGCCGCGTCCGTGAAACCGTAACTGTGAAGTCCGATGCCGAGCATGTTGACGCCGAACCACGACCAGCTCGTGACGATGTTGCCGCCGATGACGCAAACGGCTAGGCCGCGGTCGCGAATCATTCCGCCCCAGCGCAAATGCAAAATCAGCGCGTTCCACAAAACAATGATGAGCGCGCCGTTTTCCTTCGGGTCCCAGCCCCAAAACCTTCCCCACGACTGGTCCGCCCAAATGCCGCCGAGCACCGTGCCGACAAAACTAAACAATGTTGCAAAGCAAACGATTCCATAAATCATCCGCGCCAGCGATTTGCCAGTTGCTGCGTCCAGGGTTTTTGTGAAGACGCCGCGCACGATGTAAATCAGTCCGAGAAATCCCGCCACAAACGTGCTCGCGTAACCCAGCGTGACGACGACCACGTGGGTCGCCAGCCAGAAATTTGTGTCCAGCACGGCGCGCATCATTTCCATCGTGTCACCGTCGAGCGAAAGATTTTGCGCGATGATGAGCGTGACGAAACCCAGGCCCGCCGAAACAACCGCGCCAATTCCATTTTTGTGGAATTTTTCCAAAATGAGTCCGAGCAGGCACGCGCCCCAGCCGATGAAAATCGCCGACGAATACAAATTCGTCACCGGCGGCCGGCCTTCGAGCACCATGCGGTAAATCAAGCCAATTGTGTGGATCACCAGCGCCAGGCCAATGAGCCAGACGGCCGAGCGGCGCAACGTTTCCGACAAGTTGAACCATGAAAAGATCGCCAGCAATCCGGCCAGCACGTAAATGACCATCGCGTGATAAAACGGCTGCATCTGGTTGAAGAAAACTTCCGCGCGCGCCCAAGCCAGCGCGCTGGTAAAATTCGGGACGAGCAACGAGCGATAATCCGTCAGCGCGGAATTGAAGCCTGCGGCGTCCCCGTTTTGGAGCGCGTCGGACATCGCGGCGTAATCGTTCACCGCCGGTGAAATTTTGTCGCCTTTGGCCGCGTTGACCAAAACCGTTCCCACGCGCAGCCAGTTGCCGGACGGGGTCTGCGGGGGCACGACCAGCGGCGTGTCGCGCTGGGACATGTCGTCGAATTGTTGCAGGTCGTCGGCGAATTCATTGAAAACCGCCTGGTCGTATTTCTGTCCCGTCTGTTGCGCGCGGACGGCGGCGACGCCCGCCGGGATCATGTTCTCATAATCGGCCAGTTGTTGTTGCCAATCCTCCGTGTCCTGCGGCTGGAGGGTGTTTTGAAGCTGCTCGTAAAGCAGCAGCCGGTCAAAGACCTTGACGACGGCGCGTTCGTAGGCGGTGCGATCGGCGGACTCGATTTTCTGGACGCGTTCGTTTTCCGCGTTGAGCCGGTCGAACGAGGGTGCAATCTGGCTCCAGGAGTAATGCTGGCCGTCCTGGTACTGTGCTTCATTGCGCTCCGGCAGTTTCAAAAATGTGATCAACTCGGGATTGTCCACGCGAAACACCGGCCACGCGTCAGCGAGCTGCGGGTTCATCATCACGTTGGCGAGCCATTCGTCGGCGGAAATGACTTTCGGTTTTTCGCTCCAACCCTTCCACGGTTCGGTGTTGAACGTCTGCAGTTCGTAAATTTGCAGAAGCGAATCGCGTGCGAGTGAGTCCATCGGTTTGGGCCGCCCGTCGGCGACGACCGGCAGTTTGCCGAATTCGTTGAAGTCGAACCCTTTTTCCTTCGGCGGTTGCAGCCCGTTCAAAAACCACAGCGCCATGACAACCATCAGGAGCGGTGGAAACCATTTTTGAAAATTCTTTTTCATTTCGCCTTTCTTTTTGAAACAAAGCCGACGAGGTGAAACATGAATTGAATCACGAGTCCGGCAGCCACCATCGCACAGCCGACGTAAGGCGTCAACCAGCCTGGATTATGGACGACCTGCAGGACCGACGAGGGTGTAATCCCCGCCTGCTGCACGGCTTGGCCCGCGGTCATTTGATATTGGTAAAACGTCAGCCCGTCGTAGCGCAGCGGATGGTTCATGGAAATTTCCACGTCGCGATTTTCGCCCGTCTGCGGATTTTGCAGCCGCACGAGGCTGCGAAAATCCTTCGGAATGTCCGTGCCTTCATAAACCGCGTGCGTCGCCTTCAACAGCTCCAGCGAAAAAGGAAAATAAGTCCGTTGCGGCCGCAGTGCGAAGGTGAACTTTTTTCCGCCGACGGTAATGGATTGCGGCTGCGTCAACTGGTCCGCGATGTTTTGGGCCATTGCCGCGCCCACCTCCTGCGCGTAACTTTGCTCGAGCGCCTCGACCATCTCGTTGTCGCTCGACCAATCGGAAACCACCCAGTCGCCCAGCGAGCCGTTGGGGCCGATGATTTCAATCAGCGCCGTTGGAATATTTTTCTGGTTGAGGTCCTCGGTTACAGCGGTAGGGCTGAAATCGAAACTGGTGGCAACGCCGTTGGTTGCCAGCGCCGGACCGTTTTTCATCATCGGCGCGCGGAACGAGGTGTTGGAATTTTTCCAGTATCTTTTCACGCGGATGGTGAACGGCAGGTTGGCATTCTGAATGTCGCCGCCACGCGCGAGCAGCCGGGCGGGAAGGGCGACGACCCGTTCGCTGTTCGAACCGTCCGGGCTCATGAACGCCAGTTCGTAATTCATCGAACTTTCGGAGAACGATTTGGTCTGGCCCTCGGCAAATTCCAACTGCGACTCGTGCGCCAGCATGTCGGTGGCCAGTTGGCCGAGGAGCAGCAGAATGACCCCGGCGTGCGCGAGCTGGATGCCGGCTTTGCGGAATGTCAATTGGAAACGGTAAATGTGCGAAGCGATGAGATTGAGCAGCAGCAGCGTGCCGATGAGATAACCGCCGGGCAAAATGATTGGCAGCGTGTAGCCAAACATCGCGATGCCGGTAAACCGCAAGGGGTGCAGGGTGAGACCCGCGAAAACCGATTTGAAATAATCCGCCTGCACCTGATAAAGCCCGGCGTCCACCTGCGCGAGCGTGCCGATGAACACCAGCACGATGGCAAACGCGAGCAAGATCACCGTCAGCCGCAGCGACGTGAAAATTTTTACCAGCCGGTCAGCGAGCGTTCGCATAATTTGCCGACTGGATGAATTTGATAAAGGCGTCCTTTTGTCCTGCCACGACGTGTTCGTCGCCCATCAGTTTGTAAAACCACGTCTGGCCGTTCATCGGCACAATCGCGCCGACGAGCCGCACTTGCGCGCCGGTTTGCGCGTCCACGCCCTTGAAATCCACCAGCGTCCCCTGGCCGCCCGGCACGTCCAGCGACTGTGTCATTTGCGCCAGATCGCCTTCCGCCGCCGCGCCCAGGCCGAGCTGTCCGCGCCAGCGGTTCACGTTCGCGAGCACGCCGCCGCCGTCGCCGCCCAGTTCGGCGACATTCACGTCGGCTTTTGCGCCGTTGGTTCCGGTGACGGAAAATTCGGCGAGCAGAAATTGCGCCGGCGGCAGCGGCTGCCAATCGGCTGGAATGTTCCAAATGGAACTGGCGTTTTGATTTTCGGTTGGAGCGGCGGGAGCAGCCGCCATTTCTGCCGGCGCACTTTGCGCGGGCGCGCCTTCCGTGAACGAAATGGATTTCAAAAATTGGAGAAATTTATCCTTTTGCGAGGTGACAAACGCATCCGCGCCGGTCATTTTAAAAAACCAGCTCATTGAGCCGCGCGTCAGCATCGCCACCATAATCCGCTGGCGGTCACTTCCAGCCATCGGTTGCTCGCTCACGAATTGAAACAGCCGACCCTGTTCCGTGCCGATGGCGACCGGCTCGGCCTGCTTGACGGCGTCCGGGTCGGACGTGGCCGGCAATTGCACCTGCGAGCGCCACATATTGATGAGTTCCATGTCGCGGCCGATGATGGGCAGCGGAATCACCGATACATCCGCGGATTCACCGTTTGGGCCGAGAGCAGTGAAGCTGGCCACGCGCATTTCGGTCAGCGGCTTTTCCTGCCAGCCATCGGGCACTTGATAATTGAGCTGGGGCAGGGACATTGCGGTCGCGGGCGGCGGCGCCATGTCCGGCGGCGGCGTTTGCGGCGTGGAAACCGGCGCGGATTGCGGCGGCTGGGAATTATCGTTCGGAACCTGATAAACTGTGGCCGCGTCACGTTTGCAGCCCGCGAAGGCTGAAATCAAAATGACGCCCGCCGTGCAACGCATCCATTGGACCCGGTTGATTCGATACATAAAGTTCATCGTTAAGTGTTATTTTACAGGGACAGGCGAAAGCTGCACTCCGTTCATTGGCTTTTACTAACCATAAATTGCTATTGTTAGAACAAAATCCGAACAATGCAAATCCCAAAGTTTTTTCAAAGCGTCCCGTTATGGCACATCGCACAGGCGGGTTCCGTATAAACCGAGTCAATGTGGTAGAAGTCGTCGCCTTTGGCGTTGAGCTGTTCCAACTGCTGGCCGCTGCCCTGCGCCAGAATGAGGTGGCACAAATTACAGTCGGCGGAAATCGTCTGCTTTCCGTCCGCCGTCGTGTGATTGCCGTCGTGGCAGCGGAAGCAGCCGGCGGAGATTTTGTGGCCGATGTTGTCCGGATGAGTGCGCCAGTCGGTCTTCATTTCCGGGAAGAAATTCTGCTGATAAATTTGCTGCGCCTCGGCGACCAGTTTGTCAGTGCCGGCCAGTTTGGGATAACTCGCGTGGAGACTTGCGGCGATTTTTTGCATGGCCTCATCGGTGGTCTGATACGGAGCAGTCAGCGTCGCCACAAGGTTGGAACGCACCCAGGGAATCGAACGGTCCACCAAACCGGCGTGAATGGCGTTGTCCACGGCTTCGTCGGGAGAAAGAAAATCGTGTGATGGCCGGGTGTGGCAGTCAATGCAGTCCATCGTGCGGATGGTGTATTTGGCCGGGTCGTTGGTGAAATTTGCATCCCGATAGACCGTGGTTTTTTTCGTTGCCATGTCGGTCACGCGCACCCACGGGATGTTCTGCAGATGCCGGTCGGTGGCAATGTATTGAACTTTGAAGCCTTGGCTGACATGCCAGTGAATGCCGGACATCGTGCCGTTGAGTAATCCCCCGCCAACTTTTAAATACAGCCGCACGGCGAAAGGAGTGTTGGTTTCGTCGGACAGGTAATGGTAATCGGTGCGATCTATGCCCCCGATGAACCGTTGGGGCCAATGGCATTTTTCGCAGGTTTCCCGCAGCGGACGTTCGTTGCTCAACGGCGTTTCAATTGGCTTGGGAATTTTGTTCAACACCACGTCATAAACTTGATGGAGGCCGTTGATCTTACTCTCGACATACGCTTGGACGCCGCTGCCAACGTGGCACTCGACGCAGGCGACGCGGGCGTGAGGCGACTGAAGGTAGGCGGTGTATTCCGGATGCATCGGCACGTGACAGGCTGTGCCGCAAAATTGCACCGAGTCGGTGTAATCATAGGTTCGATAACTCCCGATGGCGGAAGCCAGAAGAAACACCAGCGCCCCGGCGATGAACACGCCCAGCAATTTCCGGTCGCGCGGGCGGGTCAGGTTGACCTGGAACGACAAGGCGCCGGGTTTTTGCCGGTGTTCCATCCACAAACCGAAAACGATCAGCGCCATCCCCAGAAAGAAAAAGATGGGTGCCACCAAAAAGACCAGAATCCCCGTGTAGGGATTGCTGTGGGGCATAAAGATGCTGATGGCAAACAGGAGCAGGACGGAAAAAACGCTTCCCACCGCGATCAATGCTCCAATCAACCCCAGCCAGTTTTGCAACAGCTTGAACCGGCGTGGCGGCGTGGATTTTTTGTCTGGCTGCATTGGGCGAATCAATCAGGGCGTCGAATTCTCTTCGCCCATCGGCCAACGGAAATTTTTTTATTTGGCCGGTTTGAAGGAGCGAACCTGCGCAACCAATTCTTTAATTTGGTCGTCGCTTAATTTATCGCCGAAAGCCTTCATTTTGGTCTCGCCATTCACGTTGATGCCTTCCTTGATGTCCTTGGTTGCGTCGGCATCGGTGAAGGACGACTGAACCTTGGGATCCGTCAGATCTTTGATTTGCAGTCGGCGTCCCATCATCGTCTCGCCCTTGCCGTCCTTGCCATGGCACGCGGCGCAATTCATGTTCCACAGTTGAGTGGCGTCGTCGGCTACGGCGGACCAGCAGAACGCGCCCACGAACAAGGCGGCCACAATGGAGGTTTTTACGAGTGTTTGTGTTTTCATTTTCATAATGTATTCAATAAAAATTGCTATTCAGCTTTTGTCAAATCAACTTTCTGCCAATTTATGGCAAATGGCCGGACGCGCTAACCTTCCTTTGCCTTTTACAACACAAAAATTGTGCCCGCAGCGTTGCTCGTGCGCCGTCAAAATCGGTATTCCATGTTCGCATAAACCAGATGCACGTCGTAATTATTCTGTCCGCCGGAGGTTTCGTCGCGGTTGCGGAAAAAGCCGTATTTCAAACTGACTTGAAGCGCCTTGGTGATCCGGCGCGTGAGCGTGGCGGTTATGGTTTGCTGCTCATCGCCGGCGCCGAAGGGCTGGCTGTAAGCCGAATTGTCCACATAATCGTCCGCACGGTAATAGGAGTATTGCAGTTGGAGATCGGTCTTTTGATCCAGCGCAAAACCGGCCATGGCGTCAACGGTCCAGTAATTATCCGCCGAATTAAGCACGATTTGATTGGCTCCCATCCAACTTTGCACCGGCGTATCCAGGTTGTTCAGGACGTAACTGCCGCCGGCCTGCACATACAAGCGGGACAGCGGCGTCCAACTGACGTTTTCGCTGATGATGTGGCTGGTGAGGCTCGCGCTTTGAACGGTCCCGGCCTGGGTGCCGCCATCGGGAATCCCCGTGGTGTCCACGGTTGAATATTGAAAATCATAACGCGTGACGGACGCCAACGTGTCGAAGATGCGCCACGTGGCACGGATGTTCATGTCATCCACCGTGAAACCCTCGTCTTGCAAATAACCCGGATACGTGGTCGGCGTGGTGGTCAGATTGTTGTCGTAATTGTAATCGTGAATCTGATGGTAATACTGCGCGCCGAAATTCAACCGGTAGAGCGGATACCAATTGGCGCCGGCGGTGTATTTCTGTCCAAGCATGTTCCAGTCTTGATTCAGAAGCGGCGTCAGCATGGCGGTGGTTTCATTCCACATTTCGTTGCCGTTGTCTTCCGACCATTCGCCGCTGGCGTAAAGCGACCAGTTGCGAAAGCCGGTGTAACGCGCCTCCAGACTTTCCGCCACGTCAAGATACCAACTGTTGTCGGCTTCGGCAGTCGGGGTTGAAGTGACCGGTCCGCCAGTGGTCGCCACATCGTTTTCACTGAAATTATCCGAAAGGTCGTTGTCCTGGTATTCCACACGGAACACGGGAACAAACACCAGATTGTCAATCGGCGTCAGCATCAGATTCATGTTGGCAACATAATCCTTCGTGTTGCCGCCGCCGGAAAGGTCGGTGAAACCCTCATCAAACCTCTGGCTGTTGGGATAGGTGGTTGAAAATGAAGAATTATAACTTGGCCCGTAAATCCGGCTGCCTGACAAATCGGTGTCAATCGTTGTGAAATCGCCGCCCAGCGAGAACGTGGCTTTTTTGTTGAAGAATGTTTCCGTGAAACCATGGACGCTGAACATATCATCCCGCTCATCATTGTCCTGCGTGACGTAGCGGTTGGCCGACGAGTCTGGCATCCGGTCAATGTTGAGCGCGTCGTCGCTGCGATCAATTTCATAGCGCACGCCCAGTCCCGCGTCGGTGTTGCCCAGCGTGTCTTTGACGTCCGCCGTGAAAATATCACGCGTTTCGTCAATGTCCTGAAACGTCGGCACGATGTTGCGGGTTCCATAACCGCCGGTCAGACCGGTGTCGCCCCAGGAAGTGGAGTCCATTATGCCTTTGCGGTAATCATGTTCATAGCGGACGATGAGAGACGGCTTGTCCGGCAACGTCAATCCGCCTTCAATCCACAAACTGCCGCGATCAATGTGGAATTCGTTGTCATACAGCAAAAACGACTGGTCGTTCTGCGGAAAAAATCCGCCGTTGCCGTCATACCACGTGCGAAATTGATTGAACCCGGCGCGGACATAACCCTTGTCCGGATACGACAAATCCAAATTGATCGCATAATCATCGTCGCCCGCCATCGCGTGCCCGTTCATCGTGAACATTCCCGTTTTCCCCACGAATTGCTGCCAGTGAAAATCCTGCACGCCGCCGAACGGCCCGCCCGTGGTGTGGGTCTGGTGTTCAAACTGCGCCTTGTCGCCGTCCGCCACAAACGTGCTGCCGACACCGAGCGTCAGCCAGTTGTTGTAATCCGTTGGATTCTCCAAGTTCGCATCCGGATTGACTGTTCCCTGCGCCAGGCAGCGCGCGGCGCCCAGCAGGGACGTGGCGAGAACCACACCGCCGGCCACTGCCGGATGCCGGCGTTGCCTGCCGGATTTGGTAAATGTTTTCACTGGTTTTCGGGTTTGATTTTTAATAACGCAAAAGATCGCTGACCTGCGAACCGTGGATGGCTTCATGGCAACCGGCGCTCCAGCAGGTCCCGCGGCTCAAAAATGTCGTGTGATTCACATTGCCGATGTAAATGGCGCCGCTGGTTGTCTGCTCTTGAAAATGGCAGCGCAAACAAAGTGTGGCATTGCGCGCCACCAGCAATCGCGGATTCACGCTCCCGTGCGGATTGTGGCAGGTGATGCAGCCTTCGCGCATCGCCTCGTGCTCGAACACAAACGGGCCGGCTTGCGCCGTGTGGCATTTGGTGCAGATGGAATTCAGCGAGGCGAGTTCCGTGCCGCCGCCGGGAATCACATTGCCTTTGTGCGGATCATGGCAATCGGCGCAGCTCATCTTGCCTTCGATGACCGGGTGATGTGACGGCAGGTTGAATTCCGCCTCCTTGTCCACGTGGCATTGAAAGCAAACTTGCGGTGATTTGCCGGGGTTGATGATGGTGTTGGGCGCTCCGCCGGATTCCACATGCAGGCTGCCGGGGCCGTGGCAGGATTCGCAGCCGACGAACATCGCGTTGGTGCCCGGCGCCTTCAAATGATAATGCGTCGCGGTGTTGAAATCGTGGTAGATGTCTTGATGGCATTCCGCGCATGCCTCCGAGCCGACGTAAGTGGCTCCGGGAATTTGCGGCGGCGCCACTTCCACCCGGTTGACGCTGGTGCAAGAAATCACTCCCACTCCTCCAAGCGTCAGGAACGCCAGAAAAAGCACCAAGCGCGGATGCCGCTTCCCCCAAGCAACCGCCTGGCCAAGTCTAGAGATAAACTTCAACCTCATAAGCGTGGCTGCCGATTGTTTTATCTTCCAAACCGCCCGTATCTGCTTCCCCAAGTCCGCTGAAGATTGCCCCCGTGATTTCATCCGGCCCGCCGCAAGAATTCGGCTTGCCAGATTTTGCTGTTATTTAAGCAAAAGATGGCTGAATGTCAAGGTGTTTCCGGCGAAGGAATGCCGTAATTAGAAGCGATATTGCAGGCTGGCAGAAACCAGTTGGGCCTCAAAATTGCCGTTGCCGCCGGTGAGCGCGTCCGCGTAATTGTAGTAGCCGTATTTCAGGTTGACCCGCATACGCGGATTGATCTGCCGGGTGAGCGTGGCCGTCACGCCATGTTCGCGCGAGCCGGCGCCCAGCGGCACGCCGTAGGCGGAATTGTCCTGATAATCATCCGCCTGATAATAAAAATAATTCACGTCGAAAGTCGTTTTATCGTCCACCACAAAGCTCGACGAAAAATTCACCGTCCAGTAATTGTTCTGCGCATCGAGAATGGACTGCGTGTATTCCGAGGCCGGCGTTTTGGTTTCGCTCAAGACGTAATTGAATCCGGCCTGCAAACTCAAGCGTGACCACGGAACCCAACTGACATCCTGGCCAATGACATGGCTGACCATTCTCGAGGATTCCACCTCGCTCAAACCCGAAGCGGGATCCGGCGTGGTGTCAATCGTGGACAATTGATATTCATACCGGCTGGTCAGGCTGACCATTGAAACAGGGTGCCACGTCAGGCGAAAGTTGCCGTCATAAGTTTGGGAGCTTTGCACCGCCAGGTAGCCGGGATAGGTGTCGCCATCGGGCGTGCTGTCCATCGGGGAGTTGAAGTTGTAGCTCTCGTTTTTATAATAGCCGCCAAAGTCCAGCGTGAGGCAATAAAGCGGATACCAGCGGGTGCCGATGGAGTATTTCTGCAACAAGCTGCTGTCGTCGGTGAAATTGGTGACGGCCGGGACGCCAATTCCGTTGATCTGGCTCAAGCCGCCCATTTGGTTCAGGTTTCCTTGCGTCTCGTCCCATTCGCCATCGGCGGAGAAGACCCAGTTGGTCACGCCCGTGTAACGCAACCCCAGGCTCTCGCACACGTCTATCACGTCCCGCGAGCTTTCGCTGTCGAAAGGTTCCGTGGAAAAGTCGCTCAATGTTCCCGTCCCGCTGGAATCGGCGTCCCAGTGTTCCTTCTGCACGCGGATGGCCGGAATGATGGTGAGCGTTTTGACGGGAATGGTCAGCAGGTTCAGATCCATCACGTATTCCTGCAAATGAGAACTGCCGGTCATGTTGTAGTAACCCAGGCCGTTGTAAAGGCCGGGCGAATATCCCGCGCCGAAATCGCTGCCGTAAATCTCGCTGCCGGAAAAGTGATTGTCGAGATCGGCGAACATGCCGCCCGCGGAAAGCATCAGGTTGTTTTTGATCCAAGTTTCGCTGGTGGCGTCAACACTGAACAAATCGTAGGAGTTTTTCTGGCTGTCCGTGACGTCTTGTTGAACCGGCTCGCCCTGATAAAGCGTCGAGTCCAGCGCGTCCTTCAAATCGCCGTGTTCGTAGTGCAACCCCAGGCCAAAATCCGTTCCGATGAGGTATTTTTTGGCGTTCAAGTCGAAGGCGTCCACCGTTTCGTCAATGCCGTAAAAACTCGGATACAGATCGCGCACCGTCGCCGGGGAATTCAGCGGGTCGGGATGCACCGGTCCCCAGATGGTCGAACTTTTGTCGCCGTTGCAGTAGCTGTGCGTGTATTTGAAGGTGATGGATGGGAGATTGTTCAGCGTCAATCCGCCTTGAAACGAAAACTCGCCGCGATCCAGCGCCAGCGCGCTGCCCGAATCCGAGTATTGCGTGCCGGTGGGCGGATAATAGCCGCCGAGGTCGTCGGACCAGGTGCGGAAATTGTCAAAGTGAAATTGAAGATACCACAATTCGGGATGCTCCAGGCGGAACGTCAAATCATAATCGTGCTGGTCAAAAATCGAGTGGCCGTCGAGGGTGAAAGTGGTGTTCGTGAAGGCGTTGCCCTGAAGGTGCAGGTCTTCAATGCCGCCAAACGCCCCGCCGCTCCAATGTTGCATTTCCTCCGCCTGCGCTTGATTGCCGCGCGTCAGAAAGCCGCCGGTGGATAACTCAATCCAATTGTTGTAAGTGTTGGTGCCGCCTTCAAAATAATCCTGCGGCGACATCGGCGGGCTGTTCGTGTCATCGGCGCGCGCCGGCGTGCTGGCGGCCGCCAGCAATGCGCAAAGGAGCCAGCCGGCGCGGGCGCCGCTTTCAAACCGGATTTTCGGGGGCAATTTTATTTTCATCGCTTTCGAGGCGCTTAAAATCGTAATGACGGGCTGACGCGCGAGCCATGCACCGCTTCGTGGCAGCCGGCGCTCCAACAAGTGCCTTGTTGCAGGCGCAGCGTGTGGTCGGAGCCGCCGATTAAAATTTCGCCGCCGCTGACCTGCTCGAAATGGCATTTCAAACACAGGTTCGCGTCGCGCTCCGTCAGCAGCTTGGCGTTGATCGAGCCGTGCGGGTTGTGGCAGGTGGTGCAGCCTTCACGCAGCGCATCGTGTTCAAAGACGTAAGGTCCGCGCTGCTCTTGATGACAACGCAGACACATTTCGTTTTCCGAAAGCAACGACGTTCCGCCGCCTTTGTAAATGGAACCCTTGTGGGGGTCGTGGCAATCGGAGCAAGTCATCCGGCCTTCGGGCACCGGATGATGATCCGGCAATTCAAACTGTGCGCGCACGTCGGCATGGCAGCTGTAGCAGACCGTTTCCTCCGAACGTGGCGGCTCTTCGGTGACCCGCGCGCCGTAGCTGCTCCGGGAGCCGCGCCCAGCAGTAAAAGTGTAAGGCGGCAGCGTGTCGCCGCCCGAATCCGCATGAATGCTGCACGGGCCGTGGCAGGATTCGCAGCCGGCATCCAGCGCGTTGGTGCCAAGAGCCATCAGGCGGGCGTGATCGGCGGTGACGAAATCCTTGCAAACGTCATCGTGGCACATCTCGCATTGGTCGGAACCGATGTAGGTCGCGCCCGGAACATTGGGCAGTTGCACCACGGTCCGGTTGACGGTGGAGCAGGAAATCACCACCAACAGCAGGAGTGCTGCACCGGCCGCCAGCACGGACGTTTTTCCTA
Source organism: Candidatus Aquilonibacter sp. (assembly GCA_035504945.1). Classification (GTDB taxonomy): domain Bacteria; phylum Verrucomicrobiota; class Verrucomicrobiia; order Limisphaerales; family UBA11358; genus UBA11358. The sequence goes on along the minus strand of DATJRH010000032.1, from coordinate 131,663 downwards.
TTTTGCGGGAGTTGAAATGTCGGTTGGATTTCATTGGAGCAATTGTTCGATGACAAATGTTTGGGCGGCCTCCAACAGTTGGTAGTCGTAGGGTGCGTTGTGGACGCCATAGCTGCCGTCATACAAAACCAGATATAAATCGTAGCGCGCCTTTTTGATGTTGTCGGGGATGAGCGTCTGATCTGCCGCGCTCGGGCCGGAGACGCCCGGGGACAAATCGCCCGGCGTTGTGTATTCCCACGCGAGCGTGCCGTATTTCTGCAATCCCGCCGGCGCGTCGTTGTTCGCCCAATAATTGAGGTAGAATTGTGTTTCTTGAATCTGGCCGGCGATGTCGTTGGTTACTAATTGCACCAACCCTTCCGGATTGCTGTGGCACTGGTAACAAAGTTGATATGAAACCACCTGGAAGCTGTGACCGCTCGAATCGCCGGGCGTTTGCATGTGGCATTCGACGCACTGCTTCTCCAGCCGCGAATGGGTCGAGGGCAATCCGGGAGAAGGTCCGCTGTCAAATTCGCCGACGGTGCCGAGCATAATGTTGTATTGCGGCGAGTGATGCGGCGAACGGGAAGTGTCAGTCCAGGCCGCGCCGCGGTCGTTGTGGCACTGGGCGCAAACGTTGATGTTGGGATTGTAGGTATTCGAAAAGACGTCCGACGTCGTCAGGACGAAGTCGTTGGTTGAAGACAGGGCACAAAGGAGTTGGTTGGTGTAAACTTGTCCAAGCTCGTCGTTGGTGAACACGATGCCGTAGCCCGTCAGCGAATTTGTGAATTGGATCACTCCGCTCAACACATTGGTCCAAACGTGCTGCGCGTGCGGGTCGTGGCAGACCGCACAGGTGATGGCAACATTGTAATCGTTGGTCAGCGTCGTGCTGGGATTCTGGCCTTGCAGCAAGGCGAGCCGCGCCGAACCCGAATGACACTGGCCGCAACTGTTGATGTTGGCCGGCGAGGAACTCATGCTCGACAGCACGTCGGGCACTACGGCGCTGTGCGGCGACGCGTTCCAATCTTCAAAGAACGAAGGATGCTCGTCCGCCACTTGGCTGGGAACAAATTGGGCGTTGTGGCAACCGCCACAAACTTGCGCGGCAATTTCCACCTGCGGGATTACCGTGAAGTCGTCGGGATTGGCAGCGTGATTGGCGGCGGGGCCGTGGCAGTTTTCACATTGCACGCCTTCCAGCAGCGGTGTTTTGGACGCGCTGACAAATCCGGTCGGCAGTCCATAGCCAACCGTGTGGCAGGCGAGGCACGAGGCGTTGGTCTGGCCGCCCTGCGCGATAAAGAGCGCGTTGGTGAACGCCTGCGCATGTTCGGTGAGGATCACTGTCGAGTGAATGGTGCCGTGGCAACTGATGCAGACCTGCGAACCGGCGTAATTCGGCGCAGGGCCGGATACGCGGAAAAAGTCGTTGTTATAAAGAGTGGTGATAGTGGCGGTTCGGTTCAGATTGGTAGGTTTTCCAACGGCCAGCCAGGTTGAATTCGTTAAATGGATTTTATGCCATACCTGATAATATCCAGACGGGCCGTCCCAAGTGAGGTTGACGCCGTTGGTTATTTTTTGAATTCCCGTCATGACAGGCGTTCCGGGCATTCCGCCCGGCCGGGTGATGTTCAAATGCACGACGCCCTGTGCTGCGGTAGACAAGTCCGCCAGACAAAAAACGACCAGCGTTGCAAGCAAAAGGATGGCGCGACCGGCCGGAAAAGTTTGGGACAGGCAAACTAGCCGCGCCGTCGCGCCGCAACAATTGGATTGGACTGGTGCGTCCATGCGTTACAACATCTTGACATGACGGCGAATTTGGGTCTTCGCGTTTATTGCCGTTTGCTAACCGTCATTTGCTTTTATTTCAGCAAGAACCGCCTGCCCCCGAGGTTTTGCAAAGCAGCGGAGGCCTTTATTTTTTCTCGCGCGCCTCGATAAAGGCGGCTACGCTAAAGCCGTCGGATTAAATGAAAGGAATTAAACGATGAAACTGGCATGGACAAATACGGTTGGCTTTGCGCAGAAACCGCAGGCGCACGAGCGGGCTTCCGCCCGAGTTTTCCTGCTTGCGCTGATTTCATTTTTTCTGGGCGTCGCGGCCACGGCGACCTGGTTTCACCTGGCGGCGAAACACAATATGACGAATCCAAGTGTCGAAGCGAATTCAGAGTCGTCTGCCTCGCAAGCCACCGCATCGGCATCCGGCCCGAATTCACCGCCACCGCCGTTCGTGGAACCCTCCTTGCCCACGACTCCGGCGGCGATTGCCGAAGTCAAACAGGCGCTGCCCAATTATGCCTCGCTTTCGCTGGAGCAAGGAACGCAGATTCTGCGGGAGGCAACGCTGGAAAAATTTACCGCCGCGACGAAGGAAATGCAGAGCGAAATCACCAAGGCGGAAGACGAGTTGGGGGCGGCGAAAGCCGGCGGATCGGCGGCTGACCAGCAGGCGGCGGCAAAACACTTGGAACAAGTGCAGGCGGACGAGACGCAAAAGCTCGAACAAATCGGCGGAAACCTACAGACCGAAATCGCCGCCTTGAAGCAAATGAAAAGCGCGGAATAAAGCCGCCGGCTCGCGTTCGCGACATCTTTCATGTGCAATAAAAAACCTCCCCGCTTTCACAGGGAGGTTTAACCTGCCAATCTCAACTCAAACTACGGCGAAGTCGTCGTGACGACGCGGTAGAATTGTTGGACATTGTTCCGCGTGGACGTCAGATAGGATAAGGAACCACCCGTGCCCAGAATTGGATTACCGACGTTCTGCCAGCCACCACTCAACGAACCGATGGCTTGGATTTGATAATACAAGCCCGGTTGCGTGTCGAAGACCACTTCGGCGGCGGTGTAGATGTGGACGACGTTTGGGTCGCCCAGCGCCGTTACGTCATCGTAAATGACGCCGTTGGCCACCGTGATGCCCGACTGAGTTGGATTAAGGCCCAAGGCATACATCATCCAATTGGGAATGCCGTTGGTGTTGTTGATGGCGTTGGGCGCGGCGGCTGGATTAGTGATGGAACCGAAATATTGGATGACCCAGGCATCCGGCAAACCGCCCGGCACGGACACGCCGGTCAGATTGGCGATGGAAGCCTGGAGCAGGCCGACAGCATAGGCAGTGTTGTGAACGCCTAGGCTGCCATCGTCTTGGACGAAAAGGTAATTGTAGGCGGCTTCCAATTGCGGCACGGTCCAGCTTGCTGTGGGACTAATGGAATTGTTTTCCACATTAGTGATACCGCCGGGCAGCAACATCGCCAATTCATTCAAGAGGCTTTGCACCTGCGTTTGCACGCCCTGGGTAACGCCGCTGCCGTCAAAGTCCTCGACCGGGAAGTTAAACGACGTCATCGTTCCGTGGCATTGTTCGCACGCGCCAACCAAGTCCTCTCCGGTGGGGTAGTTGCTGTTGCCGGCCCAAGTAACGCTGAAGGTATGGTCGCCAGCCGAGAGGTACGCCGGGTCGGTGGAAGCCAGCACTTGCATATGGCAGGTGATACAGGTGTTGGTCACTGCAGTAGCGTGGGCCGAGCTGGGGATGGTCAGGCCGTAGGTAAAGCCGTTGGCGCCTTCCAGCATATCCGCCTGTGGGGCCATCGGAGCCGTACGGGTGCTGGCGTAGGTAGACGCCTGCGAGCGCGCCTGATGGCATTGCATGCACAAAAGGCCCAAGCCGGCGTTGGTAACGACAGTGCCGTCCATGAGCGTGACAGAGGTCAACGCGCGAAGCAAATACACGTTGTTGGTGGGATTGGTCTGCCCATGCGGATCGTGGCAGGTCTGGCAATCAATGGCCACGTAAGTGGTATTGGTGTAACTCCACCCCAACATGCGGCCAATGAAGCCCGGGGCGGTATGGCAGCCGACGCAAGTAGATTTGCCCGCCGGAACCGTGGTGGCTACGGCATGGACGGACTTATCCCATTCCGTAACGTAAGCTTCGGTAGGAGGGTCGTCATGGCACTGGGCGCAAACGCCGGAATTGTAACTCACGGTAATGAAGTTGGTATCGCCAAGACTGGAAGCATGTTGGCTGCCCGCGCCGTGGCAATTTTCACATTGAATGTTGGCCACGTTCGCCAGGCTGGGATAATTGGTTTCCATACCGGCCCAATTGCCGGCGGCCAGATTGGTGTTGGAAAGGTTCGTGGGGAACACCCATCCCAGCGCCTGGGAAAGTCCGTAAAATCCGCCGTTATTGAGCGCGCTGGCATTGGTGTCGTAGCCGACGGTGTGGCAAGGCAGGCAACTCACGCCGAAATGAGCGGTACGCTGACCGTCAATTCCCAGAGCAAAGGAGTTGGCGTGTGCGGTGACGGACCAGGGATCCACCATGTCCGGCGCCACCTGGTTTTGGCCGCCGCTATGGCAGAGCGCACAACCATAAGTGTTCGGCAACAAGCCTACCCCCAAATAATTCCCGGCGGTGATGACAATCGTCAAGTTCGTGGTCAGGGTTGTCGTGGTAATCGTGGCCGTCACTACATATTGATCGTTGGTGGTATAGCCCGAAACGTCCGGACGCAACAGCATCCGGCTGCCTACTTGATATACCAATTCGTCGGACGGTTCATAAACGGGAACATTTGCGCCCAGCGGGCTGGTTTGCAGCGATGCCGACGATAAAATGGGCCGGTGGGCCAAAGTCCAGGTGACCCCCAAGATATTCGTTGCCGTAAGAGGCACGTCGGCCTCGAGATAGACCGGCTGGCCGACGCCCACCGTAGTCAAGCCACCGGAAACTTCCGTGCCTGACGGCAGTCCATATGCGGCAATGTCGCCCGGCGTGAGTGGACGGGCGATCAACTGGCACGAAAAAGATGCCGCTGATGCGGTGGTGAGACAAGCTCCCGCGGCGAGCGCGGCAACGGCCAGAAGGCGGAGCAATTTTAGTTTCATTGAGGATTTCATAGGTTGATTTGATGTTGGGAGTTTCGTGTCAGGCGGCTTGGAGTTGAAAATCGAGATGGCCCGGCGACCAGCCGGACGGGACGAAAAGGTCCGCGCCGCGAATTTTTTCAGGGGCTGGTTTGACTTTGGCCATGACCGCCGCCGTCCGCGTGGAAATGATTTCCCGGCATTGCACCAATTCCTGTTCGCGGCAGCGGGTGTTTTCGCGCACGATGGCTTCCAAATCGTCAATGTCGTAGAGAAATACGTTGGCCAGTTCCTGCACCGCCGGGTCAATGTCCCGCGGCACGGCGATGTCCACGAGAAACAGCGGGCGGTTGCGCCGCTGGGAAAGAATGGAAGCGACATCGTCGCGATGCAGAACGACGTTCGGTGATCCGGTCGAACTCACCACAATGTCCGCCGCCGCGAGTGCCTGGCGGCAATCGTCGAAATGAACGGCGCGACCGCCGAATTCCGTCGCGAGATTCTGCGCGCGATCAAAGGAGCGGTTGGACACCAGCACCGTCCGCGCTCCGCGCTTGGCCAGATGGCGGACGCAGGCTTCGCCCATTTTGCCCGCGCCGATGATCATCACGACTTTTTCGCTCAAGTCGCGGTCAAAAATCTTTTCAGCCAGTTCCACCGCCACGCTACCCACGGAAGTGGCGCCGCGACCAATGGCGGTATGCGTCCGAATTTCCTTGGCGACTTGCAGCGCCGTCTGAAAAACTCGATTGAGAATTTTCCCCGTCAGGCCGGCTTCCTGCGCCGCGAGATAGGCATGTTTGACCTGGCCGGTGATTTCCGTTTCGCCCAGCACCATCGAATCCAACCCGCTGGCCACCGAAAACAAATGGCCCACCGCTTCCGCGTCTTCTTTGACATAGAGATGCGGGGAAAAATCAAAATCGTTGCCGGCCAATTGCCGGAAAAGTTCGCCCGCGTTTCCATTCATCCCCGGCGTGACGCCGTAAATTTCCACGCGATTGCAGGTGGACAACAACACCAGTTCGGAAAGATTACCGCGCAGTTTCAACCGGCAGCCGCAACAAGGCAGCCGCGAGCGGTGGACGGCGAGTTGTTCACGCACTTCGACTGGCGCGCTCTTGTAACTCAGGCCGGCGACAAATAATTTCATGCCGCCGTCTTTTAAAAATGGCCCGCGTCGGAGTTTCATTTTGTGACCTACCCTAAACTTTTGCCCAAAACGGTTCTCCCCATCAGTTGCCAATCGCTTTACTTTTTTTGCTCTTGTGCGGCAAAAGGCGGTAATCAAAAAAACAGCGTTTGGGGGCTGTTTTTATTGGAAATCTGGGCTGAAGTTGAAATTTAGGGGAACGCGGCTGAAAACGAAACGGCGCGTTCCGGCTTTGGAACGCGCCATTCGAACGCCGCGGGAGGCGGCAGCTTAACTCACGCTCATGCCGAGCAGAAACTCAATGTTGCTCTTGGTTTTTTTGAGCTTGCCCAAAAGCAAGTCCATTGCTTCGACGGGCGGGACGCCGGTTAGCGCGCGGCGCAGCAGGACAATCCGGTTCAATTCGTCGGGATGATAAAGCAATTCCTCCTTGCGCGTGCCGGAACGTTCGACGTTGATGCTCGGAAAAATCCGGCGATCCACCAGCGCGCGGTCCAGATGCACTTCCATGTTGCCCGTGCCTTTGAACTCTTCAAAAATTACTTCGTCCATGCGCGAGCCGGTGTCCACCAGCGCCGTCGCCATGATGGTCAGCGAGCCGCCTTCCTCGACGTTGCGCGCCGCGCCGAAAAATCGTTTCGGCTTGTGCAACGCGTTTGCGTCCACGCCGCCGGAAAGAATTTTGCCGGAGTGCGGCTGAATCGTGTTGTAGGCGCGCGCGAGCCGCGTGATCGAATCGAGCAAAATCACCACGTCGCGTTTGTGCTCGACCATGCGGCGCGCTTTTTCGATGACCATTTCGGCCACCTGCACGTGGCGCTCCGGCGGCTCGTCGAACGTGGATGAAATCACTTCCGCGCCGCGGCAGGAGCGTTCCATGTCCGTGACTTCCTCCGGCCGCTCGTCAATCAGCAGGATGAACAAATACGCCTCGGGATTGTTTTTCAAAATTGCGTTGGCGACTTTCTGCATCAACACCGTCTTGCCCGTGCGCGGCGGCGCGACAATCAATCCGCGCGTGCCCTTGCCAATGGGGCAAACCAGATCCAGAACGCGCGTGCTCAATTCATCCGCCGCGGTTTCCAAAATGAACCGTTTGTTCGGAAACAGCGGCGTGAGATTGTCGAAGTGCGTTTTTTCCTTCGCCTTGTCCGGGTCTTCGCCGTCCACGGCCTCGACCTTCAGCAACGCGAAAAATTTTTCCTTTTCCTTCGGCGGACGGATTTGCCCGGCGATCAAATTGCCCGTTTGCAAATCAAACCGGCGGATTTGCGACGGCGAAATGTAAATGTCCTCCGGGCACGGCAGATAATTGAAACTCTGCGAGCGCAAAAACCCGAAGCCTTCCGGCAGAATTTCCAGCACGCCTTCTGAAAACAAAACGCCCGCGCGCTCGGCGTTTTTTTGGAGAACGTGAAAGATGACCTCGTGCTTGCGCATCGTGCCGAAATTTTCCACGCCGAGTTCCTTGGCCATGCCGTTCAACTCGGTCATGTTCATCGCCTGCAGCTTGGCGATGTTCAACGACGCGGCAATTTTGTCGCGTTGATAGCCGCGGCGCTCCTCCCGTTCCCCGGCCTGCTCCAGTTTTGCGCCAGCCTCGTCCGTGGGTTCGATGGGCTGGGACGGCGGCTGTAATTCCGGTTCCGGCGCGGGCGGCGCTTCGGAAACGGCCTCCGGCGGCGCGTCATTTTTCAATTCCGGCGCTTCCACCGCTGCCTGTGTGGCAGCGGCTTTGGCGCGGGGCTTTTTGGTGGAGACTCGTGGCATAATAAAATAAATTGTGCGAGCTGGCTGGATTTCCGCCGCGTGTTCGGTACGAGCTGTCGGACATTCGACGGCGGGCGACCGGAAAAGTTCAAAAATGGATTTGTCGTTAACTTGGCGATTGAGCGTGTGTCCTCAATACGGCAAGGGAAATTTCGCAGTCAACTCACGCACACGTTGGCGCACTTTGGCCGCCTTGTCAAGCGACTTAATGTCCATCAACACTTCGGAAATCATGTCGGCAATCGCGGCCATTTCCGTTTCCTTCATCCCGCGCGTCGTGACCGCCGGCGAGCCGAGGCGGATGCCGCTGGCCTGAAACGGCGAGCGCGTTTCAAATGGAATCGTGTTTTTGTTCACGGTGATGCCGGCTTCGTCCAGCGCAATCTGGCAATCCTTGCCCGTCAAATTTTTTGTGCCGACGTCCACGAGCATCAAATGATTGTCCGTGCCGCCGCTCACCAGCCGGTAGCCGTTGCGCGTCATGCCGTCGGCGAGCGCGGCGGCGTTTTTCACGATTTGCTGCTGGTAATTTTTGAACTCCGGCTGCAACGCTTCGTGGAAACAAACCGCCTTGGCCGCGATGACGTGTTCCAGCGGACCGCCCTGGATTCCGGGAAAAACCTGCGAGTCAATTTCCTTCGCAAATTTTTCGCGGCACAAAATCAATCCACCCCGCGGGCCGCGCAACGTTTTGTGCGTGGTCGTCGTGACAAAATCCGCGTGCTGAATCGGACTCGGATGCAACCCCGTTGCGACCAGCCCGGCAATATGCGCGATGTCCGCCAGCAGATACGCGCCGACTTCGCGCGCGATTTCGCCCATGCGCTGGAAATCAATCACGCGCGGATACGCGCTGGCGCCGACGGTGATCATTTTCGGTTTGTGCTCGCGCGCCATCGCCGCGAGCTGGTCGTAATCAATCCGCTCGTCATCCTTGCGGACGCCGTAGTGGATGATTTCAAAAAATTTGCCGCTGAAATTCGCCTTGTTCCCGTGCGTCAAATGGCCGCCGTGCGACAAATCCATCGTAAGCATCCGGTCGCCGGGTTTGAGCACGGCGAAATAAACCGCCATGTTTGCCTGGCTGCCGGAGTGCGGCTGGACGTTCGCGTGTTCCGCGCCGAAAATTTGTTTCGCGCGGTCAATCGCCAGTTGCTCCACCGTGTCAATGTTTTCGCAGCCGCCATACCAGCGTTTTTTTGGATAGCCCTCGGCGTATTTGTTCGTGAGCGGCGAGCCTTGCGCCTCCAAAACGGCCGGTGAAACAAAATTTTCGCTGGCGATCAGCTCGATGTTTTCCTGCTGGCGCAATTTCTCGTGGTCAATGGCCGCGGCGACCTGCGGGTCCACGTTGCGCAAACGCAATTGCAGCGGCGCGAGGCGGAAATCCAGCTTGTTGACGCGGCGTTCATGGCGTCCGCCCTCGAATTTCGCGGCGAGATAGGCGTCGAGAATTTTTTTCGCCAGTTCCGGCTCGGTGTCACCGGCCAGACAAAGCACGTTCACGTCGTTGTGCTGGCGCATGAGCGTCGCGTCTTTTTCGTGAAACGCCTGTCCCGCGCGCGCGCCGGGAATTTTATTAGCGGCGATGTAAATGCCCACGCCGCTGGTGCAGACGAGCAGGCCAAATTCCGCCTCTCCGTCCGCGACCGTCTGCGCGACGGGCTGCGCAAAATCGGGATAATCATCCGCCGGATCCTTGGCCGTCGCGCCGAAATCCTTCACGGTCAGGCCGCGTGTGAGCAGGTGCTTTTTGAGAATTTCCTTCAAGTCAAATCCGCCGTGGTCCGCGCCGACGGCGAAATTGACGAAGGAATTTGTTTTTGCCCCGGAGGGCGTGAGAATTTCATGTTGTTCCATAAATTTTACAAGCGACGCGACGCCCTGCGCGATTTGGTCGCGGCAATGGACGTAAATTTCATACGGACTGCCAATCGGATCGGCGATGTCCCGTTCAAACGGCTCGGCCGAGCCGTCAAATTCGCGCAGCAAAAACGTCTTTTCTTCCGCCGCCGGATACAGCAGGGCAATCGTGTCCACGTGCGCGTGCGTCATGCCAAAAATATAATCCGCCTGCCGCAGCAAATCCGCCGTCAGCGCGCGGCTGCGCTGTCCGGAAATGTCAACGCCCAGCTCCCGCATCGCCGCGACCGAATGCGGCGTTGGCGGCTGGCCGTCCACCGCGCCGAGGCCCGCCGACAGCACCCGGAATTCGCCGCGCCCGTCCGTGGCCTGGCGGAACAGCGCCTCGGCCATCGGGCTGCGGCAGACATTGCCGGTGCAAATGAACAAAATGGTTTTCATTCCGCGTAAGGATTCAAGGTGAATTGCCGGCGGGCAATCGTCAACTTGAAATCAGGAATGTGACAAATGCAAAGCCGCCAGCCCCCTGATAAAATCCACGCCGCGCGCCAGCACCGGGTCGCGGATGAACGGCTTTTGCGGCCCGGCCGGGGGCGGCGTGAAATTTTCATCACCATCCTTGGCCTTGGCTTGCACCAGGTCCGCTTCGGTCGTGTGATCCACAAATGGAAGAAAATCGTTGGTCACGGAAGCCAAATCGTTTTCATTCGTGGAAATCATGCCGTAGGGATTTTTCATGAAAATTTTCTCGTTCGTCGCGCTTACGGAAACCGGAATGTCCGGCTCAACTTCCGTTGAATCGCCGAAAATCAATCCCGCTTTGGCCGCGCGCAAATCCTTGGCCAGTTCAATCGCCGCGCCGCTCGTTTCGTCGTTGACCAGAATCGCCAGCGGCAGATTCGTTTGCGCAAGCAGCTTTTCCGCCGCCCTGGCCGAATCTAAATCGTCGCCGCCCGCAAAACGCAAATCCAGAATTGTTCCGGCGATTATGTTCGTGGCCGGGGCGCCTTGCGCCGACTGGATTTCCTCCGGCAGATTTGTTCCCACGTCGCCGACGCGCAAATAGGCCACGTTGTTGTCCACGATGGACGATTGGGTCAAATCGTCCGCCCGCGCGGAAAATTGCGCCGCCAGAAAGATTGCCGTCAAAACTAAAAAACGTCGTGTCATGCTCTGCTAAATTTGCGCGACAAAACCGGGAAAGTAAAGCGCGGGACATTTGCGGCTTGCGATTTAGGTGTCTGTAGTTGACCATACTGACAATCCAATCAATGAAAATCCCCTCAATTTATTTCCTGCTGATATTGATTGTCGTGTTGATAAACGGCTGTGTCATTCCAATGTCGCCAGTCACAAGCGAAACTCGAACAGTGTCGCCGCTGTCGTACCAGACAAAGTCAGTCACCCTCAAAGAACCAATGGTTTGGTATGACACCGCATTCGCGCTGACAAAGGGCATAAGATTTCCGGACGGCACATATCTGCTTGAAGCGGAAGACAACGAATATTTTTATTTCCAAGCTCCGAGGCAGATTGAGTATAGAACGCTTCAAAATGGAAGTATAACCGGTGATCGTCTCGCGCCAGGTGGAATTTTTTTCAAAAGGGGAGCTTACAATATCGTCCCAGCCGGTGCTTACATTTCTGTGGATGAACGCACAAAAACACTGACTTGGAAACTTGGCGCGGATTTTCTCGACATGGAGGGATCGGGGTGGACTAAAAATTTTTGATAATTAAGCGCCAACCTGCTTTTGAATCGCGCCGCAGATTTTTTGCGACCAGTTTTCCAAAACTTTCGCGTCGCTGCCTTCGAGCAGCAGGCGCGCCTTCGGTTCGGTGCCAGAATAACGCAGCAGCAAGCGTCCGCCTTGCGCCTGCAAATCTTTTTCCGCGTCGGCCACCAGTTTCATGACGCCGTTGATTTGCTCGAACGGAATTTTCTCGCGCACTTTCACGTTGGCCACGAGTTGCGGGAAGCGCGTCCAGCATCGCGCGAGTTTGGAGAGCGGCTGCCCCTTCGTCTTCATGATCCGCAAAATTTGCAGCGCGGCGACCAGGCCATCGCCAGTCGTGCTAAAATCGCGAAAAATCAAATGGCCGCTCTGCTCGCCGCCGAAGTTGAAGCCGTGCCTGAGCATTTCATCAATCACGTTTTTGTCGCCGACGGGCGCGCGGACGATTTTGCCGCCGGCTTTTTTTATCGCGGCTTCGAGGCCGGCATTGCTCATCACGGTGGCGACGAGCGTTTTTTCCGCCAGCGTTTTTTGTTCGAGCATTTCCAGCGCGGCAATGGCCATGATGTCGTCGCCGTCAATCAATTTGCCATTTTCGTCGCAGAGCAAAACGCGGTCGGCGTCGCCGTCGTGCGCGATGCCCAGATGCGCCTTATGCTCGACGACCTTGGCGCAAAGATTTTTAGGAAACATCGAGCCGCAATTTTCGTTGATGTTTTTGCCGTCGGGCGCGTTGCCATAAACGATGACTTCGGCGCCAAGTTCGCGCAGGACGCAAGGCGTGGATTTGTAGGCTGCGCCGTGCGCGCAGTCCGCGACGATGCGCAGGTTTTCAAGCGTGAGATTTTTTGGGAAGCCGGCCTTGGCAAATTCGATGTAGCGGCCCAGCGCATCGTCAATGCGGACGGCCTTGCCGATTTCCGCGGCGGTGGGCCGGACTTTTTCGATTTCGCCGCCGAAGACGAGGTGCTCAATTTCGCTTTCAATCTTGTCGTCGAGTTTGTAGCCGTCGGCGCGGAAGAATTTGATGCCGTTGTCGGCGTAGGGATTGTGCGAGGCAGTGATGACGATACCCGCATCGGCGCGCAGACTGCGCGTGATGTAGGCGACGCCGGGTGTGGGCAGCGGGCCGATGAACAAAACGTCCGCGCCCATCGAAAGGATGCCGGACGAAATGGCGTTTTCAATCATGTAGCCGGACAGGCGCGTGTCCTTGCCGATGACGATTTTGTGCCTGCCGTGGCCGCGCGCCTGTTTGCTGAGATTTTTGAAGACGTGCGCGGCGGCGCGTCCGAGCTTGAGCGCGGTTTCGGCGGTGACGGGTTCGACGTTCGCGGTGCCGCGGACGCCGTCGGTCCCGAAGATTTTTTTCGGCGCGGTCATTGGTTGGTGGAAATTGTGACCGTCACGTCCGGCGGGTCAACATTCAAAAGCGTCACCCGCGGCGGCACGGCCACTTCCACGCGGAATTTCGTATCATGCGCCGCATCAATTCCGGCGAGGTTGACGATGGCGTGAAGGTTGTCAGGGGTCAACGCCGCGATCACGTCCGGCGAGCCGCTGACGGTGACCACGACGGTGTTCGTTTTGATAAGGACATTCTGCGCGCCGACGTCGGCGAAAACGGCGGAGACAACGTTGGTGCAGGTTTTTTGAACGGACAACAAGCCGGGTCCGCCGGATTCGTCGCCACCGTTGCGGACGGTGAACCAGATGACGAGGGCCAGAATGACGGAAAAAATTTTCCATCCGAAATCTTTTGTCAGCCAATCGCGCATAACGGGTAAATCAGCTAGGCAGCCGGCAGCTTCTTTTCATGTTTGGCGGAATGCGTTTCGTGTTTGGTGATGACGGCGGCGCGCGGCTTGTAGCGCTGGATGAATTGGTTGCGGAGCCATTCGAGGCCGCTGCGCCCTTTTTCGGGCTGCACGATGACCAAGGTCAGAAATGCGCGCAGTTCCTCGAGCGTGACGCCGCGCACCAACTGGCCTTTGTAAGCGTGCGAAATCATTCCCGTCTCTTCCGAAACGGCGACGATAACGGCGTCCGTTTCCTCGCTCAAGCCAATGGCCGCCCGATGGCGCGTGCCAAGCGATTTGTTCAAATCCTGCCGCTGCGTCAGCGGAAAAATGCACGCGGCGTAAGCAATACGGTCGCCTTTGATGATGACGCCGCCGTCGTGAATCGCATTGTTCGGGAAAAAAATGGTTTCAAGCATTTCCGGCGTCGCCTCGCAATCCACCGCCACGCCGGACTCGACGACTTCGTGAAGCTGGATGGTTTGTTCGATGGCGATGAGCGCGCCGATTTTCACCTCGGCGAGCCGCTCGCAGGTTTGGACGATGACCTCGATGCTTTCGCGCTGTTCATGTATAGTGGCGAACAGCGGCAGGTTGCCCAGCTCGGACAGAATCCGGCGCAGTTCAGGTTGAAAAATCACCAGCGCGCCAAATGCGATAAGCCAGGATGCGTTGTCCAGCAGCAAGCTCAACACCTGCAAATCCAGAAAATCCAAAACCCTCGCCACAGCCTTCAGCACCAGCAAAACGACGACAAAACCAACCACGACCGGCCAGCCGCGCGTGCCGCGCAGGAAACGCGATATGAAATAAATCGTCACCGCGAGGATGAAAATTTCCAACGCGGGACGCCAGCCGTCCTGGAACCAAGTCCACAACATTATTTTTTCCTTCGCGCAAGCAGGGCTTCCGCCATGCGCGCGGCCTGAACTGTTTCCGCCACATCGTGCGCGCGGATGATTTGCGCGCCGTCGGCCACCGCCAGAGTCGCGCACGCGAGCGAGGCTGGCAAGCGCTCATTCACCTTTGCCCCGAGCAATTTTTCGATGAACGACTTGCGCGAAACACCGACCAGCAGGGGGCGGCGCAACTTTGCAAAGCTCCGCAAGTTTGCCAGCAATTCCAAATTGTGCTCAAGCGTTTTTCCAAAGCCAATGCCGGGGTCCAGCGCGATCTGCTCCGCCGCGATGCCGGCCTCGTTCAGCATGAACGTCAGCCGCTCCAAAAAGAATTCGCCGACTTCGCGAACGACATCCGCGTAGGCCGGATTTTGCTGCATCGTTCTCGGTTCACCCTGCGCGTGGGTGCAAATGTAACCTGCGCGAAACTGCGAAACCACCTTCCACATCGAAGCGCCTTCGCGGCCGGTGCCGACATCGTTGACAATGCTCACGCCCGCCTGCAACGCCGCGCGCGCGACGGCGGGCTTCACGGTGTCAATCGAAAGCGGGATTTTAATTTTTGCCGCCAAATTTTCGATGACAGGTATTACGCGGCGCAATTCTTCTTTTTCTTCGACCGGTTCCGCGCCGGGCCGGGTGGATTCGCCGCCAATGTCCAGAATATCCGCGCCCTGCCCCGCGAGCCTGAGCGCGTGTTCGACGGCGGCGTTCGCGTTCAGAAATCGGCCGCCATCGGAAAAGGAATCGGGTGTGACGTTGACGACGCCCATGACGAGCGTCGGGCGCGGAAAAATAAATTCAAACTGGCGCGCGCGAAAAATCATTCGCCGCAGTCTAGGCGATTTTCAGAAAAGTGGAAACTTTGTGTGTGAGCGGCGTGCGGCGCAGGCAGGAAATGGTGCAAAGCCGTCGGCAGGCGCGCGTCCCGGCGCGGACCTGCCGGGTGATTTCGCTGTTCCAGATTTCCTTCAAAGTTTTTGTCTCCGTCACTACGTTGCCGATGGGCGGATGATAGGGGCAAAGCTTCACCTGGCCGTCATGAATCCACATGCTGTCCGTGCCGATGTTGCACTGGGGTTCGGACGGATCCATTTCCAGCTTTTTGTTGTGCATGGTGAATTCTTGGCCGACGCCGTCGCGATAAAGTTTCACCATTTCATCCAGTCCGTGCTCGGTGACGTGGATGGCGTAGCCGTCGCGCTTCAGTTCGCGGATTTGATCAGTGAGGCGCTGAAGGCGGCTGATGTCCTTGATGTAAAGCATTTCCTTGGTGGCGGGCGGCATGCCGTCCATCGGCTCGAACATTTGTGGCGTGCACATCATGCCTTCGATTTTGCCGTAGCGTTTGGTGATTTCGATGAAGGATTCGAGATTGATTTCGGTGAGGACGGTCTTGACGTTGATGCTTAAATGCTTTTTCTGCCGCGCGCGCGCCTGCAAGAGCAAATCAATGCAACGAATCGTTTTCGCCGTGCCTTCGGGATGCGGCCGGATGACTTCGTTGATTTTCGGGTCGAGCGATTCCAGCGAAACGCCGATGTTGAACAAACCGGCGGCGACAAGGCGGTTGGCCATTTCCTCGCTCATGATGTAGCCGTTGGTGGTGAAGCGAAAATCCAGTCCGAGTTTTCCGGCCTGCTCAATCCATTCGGTGAGGTTGCGGCTGGTGGTCGGTTCGCCGCCCATGTAGGAAACCAGCGTGCCGCCGCCGCACAATTCATGGATTTGCGACAGCGTGCTTGGCATCATTTCGTCGGTGAAACTGGAGCGGGAAATTTCCTTGAGCGCGTCGCCTTTGAGGTAGCCGTAATTGCACATGATGCACTTGGCGTTGCAGGGCGCGCCACGCCAGATGTGGACGGTACGGGGCAGCCCGATGAAAAACGGCGTGTGGTCGGAAACGATGGCGCGCAATTCCTTGCCCAAATAGGGCAGTCCGCGCGCCACTTTTCGCGGCAACGACGCAATTTTCATAATCGGTTTATGCTTCCGCCGCCGGCAAAACTGCGGCGGGAGGTAAAATTAAGAAAACCACAGCCGTGGACATTTCGCAAGTTAAAAGCAAGTGACATGGTTTGAATTACTGCAACTTCTTGTGAAAATTGGAAATGGTTTTCAACCGGCGCATAAATCGCAAATGGATTTAAACTCGCGCGCGGAAGTAGGCAATGGTGTCCGTCAGTCCCTTGGCCAGCGGCACTTTGGGTTCCCAGCCGAGGATTTTTTTGGCTTTCGTGATGTCGGGCTTGCGCTGTTTCGGATCGTCCTGCGGCAGCGGTTTGAAAACGATTTTGCTTTTGGATTTGGTCGCGCGGATGATTTCCTCGGCGAATTGCAGCATCGTCATTTCAGTCGGGTTGCCGATGTTCACCGGCAAATCGTAATCGCTCATCATCAGGCGATAAATGCCTTCAATCAAATCCGAGACGTAGCAAAAGCTGCGCGTTTGTCTGCCCTCGCCGAAAACGGTGACAGGTTCGTTCTTCAATGCCTGGCTGACGAATGCCGGGACGACGCGGCCGTCATTCAGCCTCATGCGCGGGCCGTAAGTGTTGAAAATCCGCACGATGCGCGTCTCGACTTTGTGTTCGCGGTGGTAGGCCATCGTCATCGCCTCGGCAAAACGCTTGGCTTCGTCGTAACAACCGCGCGGGCCGATGGTGTTGACGTTGCCCCAGTATTCCTCGGTTTGGGGATGCACGAGCGGATCGCCGTAAATTTCCGAAGTCGAGGCAATCAGAAAGCGCGCCTTTTTATTTTTGGCCAGGCCGAGCGCCTTGTGCGTGCCGAGCGAGCCGACTTTCAAGGTTTGAATCGGCAGTTCGAGATAATCAATCGGGCTGGCGGGCGATGCAAAATGCCAGACGTAATCCACCGGGCAATCGAGAAAAATAAATTCCGTCACGTCCTGCTGGATGAATTTGAAATGGGGATTGCCGCCGAGGTGCGAAATGTTGTCCACGCTGCCGGTGACAAAATTGTCGAGGCCGATGACTTTGTGGCCGCGCGCGAGCAGCAAATCGGTAAGGTGCGAGCCGAGAAAGCCGGCAGCGCCAGTGACGACGGATGTTTTCATCGTTGCATCGTTAAACGGTTGAATCGTTAGATCGCCAAGTTGCGAGGTGCAAGCATAGCGAAACGGTTCAACGGTTCAACGATTAAACCATTCAACGAGTTTACTTCGCTCCCGTGCCGGCGAAGACGGCGGGAATGGTTTTGAACAAAATTTTCAAATCAAGCCAGAGCGACCAGTTGTCAATGTATTCCAAATCGAGGCGCACCCAGTCCCGGAAGTCGGAAATTTTGTTGCGGCCGCTGACCTGCCAGAGACAGGTGAGGCCGGGCTTGACGCTCAAGCGGCGGCGATGGGCGAAATCGTTAAAGCGCTTGACTTCATCCACGGGCAGCGGGCGCGGGCCGACGAGGCTCATTTCGCCGCGCAGGACGTTCCAGAGCTGCGGTAATTCGTCGAGGCTGTAACGGCGCAAAAATTTCCCCAGCCGCGTCACGCGCGGGTCGTTGGTGACCTTGAAAACGGGGCCGCTCATTTCGTTCATGGCTTCGAGTTCGTGTTTGAACTGCTCGGCATTGGTGACCATGGTGCGAAATTTGTAGAGCATGAAAGGCGCGCCGTTGAGGCCGGAACGTTTTTGCCGGAACAGCACCGGGCCGCGTGAAGTGAGCTTGATCAGCAGGGCGATGGCCAACATCGGCAGCAGTGTGACCGCCAGCAAAAACAACGCGCCAAAAAAATCCACAAGTTGTTTGACGAGGCCCTCCCACGAAGTTTCGGGCGTGCTGCGGAAAACCAGCAGCGGGCGGCCAAGCAGTTCGTCGAAACTGGTGCGCGAAATCCGCGTTCCAAAAAAATCGGCGACGAGCCAGACTTCAACGCCTTCAAGTTCGCAGGCTTTGACGATGCTTTCGACGTGTTCGAAATAGGCGTGGCGGGCGTTGAGGATCACGCCATAAACCGAAAGTTCGTGGAGCAGATGCACCAGTTCCCCCGCCGCCATTTGCTTGAGGTCGAATTCGGCGGCAATCTCGATGTCGTCGTCCGCCCGCTGCTCCAGTTCGCGGCGCAGCACGGTGATTTCCTTTTCCATGCCAACGAGGATGAAACGGCGCTTGAGCTGTGACTGCGCGAGTTTGCTGTGGACGACCAATTGCAGCAATTCTTCCTTCAGATAAACGAGGCTGAAGCTGATGCAGCCGAAAAACGTGGCCACGCCGCGCGGAAGGATCAAATGAAAGGCGTAAGTCGCTATTGCCAGGCCGAGGGTTGTGATCAGGCAGCCTTTAAAAAGCGGCCATAAAACCGCCCGGCGCGAATCCGGCACGGGACGGTTGTAAAAGCCCTGCGATTCCAAAACAAGTGGCGCGGCGATCATCAACGGAATGATCAACCAGACGGCATTTTCAAACATTTCCGGCTGGATCACATCCAGTTTCAGCCAGGCGGTGACCTGCGGATTGGTGCGCAGGGCAAACGCCACATAAAAACCCAGTGCAAAGAGAAGGGCATCCACCAACTGGAGGATTTGTGTCCGAATTTGACGATCGCGCCGCAGCATGGTTTTCTATCTGTAAAGAATTTTGAGGTTAAACAATCCGTGCTGGAATTCAATCTTTTACTGTTTGGCGCCTGGCCGGGGGCGGCTGAAATTCGGGTACGGATGCCGCGATCAATTCTTTCATTCGCGCGAACACCGCGTCCTCCTGCCCCGGCGCGCAAGGCGAAAAATAGCTGACATAAGCCCAGCGCTGCATGACGCCGGTTTTCAGCAGATGCACCGCGAGCTTTTTCATCATTTCAAAATGGCTTGGCGTTTCATCGCCGTCGGCCACAAACCAAAAAACATAAACGCCGCCGACCTTGGCCGTTTCGCCGCCCGCTTGTTGGAACGTGCCGCTGACTTTCCATTCCGAAACCGGCAAGGAATAGGGCTGCGCGCCGCCGATGGGAATTTCCACAACGCTTTTCGCAAATGGATCGAAGCCTTGTCCGCGCATGCAAAAATCCGCGTTGTGAATGCTCGTGCGGTCGGTGCCCATCAACACTATCGTGCCTTGAACCCAAAAACCATCGGGTGCGGTATAAATGCGTTCGGCATAACTTGAATCTTCCGGCAAATAACCCAGAACGACCTTCGGCTCCGGCACATTGGTCGAGGTGAAATCCAGCGCGCGCTCCGGCAGGCTGATTTTCATCGCCACGCTGCCGGCAATCGGCTCGGCCTTGATGCCCGGCCGGCCCAGTTGCGGATGCGACCTGAGCCGCTCCATCAGCGCCGCGCCGCCGGCCATCAGCGCCAGCGCGACCGCAAACAAAATCCATTTTTGACTTTTCATGCGCGCAACTTTTTTGCCTCCCGATTTTCCAGCCAGCGGCCGACCAGCAGAAACCCGGCGATGGCCGGCACGTAGGGAATCAGGCTGATGAGCCAATTGTTGTGAACGTAATCACCCGCCGCGCGCCCGCCCATTGTTGCCGCCACGATGATCAAAAGCATTCGCAGCAAATTTCCCAGGACGGCAAACGGTGGCGACAGTGCCAGCAGAAAAATTCTCTTCCACGGAGATTGAAAAACGACGAAGCCATAAATCGCCGCCAGCAAAAAAACGGCGACCAGGCTGCGAATGCCGCTGCACGCCGCCGCCACTTCGTAGGCGTAAGTGCCGGACGGATCAAGCAATTGCGTTCCGTTGCGGATCACGTCAATTCCCAGAACGTGCGCGCATTTTTCCGTCAGCCACGAAACGATTTGTTGCAGCGGGAAAGTGATGATCTGGCCGCGCTCGCCGAGCGGAATTGAAAAAATAAAAAGCCAGAACGGAAACACCGAGTGCCGCAGCCAGTCGCGCCCCCATGCCAGTCCCATCAAACCAAAAACGCCGGCAAACAACGCAACGATGGAAAAATACGGCTGCTGGATCAAAAAACCGAAAACGTGCAGCGCCAGCGCAAAAATTAAAATTAAAAATCCCGGCCACCAGATTTTTAACGGCAACGCGAGTAACACCCTGCGTTTCCACCAAAAAAGTCCGACGACCAGAAATGGGATGAATTTGCCGTGGGCGTCGTCCGCCGTCGGGTTGTTATACATGTCCAGCATCCACGAAAACAGCGACGGCGTTTTGACGTAACCAAGAATGGGATTGCCCGAGAATTGAAACAACGCCAGCCACGCCGCCAGCAGGCTGAAGAAAAATGTTTTGTTCGACAGGAGTTGCCAGCAGTCAATCGTGTCCTGCCAGAGGCTGGGCCGGGTTTTGTTGGGTTG
This sequence comes from Candidatus Aquilonibacter sp., assembly GCA_035504945.1. Taxonomy (GTDB): domain Bacteria; phylum Verrucomicrobiota; class Verrucomicrobiia; order Limisphaerales; family UBA11358; genus UBA11358. Next base: position 111,269 of record DATJRH010000032.1, on the reverse strand, counting down.
GTTTTCGTTCATTTGCGCGTTGTCGCAATCTTGAGATAGCCGAACGCGTGTTTTTGCTCAAACAAAAACCGGGCTGCGTTCACCGCAAAATCAGGCAACCGCCCAGTTCAGAATCGCTTTTTGCACATGCAGCCGGTTTTCGGCCTGCGCGAAAATGGTTTCCGCGTTGGCCTCAAATGTTTCCTCGTCAATTTCCTTGCCGCGATGCGCCGGCAGGCAATGCATGACGAGCGCGCCGGGATTCGCCAGTTTCACGAGCGGCTGGTTGATTTGATAGCCCTGCAGCGCCTTGAGCCGCGCGGCACTTTCCTCTTCCTTGCCCATCGAAACCCAGACGTCGGTGTAAAGCAGGTCCGCGCCCTTCGCGGCCTTTTGGACGTCCTCGGTGCAGGAAATTTTTCCTCCGGCGCGTTTCAAAAGCGCGGCGGGCGGCTGAAATTTTTTCGGCGAGGCGATGCGCAGTTCAAATCCCATTTTCGCCGCGGCAAAAATCCACGAGCGCGGCACATTGCACGCGCCGTCGCCGATGAACGCGACGACTTTGCCGGAAATCGGCCCATGCTTTTCCTTGAACGTGAAAATGTCCGCGAGAATCTGGCACGGATGCTCGTCGTCCGTGAGCGCGTTGAGTGTCGGAATTTTGGAAAATTCTGCGAACTCCTCCACGTCGCTCTGCGCAAACGTGCGGATGACCGCGCCGTGAATCATGCGTCCCAGAACGCGCGCGGTGTCCTTGACCGGCTCGCCGCGGCCGAGCTGGATGTCATTCGCGTTGAGAAACAAAACTTCTCCGCCGAGTTCGCGGATGCCGACCTCGAACGAAACCCGCGTGCGCGTGGACGACTTGGAAAAAATCAGCGCCCAAGTCTGGCCGGCGAGCGGTTTGCGGTCGAGCCGCGCCCGTTCGCGCTTGAAAATGACCGCGTCGCGCAGAATTTTTTCAATGTCGCCATTCGGCAATTTCTCCAATGACAGCAAATTTTTCATAAACCAAAATTTTGGGAATTGTCGCCCAAAGGTAATTTTATAACCCAAGCGCGGCGCGGCGTCACTTCTTTTTCGCCGCATCGGCCACGCACCAGAGGAACCACGACGCGGTCGTGCGGTGCGGACGCCAGATTTCGCCGTGCGCGAGAATTTCCTTCGGCGCGGGCAAATCGCGCTTTTTGTAGGCGTGGCGAAAGCCGGTGCGGACGCCAAAATCGCCCGCTGGTAAAACGTCGTGCCGCCCAAGCTGAAAAATCAAAAGCATTTCCACCGTCCATTGGCCGACGCCGCGCACCTGCGTCAGCCGCGAAATGATTTCGTCATCGGACAACAGGATGATTTGACGCGAAGTCGGCACGATGCCGTTCAAAGTTTTTTCCGCGATGTCGCGGATGGATTTGATTTTGGCGAAGGAAAATCCGCACGCGCGGATTTGTTTGTCCGAAACCTTCGCCAAATCCTCCGGTCGCGGAAATTTCCGTCCGGGAAACAATTTTTTGAAGCGCGAAAGAATTGTATTTGCCGCTGTGCCGTTGAGTTGCTGGTGCGCAACGGCCATCACGAGCGATTGGAACGGCGAACGTCGTGTCTCTGGCGCGAGGTCGCATTTCCCGTGCTCGCGGATGAGCCGGCGCATTACCGGATCGCGTTTCGACAAATGCCTGTGCGCTTCGGGCGTCATGAAATCAAGCGAGCAGTTTAATGACTTCCTCAATTTTGGAAATCCCCTCGCCGGCTTCCTGCCACGTCAAATTCAGCGGTGGCAACAGCCGGATGACTTGCGCGCCCGCCGGAATGACCAGCACGCCGGCTTGTTGCAGCCGGTTGGTAAATTGAATCGCCGCCGGCTTGTCGCTGGCTGTGAACGCGGGATTTTTTTCCGCCAGCTCCAAGCCGAGCATGAAACCGAGGCCGCGCGCGTTTTTGACGACGGCCGGATGTTTTTGGGCGAGCCGGTTCAATTCGTCGAGCATCCAGCCGCCGAGCTTGCACGCCTGTTCGGCCAGCTTTTCATTCTCGATGACTTCAAAAATTTTCAACGCGACGGCGCAAGCCAGCGGTGTGCCGCCGAACGTCGTCGCGTGCGTGCCCGGCCCGAGCAAATCCGCGAACGGCGGGCGCAGCCAGAACGCGCCCATCGGAAAGCCGCCGCCGAGCGACTTGGCCATTGAAAGTCCGTCGGGCAGAAATTTTTCGCCATCGGAAATATTTTCAAGAACCCGCTGAAAGCTTTGGAATTTTCCGGTTCGAAAATGTCCGTCCTGCACGCCGTCCATGAACAGCAGCAGTTTTTTCTCGTCGCACAGCTCGCGCAGGCCGAGCAAATAATCCGGCGTCGCAGGCGTCACGCCGCCCTCGCCCTGCACGCCTTCAATCAAAATGGCGACGGTCGCCGGAGAAATCGCGGCGCGCGCGGCAGCCAAATCGTTGAAAGGAATGTGCCGGAAGCCCGGCGTCATTGGCTCGAATCCCTTTTTGACTTTTTCCTGGCCGGTGGCGGCAATGCCGGCGAGCGTGCGGCCATGAAAGGAATTGGTCGCGGTCAATATTTCAAACCGGCCTTCGTCGTGGCCAAATTTGCGCGCGACTTTGAACAAGCCTTCGTTCGCTTCCGCGCCGCTGTTGGCAAAGAAAACTTTTCCGGCGCCGAGCCGTTTGACGATTTCCGCCGCAAGCCGGCCTTGCGGCTCGGTGTAATAAAGATTCGAGACGTGAATCAATTTTTTCGCCTGCTCGGTGAGCGCTTCGACGATGGCCGGATGCGCGTGGCCGAGGCAATTGACAGCGATGCCGCCGCCGAGGTCGAGGTAGCGCTTGCCGGCGACATCAAAAACGTAACTGCCTGCGCCGTGGCTCAACGCGAGGTCAAACCGGCCATAGCTCGGCACGACATTTTTCGAGAACAAATCGCGGATGGACTCGAACTGGTTTTGCACGAGCGGAGGCGGCGAAAAAATTTCTTTCATTTGCGAATCGTGTAAATCGTAAATCGTAAATCGTAAATTACAAAACGATTTCCGTCCCGACGCCTTCGTCGGTGAAAATTTCCAGCATGACGGCGTGCGACACGCGGCCGTCCACAAACGAAACCTTTTCCACTCCGGATTGGATGGCGGCCACGGCGCTGTCCGTCTTCGGAATCATGCCCTTGTCAATCACGCCGCATTTTTTCAACTCGGCGACTTCAGAGGTTTTCAAATGCGAAATCACCGACTCGGGATTTTTTGGATCACGCAGCAGGCCGGGCACGTCGCTCATGAACACCAGCCGTTTGGCGTTGAGCGCGATGGCCAGTTGCGCGGCGGCGATGTCGGCGTTGCAATTGTAAATTTTCCCGTCCTCGCCGCGCGCGGTCGGACTGATGACCGGCGTGAAGCCGCACCAGATGCTTTCCTTCAGCGGCGCGGCGTTGACGGCGATGACTTCGCCCACGTAGCCGATGTCAATTTTCTTGCCGGGATTTTCCAAATCGTCGAGCAAAAGTTTTTTGCATTTGAAAATGTCGGGCCCGGCAAAACCCACGGCGTTACCGCCGAGCTCGTTGATGGTCTTGACGATTTCGGGATTGATTTCGCGCGACAAAACGTCGTCCACGATTTTCGCCGTGGCTTCGTCGGTGACGCGCTGGCCCTGGATGAAGTTTGCCTTCAAGCCGGCCTTTTCCATCGCGCGGGTGATGGCCTTGCCGCCGCCGTGGACGACGACGGGATTGATTTCGACCGCTTCCAGAAACACGATGTCACGCGCGACGCCGGTGCGGATTTTTTCGTCCGGCGAATCCATGAAGCTGCCGCCGTATTTGACGACAAAGGTCGCGCCGTTGAATTTCTGGATATACGGCAGCGCCTCCAGCAGCGTGTCGGTTTTGGCGATCAAATCTTGCACGCCCATTCGTTACAAAAATTTCGCCGCAAAAGAAAGCGCGATTCGTCACGACGATTTCACTTTGACGGCGGCGGCAGTTTGCCTAAATTGCCGCCATGTCTGAAATCGCCAGGTTCGTCAACAACGGCGCCGCCAGCGTCACGCCCGCCATCGCGGAAAAAGTTTTGCGCCAGTTGCCGCAATGGAAACTGGAATTCACCCAAATCAACGCGCCGAAATTTCCGCACCTTGTGGACCAGCTTGAATTTCTCGCCGACGCCGTGGAGGACGCGATTGAAGGTGCCTACAAGGAACTGCCCTATCCGGCGGTGGCGCAGGCCGTGTTCGCGCTGCTCTACGCGCACAAAAAAATGGGCATCATTCCCGACAGTCTGCTGGACTTGGGCCGCGCTGATGATTCGAGCGTCGTGCGCGCCGCGTTGATTCAAAACGAAAAGGCGTTTGCCGCCTACGCCGGAAGACAGGGTGTGGACTGGCATAAAATCACCAGCCAGCCATAAATTTTCCACAATGCAAATTCCGCTCGTGATGACCGTCATCGGGCCGGACCGCACCGGCCTCGTGGAATTGGTCGCGCGCGCCGTGGCCGAAAACGGCGGCAACTGGCTCGAAAGCCGCCTGTGCCGGCTGGGCGGGGAATTTGCCGGCATTTTGCGCATTGAAATTCCCGCCGATCAGCAACCGGCGCTGCTCGACGCGCTGCAAAAAATTTCCAGACTCAACATCACTGTCCGCGCGGATGAAGCGAAAATTTCCCCGGCGGCGGGACGGCAAGTGAAATTGGAAGTGGTCGGCCACGACCGTCCGGGAATTGTCCGCGAAATTTCCGCCGCGCTTGCCCGCGCAGGCGTGAACGTGGAGGAATTTTCCAGCGAAATCGTCAGCGCGCCGATGAGCGGGGAAAATTTGTTCAAAGCCGCCGCGCGCCTGCAACTTCCCGAAGGCTGCGACCTGGCCGTGCTGAAAAAAGACCTGGAAAAAATCGCCACCGATTTGCTCGTGGACGTTTCGTTTGCCGAAATTTCCGGCGATGTTTGAACTCCTCAAAACCGATTCGCAAACCAAGGCGCGCCTCGGAAAACTGACCACCGCGCACGGCGGTGTGGACACGCCCGTGTTCATGCCGGTCGGCACGCAGGCCAGCGTCAAGGCGCTCGACCCGCGCGAATTGCTGGAGATGGGCGCGCAAATCATTCTCGGCAACACCTATCATTTGAATTTGCGGCCCGGTTTGGAAATTATCCGCGCCGCCGGCGGCCTGCATAAATTCATGAATTGGGAAAAACCAATTCTCACCGACAGCGGCGGCTTCCAGGTTTTCAGCCTGGCGAAAATTCGGAAAATCAAACCGCACGGCGTTGAATTCCGCTCGCACATTGACGGCTCGCTTCTGTTTCTCGGACCGAAGGAGGCGATGGAAATCCAGCGCACGCTAGGCTCGGACATCGCAATGGTTTTTGATGAATGCCCGCCGCACGACGCACCCGCCAAGGAACAGCGCCTCGCCGTCGAGCGCACCATTCGCTGGGCGCGGGAATGCCGCGAACAGCCGCGCACCGGTGAACAAAAAGTTTTCGGTATTGTCCAAGGCGGCTCAAACGCCGCGTTGCGCGAAGAATGCGCGAAAGCTCTCGTTGAAATGAATTTTGACGGCTATGCCATCGGCGGCGTGAGCGTCGGCGAGCCGGAACCGGAAATGTTGAAGGCCATCGAAATTACCGAACCGTTTTTGCCGGCAAACAAGGCGCGTTATGCGATGGGACTCGGCACGCCCGCGCAAATGCTCGAACTCATCGCGCGCGGCGCGGACATGTTCGACTGCGTGCTGCCCACGCGCGTCGCGCGCAACGGCACGGCGTTCACGCGGCGCGGCGCGTTCGGGCTCAAAGGAGGCGCTTACAAGGCCGATTTTCGGCCGATTGACGAAACCTGCGATTGCTTCGCTTGCAAACATTTCACGCGCGCCTATCTGCGGCATTTGCTGAACGTGAATGAAATCCTCGGCCTGCGGATGGTGAGTGTCCACAACTCGCATTTGTTTCTGAAAATCATGGCCGACGCCCGCACACATCTCGCCGCCGGAACGTTCGCGGAATTTTACCGCGAGTTCATTGCCAATTACGTTCCGTCGCAAAAGGTTTTGGCCGTGCGCAAAGCCGCGGACAACGAACGGTGAAACAAGAGCTGGACGAAATTTCCAAATTTGCAATCAGCGCTTGATTCCGTTTGCGCGGACGCGGCGGCTCGTTATTTCCACGGCGGATTTTCCGGCAGCGAGGCGTCGAATTCGCGGATCAATCCGGCTTCGTAATCGCCCGCGTAAGTGCCGGCGAAAAACCGGTCGAGGCCTTCCTTGAAAAACCGCTCCCACGAGGTCTCCTCGTGTCCGGGCACAATCGGGTAAAACAAAGCCTGGTTGCTGCGCGCGGCTTTCAAATCGCCGGGCGCGTCGCCAATCATCAGCATTTTCTCGGTCGAATATTTTCCGCCGGCGGCGAACTGGATGTGCTCGGCCTTGGTGCCGAGTTCCTGGCCGCAAATGACGCGGACAAACCGGTCAATGTCGTGCTCATGCCATTCGCGCACCAGCGCCTCGGTCGGCGTCTGCGAGACGACAATCACGTCGGCCTTCGTCACCATTTTTTGGAGGCTTTCCTTGAACAGCGGGAACGGTGGCACGCCGGAGACGATGTCGGCGACGGCCTGGTTGACCCCGGCCGACCAGGCCAGCGGCGTGGCCAGCGCGGTGTTGCCGGCGTCCACTTCCTTTTTGAGCGCGGCGTTGCCGAGTTTGGTTTCGCGCGCGATCCATTCCTCCAGCGGCACGGTGTCGTAGAGGGCGACTCCACGGGCGGTGACTTCCTTGCGGTCGCGCAGGAGATTCATCGCGTGGACGACGGCGGGAAACCGGTTGCAGCCGCGCGTCTTGGAATAAAGATTGACGAAGTCCCAGACTTCGCGGGCGTATTTGCTGGCGGTCTGGAGGCGGAAATGTTTGATGAACATTGGCGCGAAACATTCCTTGTGCTTCAGCTCCATCGTGTCGAAGACGCAGCCGTCGGAGTCAATGCCGATGAAAAATTCCTTCGCCGGTTTCAGATCTTTCAAGATTTGCGGATCGTGCATAAAAATTTTGGCTGGCCAGCAGACACGGAAGCGCGCCGACAATCAATAAAATTTTTTATTTTTAACCGGCGTGAATATGCCAACAGACCAAAAGGGGAAATTTTTTGGCCGCGGATGCGGAGGCGGGCTTGACGCCGGGCTTTCGGATTGCATAATGGCTGCTGCAATTTACAAAAAATTCTCCAGTTCCGCTCCTCCCGGGATTGTGTGTCAATTGAAATGAATTGGAGGGAAGTCACTGCTATGAAAAAAGAGTCCTGTGTGGAAGCCATTCTCGGTAAAATGTCGCTCGAACAGAAAATCGGCCAGTGCGTTGTGGTCGGCATGTCGGGCACGGTCATCACGAACGATTTGCGCGAAGCCATCACGCGCTACCATTGCAGCGGCATCCGGCTTTCGACGTTCACCCGGATGTTCAGCTATTTCAGCGATGACAAGGCCCGGAAGCAGGAATTGGGCGCGGACTTCGTGCCGTCCATGCAAAAAATCGCCACCGGCGGCCTGCCGCCATATCTCACGCCGCAGGAATATGCCGAGATGCTCAACGAATTGCGCCGGCTCGCCGCGCAACGGTCGCCGGCGATTCCGCTGCACATGGTCATTGATCAGGAAGGCGACACGAGCAAGGACTTTTCGCGCGGCGGCGTGGTGCAATTTCCATCGAGCATGGGTCTCGTCGCCGGTGACAGCCCGAAGGCGGCTTATCAGGTCGCGTGCTGCGTGGCCAAACAGATGAAGGCGTCCGGTCTCGACATGATTCACTCGCCGGTCGTGGACGTGAACATCAATCCGAACAATCCCGAAATCGGCTACCGCGCGTTCAGCGACGACCCGGAAGTCGTGGCCGAATACGCCATCGCAATGGTCAAAGGTTTCAAGGAAAACGGCATCATTGCGGCGGCGAAACATTTCCCCGGCCGCGGCGATTCCGCGACCGACGCGCATCACGCCTGCCCGATGCTCAACGTGGACAGCGACCGGTTCAACAAGGTCGAGTTGTATCCCTACAAGCGGCTCATCGAGGCGGGCATTGATTCCATCATGGTCGCGCATTGCATTTATCCGCACATTGATCCCGAACAGATTTCGACCGTGTCGCGCAAGGTCGTCACCGGGATTCTGCGCGACCAGCTTCAGTTCAACGGCCTCATCACGACCGACAGCATCACGATGGGCGCGTTGATTGACCGTTACGGAATCGGCGAGGCCTGCGCGCGCGCGCTCGACGCCGGCGCCGACGTGATTTTGATGAAGGCTGAAAACCAGTGGCGCGGCGAAATGTTTTACACCATCAAGAAATGGGTCGAGGCCGGTAAAATTAAGTCCGAGGAACTCGACGACAAAGTTCGCCGCATCCTCCGCATCAAGGAGCAATATGGCATGTTCAAGAAAATGGGCATGGTGGACGCCGCGAAAGCCGCGAAGCCGTTCTCGGATCCGGTCATTCTCTCAACCGTGAAGAAAGTTTCACAAAAGGCGATTTTGGTCGTGAAAGACGAGCTTCACGCGCTGCCGTTGAACAAGAAAAAGAAAGTGCTGCTCATCAATCAGCAGAATTCCATCAAATCGCCCAACGACGTTTATGATCATCCGGCGCTGTTCTCGCAATTGATGGAGCAGGACTGGCCGACGTTGCAGACTTACGAAACCAAATTTGGCCAGGACGCCAAGGACGAGGAAGGCGTTTTGAAATTTGTCGAGGCGAACAAGTTCGATTTGATTCTCTGCACGAATTATTACGACCGGCAGGAGAAGCCGAACACTTACGTCAAGACGCTGATTGATCGCGGCTATCCGGTGGTGCTGATCACCAACACGCCGTATTGCATCAAGGAAGTCGCCGGATTGATTCCGTCGGCCAAGACCATCGTGCTGAACATGAATCTCACGCCGGAAGGTTTGCGGACGGCCAAGGCGGTGTTGCTCGGCAAATTGAAACCGCAAGGCAAATGGCCGCTGACCAATTACGACCCGTTCAAGCTTCGCAAGTAGCACCATGAAAAAATTGATTCTCAAAGCTCCGCTCGACCGCAAGCTCTCGCCCATCACCGGCTGGACCCGGAAGCATTGGGAGGAATGCTTTTACGCCTTGATGAAAGGCGTCGTGGACAGCGCGTCGCCCGGCGGCGCGCGCCAGCGAATTCCCGGACCGCGCAGCCATCACGGACTTCTCGCCGACGAGTTGGAAGGATTCACCCGCTCGATGATCATGGCCGGTCCGTGGCTGCACAGTTCGAAGGACGGAAAATATTCGTGGCAGGGCGAAAAGGTGGACGTCGCCGCATTTTATCGCAAAGGCATTCTCGCCGGCACGGACCCGAAGCATCCTGAATACTGGGGCGACATCGTGGATTATGCGCAGCATCTGGTCGAGATGGCCGCGCTGACGTGGGGACTTTATTTGTCGAAAGGTTTGATTTGGGACAAGTTTTCCGCCGCGGAACAGAAACAGGTCGCCGATTATCTGTTCCAATGCACGAAGGTGAAGTATCACCAGAACAACTGGCTGCTCTTCAACGTCATCACCAACTCCGTGCTGAAGAAGTTCGGCATGCCGTATTCGCAGGAGCAGATTGACGCGAACCTGGCCGGCTGCGACCACATGTATATGGGCGATGGCTGGTATCGCGACGGCAACATCAACCGGATTGATTACTACAACGCTTGGGCGTTCCTCTATTACTACCTGATGTGGGTGATTCTCGACGGCGAATCCAAGCCGGACTTGGCGGAAAAACACAAGGAACGCGCGCGGCTATTTGCGCGCGACCTGCGCTACTTCTACGCCGGCGACGGCAGCGTGCCGTGTTTCGGGCGCTCGATGATTTATCGTTTCGGGTTTCTCTCGCCGCTCGCGCTAGGACAACACCTCGGCTGCCTCGACATTCCGGCTGGTGAAGTCAAAACGCTGTGCAACGGCGTGATGAAATTCTTTTTCGCGAACGAAATTCTCACCGAGCAAAATCATCTTTCGATGGGTTTCCTGCGGCCATGCGCGGAAATTCTGGAGCATTACTCCTGCGGCGGCTCACCTTACTGGGCGACCAAGGCATTCAACCTCCTCATGATTCAGCCGGACAATCCGTTCTGGAAAACGAAGGAGGAAAAGCTGCCGATTCATCTCGGCGATTATTCCGTCCCGATGCGCAGCGCCGGTTTGTTGCTGACTGGCGACAAAGAGACCGGCCACGTGCAGCTTATCAACCAGAAATCCTATCACGACAAGGCTGAATACAACGCCAAATACACCAAGTTCGCCTACTCCTCGATTTTCAGTTACGAGGCGCGGCTGGTTTACAAGAATTACAACTGCGACAACATCCTCCAGTTCTCCGCCGACGGCATCAATTTCCGCCAGCGCTGGGAAATGACGCACCTTTTCTGCGAAAAGGATTTCGCCGCGTCGAAATATCCGCTCTATGATGTGGACAAGGACGGCACCATCCATACCTCGATCCTGGTCAAGGACGATTTCATGATCAACCTGCATCAGGTCGAGACCAAGAAACAAAATTTGGTTTTCCAGGAAGGCGGCTATCCGCTCGGCTTTGATGACGGCGCGGCCAAAACCGTTTCGGTGCCCGGCGCCGAGGTGGCTTACAAGGACGGCAAGCTGACGTTCATCCGAAATTTGCACGGCTGGACGAAACAAACCAAAGCGCTGCCGTTTGCCGACGACGTGAACGGCTCGAATGTGCGCTACCGCCAGAGCGTGGTGCCGGTGCTCGGCTTCGAGAACGCCTCGCAGGAAAAATTTTACCTCGCGTCCATGGTTTGCGGCCGGGTGGGAAATGATTCCATCAAAAAACTCTCCAGCTTGGTCAAGAGCTTCAAACTCAAGAACAACACGGCGGATATCGTCTTTTCTGACGGTGAACGTGCCTTCGTGCAAATCGGCGCGATTCAGGACGTGAACATTTCGCTCAATGGAAAGAAATTTGCCGGTCCCATCATGGTGGCTCGTGTTTCCAAGGATGGCAGGAAATGGTTCGTTTTGGAAAGCTCCGGGAAATTCCAGACTGAAGGAAGCAAGTGAGTTATTACGACTACGCCGTTATCGCGATCTACCTCGTTTTCGTCGCGTGTATTGGATTGGTCTTTAAGAAGTTCAGCAAGAATTCGAGCGACTTCTTCCGCGGCGGCGGCAACGTGCTTTGGTGGATGGTCGGCGCCATGGCGTTCATGTCGCAGTTCAGTTCGTGGACCTTCATCGGCGCCGCCAACAAGGCCTACACCGACGGATTTCTCGTGCTGGCCATTTATCTTGGCAACGGTCTCGGCGCATTCATCGCCTATCTTTGGTCCGCCAAGAAATTCCGGCAAATGCGCGTGGTGACGCCGATGGAAGGCGTGCGCGACCGGTTCGGCAAATTCAACGAACAATTCTTCACCTGGGTCTGGATCCCCATCGGCATCGTCTACGCCGCCATCTGGCTCTACTCGGTCAGCACGTTTGTCTCGACGGTTTTCGGCATGAACATGACCATGACCATCGTGGTCGTGGGAATGGTCGTGCTGATTGTTTCCTTTCTCGGCGGCGCGTGGGCGGTCGTGGCATCGGCCTTTCTGCAAATGGTGATTCTCATGTGCCTCACGCTGGTGACGGCCGTGCTGTCCATCCAGGCGGTCGGCCATCATTATGGCAGCGGCGGTTTCCTCCACAGCGTATCGGCTTTTTTCAATCATCTACCCAGCAACTATCTGCATCCGTCGGAGACCCATCGCATGACCATCGTGTGGTTGTGGATCGCGGCTTTTTTCCTGAAACAAATCTGCACGAGCAACGACATGAAGGATGCGGACCGGTTTTTGTGCGCGAAGGATTCCAAAAACGCCAGCCGGGCGTCGCTGCTGGCCGCGATTCTTTTCACGATTGGTCCCATCATCTGGTTCATTCCGCCGATGGCGGCCAAGATTCTTTATCCTGACCTCGCGGCTGTTCCGCAACTGCATGGTCTTCCGCACCCCGCCGACGGCGCGTATGTGGCCATCGGCATCAACTACATGCCGGTGGGCATGATCGGCCTGATGATGAGCGCGATTTTCGCCGCGACGATGGCCAACATGGACACCGGCCTGAACAAGAACGCCGCCATATTCGTCCAAAATTTTTACCGGCCGCTCCTGCGCAAACACGCCAGCGAAGCCGAATACATGGTCGCAGGCCGGGTTTCCTCGTTCGTGTTTGGCATCCTGATTATTGTCGCGGCTTACATCATTTCGTTGCTCGGCAGCGACATTTTCGACGTGATGAATTCGTTCAGCGCGATGGTGGCCTTGCCGTTCATCATGCCGCTGATTTGGGGCATCGTCATCAAGCGCACGCCGCCATGGGCCGGTTGGAGCACGGTGCTCGTCGGATTTCTCTCCGCGTTGATTTTCAAATCCTGGAGCGAAAGCCCGGTGATTTTCCAGCACCTGGTGGGGCTTGGCTCCCCGCTCCAGAAAGATGAAATGGCTGACTATACGCTGATCGGCGGCACCTTCGTCACCGTGATAGCGACTTCCGTTTGGTTCCTCAGCTCGGCGCTGTTTGCCCAGTTTAATTCACCGGAATACACAAAACAAGAGGAGGAATTTTTCGAACGGCTGCACACGCCGGTGGTGATTTCCGATCCCGAACAGACCCGGAAGATAGATTATGCGCAATTGAACACGGTGGCTTGGTTGAGCATCCCCTATGGCGGATTTGTGATGCTGCTCGCGGCGATCCCCAATCCGTTCGAAGGCCGGCTCGCTTTCATCTGCTGCGGCGTCCTCATCGTCGGCGTTGGACTCCTCTTGCGATGGAAAGGGAAGAAGCTCGCGCCGCCGCCTGCGTCAAAAAACGGCGCGTGACCGGCACTAAAAGAATTTCACCGCGCGAGCCAGCCGCCGTCCACGTTCATGATCGTGCCGTTCAGATAATCGGCGTCCTTCGAGGCGAGAAACAAAATCGCGCCGGCGATGTCCTCCGGCGAACCCCAGCGCGCTTCGGGAATGCGGTCGAGAATCGCCTTGCTGCGGACCGGGTCTTCGCGCAGCGCCTTGGTGTTGTCCGTGGCGATGTAGCCGGGCGCGACGGCGTTGAAGTTGGCGCGTTCCCTGGCCAGTTCGTTGGCGAACGCCTTGGTGATGCCGGCGATGCCGCTTTTGCTCGCGGTGTAGCCGGGCACGAAAATGCCGCCCTGAAACGACAGCATGGAGGCGATGTTCACGACCTTGAGCCGTGCGTCGGCGGGCGAAGCGTCGCGTCCGCCGGCGACCCACCATTTGGCGACGGCCTGCGTCAGGAAAAACGGCGCGGACAAATTGATTTGCAGCACCGCGTTCCAGTCCGCCTCCGGATGGTCCACAATCGGCGCGCGTTTGATGATGCCGGCGTTGTTGACCAGCACGTCCACGCGGCCCGCGTCCTTCACGGCCTGCGCGATCAATTCAAATGCGCGTTTCTGGTTGAGCTTGCCAAAATCTTCGGTGTAAGGAATGAATTTGGCGCCGAGGCTTTTCATTTTGGCGCTGATGTTCGCCGGGTCGCCGACGCAAATGCTGACGACCGTGGCGCCTTCGCGCGCAAACGCCAGCGCGATGGCCTGGCCGATGCCCCGGCACGCGCCGGTGACGATGGCCACTTTGTTTTCGAATCGTTTTGTGTTCATAAAATCAATTGTTTAGCCACAGATTTTCACAAATGAAACACAGATAAATTTCGTTCTGAACATCTGTGTTCATCTGCGGCTTTTGTTCACCGCAAATCCAGCGGCCTAGCCGGGTCCATGTCGTCGAACACCTGGTTTTCGCCAGCCATGCCCCAGATGAATTTGTAATTGCCCGTGCCGCAACCGCAGTGGATGGACCAGTTCGGCGACAGGGCCACGTCTTCGTTGTGCAAAAACAGGTGCCGCGTCTGCCGCGGTTCGCCGAGAAAATGCGTCAGCACGTTCGCGCCGAGGTCGAAGTAAAAATAAATCTCCGTGCGCCGCCAGTGCGTGTGCGGCGGGAAGGAATTCCAGACGTTGCCCGGTTCCAGCGCGGTCAGGCCCATCACGAGTTGACAGCTTTGGATGCCGCCCTGATGGATGAACTTGTAAATGGTGCGCCGGTTGGACGCTTCCTGCGAGCCGAGCGCCACCGGTGTGGCGTCGGCGGATTTCATCGTTGCCACCGGATGCGCCGCGTGCGCGGGGCACGACAGAAAATAAAATTTCGCCGGATTCTTTGCGTCGTCGCTGGCGAAGGAAACCGCTTTCGTTCCCATCGGCAGATAAACGCAGTCCAGCTTTTCGAGCGAAAAGCATTTCCCGTCCGCGACGACTTTGCCGGCGCCGCCGACGTTGATCGCGCCCAGCTCGCGGCGTTCGAGGAAAAACGCGCGGCCGGTTTCCTTGTGGTTCGGCAATTCGACGGGCTTGGCCGCCGGCATCACGCCGCCGACGACGAGCCGGTCGAGGTCGGTGAAATGGGCGGTGAGTTCGCCCGGCGCGAAGAGGCTGGAAATTTGAAAGGTGTCGCGCAGTTCCTGCGTGTTCATGCGCTGCGCGTCCTGCGGGCGCGGCATCCGGCGGATGGTGTTTTCGAACATGATGGCAGTTTAATTTTTTTGCCCGCGCGGTCAATCGGAATTCAGTTTTCCATTGCTTCAATTGCGTTTTGACGGCAATTTTTCCCGCATGAAATTCATTTTTAGGAGGCAAATCTTTTTTGTTATGGCCATTCTTGTTCTCGCCGCAGGTTGCGGGCCGCGCTCGCAGGCCGGTTCCGCAAATGAAACTTCGCAGACCAATTCACCGGCGTTCTCCACCGACATCACGCCGCAGGCCGTTCTCAATGCCATGCAACATGTCGCCGACTGGCAGCTCGCGCATGCGAATGACAACCAACATCCGCCGACTGACTGGGTTTGGGGTGTGGGTGACGCGGGGATGATGGCGCTGGTTGGGATTTCCGGCGACGCCAAATACCGTGACGCGATGCTCGCGATGGGCGAGACGAATGATTGGAAACTCGGCCCGCTGTTTTATGACGCTGACGATCATTGCGTCGGCCAGACTTATGCGGAACTTTACTTTCTCTATCGCGACCCGAAAATGATCGCGCCGCTGCGCGAACGATTTGACGCCATTCTCGCCAATCCGTCCGAGGTGAAGACCCTCGACTATGTCCGGTTGCCGACCGGAGAGAGGAAGAACTGGACGTGGTGCGACTCGCTGTTCATGGGGCCGCCGACGTGGATCCGCCTTTACGCTGCGACCGGCGACGAGCGTTATCTCAATTTCGCCGTGACGAACTGGTGGCGCACGGCGGATTATCTTTGTGACACCAACGAGCATCTCTTTTACCGCGACAGCACCTACTTTGACAAAGAGGAGGCAAACGGGCAGAAGGTTTTCTGGAGCCGCGGCAACGGCTGGGTCATGGCCGGGCTTGTGCGGATGCTGCAATATCTGCCAGTGAATCATCCCGACCGGCCACGTTTCGAGCAGTTGTTCAAGGACATGGCGGCAAAAATCCTCTCGCTGCAACAGCCCGATGGACTCTGGCGCCCGAGTCTGCTCGACCCGGATGATTTTCCGGAAAAGGAATCCAGCGGCTCAGCGCTTTTCACCTATTCGCTCGCGTGGGGTGTGAACCAAGGGCTGCTCGACCGCGCGAAATTTGAGCCGGCCGTGCGCAAAGGCTGGACGGCGCTCGTCGGCTGCGTAAATGCCGACGGCAAACTCACGCACGTCCAGCCTATCGGCCAGGATCCGAGAAATTTCGCCGCCGATTCAACCGAACCTTTCGGCGTTGGCGCATTTTTGCTCGCGGGCAGCGAGGTTTATCGGATGGCGGTTTTGCAAAGCAGAAGTTCAAGCGAACTTACACAGTCTGCTCCTTTTGGAGAAATTTTGGTTAAGGTTACAAATCCTTCAAATTTCAGACGCGATTGTGAAACTGTGCAATTGCAATTAGCTTCTTGGAAACAAAATCGTTCTCGTTTCAGCCCTGACCAGATTTCAAAAATGATCGTCATGGATGGCGTCTCTTCGCGCATTTTAGATTCTCAAACCTACACTGGAATTGAGTCAAATCTTCCCGTGAATAAATTATTCCAAGTTGACCTCGCGCCGGGCGAGACGCGGACGTATTACATTTTAGACGCTTCCGCCTTGGCCGCCGTGCCGCCGCCCATCGTGAAAACATTCGCGCGCTACGTGCCGGAACGTGAGGACGATTTCGCGTGGGAAAGCGACCGCATCGCGCACCGGATGTTCGGCAAGGCGCTGGAAACGTGGAAGCAGGAACCGCTCATCAGCAGCGGCGTGGATGTCTGGGTCAAGCGCACGCGCAATCTCATCGTCAATCAGATGTATGGTTCCGGCGAATATTACAACCTCAACGGCCCGTCGCAGGATGATTACAAGGTCGGCAAAACGCGCGGCGACGGCGGGCTGGGCGTCTGGCAGGACGGCAAACTTTTTGTCTCCAGCAACTGGTGGAGTTACAAAATCATCACCACCGGCCCGATTCGCTCGGAATTTGAACTAACTTATCAAGCTTGGGACGCGGACGGGCGGAAAGTTTCCGAGACGAAGCGCATTAGCATTGATGCCGGCTCGAACATGAGCCGCGTCGAAAGCACTTTCAGCAGCGACGACAAATCGCCGCTGCAAATTGGCGTCGGCCTGGCAGAAAGGCCGGGAGAAAATATCGTCACAATGGATAATGCACTGCTTGAGGATGCTTGGCAAAACAGCACGGCCAAAGGTCTGGTCGTGCAAAATCAGGACGAAGGCTGGATGACTTATTGGCAGCCGCAGGATTTTGCCAAAGGCGTAACCGCCGTCGCCATCATTTTGCCGAAAGGCAGCATCGAAACTTTCACCAATGATCTTCCGAATCTACCCGCCAGCAAATTCACCGCCCCGACGCACACATTTACGGAGGGCCAGCCGGCAATCCGCGATTTGCTTGCCATCACGCAGGTCGAAATCGGCAAGCCGTTGGTTTATTATCTCGGCGCGGGCTGGAGCGAGAGCGGCGATTTTCCGGATGCAAAGTCGTGGAACGATTACATCCGCCGCTTCGCCGAGCGCCGCGACCAGCCGCTGCAAATCACCATCGGAAATTAAATGTCGCGTGAGGAACGCGAAGGCTGTGACGGGAAAAATCTTCGCGCAACTTCGCCGTCTTCGCGCGAAACGATTTATTTTGCAGCGGAAATAATTTTCATCGCCTCCGCCGTCAGCGCGGTGATTTTACCCCACGCTTTTTCGGCGACGAGTTTGCGCTCGGCCATCCACGAGCCGCCGACCGCCGCGACTTGCGGAACAGCCAGATAATTCGGCAGCGCCGCGGCGTTGATGCCGCCTGTCGGAATAAATTTTACTCCCGTATGGCCGAACGGCCCGGCCAGTGATTTAAGCATGGTCACGCCGCCGGCGGCTTCGGCGGGGAAAAATTTCAGATAGTCGCAGCCGAGATCGAGCGCACGGCCCACTTCCGTCGGTGTCATGACGCCGGGGAAAAAAGGCATCCAGTTTTTGCCCGCCGTGGCCACCACCGCTTCATTCAAGCCGGGTGACACGCCGAATTGCGCGCCGGCGTCCGCGGCGGCCTTCACGTTTTCCGTCGTGAGCAGCGTGCCCGCGCCGACGGAAATTTGCGGGACGCTTTTGCGAATCGCGGCGATTGATTCCGCCGCGCCCGCCGTGCGGAAGGTGACTTCGATGCAGTTCAGTCCACCGGCCAGCAGCGCCTCGGCCAGCGGCACGGCGTCTTCGGTCTTGTCAATCACGGCGACGCAGATGAGCCGTTGTTGGAGAAAAAATTCGTCGTTCATAAAGTTTGTTCCCGCATGATACAAAATTGAACGTGCAAGTGAACTGGTTTTCTTCTTTTAATCTTAATCTTTTCAGCGATCAAGATTAAGATTACAGTTAAGATTAAACATGAACATCTCCATTGATCACATCGCCATTCCTTCACCCGATCCGACCGCGCTGAAAAACTGGTATGAACGTGTGCTCGGCGCGCGGGAAATTTTCAACAATGGCCAGAATCCGCCGACGCTGCTGATTTCGCTGCCGGGCGGCGGCTGGTTTGAGATTTACGCGGCGGAAGGCGCGCCGAAAAATCGTGGCAACAACAAGCTCGCCGGCTTCCGCCATGTCGCCTTGCGCGTGGATTCGTTGGACGCGGCGAAAGCTGAATTGGAAAAGCGCGGCGTGAATTTCACCGGCGAAATCCGTCCGGCGGCGGGCGGCGGGCGGATTTTATTCTTCGCCGACTGCGAGGGCAATTTGCTGCATCTGGTCGAGCGGCCGAAGGATTTTAAATTATGAAAAATGGCGGCGCCAGGTTCGCGGGACGGGAACGTCTGCGTTACGAAACTATCTCGCGCGCAGCAGGAGCACCGGCACTTTGACGCCGTGCCGGACACGCCTTGATGCGCTCCCCAAAAACAAATCGGCGAGCAAACCGTGCCCGTGCGTGCTCATGGCCACGAGATCGCAGCCTTTGGTTTCCACCCATTTGACGATTTCATCGCCCGGCTCGCCATAAGCCAGTTCGGCCTCGGCGGTAATTCCGTCGGCTTGAAATTCGGCGCGGACTTTTTCCAGATACGCCGTGTCTTCGGTGATTTCCGGGCTGACCGCGTCCGGCCCGTAGGTTCGCGCCGCCCAGCCGTCAGCAACATGCAGCAGCACGACGCGGCTGTCCGCCCATTTGGCGAGCGGTTTGACGTGCTCGATGATGGCACGGTCGGTCGGCGTCGCGTCCAACGTCACTAGAATTTTATTATACATCGCAAATAATCAATGCCCCGCGATCACCTGCCAGGCCTGCTTGAACGTGTCAGGCAGGCCATACAGGTCGAACGTTGTGATCAACAGGGCCGAACCCCAGCCGGCGATCAATAAAAACCAGCCGAGTTTCCACACGCCCATTCTTTTGCGGGAACTGGCGAAATGCAACAGCGGAAACATCGCAAACGGTAGTTGCAGCGCCAGTACCACCTGGCTCAAGACGAGCAAGTCGTTGATGTTGTCGGCTCCGCGGATGCCGATAAAAATCGCCGTGGGGATAATGGCCAGTGAGCGGGTGATGAGCCGCCGCAGCCACGGCTTGATTCGCCAGCGCATGAAACCTTCCATCACCACCTGGCCGGCCATCGTGCCGACAATAGTGGCGCTTTGCCCGCTGGCCAGCAGGGCGACGGCAAAAAGGATGCTTGCGGCAGCAGTGCCCAGTAGCGGCGCCAAAGTCAGATTGGCCGCCTGAATCCAGTCCGTCGAATCGTTGAACTGAACCACCTGTCCACCAGCGACAGTGACGCTAGTTTTGCCGAAAAAGACAATCGCGGCCAGCACCAGGATGGCGGCGTTGATCAGGAAGGCGACGGACAGGTTGGCGGTGACATCAATGGTATTGAAGTGGATTGCGTTGCGGATGGATGCGTCGTCTTTCTGGAATTTGCGGCTCTGCACCAGGGCCGGGTGCAGATACAGCACATGCGGCATGACCGTCGCGCCGATGATGCCGATGGCCACATAAATCATGGTGGCCGAACTCAAAGTAGGCGTGAACATCGCCCGGCCCATTTCCAGAAAGCTGGGCTGCGTCTGCGGCAGTATAAAAATCTCGACGAAATAGCAGACACCGATGGTTGCGACCAGCAACAGCACCACCGCTTCAATCATCCTCATGCCCAGCCCTTGCAAGGCCAGCAGCAGCAGCACGTCCACGCCCGTGATGATGACTCCCCAAAAAATGGGAATGTGGAACAACATATTCAGCGCCACCGCGCCACCCAGGACTTCGGCCATGTCGCACGCGATGATCGCGATTTCCGCCAGAAGCCAGTTCGGCACGCGCGTCCATTTGGGATACCAATCATAGCAGCACTGCGCCAGGTCGCGCCCGGTCGCGATGCCAACCCGCGCGGCGATAATTTGCAGGAAAATTGCCATCAGGCTGGCCAGGCCAACGACCCACAGCAGTCCGTATTTGAACTGCGCGCCGCCTTGCAAATCGGTTCCCCAATTGCCCGGGTCCATGTAGGCCACACTGACCAAAATTCCCGGGCCGAAGTAGGCGGCCATTTGCTTCCAGAAACCGGCTTTACGATCAGGCACCGTCACGCTGTTGTGCATTCCTTCCAGAGACACAGCGCCGGGGCGCGAAACCGCAGTGACTTCGGCTACCACAGGTTTTTCGATGTTCGTGGGCACGTCCTTGTCTTTACTCATAGAACCTGATTCGTTTTCTAAAATCTTACGGTAATTCCGCAAAATGGATTGTAATCGGCCGCTGCCGGTGTCACGCCAAAGTAGCAGTCGCAATCAAGCTGGATGTTTTTGGTCACCAGATATTCCAGACCGGTGTCCACCGTTCCGATCCAGCCGGCGTGGCTTTCCCTGGTAAAGTTGCTGAAGAATTCCAGAAAACCGCTCAACTTCCCGACGATCTGATGATCCACGCTGGCGGAAGCGATGAATTCTTCATGGTAGCCGCCGTCATCCTCATTTTTTATGTAGCTGGCCGCCGTTTCCAAACTCAGGTCGAAATCATAAGGCAGGCTCACCGCCAGCGGAAAAATCACGCCGCCTTCGACCGCGTTGTCTCCCAGACCATCGGTGGCCGTCGGAAATGTGACATAAGGCAGCAGCGCAAAGGCCGTTCGCCCGCCGTCATCGCCCCACAAGTTGATTTTCAGCCGCGTGGTAAAATCACCGAAACCCGACTGCGTGGTGGAATGGCCCGAACTGTCCTCCGTTTGCACATTCAGGTAATTGTCATAGACGAGCTGGAGATCAACATTGTTGAGCAAACCAGCCTTGAAGTTGAAATCGCCCACCTGCCATGCCTTCGTGGTTGTGCCGTCCGTTTTATCGTAAGTGAAATTGGCGAAATCCATCTCCAACTGGTAATGGCCGGCGTCCACCGTGTAAGGCGACTCGGTTGCATCCGGGCGGTCGGGACTCAAATCGCGCATCAAATTTTCCGGCACGGGATTAAAAAGATTGTAGCCGCTCTTGTCCGGCGGAACAGTGTTGGTTTCCTGCGCGCCCGCGCCGAACGCCGCCGTGCAAACCGCCGAAGCAATGGCCATCCTTTTTATCATAAACAAAATTATGTAGCTGAGGATACAACATGGATTCCAGCTGTCAACAGAAAAATGTAGCTTGGGTTACAAATTAAAACCTCGACGCAAAAGCGTCCGCCGGATTATTTTGAAGCCATGCCGCGTTCCAATTCCAAATCCGCTGCGCGCGCGCTGTCGCCGCAGGCCGAGAGCTTCCGCCGCTCGCGGCGCGACCGCGCCGGCGAGGTCGCGCAGGATTACGTCGAAGCGATTGCCGATTTGTCCGTTTCCCTCGGCGAGGCGCGCGTGACGGATCTGGCGCGGCGGCTTGGCGTGACGCACGTGACGGTCAACCGCACGCTGGCGCGGCTGCGGGAGGCCGGCTACGTGAATGCGAAACCTTACCGCGCGATTTTTTTGACCGATGCGGGCCGCCAGCTCGCCGAGGAATCAAAGAAACGTCATGAAACAGTTGTCGCCTTTTTGCGTTCGCTGGGCATTTCAGAAATGGCCGCCGAACTGGACGCGGAAGGCATCGAGCATCACGTCAGTCCGGAAACGCTGGCGGCGTTTGAGCGGCGGTTGAAGAGACGCTAATGCGCCCAAAAGACATCGAGCCCATCGGAAACGAACTGGGGATCAAATGGGATGACGGCAGCGAAAGTTTCATTCCGCTGGAAAAATTGCGCCGCTGTTGTCCATGCGCCGGCTGCAAGGGTGAGACGGACATTTTGGGGAACGTTTATAAAAATCCCGAAACCAAATTGGCACCTCCGGCATTTCAACTGCAAAAAATTGTCAGCGTCGGCGGTTACGCGATTCAGCCGGTGTGGGCGGACGGCCACGCGACGGGAATTTTTTCGTTTGATTATCTGAAACGAATCGCGGATGAACCGCCGCCGGCCTGAAATAAAACGGCGCGTTCCAGAGAACGCGCCGTCAAAAGCCAGCGGTGCGGATTACTCGGTGGTTTGTTGGTTGAGGATTTCCTGATCCGGGTCCGTTTGTTTGGGGTTGGACCAGTCATAAGGCTTGGAACTATCCAACAAGCTGTTGGGATTCATGGCCGGCTTTTCCTGGATCGGCTGGGAATCCAGGAAGGAAGAGGCGGTGGGATGAAAATCCGCATCTTGAACAATGGTTGGCGTTATAAAAATCAACAGATTGTCCTTGTCCTCCGTTTTGCTTTCGCTGCGGAAGGCATATCCGAGAATCGGGATGTCGCCCAGAACTGGCACCTTGGTATAGGTGGAATTGGGGTCGTCCGTGACCATGCCGCCCATGACCAGCGTGTTGGCATTGGGAATGAGGACTTGGGTTTCAATGTGGCGCATATCGAACACGTCAGCCTGGTAAGTTGCGCCGTCGATGATTTTGGTCTCGGTGTCGAAAAAGCTCGACACGTCGGGAACGACCTTGAGCCAGATATAATCGTTGGCAGAAATGCGCGGGGTGACGGTTAAAACAGTGCCAATGTTGGAGTAATCGATTGTAGAACCGCCTGTGCTGTTTGCCGTGCCAGCAGTGACATTGATCACGGGGAACGCGCGGGTGACAGAAATGGTTGCAGGTTCGTTGTCCAGCGTCACGACGCGGGGGGTGGAAATAACCTGTGCGTCCGCCGATGAATTTAGAAAGGACAGCACGGCGCTCACGCCATCGGCATTGAGAAAGGCGGTTGTTGGGTCAAAGCCATGGGCGGTGTCAAGCAAAAGGCTTGGACTCTGAAGAAGGTTGTTTTGGCTATAAGTAATGGTATTTGCAATTCCCACAATCGGATTAGTACCGCCTGCATAACCAAGCAACGGGGCTTGGCTCAATGTTTCAGAATAAGGTTGCCCTGATTGTCCAGCTAGAACGTTGTTTCCAAATCCAACATGCTGCGCCGCGAGCGTGCCCGACCAGTCTATGCCTTTGGCGGTGCTGGGATTGCTGGAAATTTCAATCAGGCGGGTTTCAATCAAAACCTGCCGGGTGGGTGTGTCCAGTTGACTGACCAGCGTGTCCACCGCATCCTGTTCCGGCTGCGTGGCGACCACCACCAACTGGCTGGTGCGCGTGTCCGCCAGCACTCTGCTGCGCTTGTCGGTGAGCGTGGCCTGAATTGAGTCCACCATGTTCGAGACGCCGGCATACTTAAGCTGGATGACGCGGGTGATGAGCGGCGGCGGGGCTGTGGGGTCTTTGGGGGTAATGCGGTCAATGCCGATGGTGCGGTCTACAACGAGTTGAAGGTTGTAGTTGTCCAGCACCGCCAACAGAGCCTGTTTGGCGGTGATGTTTTCCCAGCGGATGGTCAGAGTGGGTTCAGTTTTGGTTTGTCCATTTTGATCGGGCTGTCCGTAGACAATACTTGGATCAAGCATATAATTAATGTCAGCCGCCCGAGCCAGGCTCTGAATGACCGTGGTAAGCGGAACATCTTGGAATGAAATCAACGGGACTTTTGCGTCCGCCATCGTTGTAGTATTGGTCGCGGCGGCGGATTCGGCGTCAGCAGCGGTGACGGCTTGGTTGGTGGCGACAGCACCGGCCATTTCATCGCTCATCGCCGGGGCGGCTGGCGCATTGGTCTCGCTCATCGCGTCTTGGCTGGTTTCAGGGACGTTGGTTTGGGACAGGGCTTGCTGTAGTGCAAGTCCGGCCAACAGAGCGGTTATCAATATTTTTTTCATACATTCCTTTCCGATTTGGTTCCAACTTGTTTCTGTGTTTTTCATTTTGGGTTAAGTGGCTTGTGCAAGCCAGTTGTTTTTTTGTTGTTCTTATTTCATGGGTTGTCAGAAAAAGACAATTCTTGGCGTCGGCCATTGACTTCCACCACCACGGAATTGGCCGTGATTTCAAGGCAGCGGACATGAACCGAGCCTTGTGGGGTCGTGACTTCTTCATCATCGCCGACGCCGAAAGTCTGGTTATCAATGATAGCAAGATAATTGCCATTCATACGGGTGATGCCCTGGACGGTGAGGGCTGCTGCCGTCACTGGACTGTTGGTGCTTAACATTGCCCCTCGGTAAGGGCGGATGGAGTTCGGAAAAAACGGATCGTGACCCTCGTTTGGATTGGCGGGCATGATGAAAACGGACAGGTTGGTGGATTGATCGACTGGTTCCGCCGCCACCAGCGACGCCGACCAAACCGCGATCGCCAGCGTTGCGGCCATCAAAAGTTGCTGTGAACAAATGCGCGGGTTCATTTAATCTTAAATCAGGAGTTAGGTTTGACCAGAGCGATAATGTCCATCCTGAAATTGAGTTTTTCGTTGTCAGGATCCGCAGGTTCGAGAATGAGGTTGGCGACGCGGATATGGGGGAATTTATTTTCAAAGTCGGCGATGAATTTTCCGAAATCGTGATAATATGCGGTGCCGTTAACCGAAACCGTCACTTGTTGGTTGTAGGGAAAATGCGGCAGCACATCTACGGCGCCGATGGCAGGTTGACCAATGGCGGGTATGTCCACATCGTATGCCCTTTTGAACTGGCTGATAAGATCATAAGTCCACGCGTAAATGTCGCCCGAGGCGAGGTCACCCTCTGCTTGCAATAGTTGGTCGGATGCCTCCCGCACTTTGGCGGCCGAGTTTTCCGACTGCTTGATCGTCATCTTCATCTGGTTGAGTTTCGCGTCCGCAGCACTTTTTTCATTCGCGATTGTCCGAAGCTCCTGGTCTTGCGGGGCGATCAGGCCAATGTAAATCAACGCCAGCAGCACCACGGTGCCGAGAATCACCATGATGAGCTGGTTCCGCTTCTCTTTGGAAAGTTTTTTCATCGGTATGATTGGTCGGAAAATACACGGTCGGAATAACGGCAATCCAAAGTGAACAGCACATAAGGTTTGCCGTCCGGATCTGTTTGTGGCGCCGAAAGGTAGGTCAACTGGATGCCATTTGTTTTGTCCAACACGGCATGGAAATAAGGTTGATTCATCAGGGCTTCCTTGAATTTGTTGACCTGATCACCAGGATTGCTGCCAGAATCCCGCGCGTTAAGCGAGACATCAATCTTCTCCGCTACTGTCGCGGGACGGCCAGCGGTGGTATGGTCGCCGTTACTCTGCGCCGGAGTTCCCTCCATCGAAGTATAATCCTGATCCACGTTCAAATGTGTCAACTGCACTCCTGGAACAATGGCCGTTTTTTGGAGTGCATTCAATAAATTGCCCTGTAGAAAACGGGAGTTGCTCCATTGCTGCAACGCCGCAAGCTTCTTTTTCGTCTCGGAAATCTTATTCAAGTTCACCGTCACATCACTATATTCATTCGTGATTTGCTGGATTTCCGATTGCACATTCGTCAGGGTTTCTTCAGCCAGCATGCGCTCGGCCAGTTTCGCGCTGAACCACACTAGAAACAACACGACGAGAAGCACCCCGCCATAAGCGCAACGCTTGGCCGGGTCGCGCCGGCGCAAATCTTCGGCGGCTCTCGCCTCGGCCAGCAAATTGATCTTTATCGCCATAACGCCATTTGGTTAAAATGCCGCCACCGCCACGCCCACGGCGACGGTCAGTTGCGGCGCCACATGTTCAATTTCCACCGCTTGATGTCCCGGCAACGCCAGTTGCAGGAATCCCGTTGGATTCCACGTTTTGCATTCCACAATCATTTCCGAATGCAGCATCTGCAAAATCATTTCCGACTGCGCCGAGCCGCCGCTGACATAAATCTGCGAGACCGGCCGGTCCTGTTGATGCTCAAAAAAGTCAAGCGAAGCGCGCAATTCGCGTCCCAGCGGCAACACCTGCGTTTCGAGCGCGGACTGCACTTCCGGCGCCATCCCGACTTTGATGCCTTCGGCTTCGGCGTAAGTGATGTTCATCGCTTCGGCCAGGCCGGTCGTCAATCGGTCGCCCCCGATGTTGACCACGCGGGTCAAAGCCATTTCGCCGCGGTCCAAAACACAAATCGAAGTTTGCTTGAAACCAATGTCCACCAGCGCCACTACTTCGTCGGTGAAGGCCTGCGGCACGGCCATTTCAAACGCGTTCATCGGCCCGATCAATCCGGGCACGATGTGGTCGGGCACCAGTCCGGCGTTTTTTATGGCGGTCTGTAAATCATCAATCAATTGCACCTTTGCTCCCGTCGCCAAAACCTTCAGCTTGGGCACGCCCTGTGATTTGGCGGCTTCCGCAGATTTCGCCGACATCCGGGGGGGAAAAATGTAACAGTCAAAAACGTGGTTCGGCAAATCCTGCTGGAGATAACCCTTCGAATTGTTTTTCAGAACCATTCGTATTTCGTCCGGGGGAATTTGTGGAAAATCTATTTGCCGCACCACCGCATCATCCAGGCCGACGGAGAGAGTCACCGCCTTCGTCGCATTTCCCAGCGCTTCCGACACGTTGCGTAAATGGTCTGACAACAGTTCGACCGAGATTTTTTTCTCGTAAATCGGCGCGTCCAGCAACGCGTAACGGGCGAGCGCCAAGACTTCCCCGTGCCGTTCCAAAAGAATTGCCTTGGTCGTCCGGCTGCCCAGATCAACCACCATCATCTTGTCGCGCTTTTTCCTTAATACGCCGTTTAAGAATGACAGAGACATTTGTTTTTTTATATCGGTATTAATTCCAATTGCAAGCTGCAATTAGCATATCTGCCAAGGCTTGTCAGCAACCATCGCGCCAAAGTCAACTCTGACCGAAAAACAAACAGCTCCGGGCAGCTTTGTCCCGCCCCGGACCGCGTGTGTCCTGTAAATTGTCAGTCCGCCGTGGAAAGAAACCATTGACGCGCGGAATAAATCTGCCTACGGTCGGCTCGCGCGTGTTCGGGCGAACTACCGAAAACAAATGTCATTTCTTCCACTGGTCAGATTCTGGATTTGGGTTTCCGCGTTTGCCACGCTCGCAGGCTGGACGCTCTCGGCGCTGGGACAATTGAACCGCCCCGGCTACGCGGTGAGCATTGCAGCGTTTGTCCTTTTCATTTTTTTCCGCCGGAAAGATTTGGTTCCGCGTCGCGAGCCGCCGGCAAAAAAAATTTCGCGCGGCAAAAAATTTCTCCGCCGCTTCCGCCGGCCGCTGCCGTTGTGCTTCGCCATGCTCGCGAGTTTGATTTTTCTCGGCGGCGTTATTTATGCGCCGACACATTATGTCGCGTTGACATATCATATCCCCCGGGTTTTGCATTGGCTGGCGGACGGACGGTGGCATTGGATTCACACTCCCGTTGAACGCATGAATTATTCCGGCTGCGATTTCGAATGGCTTTTTACTCCGTTATTGTTGTTCACGAAATCCTACCACCCGCTGTTTCTTCTCAACTTCATATCGTTCTTATTGCTGCCTGGCTTGGTTTTCAGCGTCTTCACGCGGCTCGGCGTCCACCCGCGCGTTGCGCGGCAATGGATGTGGCTGCTGCCGGCTGGCTACATTTTTTTGCTCCAAGCCGGAAGCGCCGGCAACGATGCTTTTTCAGCTGTCTTCGCGCTGGCCGCAATTGATTTCGGCTGCCGCGCGCGGGTGTCGCGCCAGACCAGTGATTTGTGGTTTTCGCTGCTGGCGGCGGCCTTGATGACAGGAGTAAAACCCATAAGCGCGCCGTTGCTTTTGCCGTGGTTGATTTCGGTTTTTCCACTGCTCCCCGCGCTGCGGCACAAGTGGATTTCCACGACGCTCGCGCTGGCGGTGGCGGCGGCGATTTCATTTTTCCCCATTGCGGTGATGAACCATCATTACAGCGGCGACTGGCTGGGAACCCCCCTGGAACCTTCGCGCTTGGATGTGCATAACCCGTTGATCGGCATTTTGGGCAATGGCTTTGAACTGTTGCAGGACAATTTTGTGCCGCCGTTTTTTCCGCCGTCCCATTGGTGGGATCAACACGTTCAATCATTCGTTCCCAACGCTTGGTTGATGGATTTTCAGGATGGTTTTTTTGCCACAGGCGAATTGCCCACCGAAGATTGGGCGGGCGTTGGATTCGGCGTCAGCATTCTGGCGTTGATTTCTTGGATTGCTTCATTTTGGGTGAGCCGTTTCGCAAGACGAAATGGGAATCCAAACTCGTCAGTTTCCGCCCGATGGTGCCGCTGGGTTTTGATTGCGCCATGGCTGGCGCTGCTGGTCTATTGCGCCAAAGCCGGAATGGCAACTCCAGCGCGGCTGATTGCGCCATATTATCCCTTGCTGCTGCCGCTGTTGCTCGTTGGTGCGGGCCAGTCGCAAATCATCCGTCGGCGCTGGTGGCGCTCGCTCGCTTACGGCGTCATGTTTTTGGCGTTTGTTGTTCTGGCCATGTCACCCGATCGTCCGTTATGGCCGGCGCAAACGATTTTGTCGAAACTCGCCGCACGACATCCAAATTCGAGTATGCTTTCCCGCGCGCTGACCGTTTATTCCACCTATTCTCATCGTTCCGATCCGCTGGCTGGCGTTCGCGCCCTGCTGCCGCCAGACATCAGGGTTGTTGGCTTCATCGGCGACGCGGATGATTGTGACATCTCACTCTGGCTGCCGTTGGGTTCGCGGCACGTTGAACATTTTTTGCTAAGCGATCCACCGGAAGAAATTCGCGCGCGGAACATCCAATACGTTGTCCTCGGCGGATATAATTTGAAGGCGCACGAAATGACGCTCGACGACTGGCTGCAAAAATCCGGCGCACAACTCGTCGCCTCGACCAACGCCACGCTGAAAATTTCCGAGGGGCCGCAGTCGTGGTTCGTCGTCCGGTTCAAATGAAGCATTGGCTACGGTTGCCGTTCACCCCAGTTGTTTCGCGCGTTTTTGCGCTTCGGCCAGAAAAGTTTCAATCAGCGCCGTCTTGCGCCCGCGCCACATCGCACCAATGACGACAGGCGAAAATCCTTCCAGCGGCAGCGCGCGGATGCTGGCAGGGAGATTTTTCCGCGGAATCGCCACCGAGACGCCGATGCCCAGACCGTTCGCCGCGTAAGCCTCGACCAAATCCACCGAACTGGCCTCGATGCCCGGAAACCAGTCCACGCCGCGCTTCTGTAATTCCTCCTGAAATTTTTTGGACAGCGTTTCCGCCGCCGGCAGGCAGATCAACGGCTCGTCAATTTTGTCGCGCCGCCACAATTCCTCCGCCGACCGGACGCGGCTGTTTTTTTCCACGAGCAGGACGAGCGGCAGTTCCAGCAGCGTCAGCGAATGGATTCCCGCCGGCGTTTTTCCTTCAATCACCGTGAAGGCTAGATCAATTTCGTCGTGTTGCAGCAGTTCTTCCAGTTGTGCCGGATAACCTTCGCGCAACGACAGTTTCAATCCGGGAAATTTTTTGCGCGCGGCCTGGAAAACTTCCGGCAGGTGCTCGCGCAACACGACGGTCGAGGCGCCGACGCGGATGTGCCGCGTCTGGCCGCCTTGCAGTTCGGTGGAAATCTTGTCGAGGTTCGCGAAAAACGGCTGGATGAATTGAAACAATTTTTCGCCTTCCGCCGTCAGCGCGAACGGCCGCCGCTTGAACAACGTCGCGCCGAGGAATTCCTCCAGTTGCGCAATCTGCGAGCTGACCGCCGGCTGCTGGATGCCGTAGGGAATGTTGCGCACCGCCGGCATGATGCCGCCGTGCCGCGCGACGAAATAAAAAAGTTCGAGGTGATGGACGTTCATTGAGCCAGCCGATGCTCGGTGAAGTTTTATCAATTCACGCCCACGACGCAAGATGAGTTACAAAACGGCCATGCAAAACGAATTGGCGGCAACCATTCCAACGAACGCGCTGGACGAAATGACTGTTCCCGCGCCGGCCGCGCTTCCGCGTGCCGAATCCGTTTGCATTTCACGAAAGGAAACAAATGAAAATCATTGCAATCAAACTTGTTCAACTTGTGGCGACTGTGTTTGCCGCCGAATTTGTGTCCGGAATCGTCCACTGGTTTGAGGACGCCTACGTGCGCGAAGACACGCCGCTCATCGGCAAACTGATCGGACGGCCCAACACCGTTCATCATCATTTCCCGCGCTACATGACGCGCCACAATTGGTGGCAAAGCTCGTGGGATTTGGTTTTGCTGGCGGCAATTCTCGTTGTTGGCGCGTGGTGCTTTGGTTTGCTGACGTGGCAGGTGTGGCTGTTTGCCGTTCTCGCCGCCAACGCGAATGAATTCCACAAATGGGAGCATCGCACGCGCAAAGAAAATGGCCGCGTCATTTCCTTTTTGCAGGACATCTGGATTTTGCAATCGGCGAAACACCACGCGCTGCATCATACTGATCCGAAGAACAGCCATTATTGCACGGTGACAAATGTTTTGAATCCGTTGCTCGACGGAATCCGTTTCTGGGACGGATTGGAATGGCTGCTGGCGCGGACGATTGGATTGCGCCGCCGCGAAGACACTTCGATTCACGGTTACGGTCCCGGCCCGGCGTGGCTGGCGGAATTTGCCCCGAAAAATTTGCGTGCAAGTCCGCCGTCAAACGGCCGGTCGCCGTCGTTAATCCAACCCGCCTGAAATGACGGGCCAATTTTTTCAAACCGTCGGCTGCAAAACGGTTGAAAACGGCCTGCGAATGGATTCAGCCGGACTTTCGGCAGGTTCATCGCCCAGCGCCTCGTGGATGACCGTCAACAACGTTGCGGTGGTGCAGTTGCCTTTGATCAGGCGGCGGCAGGCGCCTGCTTCCAGCAACGGCTCGTGTTCCACTTCAATCACGGAATTGGTCGAAAGAATAATCACCGGCAGTTCTTTGAGCCGCCGGTCGGAGCGGATGAACTTGAGCACTTCCTCGCCGTTGAACTTCGGCAGCATCAAATCCAGCACAATCAGGTCGGGCAGTGACATGAGCAGAATTTTCATCGCCTCCAACCCGTCTTTCGCCGACTCGACGCAAAATCCCTCGCGCTGCAGGCAATTGCGATACGCCAGCAGCACGACCTCGTCGTCTTCAACGAAAACAATTGTCTTCGGCTTGGTGTTCATTGTTTCCAACTTCACATTTGAGTCGGTTTCCGTTTCCAAGCCAGCACTGTTTGTGCCAAAAAATCATCCAAACTGTCCCAACTTCTGGATTCGCCTTTTGGCAATGAATTTCGCGGTCCGGAAAATTTTTAGTTTTCGGATTTGCCCCCGCGCTTGGTAGGTTTGTCCCGAATTCGAGACATGAAACAGGCAAACCAGTCCATTTCCGGGTCACGGCTGCGCAGCTTCTGGCTGATGTTCGTCGTCGAATTCCAAAATGCCTTCAGCGACAATTTTCTCCGCTGGCTGGTGATTTGGCGCATCGTCGCCGTGGTGCCGTCGGCCGCGCACCGCAACGAACTTGTGCTGCTCGTCGGCGCGCTGTTCTCGCTGCCGTTCATTTTGTTTTCAATGGCCGGCGGATTTTTCGCCGACCGCTTCAGCAAGCGCGACGTGACCGTCACCGTCAAATGCGCCGAAATCGGCCTCATGTCCTTTGCGTTGATTGGCCTGTGGTTGAATGCCATTCCGCTGATGCTCGCCAGCGTTTTTCTGATGAGCACGCACAGCGCGTTTTTCGGGCCGTCCAAATACGGCCTGCTGCCGGAACTCCTGCCGGAGAAAAAATTGTCGTGGGGCAACGGGATATTCGGCTTCGGGACTTTCTCCTCTGTCATCACCGGAACCATTTTTGCCGGCTGGCTTTCGGACGTCTTTGGCAAAAGTCAGATTTACTCCGGCGCCATTCTCATCGTCCTGGCGTTGTTCGGACTGGCGCTGTCTCTGCGTGTCGAGCGCATTCCCGCCGCCGACCCGCAAAAGAAATTCCGCCTGGATTTCTTCGGCGATTTTTTTGCGCAAATGAAGGAGATTCACCGCGACCGCGTTTTGTTTCTCGGCGTCGTTGGCAACGCGTTCCTCTGGTTTCTCGGCGCGCTGCTGCAGTTGACCATTGTGTTTTACGGCAAAAGTATTTTTCACCTGGACGACTGGCAGAGCGGCGTGCTGCAAATCACGTTGTCCATCGGCATTGGCCTCGGCAGCTTCGTGGCCGGGTTTTTGTCCGGCGGCAAAATCGAATATGGCCTGGTTCCGCTGGGCATGGCCGGCCTGACCGCCTTTGCCGCGGTGCTTTCGCGCAACGGTCTGGGCATCGCCGGCTTCGCGTGGGGCTTGGGACTGCTCGGATTCTTCGGCGGATTTTACAACGTGCCCGTCAACGCCATCATGCAACACCGGCCCGACGCCGACAACAAGGGCCGGGTCATTGCCGCCGGCGCGTGGTTGAGCTGGGTCGGCGTGATGCTCGCGTCGGGATTTTATTTTCTGTTCGCGGAAGTTTTTCATTGGACGCCGCCGCAAATTTTTCTGGCCGGCGCGGGTCTGTCGCTGGTGGGAACCATTTATTGCATCGTGCTCATGCCCGATTCGCTCATCCGGCTGATTTTGTGGCTGGCGACGAAGACGATTTACCGCATCCGCGTCGAGGGCCGCGACGACATCCCTGAACGCGGCGGCGCGCTCTTCGTCTGCAACCACGTTTCGTTCGTGGACGCGCCGCTGCTCATGGCCTCGACCGACCGCAAAATTCGTTTCATCATGGACAAAAGCTATTACGAACTTTGGTGGATCAAGCCGTTCGCGGGAATCCTGGGGCTGATTCCCGTGGCCTCCAATCTTGGCCCGCGCGAATTGTTGAAGTCGCTGCAAACCGCGCGCGAAGCCGTTCACGCCGGCCACGTCGTCTGCATTTTTGCCGAGGGACAAATCACGCGCACCGGCGAGCTGAACGAATTTCACCGCGGCTTCGAGCGCATCATGGAAAACAACGCCGCGCCGATCGTGCCGATTGCCCTCGTCGGCGTCTGGGGCAGCATCTTCAGCTTTGAGCGCGGGAAATTTTTCTGGAAGTGGCCGCGCCACATTTTTTATCCCGTCACCGTGCGTTTTGGAAAGCCGCTGCCGCCGACGGCGACGCCGGACGAAGTGCGCGCCGCCGTGGAAGGATTGCTGGAAAATTCAACCGCGGAAAAACCGGATCAATAAATCCGCGTCCGGAAAATTCAAACAATCTTGCAGGGAACCAACGCGTCTTCGTCGAAGGAATAAACGGCGCACAACCGGTGGTAGCCGTCGGCGATGACGACCTTGCCGTTGTTGGCGTCGCGCACGAGCAGAATCGGCGAGAGCTTCTGGCCGGCGCGGATTTTGTCACGGTCATTCTCGAGATGCGAATTGCTCGTGCCGAGCAGCGACAGGCCGGACGCGCGGAAAATGTCCTTGGCCTTGAAGTGCGTGACTGGCGCGGTCTTGAGCGCGGCGACCAGGCCGCCCGCGCGCTTTTCATCGCAGATGAGGTTCAAATAGGAAAGTGCCGCCGGATAATCGTGATCTTCGGGTTTGTCGAGCCACTTGATTTCCACGTTTTTGTCCACGCGCCGGACTGTGCGCGCGCGGGAAAATTTTGTCCAGAAATCTTTGCGCGGTTCACAGCGGCAAAAACTCCGCGTAGGTTCCTCAAACAATCTTGCAGGGAACCAACGCGTCTTCGTCGAAGGAATAAGTGGCGCGCAGCCGGTGATGGCCGTCGGCGGTTAAAGTCCCATCACACACCGAAAGCCATAGTCTTGGTAGGGGTTGCCAGTGTTGGGGTAATCGCCCGCACGACCGGCGCAGCGCGCGTTACCGGCGTAGCCATTCCAACTGCCACCGCGTAAAACACGGTAGATGCCGGATGCCGGCCCATGTGGATCGCTGCCCCCCAAATAAGGGCTCCCAACCGGATACGGTGGTGCCGAATACCAGTCCCAGCACCATTCAAATACGTTTCCGGCCATGTCGCAAAGCCCATATCCGTTCGCCGCAAAATAGCCCACCGGATTCGTGTAGGGAATACCGTTGTTTGTAAAGGTGTTGTTGGGGCCGTTCGGGCCCAGATCATA
The DNA here is from genome assembly GCA_035504945.1 of Candidatus Aquilonibacter sp. Classification (GTDB taxonomy): domain Bacteria; phylum Verrucomicrobiota; class Verrucomicrobiia; order Limisphaerales; family UBA11358; genus UBA11358. The sequence goes on along the minus strand of DATJRH010000032.1, from coordinate 77,403 downwards.
TTTGGAGGCGGTGTCTCCGTAGTAATTGGCCAGGCTTTCAGAAATCGTGTCACCCCACGGAAACCGTTGCCCGCTCAATCCGCCCCGCGCCGCCTTTTCCCACTCTGCTTCCGTCGGCAGGCGGTATCCGCTGTTCGTCCAATTCACAAAAGGGGTCACGTCTCCATTGGTATACATCCGCGTCAATCCCGCATCCGTGTAATACACCGGCGTTAAACCCGCCTGTTGCGACCGCGCGTTGCACCACTTTACCACGTCATACCAGTCCACCGTCTGCACCGGATGATTCGCCGCCTTGCCGGCACCGGCATCGTCAAAGCCATAGCCATTGTTCGTGGCCCAGTTATAAACCGATTGCCACTGACTGTAGCTTACCAGATTCGTATCCATGTAAAACGCCGACACCGTCACGTTCGTGGGAATGGCATCGCTTTCGCCATCCAAAGTGTCCCCCATCGTGAACACGCCCGCCGGAATGAGCGCCATGCCGGCGGGTGGATTGAAAGAAACGAGCAGGTTGGTGTTGACATAATTGGTGACAGGAATCTGGACGTAGTCCACCCAATTGGTTCCGCCAAGTAGTGTGGTGACGGTCTGGACGGTATAGTTCGTGCCCGGTTGCGCGTTGCTCCAGACCATTGTGCCATCCGGCTTAAATTCGCTGATGGCTGTTGCCGTCGGACCGGAAATCCGGAAAAATCGCGTCACTTGGGCTTCGGCCTGATGAACACCAGCGAACAACATCAGCGCAATGAACAGGGAATGAAATTTGGTTTCAAAGAAGTTCTGATTCATGATGTCTTTTTTATAGCTCGGTCAATCAAGGTGCAATCGTAAAATCACAGCGGCAAAAACTCCGCGCGGATTTCCCTTTCGTCGCAGTGCAGAATCGCCGCGCTGCGCTCCACGCCGAACTTCGGCTTGCCGGAATAGCCCGGATTGAAAAATAAAATCCCGCCGATGGTTTCGCAGAACTTCCGGTGCGTGTGGCCGAAGACGACGGCATTCGGATTTTCGCGCGCCATTCGCGCCTTCAATTTATCGGTCAACGCGTGCGGATTGACAATGTGATGGACGAGAAATTTCCGCGCGGCCAGTTCGACGGCTTCTGTTTCCTTCAAATGCAAACCCGAATCCGTGTTGCCGATGACCGCCGTGACGGGCGCGATTTGTTCCAGCTCAAACGTGACAAAGGCGTCGCCGACGTCGCCCGCGTGCAAAATGTGCCCGACCCCCGCGAACAATTCCAAAACCTTCCGGTCCAGAAATCCGTGCGTGTCCGAAATGACGCCGATTTTCATTGACGATGCGCCCAATAAAATGGCCGGCGATGCAGGTGCATGACGGCTTTGATGTAAAGCTGGTTGTTTTCGACACTGTAAATCACGGCATAGGGAAAGCGGTCGAAATTTAATTTGCGATTGTTGCCGCGAATGAAGCGCCAGCGGTCGGGATTTTCAAGAATGCGCCGCAACGTGATTTCAAAATCGTCGAGAAATCCGCCGCCCAGCCCGGGTTGGCGTGCCTCATACCATCGCGCCGCCGCCTCCAGTTCCTCGTCAGCTTCAGGATGGCTGACGATTGGAAGCATGAAGTCTTGAGCGGATGTCGCGGATTACTTCGTCCACCGGGCGGCAATGGACCTTGCCTTCGGCAATCTCGCGCGAGCGCCGGTCAATCACTTCCGCCCATTCCGCCTCCGCATCGCCATGCGTTTCAGCGTCAAGGCTGACGATCAGCTCGCGCGCGAGAAAGGCGCGTTCATCATCCGCCAGCGCCAGCGCTTCGGCGGCGATTTTTTCAGCGGCAATGCTCATCGGCGGCAAAAATAATCCAGTTCATCGCCGGGTTCAAGACCGTTTCACGCCTCCGCCTCTTCCGGCTCGGCTTCCGTCTCCGGTTCCGGCTCGCGCGCGCCGGCGGTTTTGTCGGCGGGCGATTCGGAAGTCAGTTTCTCCGCGCCGGCGAACAGCGCCGTGAACAGGCCCGCGCTCAAAAGCGTGTTTCGGAAAAACTCCCACGTCGGCGGAAACCCGCCCGTGCCCTTGGTCAGCGCCAGCAGCCAGCCCGCGAAATTTTTCGTGTATTCCGGGTCGTGAAACGGATTGAAAAACCACGACGCCGTGTTCGTGATGAGATAAAACAGGATCGCGCCCAAAATCCCGCCGCCCAGCAGCGATGCAAACGACGATTGCGGCTTGAACCGCCGGCCCAGAAAAATCAAAACCGCGTAGGCGGCGTAATTGAACGCGAGATTCGCCAGATTGGGCGCGCTCCAGACATGGTCGGTCGGAAATTTGCGCTGGTAATAAAAATTCAGGCCGATGTCCGTCGCCGCCAGAACCAGCAACGGCAGCCACCACGAAATTTTTCTGGAAAAATAAACGCCCGCGCAAAACGCGAACGCATACGCCGCGCTGAAGTTTTGCGGCAGCAGGCCCGGAATTCGCGACACGGCGAACACCGCGACGAACAAAACCGGCAGCCATTTGTTCCACTTTTCTTTCACGCCGCGCAGCATAATCCAAAACCGCCGCACCGACAAGCCGCCGAAAGCAAACGTGGCGATGTCAATTTGACCGGCGTAGGCCGAAGAATAAACCACCCAAAGTCAGCAGGCCCAAGACTCCCGGTTCGGGAACCGGCGAAGGTGAAAATTGAATGTCATCAATTTCCCAGTAATTATTCTCTCCTTGTGGTGCCGTAAATGTCAGCGGTTCAACCTGACCGGCAAGATCTGCGGGAATGTTACCGCCATACGTCGAATAGTTCGGCCCTGTGGAAACGGTTGAGAATGCTATATTTTGACCGCCCAAGGAAACCAAAAGCACTCCGCCCGCCGGTGGCGCGACCCCTTGGGCGATAAAAAGAATGGACAAGGCGTCGTCAGGCACAAGTCCTGTTTGGCTGATGGAAGCGCCCGCTGTGGGGCCTTCCACTCCCCCGTATAAGTCAATGCTGAACATTCCATCCAGAGCGGAGGGGCTGTTGGGTGAATTGGTGCCACAAATCGTCACACTTGTGGCGCCCAGGGAAAGATCGTCGTATAAAATATCGTTTGGCGAAAGGAACCCGACGGCCGTCCATCCGGGAATGGCATTGCTGGCATAGACCGCATTTGGATAATATAGGCTTGAGGGATCAGGCGTGATCACGGCACTCTCAAAATCCAAATTCTGAAATTCCTGCCCGGAAGCGTGTCTCACGGGTGCAAACGAAACCGCAACCAAACAAAGCACACAGAAAAGTTTCATAAAATGCAGAATAATAACCGTCTGACATTCCCAGCCTAAGCCCGACGCGCTCAAAAAGCAAAGCGGAAAAAAGGGACGGTGTCTTTGGTTAGGCCGGTTAACGCAGATAAAAATTCTTCCGTTTTTAATCTGCGGCTTTCCGCTAAGTCCGCGGATAACTTGGAAAAATCCGTGTTTCATCTGTGCCCCATCTGTGGCTAAATGTCTCCCGTGTCCGCCATCCCGAAAACCATGCGCGCCGTCGTTTATCGCGGCGTCAACGATTTGCGCCTCGAAACCGTGCCCGTCCCGCGCATCGGCGCGAATGAACTGCTCGTCCAGGTCGCCGTCTGCGGCGTCTGCCCCACCGACATCAAAAAAATTCAATACGGCACCGTCGCCCCGCCGCGCATCTTCGGCCATGAAACCGCCGGCACCATCGTCAAAACCGGCGCGCGCGTTAAAAATTTCCGCGTCGGCGACCGCGTCGCGCTGCATCATCACGTTCCCTGCCTGAAATGCCAGTTCTGCCGCCATGCTTCCTTCGCCCAATGCGCGACCTACAAACGCACCGGCATCACCGCCGGATTCGACCCGGCGGGCGGCGGCTACGCCGAATACGTCCGCGTCATGGATTTCGTTCTGCCCGGCGTCGTGAAAATTCCCGCGCGAAATTCTTTTGCCGAAGGCGCCATGCTCGAACCCGTCAACACCGTTTTGAAGGCCGTGAAACGGCTGAACCTGCTGCGCGGCGACAACGTCCTCGTGGCCGGGCAGGGGCCGATTGGTTTGATGTTCACGAAAATTTTGCAACTGGCGCACGTCAACGTCCTCGCCACCGATTTGATGGCCTCGCGGCTGGAACTTGCCAAAAAATTCGGCGCGCGCTGGACCTGTCTTGCCTCCGAACTTTCAACTTTCAACTTTCAACTTTCAACTCCTTTGGACGCCGCCATCATCGCCGTCCCGTCCGACGACGCCGTCGCGCAGGCGTTTCAACTCGTCCGCGGCGGCGGACAGATTTTATTGTTCGCGCACACCAAGCGCTCCGCGCCGGTCAAAAGTCGCGAGCCGGAAGCCGAAGGCAAAAAACTTCCAGCCCTCGATTCTCGACCCTCGACCCTCGACTTCGCCTCCATTTGCCTCGATGAAAAAGACCTCATCGGCAGCTATTCCGCCGATTTTACGATTCAACGCGAAGTTGCGCGGCTTGTTTTCTCCCGCCAACTCGACGTCCGCCCGCTGATTTCCCACCGCTTTCCCCTGGCACAAACCGCCGATGCCGTCGCCCTTGCCGCCCATCCCACGCCCGGTTCCCTGAAAATTATCGTGGAAAACGGCGTGACGGGTCTCCCTTCGCTCATCGAACGACCAGCGAACGAGCACCGAACCAAGATCGAACGGTGAAAATCCGGTTTTCCGTCTTCCCTCTCAAAACTCAACCTCCAGCCCTCAACTTTATTTTGTGCCATTTCGGTTACATTTGCCGGGATGCCACCACCGCCCGGTGAAGGCCGCGCGCCCAAACCCCCTGTTTTTCCTTGAAAATAAGGCGTTTCCACGCCTTTCAACCCTCAGCTTTCAACTTTCAACTCCTTGGAAAAAACGTTCAAAAAAAAGTTAAAAAAAAATTGACACCCGCCCCGGTATTTGGGATATTAGCCGCACACACGGTCAACGCAGAACAACACAACAAAGAAAATGAGAACAAAAACACTACTGATTGCCGCCGCCGCGCTTGTGGCGGGAATCTTGCCCTCAAAAGCGCAGGTCTATTCCGCCAACGTTGTTGGTTACATTAACGTGACTTTGACTAATGGGGAAAACGCGGTTTGCAATCAGTTGGATTTCGATGGCACAGGCACCAACAACACCTTGCAATCTGTTTTTTCCACAAACCTGCCCAACCAAACCAAAGTTTACGCATTTTATCAGGGTGGATGGCAGGATGTCTCATATGTTTCTTCGTCAGGGAAATGGCTTGGAAGTGCTACGAACATTGTTAACGCAAATTTGAATCCCGGCTATGGTGTTTTCGTTGATGTTCCCACCACTCTGCCGCCCACAAATATTGTGATTACAATGGTCGGGAATGTTCTCCAAAATGGATGGACCAATCCAGTTACTGCGGGAGTTCAAATTGTTTCGTGCATAGACCCCTTGAGCGGAACCATAGATACCAATTTGGAGTATGCTCCGTCTAAGGGTGATAAAATTTACACTTGGAACGCATCCGTTCAGAATTATGGTGTCACGGCTCCGTCATGGTCTGGAACGAAGTGGATCGGCGGGGATCCCGTCCTGCAAGTGGGGCAACCTATAATTCTCAGTGCGGCCAGCAATAATGTCTGGGGCACGGATCTGATAGTTACCAACGATTAAAAAGCAACAACGAACAACAACCTGATAAAAAATTATGAAAAAATCGCTATTAGCCATGTCTCTGTTGATTGGATTGTCCATGTGTGTTTATGGTCAAGGTGTTCTAGGTCCCGGTGGAACTACTACGCAAGGAGACAATGGTGCATTTTACATTGACAATGAGTATAATACCAGCGGCTCCATGACTGCCAATAGCAATGGTCTGGTATATATTGGAAACACTTTCGGCACAGCAACTGCCTTGAATCAAGACATCAATATAGCAGTCTATGATGCAGGCACACTCATTGTTACTTTGTTGGAAGAGCCGAATGATACCGGTCCGGGTAACGGTGACGGCAATGTTTATGGTGCAGGCACATTTACTGATAATAGTGGAGATGCTTACTACGATACCATCACAGCGGGAGGCGGCACGGCGACGTTGACGTTGGATCTTTGGACAGGCAATTATGCCAGTTATGCTGCTGCACTTCTTGGTACCGGTGACTATGTTGGCACCGCAACGTTTCAGCAATTGTTGGGTAATGCTCCAGGTGTTCCATTGCCGTCAACCCCAACGACGTTCAATAGTATGCCGGCTATAGTGATGCTACCAGTTCCCGAGCCGGGCACGCTTGCGCTCATGGGTTTGGGTGGCGCTGCGTTGCTGGCCTTCCGCCGTCGCAAAGCTTAATCAGGTTGTTCTCATTTCAAAGCCGCTCCCAACGGAGCGGCTTTTTTGTTTTCAATTTTCCGCAGCCGCAGGCACAGCCCGCTTCAATTTCTTCCTTTTAGAACGTTTGCAGTTATGATGTAGCGCAGGCTTTTCAGCCTGCAGGTTCTGGCGACTTTCCAGCCGCCTCTTCCGGGCGGAACAATCACGGGATAAGAATGTCTTTGTTACCCCAAAGATGGAATCGCTATCTTGTTGAGTCTGGTCTCCGCAATTGAATTGGTAGCGCGCACGGGAATCGAACCCGTCTTTCAGCCTTGAGAGGGCCGTGTCCTAACCGATAGACGAGCGCGCCAGCACAATTATTTAAGCACAAGCATCTCAACCGGAAAAGAAATATTGCCGTGCAATTCCGGCATGTGGCAAATAGAATGGTGGTCGCACAAAGTCGAGAGTCGAAGGACGAGGGTCGAGGGCAAGAGCGGGCCGTCGAAAGCTGATATGAAATTTCGTTTTGAAAAATTGGATGTCTGGCATGAGGCGCGGGCGGTCAATCGTTCGATTTACCGGGTCACCAAGACCTTCCCCAAACATGAAGTGTTTGCGATGTCATCGCAATTGCGGCGCGCGGCAGTTTCCATTTCGGCAAACATCGCGGAAGGCGCGGGCCGGAATTCAGACCGTGATTTCGCGCATTTCCTCGAACAGGCTTACGGCTCGTTGATGGAAGTGGTGTCCATTCTTTATCTTGCTGCTGACGAAAGTTACGTGTCCAAGATTGAACTTGATCCTTTGCTTGACGAGCTGGAAAAGCTCGCAAAGCGAATTGCCGCCTTGAACCGTTCGCTCGAAGTAAAAAATTCCAAAACGCCATTCGCCCGCCGCAACGGCCTGGCTCTCGACTCTCGACTCTCGACCCTCGACTAAATATGCCAACTTTCCAAATCATCTTCACGCCCGCCGCCGCCGCCGAACTGGCGCGGATGCCCAGGGAATTGCAATTGCAAATCCTCGGCGAATTTCGCGGCCTGCCGCAGCAGGTGCGCGGCACGGAATTGGATCAATTTGGCAAACTGGAACAGGCCGGCCGGATCTTGCACCGCTTTCGCGTCGGCGATTACCGCATTTATTTTGAGCGGCACACGTTGGGTGTGCTGGTGCATCGAATTTTGAGCCGGCACACGTTGAAGGATTTTCTGTTTCGTTCCGGCCTGAAATCCGGCGAGGACGAAACACTTCAGGAGAATCCGAAGTTTTGGGAATTGATCGAATCGGCAAAGACTTCCGCAAGGGTGTAAATCACCGCGCCGCCAAGTTATTGCGACGACTGGTCAACTCCCCCCAAAGGCTGGCCGCCCGTGCTTACTGCGTCCGGGGGTGTTATCGGCGTGGGCGGGAGTGGTGGCATGGTTCCGTCTATGACCTGCTGCCTGGTCAGTTCACGATTCACTTCGATGGTAACAGCCTGTTGTTCCGCCGACATTGGCGGCTGCTGACCAACATACGTGGTGTGCGCCGAATTGTATTGTGACCCCGAGCCGTTGTCCATGCCGCCGTTGTAATTGTCATTACCATTGTAATTGCCCCCGCCGTTATAGTTTCCTCCAAAATTTCCACCGCGGAGATTGCCACTGTTTCCATCAAAATTGCCGGAGCGTCCACCAAAATGGTAGCCGCCATTGGCGAAACCATTCCCGGGATTCCCGGTGGTTGCGACTGTGGAACTCGCGGGCGTGTCGGTCAGGGGCAATTGCTCAACATCGCCATGATTGTTGAAAGTGATGAGGCCCGCCTTCTCGTCAATCTTGACGACTTCGATGTCGTCCTGCCGCTGGCCCTCGGCGAGAATATAAGATTCGTCCTTGGCCGGCTTGCCCTGCTTCGGCGGGAACATCGCATGAAACAACACCTGCTTCACCCCGAAAATGGTCATGGTGCCGTTGGGTGTGATTTTCGGCGGCGGGTTGGCGTCCAGCGCTGAAGGGACAACGGGCGCCGGCGGGGGAACCAGCCCAAAAACGTTCCGTTCAACGATGGCCATGTAGGGATTGCTGGACAGCACGTCGTTGCTCGCGCGCAACCCGGCGTTTAACGCCAGTCCGCCCGCGAGGCAAACTGCGATTTTACCGGCGCGTTTCATGTCTTGAATATACTGCGTGCCAATGCAAATTCAAACACCAAGCGGGAGCTTTGGTTGCGCGCGAAAAGGACTGCGTCGTTGGGAGGGTGAATCGAAATTCCGGCTGGGACATCGGATTTAAGCCGGCACACGTCGAAGGATTTTCCGTCATCAGATCTGTTATTGGAAAAATCTTGGCAGTCGGATCGCTGTCATTTTGTGTATCCCTGACTTCGGGCTTCATTCAGGATGGCTTGCGCTTCCGGCGACATGGGAGGAGTGAACCCGCCGCGCAGAAAAATGGCTTGCCGCTGCGAGCCGTTGTTTGCGCCGCCGTTGAAATTATCGTTGCCATTGGCAACATTGTCATTGGCACCGCCGTTGGCGTCATCGCCAACGAAATTGCCATTGCCAAAATTACCACCGTTGAAGTTACCGCCGCCATAGCTTCCATCAAGATTTTGAGCGCCGGGATTGCCGTTGTTTACACCGCGATTGTTGAATCGTCCGGCAAACCGGTTGCCGCCATTGTCAAATCTGTTTCCGGAATACGGATTGACGTTGACCACAGCTGTAGAAGTCGCGGGCGTGTCGGTCAGGGGCAATTCCTGAATTTCACCGTGATTGTCGAAGGTGATAAGGCCCGCCTTCTCGTCAATCTTGACGACTTCAATGTCGTCCTGCCGCTGGCCCTCGGCGAGAGTATAATAGTCATCCTTGGCCGGCTTGTCCTGTCTGGCCGAAGTTGTTGCTTTGAAAAGCACCTGCTTTATCCCGAAAATGGTCATGATGCCATTGGGCGTGATTTTCGGTGGTGGGTTCGCGTCTGGCACTGATTGAGCAACGGGCGACGGCGGCGGAACCAGGCCAAAGACGTTCCGCTCAACAATGGCTGCATAGGGATTGCCGGGCGGCACCGCGTTGTCCGCGTGCAACCCAACGATCAACGCCAGTCCTCCCATGAGACAAATCGCAACTTTCCCGGCGCGTTTCATGTTTTGAATATATCGTCCGCCAGCGCAAACTCAAATGCCAAAGTTGGACATTGGTTGCATGAATGAGGACATTTCAAAAATGACTGCCAGAACAAGCGGTCTGTCATTCAATTGCAACCTTGAATTGCGCACAAAACCGGCATTGAATTCACTCGTGAAACATCTCATCCAATTGGTTTTGCTGCCCACCACCGTCGGAATCGGTGCTTTAACCCTTGATGCCGCCGAGATGGACGCGCAAATCCGCGTCAATCAAGTTGGCTTTCCATCGGGCGATAGCAAACAGGCATGGCTGATGACTTCTGTGCCTGAAAGCAACGCGACTTTTCAGGTCATTGGCTCCGACGGCGCGGTTGTGCTCACGGCTCCCGTGGGAAACCAAACCGGCTCGTGGAACGCAAATTATCCGGACGTTTATCTGCTGGATTTTTCCTCCGTGAAAGAGGCCGGAACATATTCCATCAAGGCCGATGGAACAATTTCGCCTTCGTTTCAAATTGGCTCTGGCAGCGACGTGTTTGCGCCGCTGCTCCGCAATGCGCTTTTCTTTTTTCAGGCGCAGCGCGACGGGCCGGAGGTTTCGCCGTCGGTGATGCGCCGGCAGCCGTCGCATCTCACGGACGAGCGGGCTTTCATTTACAAAGTCCCGGTCTTCGGCAGAAACGGGATGTCTGGCGGCCTCGAAAAAATCGGCGGGCCGGTGGACGTTTCCGGCGGCTGGTTCGACGCCGGCGATTACCTGAAATTCGTCGAGACCGCTAGTTATGTGACCGCGATGCTGCTGCAAACCGCGCGCGATTATCCGGCGCAGGCGGGGCGCGGCGGCGCGGTGGATTTCGCCGCCGAAGGCCGTTTCGGTCTGGACTGGCTTTTGAAAATGTGGAATGACGACACAAAAACCCTTTGCGTCCAAGTCGGCCTCGGCGACGGCAACGGGCGGATCACCGGCGACCACGATGTCTGGCGGTTGCCCGAAGCGGACGACAAATTGAACGTCCAGCCGGGCGACCCGGAATACTTCATCAAATATCGCCCCGTGTTTCCGGCAAACTCGATTGACGGAAGAATCAGCCCGAACCTCGCCGGACGGCTCGCCGCCGCGTTTGCGCTGGGCTATCAGGTTTTCAAAACCAGCGACCCGGCTTACGCGCAGAAATGTCTGCTGGCCGCCGAGCACATTTACGATTTGGCCGCGACGACCAACGTCACCGCGCTCACGTCCGCCTATCCGCACGATTTTTATCCCGAAGACGAATGGCGCGACGACATGGAATGGGGCGCCGTCGAATTGCATTTTGCGCTCGCCGCCGGAAACACGCTGACAAATTTGCCCGAATCAAATCCAGCGTATTACCTGCAGCAGGCCGCGCATTGGGCGCGTGAATATATGGACGCCGGCGATGGCGATTCGCTCAATCTCTACGATGTGAGCAGCCTCGCAAATTATGAACTCTGCCGCGCCATGGAAAAATCCAATGCGAAAAATCTGGAAGTCACCCGTGCCGAACTTCTTTCCAGTCTGAAGCAGCAACTCGACGAAGCTGTCAGGCGCTCGGAAAAAGATTCGTTCGGCCTCGGCCTGCGTTATTCCAGCGGCGATTTGGTGCCGCACATTCTCGGCCTCGTGATTGAAGCCGGACTTTATGACGATTTGACCGGCACGAACACCTACGCGGATTTTGCGCGGCGGCAACTGGATTTTGTTCTCGGCGCAAATGCGTGGGGCACGAGTTTCATTGTCGGCGCGGGGAAAACCTTTCCGTTTCACATGCAGCATCAGGTCGCCAATCTCGCCGGTTCGCTCGACGGAATGCCGCCGGTGGTTTTGGGCGCGACGGTGGACGGTCCGGCGCGCGGAAGGTCTTCCGGCGGTGGCGGCGGCACGCCCGACGGCGCGCGCGCGACACCGTGGCCGGGCGGCAAAAATCCCTACGCGGCTTTTTCGGGGCAGGGAGTCCAATACACCGACGACGTGGGCAGTTGGGCGACGGTTGAGCCGGCGGATGATTACACCGTGCCCACGGTTTTGATTTTCGCGCGGCTGGCGGCGCGGCAATGAAATTTATTCCGCCGGTTCCTCGCCCAGTTCCACGTTCCAGTAGGCGAGGTCAATGAAGTGCTTCCAACTGTCGTGCCGGTGCAGGCTGAAATTGATCTGCACAAACGGACGCCATTTCGGGCGCTTGGGTTTGCGGATGAGGCTCATGCCGGCTTCCTGCGGTGTGCGGTTGGCCTTCCGGGTGTTGCACTCGATGCAGGAGCAGACGATGTTTTCCCAGGTCGTCGGCCCGCCGCGGTCGCGCGGGATGACGTGGTCCAGATTCAATTCCCGCCGGTCAAACACGTCGCCGCAATACTGGCAGGTGTTCTTGTCGCGCTCAAAAATATTGTGGCGCGTGAACTTGACCTCCTTCTTCGGCAGCCGGTCGTATATGAGCAGCAGGATGACGCGTGGAACGCGGATGCGGAAGGAAATCGCGTGAACCGATTCCTCGTGCGGCGCGTTCTCGGATAAATTGCGCCATTCGTGAAAATTGAACGTGTGGAACGAACCGTCATCGGCGTTGACGACGACCTGCGCCTGACCTTGAAAAAGCAGCGTGAGTGCGCGCCGGGCGGTGCAGACGTTGACCGCCTGCCACAACCGGTTCAAAACCAAAACGTGCTGGTTCAGCGCGGCGTTCATACGCAGACGGTCGGAAGCTATCAAAATCGGCGGGGCAGGTCAATTCCGGCGATGTCACGGTTTGGTTTCAAATTGACCGGTGCGGCGGATTGCCAAACCGCGTTCTGCTGGTATTCTGTGAACATGAAATTCTTGGCAGCACTCGCGATTTTTCTGGCCGTCGCGTTGCCCCGCGCCCACGCGCAACAGAGCGCCGACGACCAATACGTCATCATTTACAGCCTGATGCAACAGGCGAATTCGCTCGAAAGCTCCGGCCAGCCGCGCCAGGCGCTGGATGAATATGTCCAGGTGCAGGGCGCGTTGCAGCAATTCCAAAAAATGTTTCCCGATTGGAACACCAACATCGTCAATTACCGCTTGAATTATCTCGCGGAAAAAATCACCGAAGTCACGGGACAGCTTCCGGTCGCCACGCAAGGCGGGACGCCGGCGGCGGTCACCACGCCGCCAGCCACCAATTCGCCGGCGCCCGGCACGAATTTCGACGAGCAACTCGGCGCGTTGCGCGCGCAAGTGCAGCAGTTGCAGGTGGACAACGTAACGCTCGGGGCAAAACTCAAGGAGGCGCTGGCGGTGCAGCCGGCGGCGATTGACCCGCGCGAACTGGCCCGGGCGCGGGAGCAAATCCGGCTGCTGATGAAGACCAACGCGCTGCTTGAAGTGGTTTTGTCGCAGCAGCAAGCCGGAACCGCCGGCGGCGCGGAATCGGACGAGTTGAAACAGTTACGGACGGCCCTGGCCGCGCAAACGGAGCGCGCCGACAAGCTGGCGGAGGAAAACAAGGCGTTGCAGGCGCGCGTGCAGTCGTTGCTGGCCAGCCCGGAAGCGACCGAAGCGCTGCGCGAGGAAAACTCGCTGCTCAAAAAACAACTTGCGGAGGCGCAGGCGTCGGCGAAATCGAATGAAACCGCCGCCTTGAATTCCGAACTGGCCGCCGCGCAAAAGCAAATCGCCGCGCTGCAGTCGGAATTGAAAGCGGGTCAATCGGACAGGACGGCGCCGGAAAATCGCGCGAAGCAATTGCCGGCCGGCGCCACGAACGCCGCGCCGGCCGATCTGATGGCGCAAATTGACGAGCTGACCGGCGAAGTGGACACGTTGCGCGCGCGGCTGGCGGTGGATGAAGCGAAAGTTGTGCCCTACACGCCGGAGGAACTGGCGTTGTTCCGGCAGCCCGCGCCACTGCCGGCGAACCTCGGCGCGGAAAATGCCACGTCGGATGAAATGTTGCAATCGCAAGCCTCCAACCAGACTGCCGACCCGGAAAAAAAGCCCATGAGCGCGCTGCCGGTGGACTCGGCGGTGCTGGTGGCCGAGGCGCAAAGTTACTTTGCCTCCGGCCAATTCGCCAAGGCCGAGACCGATTACCTGCAAATCCTCCAGCGCGACACGAACAACGCGCCGGCGCTGGCGAACCTCGCGGCGATTGAACTGGAGCAGAACAAGCTGGACGACGCGGAGAAATATATCACCGCCGCGCTCGCGCAAAACCCGAACGACGCCTACGACCTTTCAATTTTCGGCTACTTGAAAATCCAGCAGGGAAATTATGACGCCGCGCTCGACGCGTTGAGCCGCGCCGCGAAACTCGATCCGACCAATCCGGAGATTGAAAACTACCTCGGCGTCGCGCTCGGCCACAAGGGGCTGCGCGAGCAGGCGGAAACCGCCCTGCGCAAGGCGATTGAACTCAACCCGAACTACGGCGCGGCGCACAACAACCTCGCTGTGATTTACATCAACGAACAGCCGCCGATGCCTGACCTGGCGCGCTGGCACTACGAAAAGGCGCTTGATGACGGTGAGCCGCGCAATCCCGGCCTGGAAAAATTGCTGGCCGAAAAAGGCGCGCCGGTGGACCAGTGATTTTATGATTTACGATTGATGATTTTCAATTGCGCGGAGGGGTTCGTTTCAAATCATAAATCAAAAATCACGGAATCATAAATGATTCAATCCTTTCACAAGCTTGCGGTTTCAACGCGTGGGCACGGCTTGCTTGAAATCACGCGCGAAGTCGAGGAGTGGATTGCGGAAAACAAATTCCGCGACGGCCTGCTCACGCTGCATTTGCAGCACACGTCCGCCTCGCTGTTGATTCAGGAAAACGCCGACCCGGACGTGCGGCGCGATTTGGAGGCGTTCTTCCAGCGGCTGGTCCCGGACGGCGACCCGCTGTTCATCCACACGGCGGAAGGCGACGACGACATGCCCGCGCACGTGCGCACCGCGCTGACGGCGGTGAATTTGAGCATCCCGGTTCAAGCCGGCCGGCTGGCGCTCGGCGTGTGGCAGGGAATTTATCTTTGGGAACACCGGCTGCATGGCCGCGAACGCGTTGTCATGCTGCATTTCATCGGGGAGAAATCATTGCAACAGCACTGAACGGAAGAACTGCGGATTCAAGTTCATTGAATTTGTAAAACTGAACAGGCCGTCAACGGGACAATTGGTGCCGATGCTCACCCAATTGATGAGGTCTGAAGATGCCTGGATTGCGTAAGTGTGGCCGTCGTAGCCCGTGAATTGCACGAGCGGCTGGCCGTTCATCAAAGCAACCGAGCCGACGGAATCGGCGCGCAGCAGTGACAATAGCTGGCTCGAAATCAACTCGTAATCCGCATCGCTGATGCTGTTGCTATTCACACCGGCAAGGAAAGGTGATTGTTCCGCCAGTTGCGATGTTGCCAGAATATCACCAATGTCCCTGAAAAATTGTCCCGGCTGGGCCATGCGTTCGGATTGAATGGCGCTGGCGATGGCTGAAGCTTGCGCCGAGTTCGAGGAGATTAAGACGGAGTCGGATGGATCGGGAATGTTTGTCGAGGCGATCAAACCATTGAGCAGTCCCTGCCACGCATTTGGATTTGGATTGTTGACCGGAAAGAGCGACGCGAAATTATTGGTGTTGAGCAAAGTCGTGAGCAGGCTTGCCAGATGCCAGTCCTGCACGGGAGCCATCGCCGCCGCATCGGTTGCATCCGCATCTCCCGTCCAATTTGTCCAGGTGGCAAGGCCGCCGCCGGCAAGGATGTCGGAGCTTTTAAGATAAATCGTCTGCCACGGCGTGCCGCGATGAACCTGGCCAATCCAACCGGGATTCAACGGCTGACCGTCAGGAAAATTCCAGTAGTCAGATGAATAAACCAGCGGGTCTTTGAGCGCAACATTGTAGGGATTCTGGTCGGCGCCCGGCAACAAAGGATTGCCACCCCACGGCATATAACGCTGATTCACGTAACCGATGTTTCCCGGCCATTGTGATACGGTGAAAATGCTGTTGCCGAAACGCGTGTTCAAATCACTCGCAAGATAATGAACGAGCGGATCATTGGCCTGCCAGGAGGTGTTTTGAAAAATGGTGGCCGTGGCCGTGTAAGGAACTTGCATGGCTAAAGCTGCTGCGGCTGCGCCATAATTATTAGCCGGGAAATAAATAGGAGGAAAATGGTAAAATACGCGAAACGCATCTATTTCAGTTTCAATTTCTGTTTGACTCATTTGCCAAGAGCCATTACCCAAACCAAACTCCCCGAGCGACACGCCCAGTTGGTTGATAATCCCATAAGGCATGTTCAGATAATTTGGGTCCAGATTTGTGTCCCAAAGATCGTTGTATCCTGTTTGTGTGCCAAAGTCCCATTCCTGCTGTATGGCCGCCGTCAAATCGAGGTTGTTGTTCGGCCCACTCAATTGCACGTAGTCAATAATCCTCCCGCTGTTCACGTCCACCATGAACACTTGCAGATCGTTTGTGATCTCCCAGCCCCAGTGCGGCTGCGGATATGGTGAACCGTTGATGTTCACGCCGGTTTCAAACGGCACTGTTATGTCGGTAGTTAGATAAGGATTGCCTCCATTAAAGCGGTAAATCGAATTTGGAACGGGGGTGACATTGGTGTTCAACGGAATTTGGAACGAAGCGGCTGGAGAAATTAAATTGAAAGCCGGCCAGACGTTGGTGGTCGGGTTTGGGATTTGGATGGAGCCTGAAACAATCATGGGCGCAGTGGTGCTGAACCCCTCGTCGTTGGTCAGCGTCACAGTCAAATAATCATTCGCATAAATACTGATGGGACGTGTGTAGTTGGAGGAATATGAGTTCCAACATTCCACGGCCAGTTGATTGGACAGGGACAGGCCGAACATCTGGTTGATGGTGTAACTGCTGATTGGCGCAATCGCCGCATTGGTGCTCGCGCGTGTGACCTGTATTTTGCGCATGAGTTGGAAGGCGGTTTGCATCGCAAATTCGTTGAAGTTCGGAAAACCCTTTTTCACGCCGATAATCAGCGGCACGCCAAACACGAGGTCATTCGGCTGCAACGCGGCCACGACAGCCGGCCCACCATTCAAGTCGCGCAATGTGTTCGTGAGAAAGCTGGTGTCCGTCACTTCAACAAAATTAGTGATATAAACACAGCCATTCTCCACGCTGAACACCGGCTGGAACACGGTGGGCATCGCCATCGGCGGCGCGGCCTCATCGTAATAACGGTTCGTTGATGCGTCATAAAGATTTGCGGCAACTTGCAGCAGCCGGTGGACGGCAGGCGTAAATTGATTCGTCGGATAAATTTCAATCCGCGTCAAATTGACGTTCAATTGTGACGCCAACAGGCGGGAGGCGACATTGGTGAAAAAATCAACCGGCGTGTCTTCATTGAGGTTCTGGGCGGCAACCTTGGTGGTCATCAATGCTGCCAAAACCAGGGCGGCGCTAAAAATTTGGACGAACCGCTTCATGGTGATTTTATTGAGGCCGCATTCATTTTGAAACTTCTGTTAAGACGTGTTTACGCCCTCTGCCGGAAGTTGCCAAGATATATTTCTTACCCCCGCTGACCATGACAAAAAAGTGGGATTATGCCTTTGACAAACTAAGCGGCGGAAGCGGCTGAACATTCTTGTCCGCAGAGTCTGGCGCTGGAAAGCCACTTCAACCCGCAGGCTCGAAAGCCTGCACTACGGGTGACAAAGTCTGTCATAGACAAAATCACACAAAAAAACCGAATAATCTCCGAAACAAACTCTAAACTCATTCGCAGCAAAGTTCGCCAGTATAAAATCTCCGCGGCGGCCCGCTTTGGAGTGGATTTTATGTAATTGGCTTAAAAACAGAGTCTTGCAACATCGAGCCGACTCTAAAGGCACTCGGACTGGACCAAATTAAGCTCGAAGCCGACGTAATTAAGCCCGAACTCGAACAAAATATGTCAGGATTCGAGGAAAATAAGCTCGAACTGACCAAAATAAGCTTGTACTCGACCTTATTTCGGCCTCCGGAGGTGAAAACAAGCCCGGACTCGAGGATATTTTGGTCGAGTCCGAGCCAAATAAGCCCAGTCTCGACGTAAATAAGGTCGGTCTCGAATTTTATTCCCCGACGAGGTGATACGGCGTGACGGCGTCCTCGCCGAGACGGTAGCGCGGGCTGGCCTTGAGCGAGAAGCTGAAGGCCACGGTGAAATCCTCCGGGCCGGAGTCGTTGTCGGTGACGCGGAAGGTGAGCGCGCCGGTCCAGCTCCGCATGTCGCGGTAGATGGAATAAAATTGTTCCTGCAGGCGGCCGTCCTGCGCGTTGAAATAGTGCGTCGCGCGCAAACCCCAGTTGTCGCTGACGCGGTAGAAAATCGTGCTGGTGATGAAATTGTCGGTCTCGGCGAATCCGTCAAATCCGCCGCGCAAATACCAGTGGCCGATTCCCCAGCTCCATTTCTCGCCCGGCGTGAAGGTGAGTTGATGAAAGGCGAGGTTCAATTCCCCGCCGTTGATGTCGTAGCGCAATTGGGATTCCAGCGTGATCCAGGAGCGCGGCTTGAGCGTGAGGTCGGAGTAAAGATCGCTGAAGGTCTGCGACGCGCTGAACGGTTCGTCGAGATTGTCCGGGTCCTGGCTGGGGGTAAGCCGCCAGTCGAGCAGGAGGTTCCAGTCGAGCAGATTGTCGAGCTGTCCGTCGCGCAGGGTTTGCAGCGTGTTGCGCAGGCCGAACCGGATGACGTTCTCGCCGTCAATCGAATCAATGTTGTTGTAGTCGGGGAATTCCACCGGCAGCAGTTGCAGGCTGGGCAGCGCGGAATCGAATTGGGGCAGTTGCGGCGGCGGCGTGCTGGGCGAGGGCACGTAGGCGTAAGTCAACGACGGCTCGATGATGTGGCGCAGGCCGTTGAGGTCGAACAACGAATTGGTCGCGCCCGCCCAGAGCCGCGAGGCCTTGAAGGAAACGTCCACGCCGGCGTTGAAAACTTTGCGGTAGGTTTCTCCGGTGGTGCCGCCCGGCCCGCCCGCCGCGCTGTAGTAGGTGAACCGCCCGCCGACGCGCGGCGTGACGTTCAGCCAGCCGAAAAACGTGCGCGGCAGCAGCAATTGCTGGTAGGTGTCGGCGCGCGTGGCGGAATAACCGGGCAGCGGCGCGTTAGTGTTGACGAACAAGGCATCGTTGGTGTTGGCGAAAAATTGCCGGTAATAGCCCGCCGAACTTTCGCTCTCGTAATAAATCGGTGTGTTGAAAACCTGCTGCGGGAGTCCGGTGAGTTTCACGTCCGGCAGGCGTTCGACTTGATCGAAGAAATTGTTGAGTTCCGGCGTGGTAAGCGCGTCGAGGCTCCAGTTGTCCCAGTGCTGGTTGACTTCGGTGAAAGTGTTGGGTTGCGGGTTGTTGACGTAATCGTTTTCAAAAAAATCGTGCAGCACCAGCGGGTCGGTCTGGTAATTCACGAGCGCCTTCAAATTGAGATTCGTATAGGGCGTCGCCTGATACGCAAAATAGACGCGCTGGCGGTTTTCCGGAATCGGCCCGAGGTTCTCAAAGGCGTTGGTGCTGATGCTGTCGCCGGGATCGCGGTCGTGCAGATAATAATATTTGAAAGCGGCTTCGCCCCACCGGCCGAGATGCAGGTTCAAGTCCGGCCCCGCGCCCACGCCGCGTTTTTCGAGGTAGTCCAGATGGATTCTTCCGTCCACCGCGTCGTTGAGATACCAGGTGTAGGTGTTCAGCAAAAATGGCCCGTAGGCGGTGCGGTAGCCGGCCAGGAAATTCCAGTTGTTGGCGTGTTCGCCGAGGTTGCGCTTGTAATACGGAAAATAAAAACTCGGCACGCCGTCCAAATACAAAACCGCGTTCCACATCTGGATGTATTCTCCGGGAACGATTTTCACGCGGCTCGCGCGCACGCGGACGGCCGGGTCGCTGATGTCGTCGGTGGTGACGTAGATATTGCGCGCGGAGTAGGTCTGGTTGGTCGTGTTGCCCTGCAATTCATCGCCGGCGGCGAACACCGGCGGTTTGCCGGTGCGGAACTCCTCGCTGCGCATCTGGCGCGTTTTGAAATTGTAGGTGATGTGTTCGCCGACCCAGATTTCGCCGCCCTGCTCGATGCGCACGTCGCCATCGGCGGCCGTCTTGCCCGTCTTTGTATTCACCGCCACGCTGTCCGCCGTGAGCGTGGTGTCGCCGCACCGCACGAAGGCGCCGTTGGTGACGACGATGGTGCTGCCGTCGCCGGACGTGAACACGCTGCCGACCGGCGCGCCGGGAATGATTTGACTGAGGGATTCGACCACGATGTCCAGCGCCGGCGGCTCTTGCGCGAACAGAGGAATTGCCGCGAACAGAAACGCAAGCGTGGCAATGGCGGGCAGTTTTCTCATCGGGCGCGGCCAATTAATCAGAATGAAAGGGGCTTGTCGAGAGTCGAAGGACGAGCGGCGAGGGCAAAAAATAGTGAAGCGGCTCAACCAAACCTACGGCTTTCGACTTCCGGCCCGCGACTAACTTTTCTGCGGCAAAAACGCGAACGCCACCGCCGCCACAATGCACAGGAACGCCGCAAAATGATTCCAGCGGAATTTTTCACCGAAATACAAAAACGCGAAGACGACAAACACCGTGAGCGTGATGATTTCCTGAATCACCTTGAGTTGAAACGGCGAATAGACCGAACTGCCCCAGCGATTGGCCGGCACCTGGAAGCAGTATTCAAAGAAGGCGATGGACCAACTGACGACAATGACCAGCCAGAGCGGCGAGCTTTTGAATTTCAAGTGGCCATACCATGCGATGGTCATGAAAATGTTTGAGCAGGTCAGCAACACAATGGGCAGCCAGCGGCATTCGGTAATATTCATGCGGCAAGAGTATGGATTTGAAATTCCCTTTTTGCAAGAAATGGAGCCACGAGTCGGGATTGAACCGACGACCGACGGTTTACAAAACCGTTGCTCTACCACTGAGCTATCGTGGCCGACGACGGTTGATAGCATATTTCCGCGTTGTTTTTCAACGCAAACCTTTTCTC
Organism: Candidatus Aquilonibacter sp.; assembly: GCA_035504945.1. Classification (GTDB taxonomy): domain Bacteria; phylum Verrucomicrobiota; class Verrucomicrobiia; order Limisphaerales; family UBA11358; genus UBA11358. Next base: position 57,033 of record DATJRH010000032.1, on the reverse strand, counting down.
GTCAGCCCGCCAGTTGCGGGTTTGAAAAAATCGCCTTAATCTGTCTCCATCATGGAACTCAATCTCGAAAAGGAATTTGCCGACCGCGCCTATTTTCTACTCGCCAGCCTCGTGGTGCCGCGGCCCATCGCGCTCGTCACCAGCCTCAGCGCCGACGGCAAAGTGAACGCCGCGCCGTTCAGCTTCTTCAACGTGCTCGGCGCGCAGCCGCCGATTGTCGCCTTTGCGCCCGGCGACCGCGACGATGGCACGCCCAAGGACACCGCGCGCAACGTCCGCGCCACGCACGAATTTGTGGTGAACCTCGTGGACGAAAGCGTCGCCGAGGCGATGAACCAGTGCGCCGCGTCGCTGCCTTACGGCGAGAATGAACTGGTGCGCGCCGGCTTGACCGCCGCGCCGTCGTCACTCGTCAAGCCGCCGCGCATTGCGGAAGCGCCCGCGAGCCTGGAATGTGTGGAATGGGGCACGCTGCAAATCGGCGGCAATCGCGTCGTCATTGGCGTGGTAAAGCGGCTGTATTTGCGCGACGAACTGTTCGATGCCGGAAAGCGGCGGATCAATACGGACAAGCTTTTCCTGATTGGGCGCATGGCGTCACCGCACTGGTATTGCCGCACACGCGACCGGTTTGAAATGATCCGGCCGGCTTGAAACCAATCACATCCCCATGATTTGATAGCCGCCGTCCACGTAAATCACCTGGCCGGTGATGGCCGCCGCGCCGTCGCTGGCCAGAAAAGTTCCCGTGGCGCCGAGTTCGTCCGGAGTGACATTCCGTTTCAGCGGCGCGTGGGTCTCGTAATGTTTCAGCATTTCCGTAAAGCCGGCGATGCCGCGCGCGGCGAGCGTGTTGACCGGACCGGCGCTGATGCAATTCACGCGGATTTTTTTCGGTCCCAAATTGTAGGCGAGATAGCGCGTGCAGGCTTCGAGCGCGGCCTTGGCCACGCCCATGACATTGTAGTGCGGCACGACTTTTTCCGCTCCGTAATAGCTCATCGCCACGATGCTGCCGCCCCCGGCCATCAACGGCGCGGCGGCGCGCGCGAGCGCGACGAGCGAATAGGCGCTCACATCGTGCGCGATGCGGAACGCCTCGCGGCTGGTGTTGACAAATTCGCCTTCGAGCGCGTCCTTGGGGGCAAAGGCGACGGAATGCAGGAGCAAATCCAATTTGCCGAATTTGTCGCCGACGGTTTTGAAGACGCCGGCGATTTCGTCGTCCTTGGTCACGTCGCACGGCAGAATCAAAGTGTCCGCGCCGAACGTGCCGGCAAGTTCGAGCACATTTTCCTTCACGCGGTCGCCCTGATAAGTGAACGCGAGTTTCGCGCCCTCGTGCGCCCACGCCTGCGCGATGGCCCAGGCGATGGAGCGTTTGTTGGCGACGCCGAAAACAATTCCAGTTTTTCCGTCAAGCAGGGGCATAATGAATTTTAATGTTGGACTTGCGATTTAAGCGGGTCCGTTGTTAATTTGCACGGTGCGTAAATCGTATAGGGTAAATCGCAAATGGGAATTACTTTTTGAAATAAAGCTCCTCGGCGTTCCAAGTGGCGCGATAGGAGCTTAATGCCGACGCCCGGACGTTGCCGATGTCGGAACGGATTGCGGCGTAATACATCGGCGTGGCGGTGAAAATCATCGGCTGCTGTTCGGCGAGAATTTCCTGGACTTCGTCGTAATCCTTTTTGCGCTCGGCATAATTCAAAGTCTGCATTTGCGCATCCATCAATTGGTCAATCCGCGCTTCCCACGGGGTCGAAGGCATTTTCTCGCGCGGAAACCATTCATGCGTAAAGCCGTCGGATTTGAGAACATTCATGTCGTCGGAGGGATCGGCGCTCGTGCCGGGTTCAAGTCCCATGAGAATGCAATCGTAATCGTAAGTGTCGTCAATTTTGGTGATGAGTGTGTTGAACTCAATCGGCTGAAAAATGACTTTCATGCCGAGATTCTGCAAATCCGCCTGAATCAGCACGGCGGTTTTTTCGCGCGCGCCATTGCCGGTGTTGGTGTTGAAGACAAATTCAATTTTGTTCCCGTTGGTGTCGGTTAAAAAGTTGTCGCCGTTTCGCCTTTCAATCCCGATCTCCTTCAACAGTGCGAGCGCCCTGGCCGGATCGTATGGATATTTTTGAATGTTCGGATCGAACCATTTTTTGTTGCCGGGCGTATCAAACCCGTAAGCCGGGATTCCGCGGCCGGAAAGAATGGATTTGATGATGGCCTCGCGGTCAATGGCGTAGGAAACCGCCTGACGAAATTTTGTGTTGCGAAACCATTTCAACTTTATCGGATCCACATAAGGCCTGCCGGTTTTTGCGTTGATGTTCGTGTTTTCATTAAACCAAAGAAAACTCATTTCTAGGCCGACGCCAGGTTCGAGCAGTTGAAATTTGCCACTGGCCGCCGCCGCCTTGAACTCGTCGTATTCATAAGGGAAGACAAAATCGTCCACATCGCTCTCGCCGCTTAAAAAGCGCAGAGCCAGGGCGTTCAAATCCGGCACAATCGGGAAGATGATGTCGTCAAAATACGGCAGGCGCGTGCCGTTGGTGTCAACTTCGAGAAAATACGGATTCCGTTCGAGCAAGGTGTATTGCGCCGGCTTGTATTCCTTCAAACGAAACGGCCCGCTGCCGACAATATCTTCGGGCTTCCAGTTTATGCCGTAAGCCGATGCAAATGTTCCGTTCGTGACAGATTTCTCCAAAACATGTTTTGGCATGATCGGCACGCCCGCGCCAAACGCGACCAAAAACGACGCATAAACCTTCGGGGTGACAACTTGAATGGTCCAATCATCCAGCTTCGTCACCTTGAATTTTTTTCCGTCCAAGATGAACGGATCGCGCATGACGGTGTTGATGTTCGTATTGTAGATGACGTCGTTCCACGTAAAAATCACGTCATCTGCTGTCAACGGCGCACCGTCGCTCCAGCGCAAATTTTTTCGCAAACGAATCGTCCAGGTTTTGCCGTCCGGCGAATTCGTCCAAAAATCCGCCAGGCCGGGTTTCACTTCCTGCGTCGGCACATCGAAGTTCAGCAAACTCCAAAACATGAGCCGGCAAATGTCAATGGACGACGATTCATTGGCCATGATGTAATTGAATGTTTTTGGGTCGCCAACCTCGTCCACGATGAGCCGACCGCCCCGAATGCCGGGCTCGCAATTCACCACCACCGGCGGGTTGGGCAGGGGATAATTAGTCGCGGAATTTTCCGACAACGCGGTTTGAGGATTTTTTCCACAACCGGAAAGGCAAAACATTGCCGCCGCAAAAAATCCGACGGCCCATGCAAAATTCTTTTTCATGCGCTCACTTGGTTTCACGATTGAACAACAAGGGAACAAGGTAGCAAACGCGGTCAAATTCAACAACCTTGTTTCCTGCCGCCTGGAAATTCATTCTCGCCCGCGCGGGAATTTTTTGTCACGTTTTCAAAAGTTGTTGCAATGTTGCAATTTATTTTCAAGCGGTTGCTGCACATGATTCCGCTCCTGCTGGGCGTTTCATTGCTCACGTTTCTGCTCATGGCCCTGTCGCCGGGCAATTATTACACCGCGCTGCTGCAAAATCCGCAAATCTCGCCCGATACGGTTGCCAGGCTCAAAGCGCAATTTCATCTCGACCAGCCGTGGTATGTCCAGTACTTCTTCTGGCTCAAAAATATTTTGAGCGGCAACTTCGGGTATTCGATGGCCTACCACATTCCCGCCACGTCGCTCATTTTTCAGCGCCTCTGGAACACCTTTCTCCTTTCGTTTTCCGCGCTGATTATTGCTTGGGGCATTGCCATTCCGCTGGGCATCTGGGCCGCCGTCAAAAAAGATTCATGGGTTGACCATGGCTGCTCGCTGTTTGCCTTTGTCGGCTTGTCCGTGCCCGACGTGCTGCTTTCACTGCTGGCACTGTGGTTCGCGGCGGCGACCGGCTGGTTTCCCGTCGGTGGCGCGGAAAGCCCGCTTTATGATTTCATGTCGCCGATGCAACAATTCTGGGACCGCGCGCATCACCTCATTTTGCCCGCTATCGTTTTGGCGGCGTCCGACCTGGCGGGCATCATGCGCCAGATGCGCTCGAATTTGCTCGACACGCTGCGCGCCGAATACGTCACCGCCGCCCGTGCCCGCGGCCTCGGCGAGGGCTGGGTGGTTTATAAACATGCGCTTCGCAATGCCATCAATCCGCTGCTCACGATTTTTGGTTATTCGCTGGCCAATTTGTTGAGCGGTGCCTTCATCGTGGAAAACATCATGGCCTGGCCGGGGCTTGGACGGCTGACGATGGATGCGTTTTTCGCGAAAGATTCCTATCTCGTCGTGGATTGCGTGGTCATGGCCACGGCATTGCTCGTGATTGGGAATTTCATCGCCGATTTATTGCTCGCATGGAGCGACCCGCGAATTCGACTGAAATAAAATGGAAACCGCCAGATCCATTTCAACCGCCGAAGCGAAAGCTCCGCTTTCGCCGTGGCAATTGTTTTGGCAGCGGCTCAAACGGCGAAGAATTGCCATGACTGGCGGCATGATTTTAATTGTCCTTTATCTCGTCGCGCTGTTCGCGGGCTTCGTAGCGCCTTACCGTTATGATCATCTCGACACCGATTACTCATTCCATCCGCCGATTTGGCCGAAACTGTCCGGTATTCATCTGGTCGTGCCCCGGTACGAATCCGCGCCCGGCGATTTTGTCTATCGCGAAGTTCCGAACGACACGAAGCCGCTCCACTTTTTCATACGCGGCGACCAATACAAGTTGTTCGGCATGATTCCCGCCTCGATTCACCTGTTCGGCACCGGCGACAAAAATTATCCAGTTTATCTTTTGGGCGCGGATCAATTCGGGCGCGATATTTTTTCGCGCTTGCTTTACGGTTCGCAGATTTCGCTCTCCATCGGCATCATCGGCATCCTGCTGTCGTTTTCGTTTGGCATGATCATCGGCGGCATTTCCGGCTATTTTTCCGGCGTGACCGACACCGTCATCATGCGGCTGTGCGAACTTATCATGTCCATCCCGGCGCTTTATCTCATCATTTCATTGCGCGCGACATTTCCGCCGGGCATGAGTTCCGCCCAGATTTATGCCATGATTATCGTCATTTTGAGCTTCATTGGCTGGGCGAGCATGGCGCGCGTGATCCGCGGAATGGCTTTGTCGCTGCGTGAACAGCAATACATTCTTGCCGCCCGTGCGCTCGGGCAATCGCATCTGAAAATCATCGTGCGCCACATTTTGCCCAACACCTTTTCCTACGTCATCGTCGCCGCGACCTTGAGCGTGCCGTATTACATTCTCGGCGAAGTCGTGTTGAGTTTTCTTGGCGTGGGCATTCAGGAGCCGAACGCGAGCTGGGGCAACATGCTCACCGCTGCGCAAAACACCGAGTATTTGCAAAATTATCCCTGGCTGCTCGCACCCGGCGCGGCGATTTTTGTCACTGTTCTGGCTTTCAACTTTCTCGGCGATGGATTAAGAGACGCGGCGGACACGAAGTCGTTATGAATCTGCTCGAAATCAAAAATCTGAAAATGGACTTCGGCAAAAACGCCGAAGCGTTGCGCGCGATTGACGACGTGTCCTTCACCATCGGCGCGGGCGAAACGGTTTGTCTCGTCGGCGAAAGCGGCTGCGGCAAGACGGTGACGGCGCTTTCGATTGGGAAATTGGTTCCCATGCCGCCGGCCAATTACGTCGGCGGGGAGATTTTGCTGAACGGCCGGGACGTTTTGAAAATGTCGGCGCGCGAATTGCGTGAAATTCGCGGCGGCGTGGTCAGTTACGTTTTTCAAGATCCAGGCGCGTCGTTGAATCCCGTTTTCCGCATCGGCAACCAGATCAAGGAATCGCTCAAATTGCATCGTCCAAAAAAAGCTAACGACGCCGAAGTCATCCGGCTGTTGAAACTCGTCGGCATTCCTGCGCCGGAATCGCGCATCAAAAATTATCCGTTCGAGATGTCCGGCGGCATGCAGCAGCGCGTGATGATTGCCATGGCGCTGGCGAGCGAACCGAAACTGCTCGTGGCCGACGAGCCGACCACCGCGCTCGATGTGACAATTCAGGCGCAGATTCTCGATTTGTTGAGCGAGCTCAAGCAGCGGCTCGGCATGGCGATTCTGCTCATCACGCACAACCTCGGCATCGTCGGCGACATGGCCGACCGCGTGGCCGTGATGTATGCCGGGCAAATTGTGGAACTCGCGCCGGCGAAAGAGTTATTGCGAAAGCCACTGCATCCTTACACCCGCGCGTTGATGAATTCCGTGCCGAAGCTGCGCGGCGATGCCGACCGCCTCTCGGCCATTCCCGGCAACGTCCCGCGCATCGGCAATTTCCCGCCCGGCTGCCGGTTCGCCCCGCGCTGCCCGATTGCGAAGCCGGAATGTTCCGAAAAAATTCCCGAACTGCTCGAAGTCGAACCCAGACGTTTCGTGCGCTGTCCGTTTTGGAAATGAGAAAACCTAGAATTGATAATCCTTGATAGAAATTGCCAAGCGTGGTTTGGTAATGGAAAAAGTTATGTCGAAACTGGTCAATTACTCAAAAAAGTCCAAAAGGACGGTAAAGTCATCGGTTTCGTCGCCCGGAAAAAGGATTCATAAAATTGCTTCCCTTGAACTTCACGAACCGGCAGCGGCCTATTTCACTCGCAATCGTGAAGCGCCGGAATTTTTTGGCCGGACATTGCACAAAGGCGAGTTTGTAACTTCGGAGGCAAATGGTTCTGATCCGCAATTATTTTACAAGCACCCTCATGGAGAAATTTGGACGGGTGACTCCATTGAATGGCTGAAGAACTTGGATACGGCCTCGGTTGATCTCGTCTTCGCCGACCCGCCTTACAACATTAAAAAAGCGGAGTGGGATACATTTGAATCACAACAGGAATACGTCGCGTGGTCGCTGCTTTGGATTGAACAAGCTGCGCGCGTGTTAAAGCCGAGGGGCACGCTTTACGTTTGCGGTTTTTCTGAAATTTTGGCCGACCTTCGTTTGCCGGCGTCACGATTTTTTCGCGGCTGCCGCTGGATTGTCTGGCACTACAAAAACAAGGCGAATCTGGGAGGCAGCTGGGGACGTTCGCACGAAAGCCTCCTGCATTTTCGCAAAGGCCGCGAATTCACTTTCAACACGGATGACGTGCGGATTCCTTACGGCGAACATACGCTGAAATATCCATTGCATCCGCAGGCCGAAACCAGCCAATACGGCAACGGCACAAACAAAGACCACGTCTGGCGTCCGCATCCCCTCGGCGCGAAGCCGAAGGATGTTTTGGAGATTCCGACGACGTGCAACGGGATGCACGAGAAAACGCCGCACCCGACGCAAAAGCCGGAAGAATTGCTGCGGAAAATAATTCTGGCCTCTTCAAAAGAGGATGATTTGGTGATTGATCCGTTTCTTGGTTCGGGAACAACGGCGGTTGTCGCGGAGCAGTTGAAGCGCCGCTGGAAAAGTTGCGACCTTTCCAGCGAATATTGCCAATGGGCGGCGAACCGGATTGAGTTGGTTGAAGATTGGCCGGTCGAAAAATGGATTCGTTACGATTACAAAAATGCCGAAAGGAGAAAATCCATCCGATGAAGCATCACACGCTCGCTGACTTGCAGGAAAGTTTGGCAGATAAAGCCGGTTTCCGGAGGTTGGCGGATTACCAGAAGTTTTGCGCCGCCTATTTGTCCCTCGTGGCAAAAGAAAAGCCAACGCGGATTATTTCCCCATCGCATCAGCACTACATTTTTTATCAATACAGTAAAAAACATGGCCATGCGATAACCCGTCCGCTGAACACACAACTGTTTTTTGAATCGGACGGTGATTTCAGCAGGGCATTTGTGCGATTTGTGAATTTTCTTTCGGACTTAAAGAAGCATCAGCAGGCAATCGGCGACAGCAAAGGCCGGCGACAGTATTTGGAATCGAACGAAATCAACCGTGTCATTTACACGCTTCAACAGAGCATTGGTTGCGTCGGCGATTCATTCGCAAATGAAAATCAGTCTCGCAAACGCATCGGCCAGCTTTTTGAGTCTCTGATCAAGCTCATCATCAAAGAAATTGGCGTGACCTGCGAGCCGCGCACGATCAACCTCCCCATCCCAAATTTCCCCGGACAGGAAATGTCTTACGAACTCGATCTCGTATTCTCAAAAAACAAAGCCATCATTGCTTCCGAGACCAAGCACATTCATCCATCCGAAGTAGTCGGCTCGGTCAAAACCACCAGCAAAGATCGGATAGACAAGGTTTTTCTGGACAAATTTCTCCTGACGAAATTGCTTGGCCGCCCAATTCCGGTGGTCGCCATTTTCCTACACGATGTTCAACGCGCCAAACGCGGCCAAAGTATTTTTGGCATCAATTCGACTTTCAAAAGCAATCATTTCCTCGGCTACACCGTCGCATTGAATCGGCTTGATGGCGTTTATTATATTGACCCGCGACCGGAGATGATCTCAAACGAACGCTTGCGTGAACAAATTCAGAGTTTTCAAAAATTTCTTGTTCAAGATTTGTGGTCTCTGGCGCGCGAATGAACCTGCTCGAAGTCAAAAACCTGAAGGTGCATTTTCCCGTGAAGCACGGGATGTTCAGCCGCGTCCGCGAATCCGTGAAGGCGGTGGACGACGTGAGCTTCAACATCGCGCCGGGCGAAACGCTCGGCCTCGTCGGTGAAAGCGGCTGCGGCAAGACGACGCTCGGCCGCGCCATCGTCCGACTGGTTGAGCCGACGGCGGGCAGCGTCCTGCTCGAAGGCGAGGACATCACGAAGATGGGCGGCTCGGTGCTTCGCGCGCGGCGGCGCAAGTTCCAGATGATTTTCCAGGACCCCTACGGCTCGCTCAATCCGCGGATGACGGTCGAGCAAATCGTCGGCGAGGCGCTGGACATCCACAAATTAACCGACAGCAAATCCGCGCGGCAAAAACGGATTTTTGAATTGCTCAAGGACGTCGGCCTCGACCCGGTTTATGCACAGCGTTATCCGCACGAATTTTCCGGCGGGCAGCGCCAGCGCATCGGCATCGCGCGCGCGCTGGCGGTCGAGCCGAAGCTGATCATCTGCGACGAGCCGGTGAGCGCGCTGGACGTTTCGGTGCAGGCGCAAATCATCAATCTGCTCCGCGATTTGCAGCAGCAGCGCGGCATCGCGTATCTCTTCATCGCGCACGATCTCGCGGTGGTCGAGCACATCAGCCATCGCGTGCTGGTGATGTATCTCGGAAAAATTGTCGAAGCCGCCGAGGCAAAAACTTTGATTCGCGAACCGCAACATCCCTACACGCAGGCGCTGATTTCCGCCGTGCCGGAAGTGGACCCGGAAACAAAACGTCAACGCATTGTTTTGCCGGGCGACGTGCCGTCGCCGATTCATCCGCCGGGCGGCTGTCCATTTCATCCGCGTTGTCCAATTGCGCATTTGCCGAAGTGCCAGGAAGAATTTCCCGAATTCCGCGCGGTGGCGAAAAATCATTTTGCGTCCTGCCATTTCGCAGGCACGAAGATTGAGGCGCGGACGTAACTTACTTTGCTTGAACCGCGTCTGGTTAGTTAATTATCTGCCGGTCGGCGGTCCTGAAAAATCGTGCGTCGCTGTGAGTTTGCCGACGGTGATAAACATACGATACTTGACGCCGGGTTGGAGGGGAAGGGGACGCGCGCCTTCGACGGCTGGATCCATGCCGCTAATTCTTTCGCCATAGAAAAATTCGCTGACCGGGTCGGAGCCGTCAGTCGAGACGAGATGCCAGACGGGCAGAGCAAATTTGTTTGTCTCCCAAGCGGCCAGCGGGACGATTTTTAATTCCGTCAACTGGTAATCGCGATCGAAGCCGAAACGCACCAGTCCGCCGCGGCTCACGCTGCGGATTTCGATGACGTTGGGTTTGAACCAATTGGTGAAGTAAAAGACATAGATGCCGGCGAGCGCGACGGCGATGATGATGAAGAATATATTTCTTTTTGTCATAAATTGAATGAACATGGCGGACACACCGCCGGTCGAATCACTCAATCAGACGCGCCAGCAAATTGAACGGTTATGAAAATAACAGAAAGCGGGGAATTAGCCAGCTTTAAGAGAAGGGCTTTCACGTTGATCGAACTGCTCGTGGTCATCGCCATCATTGCGATTCTGGCGGCCATGCTGTTGCCAGCCTTGTCGAAGGCGAAACAAGCAGGCCAGCGCATTGCTTGCTTGAGCAACATGCGCCAGCTCGGCATCGCGTTGAAAATTTATTCGGGCGACTATGGCGATCAATTTCCGCACCGCGAAGGCCAAGACCCTCCAGGCCGGTGGCCGCAACAGATGTTCAACGACTACGGCAGAAGCACGAACATATTACGTTGCCCCAGTGATGGTCCCGGTGATCCGGCGACCCAGGGGCCGTTTCCGGGCTATCTCGCCGATTCCGCGCCGCGCAGTTACATAATTAATGGATTCAACGATTATTATGCCGACCAGTTTGGCACGACGGCTTGGGGAGCGCTCGAAAACGACATCATTGACAGCTCGACCGCCATCAAGGACACCTCCATTCCTTATACTTCAGACACGATTGTCTTCGGCGAAAAGCAAACCGCTGCAAGCGATTATTTCATGGATATTTATGAGAACGGCGGCAATGATTTCAGCGGCATCGCCGAACAATGCCGGCATGACAGTCAGGGACCGGGCACCGATACTGGCGGCTCGAATTATGCCATGGCGGACGGCAGCGCGCGGTTTATCAGATTTCCCGGATCGCTGGATCCGTTGAATCTATGGTGTGTATCGGCTAGCAGCCGAACCAACAATGCCATCATTTATTAAAGATCGGCACGGCTGCCATCTCATTTAGCCAGCTTGTTGGATTTCCCGACTATTTGCGGGGTCGCTGTTGTGCCATCAGCCGCCGGAAAATTCTTGAACGCCCCGCGCTCGAAAATCTTTTCAACGCCCGCCGGATTCAGCATCATGCCCGAAATTTCCGAAACCAATCGAAAATTGTTGAGGCAGGATTGCATGACGATAAAAAAAACGACCCTCACGCATTTGTCAAAAGCCGGCGGACATGAGTCGTCCATCGCGCCCCGATCTGGCCGTTTGCGATGGTTTGAAAATTGTCGTGTTTGCCTCTGGGCGGTTTTGCTGCCTGTGATTTTTTGCGGCTGCCGGACCACCAATCTCTTCACCGCTTCGGGCCCCGGCTGGCGCGTTCAGCAAGGCCAGGCACTCTGGCGGCCCGAAAACGGACTGCCGGAATTCGGCGGCGACCTCGTGCTGGCTGAAGACAATAACAGCCGCGCTCTGATTCAATTCGACAAGACGCCGTTGTCCATGGTTTTTGCCGAGACCACTTCAAATCGCTGGCTCATCCGGTTTCCGCAACGGCAAATGAATTTTAGCGGGCGTGTGCCGGAGCCGACGCGATTTGTGTGGCTTTATCTTCCTGCCGCGCTTGCCGGGAAACCGGTGCCTTCGCCGTTGCATTTTGAGCGCAAGCCGGACGGCGGCTGGCGGCTGGAGAACACCAACACCGGAGAAATTTTGGAAGGCTTTCTTTCACCGTGAGTTCATTCCTGAAACGCTGGTGGTGGGCGCTGCTCCTCGTGGCGGTCGGCCTCGGTCTATGGCGGCTGCGTTTCGACGTGGACATCCTCGACCTTCTGCCGTCGGATGAGCCGACGGTTCAAGGCCTGAAACTTTACGAGCAACATTTCGCCGATGCGCGCGAATTGATCATCACGCTCCACGCGTCGGATGCCGATTCCGCCGAGAAATTGGCCGGCGAACTGGCGAATCGTTTGCGGCAACAAACCAATCTCGTCGCCGAAGTCACCTGGCAGCCGCCGTGGATGGAGCATCCGGAACAACTTGGCGAATTGCTCGGCTGGCTGTGGTTCAATCAACCACCGGATTCTTTCGCCGCTCTAACCAACCGCCTCGCGCCGGAAAATCTCAAAACGATTCTGGACCAGACCAAGGAATCGCTCGCCACTTCCATGTCGCCGATGGATCTGGCGCGGCACGAATTCGATCCGTTCGATTTGCTGGCCATGCCGGCGCTGTCGAACTTCGCCAGCTTTTCCGGCGGCCAAAACCAGCAAATGTTCGCTTCCACCAACGGGGAATTCCGCGTGCTTTACGTCGAATCCGCCGTGGATTTGTCCGGCTACCGCGCGTGCGAAAATTTTTTAACCGAAATTCATTCCGTCGTGGACAATTTGCGAAATGGCCAATCGAAGGACGATTGGAACGGCGTCACTATTCGCTACACCGGCCGGCCGGCTTTCGTGCAGGAAATTGCCACCAGCATGCAGCGTGACATGAGCCATTCCGTCGGCGCAACTTCCATCGTCATCGCCGTTTTGTTCTGGCTGATGCACCGGCGTTGGAAACCAATGTTGTGGCTGCTGGTGCTGTTGATGCTGATTTTGGGCGCGACACTCGCATTGGGCGCGTTGGTGATGGGAACCATCAGCGTTGTGAGCATGGGTTTTGCTGCCGTGCTGCTCGGGTTGGCGGTGGATTACGCCGTCGTCCATTATCAGGAAGCGCTCGCGCATCCGCAAATGACCGTGCCGGAAATCCGCCGCGCAATTGCGCCGAGCATTTTGTGGGCGGCCATCACCACCATCAGCGCGTTTTTGGTTTTGAACCTCGGCGGGCTGCCCGGCCTCGGCCAGCTCGGCACGCTCGTGGCCATCGGCATCGCGCTTTCGGCGCTGGTGATGGTGATGATTTACTTGCCGCCGCTGTTTCCCGAACGCCGCAAGCCGCGCCCAAACCAGCCACCGTTCCATTGGTGGAATTATTTCATCGCGCCACAGCAACCATTCGCTGTTGAAATCATACCGGGAAAAAAGTTCCTTCGCCGCGCGTTGCGGTTGACGGGTCTGATTTTCATCGTCGCGTGCGGAATTTTATTTGTTCAACGGCCCGGGCTTGACCGCAGTGGAAATACCTTACAGCCGCAGCACAGCGAGGCGCAAAACGCTCTCGACGAAATGACCGCCGAACTCGGCCTGCCGCCGCAACCGCTCTGGTTGATTGTTTCGGGACGAAATGAGGCGGAAGTCTATCAGCGCCTTGCCAAAGCCGGCGAAATGTTGAGCGCCGCGCAGACGAATCATTTCATTGGACAATTTATGCTGCCGACCACGCTCTGGCCGCGCGCGGAGTTTCAAGCCGCCAACCGCCAGACTGCCGCTGTTCTGGGAGAAAAATTTCCGCAGTTGCGCGACACAGCGCTGGCAGATGGTTTCAACACCAACGCCCTCGCGCTGACGAAGGAAATTGTGCAGACGTGGGCGCGCGCCGGCGCGAGCACAAACGTGATTTGGCCGACGAATCATGTCAGCCAGTGGCTGCTCAAACGATTTGTCACGCGAACGCCTGACGAATTTTTTGTGATGGGACTCGTTTATCCGGCGACCAATCACGTTGCTCCGGCGGCGTTGACGGATTTGTCCGTGCGCCTGGCGCAAAACGGCGCGCTGCTGTCCGGCTGGAATTTGCTCGGCGAGGCGACGCTCAAGCGCGTAGAGTCCAGAATGTGGCAGGTCGTGGCGCCGATGGTCGCGCTCGTGCTGCTGTCGCTCTGGCTTGCGTTTCGCCGCGCGACGGAAATTTTTCTCGGCGCGGCAGTGCTGGGCTTGAGCGGACTTTGTGTGCTCGCGACGATGGCGCTGGCTGGCTGGACTTGGAATTTGATGAACCTGATGGCGGTGCCGCTGATTCTTGGCACCGGCGTGGACTACACGATTTTCATCCAACTGGCCTTGCGGCGGCACGGCGGAAATCTCGCCGCAGTCCGGCATTCGGTCGGCCGGGCGCTGATGTTGTGCGGTGGCACAGCGGTGACGGGATTCGGTTCGCTCGGTTTCTCCAGCAATCCCGGCATGGCGAGCTTGGGCAAAGTCTGCGCGGTCGGCATCGGCGCGAATATGTTGATTTCCGTTTTTCTTCTTCCGGCGTGGTGGTGGTTGTTCAGTCCAAAGTCCAAAGTCCAAAGTCCAAAGTCGGAAAACGGCGACAAGGTCGCTCAACCAGCATTTTATCGTGCCGGGCTGTGGCAACTTGGCCTCGCGGTCGTGCGGATTTTGCCGGCGGGGTTGGTGAAGGGATTTGCCCGTCTCGCGGCTGGATTTTATTTTCGCGTTCAACGCCCGCGCGCCGAAATTGTCGTGCAAAATTTTCTGCCCGTTTTTGCCAGTGACCGGGCGGCGGCGGAAAAGGCTGCGCTCGCCGCGCATAAAAATTTTGCCGCGAAGCTGGTGGATTTGTGGCGCGTCGAAAGCGGCGAGGAAGTGCGAAACTGGCTGACCAATCCCGCCGAGTTGGAAATCATCCACACCGCCCGGCGGCGCGGCAAAGGCACGCTGTTCATCACGCTGCACCTCGGCAACTGGGAACACGGCGGGTTGTTGCTGACGCAGCTCGGCATCCGGCTGACGATTCTCACGCTGGCCGAACCCGACGACGGCCTGACCGATTTGCGCGCCGCCGCGCGGGCGCGTTACGGCGTGGACACGATGATTATCGGCCAGGACAGTTTTGCCTTCGTCGAGGTCATCAAAAAACTTCAGGCCGGCGCGGATTTGGCCGTGTCGCTGGACCGTCCGCCGGAGACGGACGTTGGAGTTCCCGTGGAATTTTTCGGCCATCCGTTCGAGGCGTCGCTCGCGGCGGCGGAACTGGCGCGGGCTTGCGGCTGCGCGCTGATTGGCGTGACGATTGTCCGGCGGCCCGACGGTTACGCCGTGAGAGTGCTGCCGGAATTTGTTTACAACCGCGCCGCGCTGGGCAATCGCGAGGCGCGCCGCGAGTTGACGCAGCAAATCCTGCGTGCATTTGAGCCGGAAATTCGCAAGGATATTGAGCAATGGTATCAATTCGTTCCCATCTGGCCGAAGCACGGCTGACAAATTTTTTCCACGCCTGCCTTTGCATTTTGCCGTTGCTGGCGGCATCCATTTGCCGCGCCGACGACTACCAGGCGCAATTCAACAAATGGTTCGAGGTGCAGACCAACATTCAGAACTGGTCCGCCGATTTCACCCAAACGCGGACGCTCACCGTGTTGAACCAGCCGCTGGTGACCACCGGCAAAGTCTGGGTGACGCGCGGCGAATTCCGTTGGGAACTCGGCCAGCCCGCGCAGACCATCGTGCTCCGCCGGCCGGACGAAATGCTCATCATTTATCCGCGGCTCAAGCAGGCGGAAATTTATCCGCTCGAAAACATCCCGCCCGGCCCAATTAAGGACGCGATGAGTTTGCTCGATGCCACCCTGCCAAGCGACCGCGCTACAATGGAAAAAAATTTCCGTCTCCTGTCCGCGACCGTCACCAACTCGGTTTTGCAAATGACGCTCCAGCCCAAAAGCGCTTCCGCGCGGCAATTCATTAGTGAAATTGTCATTGGTTTCCACACGAACAATTTCATCATTGCGGTCAATGAGATGAAATTTTCCGACGGCTCCACTTTGCGAAATGATTTCACCAACGTTGTGCTGAACCAGCCGCCCGACCCAAAATTGTTCGCGACCAATCTGCCACCGGACTTCACGGTGGTGGAACCGTTGAAACCATGAGCGCCTCGCCCGAAATTCTGCAACTGGCCATGCGCTCGCTCCCGCACGGGCCGGAATTCCGTTTCGTGGACCGGATGATCAGCCTGACGCCGGGGAAAACCGGCGTGGGCGAATACCGCGTCCGTGGCGACGAGTTTTATCTGCGCGGCCATCTGCCGGGCGAACCGATCTTGCCGGGCGTGCTGCTCGTGGAAGCCGCCGCGCAGGTGGCCGGCATGGTGGCGCAGGAAGACCCCGCGAACCCGCGCTGGCCGCGAATGAAGCTAACCGCGCTGCGCGCCGTGAAAATTCTCGGCTCGGTCCGGCCCGGCGAAACGCTGCGCATCGAAGCCGCCATCACCGGCATTTTAGGTTCGTTGATTCAGGCGGAAGTTTCCGCGTTTGTTGGCAACGCCAAAATGTTGTCGGCGGAGCTGACTTTGAGCGGAAACGGCCCGGCGGAATAATCATGACGGCAGCCACCGAAAATTTCGTCCGCACTTTTCAATTCGAACGCGACACCTTCGCGTTCCCGCACGAACTGGTCTGGAAATATCATTTCGATCCGGCGACCGGCGCGATGAGCGTGCAGAAAAACGACCCGCCGCCGACTTATTATCATCGTTGCTTCGTGATGGTGCGCGCGACGCGGCAATTTTTTTATCACGCACGTTTTGATCCGCAATCGCCGCTGGCGGATGCGCGAACTTGTCAGAAACTTATTCGCGAAATCGTTTCCCGCAATCCGCGCCAGCCATGCGCGGAATCCGAACGGATTGTAATTCCCGGTTTCGACGGACTGCGCTCGTTCAGCCGCGCGCACGAACCGTTGCTGAAGGCCGGCTGCGGCGCGTCGTGGGAATCTTATTTTCTGCGCAGCCATTGGCGGATGATTTTTCCAGTCATGCCGTGGCATCGGGAAAAAATGGCGGAGAAGCTGAAACGCTCGCTGCCCAAACGCGGCCTGACGCTGGTGCATCTGTTCCGCTTTCCGCGCATCACCATCAATCACGGCATTGTGCTTTACAGTTCCTCGGAATCGGAACAGCAAATCGAATTTGACGCCTACGATCCGAACATTCCCGAACACCCGGTCAAATTGATTTATGAAAAAATCCGGCGCGTGTTCACGTTCGCGCCGAGCCGTTACTGGGGCGGCGGCGAGTTGAACGTCGTGGAAATTTTCTGCGACTTTCCGTATTGAATTCAGCGTCGCCGTGGCCGCGGTTGCCAGAAGACGAGCCAGAAGAAAAATGTTCCGCAGGCGTTGAGTCCCACAATAAAGCCGATTTTGTAAGGCCGGCCCAGATTGTTTGGCGCGTAAATCGGCACATCTTTTCCCGCCACCAATCCCGGCAACGCCGCCGGCATGAGCGCGCCTTCCAGCAAGCCGGTGGGAAACCCGGCGACATAATCGGGCTGATAATACCGCGTCGAGGCCCAGCTTTGGCCGAAACACAGTGCCAGCGTCACCGCAGTCAGGGCGATGATTTTGATGGTAATCACCTTCGTCTTGGAAAATGACGCGGGCGCGGCGGCTTCAGAAATTGCCATTTGCTTTTCAACGGATTCGGCCATGCCGACAGCGTGTTCGGACGCCGGATGCCGGGCAAGAAGATAATGCCAGACCGCTTCCATGCTTGACGTGATTTCGTTCCAAGCCATACTTGTAAAATAACTGAATCGCAATGACGCCCGAAACCGACCCCAAGAAAATTTCAGCGCAGCTCTGCCAGTTCGCCCGGACCAACTTTGTCGCCGAAGGAACGGAATTTGACGAAAACAGTCCGCTCGCCCAGGCGGGCATTGATTCCTTCGCACTGGTGGAACTGCTGCTCTTTTGCGAGCGCGTTATCGGCGTGCGCGTGCCGGACTCGCATTTGACCGGCGCGAACCTAACTTCCATGGCCACGCTGGCGAATTGCATCGCCGACCTCGCGCGCAACGGCCACGCCGCGACGTAACCCCCCGCCCCGCCGCCATGCCCGACCTGCCCCGTCAGATTCGATTGGCTCCCGGCGATTACTTCATGCACGGACAGGATCGCCGGATGCGGCGCGCCGGTTTGCCGGGCAATGTCTGTTGCGCGGTCATGCGGCTGGGAAACGGTTTTGATTTGGAACGGCTGCGGCGGCGCATCGCGGAATCTCCCATCATGGACTGGCTCGCGCGCGCGAAAATTTTCCGAACGTTGCCGATGTTGTTTCCGCCGCTCTGGCGCGTCTCGCATCAACCCGGGGAAATTTTCTTCGAGCATCCGGACCAAAACGGCGTCGCCGGCCAGCCGTGGAACTTGCCGGCGGCGGTTGCCGGACGCGAACTGGACGCCATGCGCGGACCGGGCTTGACCTTCGACGTGATGCACCACGCCGATGGCACGAGCCATTTGTTTCTTTCTTGGAACCACACGTATCTCGACGCGCGCGGACTGGACTTGTTGTTGAACCATTTGAACGCGGACGAAAAAACCAACGGCGCGCCTGGCGTCCAGAATTTCATCAGCCCCAAACAGCTCGGCTGGGGCCTGGCGGGTTGGTGGCCGAACGTGAAACAGGCGCGCAGTTGCAAAAGTTGGCTGGATGAATCCGGCGCGGAACCGCTGTTCAGCCTGTTGCCGCCGGGTCCGCGTCCGCGCCAATGCCGCAACGATTACCGCGTCATTTACTTTTCCGCCGATGAGACGGCGCGCATTGACGCGCGCGTCCAGCAGTTCAGCGCCGGTTTCCGCCGCAGCCATTTTTATCTCGCATCGTCCATCCGCGCGCTGCACAACGTCGCCGTCCGGCGCGGCAACCAAGACGGCGCATATTTGATTCCCGTGCCGCACGACACGCGCCGACGCGGCGCGAACGGCCCGATTTTTTCCAATCACCTTTCGATTTTGTTCTACCGCATCGAGCCGAAATTCGCCGGGCGCGTCGGCGACATCCTCGGCGAATTGAGCCGGCAGATGACCGACCAGATTCGCGACAAATTTCCCGAATCCTGCATGGCCGCGCTCGACATGTTCAAGCCGCTGCCGCTCGGTTTTTACGTGAACCACCTCGGCAAACCGACGCGCGGAAAATTCGCCACGTTCAGCTTTTCCGACTCCGGCGAGACCTGCGCCGGCATGAAGGATTTTCTCGGCGGGAAAATTCTCGACGTCACGCATCTGGTGCCCGCGTGGCGCCCGCCGGGATTGATGGTTGTTTTTTTGCGGTTCAACAACCGTCTTTCCGTGCAAATTTCCTGGGTGGACGATTGCATGAAACCGGTGGAAGTGGACACGACGGAGCGCGACGTGCGTTTCGCCCTGCTCAACGAAACGGTTTGAGGCCGTCGAAGTTCCCGATCCGGCAAATGTAGCATGGAAAAAAAGATTTCAACCATGGCGATTGCCTGCGACGTGCTCGTCATCGGCGGCGGCGCGGCGGGCATCGCGGCGGCGACGGCGGCGGGGCGCGCGGGCGCGCGGACGATTCTGCTGGAACGTTACGGATTTCTCGGAGGACTTGCCACTACCGCGCAGGTTGGCACGATTTGCGGATTGTATTTGCGTGATTCAACCGGTGCGCAAGCCACGCCGGTCGGCGGCGGATTCGCGCAGGAATTTGCCGCGCAATTGCAGCGCGCCACAGGAGCCAAACCCGTTCGCGTGATGGAAGCCGGGCTATGGGTGCTGCCATATCATCCGCCCGCTTTCGCGCGCGCCGCCGATGAAATTGTCGGCGAATCGAAAAATGTCTCCGTCATTTTGCACGCCACGGTCGCGGATGCGGGCGCGGAAAATCGCCGGCTGAACCAAATCCGCGCGCTCGCTTGGAACGAGCCGCTGTTTTTTTCTCCGAAAGCCGTCGTGGATTGCACCGGGGAAGCGACCGCCGCCGCGCTGGCCGGCGCCAATTCGGAAAACGGCGCGACCGATCAGGCGCCCGCGCTCGTTTTTGTTTTGGAAGATGTTGATCCCGGTCTCGCCGAACGTGGCCTGCTCGAAGTCCGGCGCGAATTGCGCCGCGCCGTCGAAGAAAAAAAATTGCCGGCGATTTGCGAGCGGCTTTCGCTCGTTCCCGGCACCGGCGCGAATGGCCGGCTCGCTTTCAAATTAAGCCTGCTTCCGGCCAAACCCGGCTGCGCGCTCTGGCAGCAAGTCACCGATTGGGAGCGCGAAGCCCGCGCGTTGCTGGAGCCACTCCAAAAATTTTTAACCAAAAACATTGCCGCCTTCAAAAACGCGCGCTTGAATTCCGTCGCACCGCAACTCGGCGTCCGTTCCGGCCGCCGCATTTTGGGACGCGCGCGGCTGGCGGACGAAGACGTATTGAACGTTCGTAAATGGCCGCAGGGAATCGCCCGCGGTTGCTGGCCGATGGAACGCTGGACGAGCAGCCCGCGACCGGAAATGACTTATTTTGCCGAGCGCGATTTTTACGATATTCCGCTGGATTGCTTGCGCGCGGTGGAATTGGAAAACGTTTTTGTGGCCGGCCGCTGTCTTTCCGCGGCGACTGGGGCGATGACATCGGCGCGTGTCATCGGCACCGCAATGGCAACCGGCTGGGCGGCGGGAACAACCGCCGCGTTTCAATCTTCGGGCCGCTCAATTGATGACACTGTGGCGCAAATTCGCAAACAGGTGGGTTAATTTGTTTCGCGGCAAATCCGAGTCTTGCCCCGCGCCAGTCCGAAATTTAATCTTCACGCATGAACGTTTTCGAAACGCTGGCCCACTCCGCCAGGCAATGGCCCGATCGCATCGCCATCATTGCCGCCGGCGGCGCGCTGGATTACCGCTCGCTCTGGCGCGAAGTCGAGGCACTACGCGTCCAGTTCGACCGGCTCGGCTTGCGCGAAGGGCAGGGCGTCGGCGTGCGCGCGCGCAACGGGCGCGCGTTCGTCATCGGCGCGCTGGCGGCGCTCGGTTGTGGCGCGGTCATCATGCCCATTCATCACCAGATGAAACCGGCGGAAATGGCGGACATGCTGGCGCGTGCGCCCTTGTGCGCGATTCTCGACGACGGCAGCGGAACAATCCAAGGCGGCAAACCCGTTGTGCTGGAAAATCCCGGCGGCAACGGCCTGCGCTTTACGCGGCTGGAAAATTCCCAGCCGCAACTCGCGCCGCAAATCAAGGACGCCGCCTTTGTGCGGTTCACTTCCGGCACGACCGGCCAGTCCAAGGGCGTGGTGCTGACGCATCGCGACGTTTTGGAACGCACGCACGCCGCCAATTCCGGGCTGCGTCTCACCCACGATGACAAAATCCTCTGGGTGCTGCCGATGGCGTATCATTTTTACGTCTCCATCATCCTTTACCTCGAGGCCGGGGCGACCATCATCGTCAACATGGATTACCTCGCGGAAAATATTTTGGACGCGGCGGCGAAACATCAGGCCACGTTCCTCTACATCACGCCGATGCACGTGCGGATGCTCGTCAGCGAACGGTCGGGCCGCGCGCTGCCGCCGTCGCTCTCGCGCGTGATGTCCGTTTCCAGCCGGCTGGAGCCGCAGGTGGCGCGGGATTTTCAGGCGCGCTATCGCGTGCCGGTCTCGCAGGGCTTCGGCATCATCGAAGTCGGGTTGCCCATCATGAACATCGCCGAGGCGGCAGAACATCCCGAAGCCATCGGCCGGCCCGTGCCCGGTTTTGAAGCGATGATTGTGGACGAGGCGATGAAGCCGCTGCCCGAAGGCGAAACCGGCCAGCTCGTCCTGCGCGGTCCGGGAATGTTTTCCGGCTACCTGAACCCGCCGCGATTGCGCGGGGAAATTTTACGCGACGGCTGGTTCCTGACCGGCGACCTCGGCCACCGCGACAGCGGCGGACGCATCGTGCTGGACGGGCGAACTTCCTCCGTCATCCACATTGCCGGGCACAAGGTTTTCCCGGAGGAAATTGCCGGCGTGCTGGACCAGCATCCGGCGGTGCTGCGCTCGCGCGTGTTCAGCCGGCCGCATCCGCAAATGGGCGAGGCGGTTTGCGCCGAGGTGCAACTGCGCTCCGGCAGCGTCCCGCCCGCGGGCGAGGAAATCCTTGCGTTCTGCCGCCGCCAGCTATCGAGCCACAAAGTGCCGACCTCGCTTGAATTCGTCGCCCAGGTCAGTATGACCACCAGCGGAAAAGTCCGGCATGGTTGAAAAAATTTCCGTTCAGGCCGGAACCGCGAGATTTTACTTCGCGCGGTTGTCGAGGAAATCCTTGCGCCATTGCGCGCGGGTGATTTTCATGGTGTGCCCGTTTCGGCCGAGCGAATCCACAAACCACCACACGCGCGGCACCTGCCAGCTCGGCAGTTTCTGGAGCAGGAATTGTTTCAGTTCCTCCTTGTTGTCGGGACGTTCGGACACGATGCACGCCACGATGAGGTCCAGCCGGTCCGCGCTCCCGCTGGGCACGCCAAAGACGACGCATTCGGCGACGGCGGCGTGTTCCTGCAATGCCTGCTCGATGATTGCCGGGGAAACTTTGCGTCCGGCCACGTTGATCTGGTCGTTGGTGCGCCCGCGCAGGCAGATTTCGCCGTCCTTGAGTTCGGCGAGGTCGCAGGTGCGAAAGGTTCCCGCCTTGAGCGCCTCCTCCGGCTCCGGCCAGTAGGTTTGTCCCACGGCGCAGCTGCGCACAAGGAGCGAGCCGTCGGCGCCGATTTCCACCGCGACATTTTTCAGCGGGCGGCCCACGGAGGATTCATCCGCGCGCGGAGTCGTGGTCGCGTCGTAGGCGATGCCGCCGCATTCGGTGGAGCCGTAGAAGTTGTGGATTTTGACGCCATGCTCCTCGAAGACGGCGCGTTCCAATTCCAGCGGCAGGGGCGCGCCGGCGGAAATGGCCAGCCGCACGTTGCGCAGAATCGCGCCGGCCTTGTGCCACGCGTGCCAGAGGGTCGGCACGCCGGCCACGGTGAGGTTCCAGTGCGCGTGTTCGGCGCAGCGCAACGCCACCGGCAGCGGCGACGACACGAGGAACAGCGGAACGCCATGCAACAGCAGCGGCAGGACGAGACTGGAGAAGCCGTAGGAATACGCCAGCGAAATGACGCCGAGGTTCGGCCAGTCGGGGCGCAGACCCATGGTGGCGACGATGTTGTCCACGTCGGCGACGAGTTGTTCCTCGGTGAACGCGACGGCGCGCGGGACGCCGGTGCTGGCGGGTGTGGTTTTCAGATGACAGCACGGCGGCGGCGGCAGCGTGACGTCGAGCGGTTGGTGATGCGCTTCGAGCGGACAAACAATTGCGCCCACGCGCCAGGCGCGCAACACGGCAATGACGAACGCGGGAGAATTACCCTGCGGATGAACCATCGCCAGCTTGTCCGGCGCGGAAGTTTCAACTTCCTGATCCAGTTGTGAAAAGGTCCACGACTGCCCCGAAGCCAGATCGCGCAACGCGATCTCATTCCGTCTCTCTTTGATAATCTTCTGCCAGCGTTCGTAAAGCATCTGATTTCGTTTATTAAGCCAAAGCTGGTTTCGATTGCAAGCGCGATGTTTTCGGTGGCGGAAAATTTTCTTTGAATCCGGCGCGTTTCATCAGGAATCGGCGTCAGCGGATGGCCAGCGTGTCGGGCTTGTTCAGCCAGCCGGCGGGGCGCGACATGATTTCCAACATGCCGTGCCCAAACCGCGAGGTCGTCGTCGCGCCGGAAGCCATGCAGGCGACTTTGCGGTTGAAAAAATTATGAAGCGCCTGGGTGACGCGGCCGGGAAATTTCCGCTCAAAGGCCATGCCGCTTTGATACATGGCAAAAATGCGGCCGTCGTAAAAGTATTCGATGAGACCCATCCAGGCCTGGATGATTTTGCGCATCTCGCGCGAATAGGCGGGCAGGTCGTCGAGATTTTCCGAAAGCAATTCCGCGGAATGCAGCGCCAGAAACATTCCCGGCGACAGCATGGGATCCACAAATCCAAACGCGTCGCCCGTCATCACCCAGCCCGGTCCGTGGCCGCGCTCGGAAATGAGCTGGTAATTGGTGTAAGTCGGCACGCCGGTCAGGCGGTGGCGGTTTTTGCCGGCGGCGGCGAGCACGGGATCGCGTTCGATGGCGGCTTCGAGCCGTTCCTCGGTCGTCGCGCCCAGTTGCGCGGCGATGTCCTTGTTCATCACCACGCCGACGGAAAGCCGGTCGCGCAGCGGAATGCGCCAGCACCAGCCGTCGGCCAGCCGGCCGATGATGACTTGTCCGCTCGGCTGATTTTCCTCGAAGCCCTCGTAGTGGGCAAAATAGGAAACGTCCTTGCGCGAGCCGACTTTTGCGGGAATTTCCAGCGTGCGCGCGAACAGCCGGCTGCGCCCCGAGGAATCCACGAGCAAATCCGGCTGCCGTCCGCCCAGCCACGGCGCCTGCTCCAGGGTTTCGCCGGCCAGCTTCACGCCATCCGCTTCCGCGCGCTCGACTTTCGCCCGCGTCCGCACGCGCTTCACGCCGAGTTCATCGGCGCGGTCTTCGAACAAGCGATCAAAGGCGGGACGCGGCGCGTTGTAAGCGTAGGTCGGCGTCGGAGAACCGGCGAGCGATTCGAAACAAAATTCAATCTTCTCGTTCGCGTCCAAGGTGAAGGTGACGCCCGGCTTGTGCCGGCAGATGGCCGCCGCGCGTTCTTCCAGTTTCAATTTCCGCAGCACGGGCACGATTCCCGGAATGAGCGACTCGCCGACAATCAAGTCGGGCCGGCGGCCGTCGTCGAAAATGGTCGTCTCCACGCCCTTCATCGCCAGCAACGAAGCGAGCGTTGCGCCGGACGGACCGCTGCCAATGATTCCGACTGTTTTAATTGACGTTTTAATAAATCGAATTTGGATTTACCCTTGCAATAAACATGGAATTATTTGCTCTGTTCATTCGGATTAGTCAATATCTAATCCGGCATTTCTAGTTTCCGGCGCGGGCGCTGAACTTCAGTTTTCAGCCGTCTCGCGCCAGGTTGAAAACAATTCAGAACGATGAACTCATCGTCCATTCACAACACCGAGGTTCTCATCGTCGGCGCCGGGCCGACCGGCCTGGTGCTCGCGCTGTGGCTGACGCGGCTGGGCGTGCGCGTGAGGATTGTGGATAAGACGGCGGAGCTGGGCACGACTTCGCGCGCGGTCGGCGTGCAGGCGCGCACGCTGGAGTTGTATGAACAGATCGGTCTCGCCGACGAAGCCGTCGCGCGCGGCAGAAAAGCGCCCGCTGCGAACCTCTGGGTGACTGGCAAAAAAACCGCGCGCTTTTCCTTTGGCGACATGGGCGCGGAAATTACTCCGTTTCCCTACGCGCTGATTTTTCCGCAGGACGAACATGAGCGCTTGTTGATTGACCGCCTGGCCGGACTCGGCATCGCGGTCGAACGCCGGACGGAACTTCTGGAATTCGAAGAAACCGCCGGCCGTGTGCGTGCGCGGCTGAAACGGCCGGATGGGACCACGGAATCATGCGAAGCAAATTATATTGCCGGTTGCGACGGCGCACATTCGACCGTGCGCGAGACTTTAAAAATCGGTTTTGCCGGCGGCACCTACTCGCACCGTTGTTACGTCGCCGATGTGCAGGCGGGCGGAGCGGCGATGAATGGTGAGATGCACGTCGCCGTGGACACAACCGATTTTCTCGTCATCTTTCCGCTGAAGGGCGACGGGCGCGCGCGGCTGATCGGCACCGTGTGCGATGAGACCGAAAAACGGCAGGAGAATTTGACCTGGAACGACGTGAGCAAGTGCGTGATCGAAGGAATGCGCCTCGACATCGGGCGCGTGAACTGGTTCTCGACTTACCGCGTGCATCATCGCGTCGCCGATCATTTCCGGCAGGGCCGCGCCTTCCTGCTCGGCGACTCGGCGCACATCCACAGTCCCGTGGGCGGACAAGGCTTAAACGCCGGCGTCGGCGACGCGGTGAACCTCGCCTGGAAACTCGCCGCCGTTTTGCGCGGACGCGCGGACGACTCGCTCCTCGACAGCTACGAGCCGGAACGCATCGCCTTCGCCCGGCGGCTGGTCGCGACGACCGACCGGATTTTCGCCGGCGTGACCAGTTCCAAGGCGTCCGACCGGCTGGTGCGGTTGAACCTTGTGCCGTTTCTGCTGCCGTTCTTTTTCAAATTCGCGACCGTGCGACATCTCATGTTTCGCACGATTTCACAGGCGGCGGTGAATTACCGTGGCGGCAGCTTGAGCGAAGGCCGCGCGGGAGCAGTTCACGGCGGCGACCGTTTGCCGTGGGTCAAGACGGGCGTGAACGGATTCAAGGATAACTTCGCGCCGTTGGCTTCGCTGGACTGGCAGGTTCACGTTTATGGCGATGCCGCGCCCGAAATTCAAGCCGCGTGCAACGACCGGAAATTGCCGCTGCACATTTTTCCCTGGCGACCGGAAATGAACAGCGCGGGCCTGCGGCGTAACGCCGCTTATCTTGTTCGTCCCGACGGCTATGTGGCCTTGGCAAGTTCGAAAGCCAGCGCGAAGGCAATCGCATCCTATTTCGACACGCGCAAGCTTACTCCGATGAAGTCGGGCAATGGCCGGTGACTTGCGTTTTCCATCCACAGTTTCCGATTTCAGCGCGCAATGTCCGCGACCGTTCCAATCCGCGCCACCATTTCCACCAGCGCAACGAATCCATCACCGGGCGAATGTGGCTGCCGCGATTGCGGTTGACGACGCGAACGGGAACAAATTCAACCGGAAGTTCCGCCGCGAGAAAGGCCATCAACATTTCGGATTCGATTTCGAAATGGTCCGTCTTCAGCGGCAGACGTGTCCAGCTTGGCAGATGAACCAGACGAAAGCCGCATTGTGTGTCGGGCAACTGTCGGCCGGCGCGTTGCGAAAGTTTCCGGCTCATCCAGCGGTTCACTTTGCGCCGCAGCCACGGTATTTTGTGCGCCTCGTTCATGCGGTTGCCAATCACCAACCGCGCGCCGGTTTCTTCGGCGCATCCGAAAAGCGCGGGCAAATCTTCCGGTAAATGCTGGCCGTCGCCATCGAGCGTCACGGCCCATTCAAATCCATTTTCAAAAACCCGCGAAAGTCCGGTTCGCAGCGCCGCGCCCTTGCCGGAATTTTTTTCATGGCGAATCACGACCGCGCCGGCGGCTTTGGCCAGCGCCATCGTATTATCCGTCGAGCCGTCATCCACGACCAGCACCTGCGACAGTTGCCGGCGCACGGCACGGACGAGAGTTGCAATGCCAAGGCTTTCATTGAAGGCGGGTATCACTGCCGCGCATTTTGTCGGTTCAAGCACGGGTTCAGCATAATTTCAATCCGCCGGTAATCGAGGCAAAAACTTACTCCCAGCGGCAGATTCGGTTTTGCCGGCATCAAGACAATTCATAATGCCTTGACATTTTCCTTATGATTGCACAGGCTCGCTTCAAAGGTCGGACTCAAAACGTGAACAACAATTACAACTCAATCATCATGAAAAAAACCTTGATCGTCAGTCTGTTTGCCGCCGTCGCGCTTGGTATTTGCGGCTGCGCCTCAACTTCAGACCAAACCACCGATGCTGCTTCCGCTTCCGGAACCAACCAGCCTCCCGCAAAACCGGCGAAGCCCGCCAAGGACAAGCGTCCGATTGAAGAGCGCCTGACCGTCGGCATGACCAAGGATGAAGTGATTCAAGTTGCCGGCAAGCCGAAGAATACGACCATGAACAGCGACGGCTCCGAAATTTGGATTTATAACAACAACCAAAACGCCTTCATTCCCTATTACACGTTGAGCGGCGGCAAATTTCACACCGTCATTGTCACCTTCGACACCGACGGCAAGGTGAAAAGCTGGACCACCAGCACGACCGGCGGCTACTGAAAACTCCGGCAAGATGGCGGCGAATTTTTATCGCCGGAAGCGGCTCCGTTGAGCGCCGCGGCAGGGTGATTTCATTCTGCTTGATTTCTCCGGCGTTGCGCTGTTTATTTTGCCGGTGATTTGAATTGAGCCGCTCACGTTTGCATGCTTTTTCCGCTCCCACCGAAACCGTCGGCTTCCCCAAGAGTTGTCATCACCGGCGCCGGCATCGTCACCGCGCTCGGCATCGGCTGGAAATCGAACGCCAAAGGTTTCCGCACGGGCCGCGTCGCCTTTCGCCCGGTCACACTCTTTGATGTCAGCCGCAATCGCGCAAAAACCGCCGCGGAAGCGGACCTGCCGCCCAATCTCCCGCCGACGCATTTGAGCGCGCGGCAAATCTCCCGGCTCGACCGCGCCGGCAAAATGCTTTTGCTCGCCGCGTGCGAAGCGTGGAAGCAATCAGGCTGGCAAACTTTCGAAAATCTTCCGCTCGTTCTCGGCACGACCGGGGGCGGCATGACGCTCGGCGAAAATTATTTCCGTCAGGCGACACAGCAACCACTGCACCGGCACTCCCAAGCCACCCGCGCTGTTTATTACCAGCCGCAAGTTCAGGCGCGGATGATTCTCGACGCGCTGGATTTTTCCGGGCCAATTACCATCGTCTCGAACGCCTGCGCTTCCGGCGGCAACGCCATCGGCCACGCGTGGGAATTGATTCGTTCCGGCCAGGCCGAGCGCGCGGTTGCCGGCGGTTACGACGCGCTTTGCGAAATGGTTTTCTCCGGCTTCGATTCCTTACAGGCGCTTTCGACCACCGTTTGCCGCCCGTTCGACGCGCGGCGCGACGGCCTGGCGCTCGGCGAAGGCGCGGCCATTTTTACGCTGGAAACTTTGGAAAGCGCCCGCGAACGCGGCGCGAAAATTCTCGGCGAACTCATCGGCTACGGCACCGCCATTGACCAGCATCATTTGACGCAACCGCAACCGCAGGGCAGCACCACCCTGGCCGTGATGAAGCAGGCTTGCGCGAGTGCGGGCGTCACTCCGGAGGAAATTGATTACATCAACGCCCACGGCACCGGCACCGCGCTCAACGACAGTTCCGAAGCGCTCGCCATCGCCGAATGGGCCGGCCCGCGCGTCGCCTCCCTGCCCGTCAGCTCCACCAAGGCCGGCATCGGACATCTGCTCGGCGCGGCGGGCGCGGTCGAAGCCGCCGTTTGCCTGATGACCTTGCGCGAACAATGGCTGCCGCCGGAAATCGAATTTGAAACGCCCGACCCCGCCTGCAAATTTCCCGTCGTGAAAAATCCGACGGATGCGCGCGTGAACATCGCGCTTTCCAATTCCTTCGGCTTTGGTGGCGTGAACGCCACGCTCATTTTCAGGAGGTGGACGTGAAATTTACGATTTACGATTTACGATTTACGATTGAGCGCCAATTTGGATGCCCGGCGGAATCGTCAATCGCCAATTTTGGATGAGTGCATCGGAAAAAGTTTTCATCGCCGGTATCGGCGCGGTTTCCCCCGCCGGCTGGAACGTCGCCGCCTTGCGCGCAGCGCTGGATCGGGGCGAACCGCTGCCCGTGCAATCGCTCGAACGCCCCGGCTGGAAAAATCCGCTGCGCGCGCGGCTCGTTCCGCCCGCGCGGCCCGAATTTCTTTCGCACCCGCGCCTGCGCCGCACGAGTCCCATCACGCATTACACCGCGTCCGCCGCGCTCGAAGCCGCCGCCGGATTGCGCGCCAGTCCCGCCGCGAAAAATGTCCGGCTCGGCATCGTCGTCTGCCTGCAATCCGGCTGCGTGCAATACTCCTGCCGCTTTTACGAGGAGACGCTGAAAAATCCGGCCACGGCCAGCCCGCTCGTGTTTCCCGAAACCGTCTATGCCGCGCCCGCTAGCCATGTCGCCGCGCTGCTGGAAAACGTCGCGCTGGCCGGCTCGCTCGTCGGCGACCCGTCGGCGTTTTTGCAGGGCGTGCTGCTGGGCGCGCAGTGGCTGGAGGAAAATCGCGTGGACGCCTGCCTCGTCATCGGCGCGGAGGAAACCAACTGGATCACGGCGGACGCGCTGCGGCTGCTGGATCGCCCGGCCGTCATCAGCGCCGGCGCCGGGGCGCTGTGCCTGTGCCGCGAGGAAAAATTTTCCTGCCGCGTGGAATTATCCGCCGTCACGGACGCGCACACTTACACGGCGAAAATAAATCATGCGCAGGCGGCGCGGGCCATGCGCGCGCAATTGAAAATTTCCGCGAACGAACTGCTCTGCGACGGCCTCGGAAACCATTCGCGCGCGGACGCGGCGGAACGGGCGGCATGGCGCGATTGGCCCGGCGCGCGCGTCAGCCCGAAGCGGATTTTGGGCGAAGGCTTGATGGCCGCCGCCGCGTGGCAATGCGTGGCCGCGTGCGACGCCGTGGCCGACGGAAAATTTCCGGCGGCGAACGTCAGTCTGGTTGGTTCCAACCAGCAGGCCATCGGCGCGCGGTTTGAAAAATTCCCGGCTTCTTGATTCTTAACCACTGTCCACGCAAAAACGGTGGATGACGCGCATTGACGCAGCCTCATTCCCGACGCACACTCGCCGCCATGACGATCCGGGAACCAACCCGCCCGAACGGCGAATCCAAATCAATGGTCTGTTCTTCAAACATCAAATTTGATGTTGCTCGTTTATGGACTTCACTGTAGAGTTCTATGAAAGCGACGGCGGACGTTCGCCCGTGCGGGAGTTTCTCGATGAACTCAAGCAAAGCGACCCCGATGATTTCGCGGCAGTGCTGACCGGGCTGTTCCGGTTGCGCCATCGCCAGTTTCACCGCGAGCCGCTGACCAAGGCGCTGGGTGATGGACTCTTTGAGTTGCGTCATGTGGGAAAGTTGAACACCCGCGTTTTGTGGTTCTATATGAAAGGCCGGCGCATCGTGGCGGTGCATGGCATCCGCAATAAAAGTCAGGCCATCCCGGCGCGCGATCTCGATACTGCGCGGGAACGGCGGCGCGACTGGCGCGAAAGATTTGAAACATGAAAACCAATTTCGACATTTATCTGGAAGAGCAACTGAAAGACGCCGCCTTTGCGGAACGATTTGAAAAGGCCGGTGAAGCATGGGACGTGGCCTTGCAGCTTGCGGCACTGCGCGAGAAGGCCGGCCTTTCTCAAAAGGACCTCGCACGCAAACTCCACACGTCCCAGCAACAAATCAGCCGCCTTGAATCCCCGTCCTACGAGGGCCACTCATTGAGCATGTTGCGCCGCGTGGCGGAAGTTCTTGGCGTTGCCGTCCGTGTTACCCTTGTGCCGAGAGGTGGCTCCGGGCCGATGGTTCTGTCGGAGGCCAAAGTTTCCTATCGCACCGGCAGGAAATCCTGAAGTCGTTACCGCCGCCAGCGTGAGTCTGGTTGGTTCCAACCAGCAGGCGATTGGCGCGCGGTTTGAAAAATCCTGGCCTTTGTGATAGAACGATTGGACTTATGGATTCAGAAGCATTCATTCGCTGGGCGCTGGATGACGCGCGGACCGTTGAGGAACGCTATGCGACCGAGCTGCTGGTTGAAATGGGCGTAAGCTGGTGGAACTCGCGGCACAAGATTTACAACCACATCAGCCTTGACCGGCAGATCGAGATAAAGCGCCAGCGCGCGCTCAATCCCGCCTACCAACCGCGTTACAGCGAGGAAGCCGTCCGTAAAACCGCCGAGGAACTTCCACGCATCACCAACTGGTGGTCCAGCGGCGGAATGGACGAACGGCCCGTCCGCGACTTGACCGTGTTCCGGTTTTTGCCGAACCTCGAAAATTTCAGCGACAACAACTCCGAAGCCACCGATTTGAGCGTGCTGGCCGAATTTCCCAAGCTGCGCGTCCTGTCTTTTGGCGGACGCAAATGCGAGGACTACCGCCCGCTCGCCCGGTGCCTGCATTTGCGCGAACTCTCCATCGTCTTTTGGCGTTCGTATTACAAGGCCTGTCCCCTCTGGCCCGATTTCACCGGCTTGGACCAGCTCAACCAGCTTGAAACGCTCACGCTGGAAGGCAATCTGCTCGCGTTGCCGCGCGGCATCGTCTGGCCGAAAGTGCGCCGGGCCGTGTTGCGCTGCCAGCCGCTAGATGCCCGTAACCTGCGCGATTTGCCGCAACTGCCCGCGTGCGAATTTCTGACCCTCGCTGGCGTGGAGCGATTGGACGGCATTGAAGCCTTCCCGCGCCTGCGCAATTTGACCGTTGAATCCAACACGCGTTCCTTCGCGCCGCTGACGGCCCTGGAGCACCTGACCTGTTTCACCTGCAACGGCTTCACGCCGCTGGACGTCACGCCGCTCACCCGCCTGCCCAGGCTGCAATGCGCCACCTTCGACACCAAGTTCAAATACGAGCTCAACGCCAGCACGCCGCGCGACTTCTCGCCGCTGGGCCGGGCGCCAAAACTGCGCGAACTCCACGTCGCCAATTGTCCCCCCGTGGATTTGGAAGTGGCCGCGCTCAACGCCACGCTGCCGCCGTGGGACGATGTATTCCTCGCGCCGCAACCGCGCTCCCTGCCGCCCAAACTGCGCATGGTCATCGCGCCCCATGCCAGGCATCCCGGCGGTCGCGGCATCCAGCTTGACCCCGCCGACAACGGCCTGCCCGACGACGGCTTGCGCGCCTGCGAAGGCCGCTGGGTCGGCCGCTTCGTCGAAAAAAACATTTCCGGCCAGCTCGGCTGCTCCGACTGGGGCCACGTCACCGGCAACGGCGCGTATCGGACCTTTGAAGTCACCATTGAATCCTACGGCGTCGTGGAAAAATTCCGGGAAATCGTCCAAGCCGCCCGCGCCAGCCTCACCCGCCTGCGGCCCGATTACGAAGCCGGCATCCACATCTGGCTCAAAGTGCCCAAGCGCAAACCCACGCCGGCGGAACAGGAGTTGATTGACAAATTTGAAAGGGAGCAGGACGACGCCGACTTTGAGCGCCGCCAGCGCGAACAGGAGGCACTGCGCGAACGCCTGCACGAATACGAATTGAAAAAACAATTGGGCGAGCCGATTAAACCCGAGGAATTTGCCCCCGGCGAACAGGAACCGCTGCCGCCGCCACCATGGGAGGAGGACGAGGATGAGGAGGAGGATTCCGGCCATGCGGATGCCGGCGACGTGGCCGTCAGGAAAAAGCCCGAACCGCCGTCAATGTGGTATGACGACAACGAACATCCGCTGGGCGACCAATACAATCTCATGGCACACCTGACGCTGGACGAAATCTGGTTCTACTCGCACGCCCGCGACCTGGCGATTTACCTCATGGGCCGCCAGCCCGACGAGGAAATCCCGGAGGAAAAGAAAGAGGAGTAGAAACCGCGGATGACGCGGGCAAATTCTGACTTCTGACATCAAAAAATTGACCCCGCCAATTTTCCGGCGCAAACTCGCGGCATGGCCAATCGGAAGAAAATGTCAAAAACGCAAATGCGAAGGCATATCCATTCCTTTTGCGGCATCTTCAAGCAGAAGCCCGGCGCGAAATCCGTGGTGCAGGAGCTGATCGAGGAACGCCGCGCTGAAAAGGAAAAGGAAGACCGCGAATTCATTCACTCGCTGCTTGGCAGCATCAAGCTTAATACCGGTGGAAAACCGTTTGCTGAATGAATGGCGGATTTGAACCGCGAGGAAAAGGAACTGGAAGAAGGGAAAATTCAGCGGTTCGCGGCGATGGGAAAAAACCGCTCGGGAAGGAAATCAAAATCAGCCGGCTGACCGCCTGACATCAAATTTGATGTAGCTTGTTACGGAGTTCACCGTAGAGTTCCATGAACCAAGAAAAATCAACCGCAAAGAACACAGAGAACACAAGGAACTTCAACAACCGTTTTTATGAAAGACCTCAAGACATTGAGCGACTAGGTCCGACAGACAGCGTATGACATTCATGTTTATCATGGGCACGGCCACCTAAAGAAAGTTTATGAAAATGCGCTGGCGCATCGGTTGCGGAAGGCGGGCCTCGACGTGAAGCAGCAGCATCCGGTCAAAGTGTATGACGAGGATGGAACGCTGATTGGCGACTATCTGGCGGACCTGCTCGTGGAGAGGGCGTTGATCGTTGAATTGAAGACTGCCAAGGCACTCGCCCCGGAGCATGAGGCGCAAATCCTCGGCTATCTGAAATCGGCGCGGCTTGAACATGGTTTGCTGATCAATTTTGGCTCTTACAAATTTGAAATCCGCAAGTTCGCCTGGACCGGGCATCAACCGCAAAGAACGCAGAGAACACAAACAACTTAAACCAGCCACCTGATTTGCCTCTCTGCGCTCTTTGCGTTCTTTGCGGTTAAAGTCGTTCAAAAAGAGGGAATTAATTACAATGTTACCCTAAAAGCAACAAATTTTTATCTTGCCTTTTACGGTTTTTGGTTATTGCATTTTAATATGCCAATCGAAAATCGAATCAGATTATTCAATCAAATCGAAACCATCCGGGGTTCTAAAGTCATTTGTTACTTAACGACCTTGCGCCAAAATGTTATAGGCGTTAGCCGATAGACCTTTCCCCTGTTTTAGCATGGACTATGAGCCATGCCGAAACTTGAACCTGTTCTTGCCGCGCTGGGGCGGAATGTCCGCCGCCAGCGGGACGCCAAAAACTTCACGCAGGAAAAACTTGCCGAGAAATCCGGGCTTGACCCCACCTACATCAGCGACATCGAGCGCGGCCTGCGCAATCCGGGAATCAAAAACGTCGCCAAGCTCGCCAAGGCGCTTGGCATCACCACGGCGGAATTGTGCAAAGGAGTGGACGCGTGAGCGGGAAAGGTAAATCACCGGTGGGGCGAGCGTCCTCGCGAGGCATGTGCGCGTAGCGGTCGAAGGTCGAAAGTCGAAGGTCGAGGGCAGGCACACCTCACCCCGGCCCTCTCCCCAGCGCGGAGAGGGGAATGTAATTTCCGGCTCTCGACACTCGTCCCTCGTCCCTCGTCTCACCGTCCGGCCGGATTTTGTTTTTCTCAAATCGCGCACGGCAATCTTCGTTGACGGCTGTTTCTGGCACTCCTGCCCCAAACATAAAACCAAGCCGAAGAACAATCGTGCGTTCTGGCGGCGGAAGCTGGCGGGCAACAAACAACGCGATCAACTGGTCAATCAGACCTTGCGCCGCGCCGGTTGGCGCGTCCTGCGGATTTGGGAATGTGCCCTGCAAAAACAACCGCAATCGTGCATTCAGAGAATTGAGCAATGCCTGAACCCGAAAAATTGATTCCCTTGCACGACGGTTGCCATGCGGAATAAGCATCAAACCGTTCGGCCAAGAAAAGCCTCCGCCACCTCCTTCAGGGTGGAAATAATCTTTTGGACGTTTTCCCAGGGTAGCTCGTTCCTCGCAACCTTGGGCTGGTTTCCATTACGCCTTCAGCGTATTTGAATTCGTGAAATTCGTGTCAAACCTTCGCGCCTTTGCGTCTTTGCGTTAAAAACCCCTCCCGCCTCCGCCACGGCTTGAATCCGCGTCATCCGCGTCATCCGCGGTTCGCTGTTTTTGCGTCCTTTGCGCGCTTGGGCGGCTGTTTTTGCCCAATTCCTTGAATTCCAACCGGTTTGTCCCCGCCGGCAGCCGGCTCGTGCCCGGTGGATTCGGATTGGTCCCCGCCGCAATCGTTCTTGTCCCCGATGAAACCAGATTCGCCCCGGATGAAAACGATCCCGCCCCCGATGGCCGCGCGTTCGTCCCCGATGAATTCGGATTGGTCCGAGATGGCATCCATCTCGTCGCGGGTGAAATCGGATTTGGCTTCGCTGAAAATGGCCTTGTCCCCGGCGCCAGCCGGTTCGTCCCCGATGGGAATTGAATTTGTCCCCGCTGGAATGCCGTCCGGCCTTGATGGCAGGACGTTCACCCGCCATGGAACTGCGTTCGGCTGCGATGGAACGACGCTGGCAGGCGATGGAAGCAAACCCGCTCTCAATGGAATCACGTTCGCCCCGGATGGCAGGCCGTCCGGCCCGGACGGATTCAATCCCGGCCGGCGCAGATTCTTGTTGAGGCGTCATCGGAATGGATTGCGGCTGGATGGAACGACGCCGGGTTGAAATCGGAAGTGGTTCCGGCCCGATGAAGGCGCGTTTTGCCAGAATCTGGCGTGGCCGGGTGGTGAACAATTAGGGCTTGACGGGATTGTGAAATATTTCACAATCTCAATCGAAGCCCCAAAACATCATTCAAACACAATGAATCAAGAACAAATCAATACCACCGGAATGCATTCCACTTTGGAAGCGTATTTTGCCATAAATCAAACCATCTGGAGCGCCAGCAAGGGTGTCAGCGACTCGGTCGCGCAATTGAGCGCCAACAACAAGGTGATTGCGGCCAAGCGCGACGTGCAGGAGACCTCCCTCGAAGGGCAGACGGCGCTGGCGTTACAGGCCCGGACGGACCTGGAGGACAAGGTTCACGAGATCGCCGACCAGATTTACGCGCTGGCGTCGAAGAACGGCGACGTGGAAATGGAAGCCAAAAGCCACTTCACCCTGACGATGCTCGACGGGATGGACCCGGACAAATTGCAGCAGACGGGCACGGATGTTTCGGCGCTGGCCACGGCGAATCTGGCGGCGCTGGCCGACAACGGCGTGGCGCAGGCGGATGTGACGGAGCTGGATACCTGGACGGCGGATTTCGGCGCCAAGAAGAAGGCATTGCGGACGGCGGTGTCCACGCGCTCCGGCGAGACCAAGACGCTGCCGCAGGCGATTCGCGACAACCAAACGCTGCTGCGCAACCAGTTGGACAAGCAGATGACGAAGTTCAAAAAGAGCAGCCCGGAATTTTACGCGGGCTATCACGCGGCGCGGGTCATCCTCAACCGCCGCAGCCATCACGCGGGCAAGCAACCGACGCCCGCGCCGCAGACGGTGACGGCGAAATAATTTTCCCGCAATTCATTCGCGCAGCCGGAGCCGCGATGGTTCCGGCTGTTTTATTTTGCGGGCGGGCTGGGGCTGGTGCAACATTTGGCCACGGATGCCAATCGCGGAACAACTTCCTGATACACCGGTGGCGATGCCGTCCGCCGCCACGTCCGGCGCACCGAAAGTGGTCATCATCGGCGCGGGCGTGGCCGGGCTGGCGTGCGGCTGTTACCTGCAAATGAACGGCGTCCAGACAGAGATTCTGGAGGCGAGCTTGTTGCCGGGCGGGCTTTGCACGGCGTGGCATCGCGGGCCGTATGTGTTCGACGGCTGCCTGCGCTGGCTGGTGGGCGCGCAGCCGCCGTCGGCGTTTTATCAAATCTGGCAGGAACTCGGCGCGATTGCCGGGCGCAAGGTTTTCATCCACGACGAAATTCTCCGGGTGGAGGATGGCAACGGCCAATCGTTCGCGGTGCCGTCGGATTTGGACAAGCTGGCGCGCGAGTTCAAGCGCATCGCGCCGGAGGACGGCAAGCTGATTGACGGGCTGGTGCGGGACGCGCGCCGTTGCGCGCCGCTGGAGCCGCCGCTGGAAAAACCGGTGGAGTTGATGTCGCTGCACGAGAAGATGCGGACGGGAATGCGTTATATGCCGATGATGCCGGTCATTTTCCGGTGGAAGAACCTGCCGATCACGACTTATCTGGCGCGTTATAAAAATGATTTTTTGCGCGAGGCGCTCAAGGCCATCGCGAGCAACGAGCAGATGTCGGCGCTGGTGCTGGTGATGGTGCTGGCGTTTCGCACGCGCAACAACACGGGCTTCGTGGCGGGCGGGTCGTGGGATTTTGCAATGGCGATCGCGGACCGTTACGCGAAGCTCGGCGGCACGGTGCGTTACAAGACGCGCGCGGCGGGCATCCGGGTGGAGAACCATCGCGCGGCGGGCGTGCAGTGCGAGGACGGGACGTTCATTCCGGCGGCGACGGTGGTTTCGTGCGCGGACGGGCACACGACGATTTTCAAAATGCTGGACGGGCGTTACGTGGACAAAAAAATCCGGTTTCTTTACGACCATTGCGAGCCGTTTCCGGCCATCATCCAGGTTTCGCTTGGAATCAAAAAAGTTTTTCCCGACGCGCCGCACACGTTGAACCTGCCGCTAGCGCAGCCGTTGCGCGTGGACGACCAAATGCGGCACGACCGGCTGGAGGTGGAGACGTTCGGCGCGGAGTCGAAGCTCTGCCCGGAAGGCACGATGGTGATGACGGTGCGGCTGCCGACGAGTTTTGAATTCTGGACGCAATTGAAACGGGGCGACGTGAGCCGCTATCGCGCCGAGAAAAAAAACGTCATCGAACAAATCACGGCGATTCTCGACCGGCGGTTCCCGGGGCTGGCCGCGAGCGCGGAGCGTTCGGACATCGCGACGCCGGCGACGTTCGTGCGCTACACGGGCAACTGGCAGGGCAGCTACGAAGGCTGGCTGCCGACGCCGCGGATTTTGGGACGGCGGATCCCCTACACGCTGCCGGGGCTGGAAAATTTTTACATGGCCGGGCATTGGGTCGTGGCGGGTGGCGGCTTGCCGTCGGCGGCGCTGTCGGGCCGGTATGTGGCGCAGATGATTTGCGCGCAGAAGGGAAAAACGTTCGCGGCGACGATGCCGTGATTTTCAGAATGCCGCCGGGCGGCCGCGGGCGTCGGTGTAAAAGGTGAAATCGAAAAGGAAATGTTTCTCCGGGGCGTGAATCCAAATTGAAATCTGGTATTCAGTCTGCGGTTCGAGATTCAAGTCAGGCGGACACGCGTAAATGCGCTCATAAGCAGATTGCCCGGACAGAGGAATTGAATTTTCAAAAGTGAAATGCAATCCAGGCGGATCCGGCGGGTCTTCAGCGGCGTGTTGAACTTGTGCGGCGGCAAATCGCGGGATTTTCGCGATGCTCACTTCGAGCGGCGCGTTGGTGTCCAAGGAAATCAATTGTGGCGACCAGACGCGCAGAAAAACGTCGTTCGTCGGCAGCATTTTATAATCACGGTCGAACGGGTCGCGAGGGATGCGGGTGAGGCTTTGTTCGTTTTTGGTGACCCATTCGGCGCCGTCCTGCTGTGCGCGATAATTCCGCAGGCCGGGAAAATCGTGAAATTGCAAGGCGACGCGGTCACTCGACGTGTCGTGAGTGGGTTTGAAATTGCTCAAAAGAATTCCATCTGAATTGATGTCGTCCAGTGCGCCGTGCGTGCTGCCGTAGTCCTCCAGCCGGCTGCCGGCTTTGACCAGCCAGCCGGCGTTGACATATTGGTTGTTCAGGCTGACGAGGATGGTCGCGGGATTGAGCGTGACGCGCGTGAGCCCGCGGGCAATCCGCTCCAACGCCAGCGGATAATGATTGGTCATGGTCGCGTTCATCCAAGCCTCGGCGGTCGCGAAACCATCGGCGTCCAGCAATTTTTTTTGCGCGAGCGATTTGACGACCGGGAGGTAATCGAGCGGGTCGCCGTTTTCCGCTGAATAGCGGAAGGAGTTTTTTGCGGGATTCCATTCGATAACGGCGCGTCCGCCTTTTGAATTCAGGACGAGAAAATGGTTGGTTTGAAGGCGCGCCGCCAGCACGTCCACGCCTTTCAAATGCGTGAGCTGTTCCGCGAGTTTTTCAGTTGCCCATGGCGCATTGTGGATTTCCACCCAGTCCTCGATTCCGGCAACGGGCACGACCACGTCATTTGAATTCACGATGGACTGCGTGATGTTGTATCCGGCATTTTCCAAGAAGCTCTGGACTTTGACACGCTGGCCGGGGCCGGCGTGATTGTGGCCGTGGTCGGAAAGAATCAGGATTTGCAAATCGTGTCCCGTTTGGGTTTTGTAACGAGCGCGCAAATTTTGAAGTTGCTCGTCGAGCAGGCAAAGCAGGGAAAAGATGTCGCGATCCAGATGCTGGGCGTCGTCAGATGCGCGGATGTAGGTGTAATAATCGGCGTTTGTGTTTTTCGTGTCCCAGAAATTTTTAATCATCTCGTGTGTTTCATAATCGAACGTGTGGGCGGAATAAATGTAGCCCGCCGAACGAATGAATCCGCTTTGCACCTGCCAGTCCATTTGCCATTCATGCTCGACGGTGGTGGTGACGCCGTTTTGGAAAATTTCGGAATTTCCCGCCACGCTGAAATAGGTGCGTTGATAACCGGGCAATGGGCGGTTGCCGTAAATGTCCGTCCATGCGACGTCGCTGGTGGATGGAAACGTCGAAATCATGCGGCTGACCGGAAAGTAACCCTCTTTGAGGCTGAAAGCCTGACGATACAACACGTTGCCCCAAACGTTCGTGTAAGTGACTCCTGCCTGCAAAGCTTTCATGTCGCGATAGGCAATTCCATCCAGCCCGATAACCAGCCGGGAGGGCAGCGCTTGGCTGAAGCAGGGAAAAATCTGAAGCATGAATAGCAGGAGAAAGAGAAACCGGTTTGGATTTCTGCACCGGCAAACCGGCCTGTCTGCGTTCGGGCCAAAATACATGCGCCAACGTTTAACGGATTCGCCCGCGTGTGTCTAAAACGAAAATTTCCAAATCACGTCGTGCCATTCACTGGCAGAAAATCTCCGCTTGGCCAATCTCAAAATTCGCAGTGCCGAAAGCTGTCGCGTTTCTCACCAGGTTGACCGGGAAATTTCTGGTGAATGAACCACAGAGAATTTGTCCGGGGCTATCTTGGGCAGCATGGGCTACCTGCTTTCACCGTTGCCTAACAAGCCTCTTCCAAGCGGCTGAATGAGACTTTGGAGCGGATCAGAAAATGCGCTGATTTCCGAATCTTCCCTCTTGCGTCGCATCACGGTGAGAAAGTGTAAAGCGTTCCGACGCCTTTACACTTTCCGAAGGGTTTTTGCGGGGTGACGCATTACCAGGAATTAATCCCATGACGTTTATTTTCAAGTTGTTAAACCATGATTACGCGGACCTATTTGTGTTTGGACCGTTTCTTGCTTAAACTCGTGCGACCGCGCTTTTTCAGGCATCGGTTGAAACTCTAAATTAATAAACTGTTGATTAAAAGGACTGGTATGAAAAATAAGAAAAACCTTTTCAGCTTGGACTGGTTGAACCGCAGAACATCAAAAAGCAATTGCGTGGCAGCGCACTGGCATTTAAAATGGGTGTTCGTTACAGCGGTCGTGGGTTCGCTCTTGGCAGGCTTGGGACAGGCGGAAGCTACGTTAATATACGACAACGGTCCGATTGATGGCACCATGAGTGCTTGGACCATCAACGAGGGCTTTTCGGTCTCGGACTCGTTCACTGTGTCCAGTTCCACCAGCTTGAGTTCGGTGCAGATCGGCCTTTGGTTATTTCCTAACGATACGCCAACCAGTGTGGAATGGTCTATTGGGACGACGCCGTACGGCAATGATGTGAGTTCGGGGACTGGCAGCCTAGTTAACGTGATTGGTACCCTTAATATGTATGGCTTCGATCTTGATGAATCCACCTTTACGATCAGTGGTTCGCTGGCGGCCGGCACTTACTATTTAACCCTGCAGGACGCAGTAACCGCAGACGGCGATTCCCTTTATTGGGATATAAACAACGGCCCGTCAACCGCATACGAAAATACTATCGGCAACGTAGCCAATGATTTGTTCCCCGGCAGCAATTCGGATTCCTTTCAACTATACGGAACCTCGTCTTTTGTCCCCGATGAAGCTTCGACATTCTTGCTGCTCGGTTTCAGCGGTTTGTCGCTGATCGGCGCTGCGCGTTGGACGCGGAAGTCCGCGCTTTCTTGAGCGCTCGCGCGAGGGCAACCAAGATTCCCCATTGGTTTCGGTTGGGTCGGTTTAGCTGTCTTTTGCCGGGGAAACTCGTTGCAAAGAGGCCGTTGGCTCGTATGTAACGCGAGACATGGCTGCGACAGGTGGGATTTCGTAAAGGGGTCGTTCAATAGTATCATGATTTATCGCGGTTTCGATGTTGCCAATATAGCAGGTGCGTTTTGGTTCCATATTCAATCATTCGGCGATTTCCGCGATTCATCACGTGATAAATTGTTCCCAGATACTGGACTCGCAACTTGCACGCCATGCCCGCCTGCCTCCACCATCCCTGCAAACCTGTCAATACTATTGACCAAGCCCTTTAGGAGAAACCGGCTTGGATTTCCTCTCCGAAAAACCGGCTTGACTGCGTTCTCGTAAAAAAACATGCGTCGACGTTTCAAGAATTTATTGGTGCGTATCTAAAACGAAAATTGCGAATTCGGACATGGGCAGGAAACCGCTTGAACAAGCCGATGCGGTCATCTAGCCTCACGTCGGCGCACATTTGACGCGTTGAACCGTTGATGAAACCGAGAGACATGTTTGGCCTAGCTGTCCGGCTTTTGGGACTTTGGTTTCTCTATTTGGGTTTGAGGGCCGTGACCCCGCTGCTGGATTTGGGAGCCATTAGGATGGCCAGCGGAGACGACATCATCAACGCGATTCTGCCTGTCGTTTTCAACTTGGTGGTTGCCGGTTGGCTGTTGAGCGGCGGATTGTTGGTGCGATGGGCGTATCCCGAATCACGGAAAATGCCGGACGCTTTCCCTTTGCAGTCGAAGGCAGTGCCGCCGCCGCCCGAATCCGATCCGTCGCCGAAATTGACGGACATGGAGCGAACCGAAAAGCGGCTCGCGTCGCTGGTGGAACAGCCGAAGAATAATTACACAACGCAATCTTGAACAGCAGTCCCTAATTTTTTCATGGACAACATTGCAGCGATTAAATCGGACATCAAACGTTTGATGGTCGAGAACCTCATGCTCCAAATCAGTGCGGAAGAGATCGGCGACGACCAACCATTGTTCGGTCCCGGCAGCTTGGGTTTGGATTCAGTGGACGCCCTGCAACTGGTGGTGGCTCTCGACAAGACCTACGGTCTCAAGATCGCCGATCCCGAAGCCGCGCGCCAGATTCTTGCCAGCGTTGCCACTATGGCGGCAGCAGTGATCGATCATCAGGGCAGAAGCAAATCGTAATCGCCGCGCCCAAGTCTAATCCACCTTGTTCGGATGCAGATCGGATTTGACGATTGAACCGTCAGCGGCAGACAAAGTGACCACGCCCACGTCGGCAGTATCTGTTGGGTTTCTCAGTTTGGCCGCCCACAGTTCAACTTTCCACACCGGCCCGGCGTCGCTGTGATCCAGCGTCAGTTTCGACTCCTTCAAAGTCAAATTTTTCAACAGCGGCTGCGCCTCCGCGATTTTCAGAGCCTTGTCCGAATCCACATTTAGCTTGGACGGGTCAAGAATGTCGTTTTCGCTGGCGGGCAACTGAAACGGACGCACCGGGTGCGAGGCGCTCATTTCCTGGCCCGCGCCGAATTTCACCTCCACCAATTTGAGCGGCGAATCCGGGTCGTAATAGGCCACATACCAGATGTCCGGCGTCAGGCTTGCGACAGATTTATCCGAGCGAATTTGCAACACCTTGTTCTTGCTTTGCACGCCGATGTAGGCATCACCCTTTTTGGCCAAATCGAAGGCCGTTGGTTCAGCCAGTGCTGCGCTCGTTACGGCAAAGGCCAGCGCCGCGGCGAAAAATAATTTGTGTCTTGCGCTCATTTACACAATTTAACTCTGCCCCGTTGGAACGCAAACAAGGATTTTTCCGCGCCTAGACAACTTACCCCTACACCGCCTTAAGTCCAAAATGAGCAATCCGAACCTTGAATGGAGAAATGGAGTTCGACTCAATTCAAGCTAAAGCCATTGCAAACATTGAATGAAATTTGAATCATTCAAGGTTCATTTAGGCACCTTCAATGCTTTTAACACCAATTCATGCCCAGGACAACTTTGGGATGCCTCAACAATTTGAAAAGCATGGCGGGAGTGGCGGGGCTCGAACCCGTAACCTCTGCCGTGACAGGGCAGCGCTCTAACCAATTGAGCTACACCCCCGCAAGGGGGACGCGCAAGTTAAAAGAACCCAGCGGGAGCGTCAAGTTTTGCTTCGGGATTTCCAGCCCTGTCATTTTGTAAAAAAAATCCGGGCGGCAGACGCCAAGGAGGTGGGGGTGGGGAACCCCGCTGAAGAAACGTGCTGCCACCCGAATGGAAACAATGTGACGCTTCTGCAACTTTTTGTCAATAAAGTTATGGCCAATTTCCTCATTTATTTCATTACTTCTATTGACTTTACGATGGCAATTTATGGCTTAAAGTGCGCCCGTGGTCGCCCTTGAATCCATCGCCCTGTTTCGCGGTCTAGATCGCGCGGAATTGCAGGCGTTGCGGCTCATCATGCAGGAGCGGCGATTTGCCGCCGGCCGGGAGATTTTCCGCGAAGGTGATGCTGGCGACGGCGTTTATTTTGTGAAGGACGGTTTGGTGGAAATCTCCGGTTTGGTCAGCGCCGACGTCCGCCGTGTTTTTTCACAACTCGCCCCCGGTGAAATTTTCGGCGAAATGGCCGTCATCGAATACCGCCCGCGCTCGGCCACCGCCACCGCAATCAAGAACACGGAAGTTTATTTCGTTCCGCGCGGCGAAATGCTTTCGATCCTTCAACGCTCGCCTGTGCTGGCGTTCAATTTGTTGCAGCAAATCAGTCATCGCCTCCGCGAATTTAACCAGCTCCACCTGCGTGAAGTCATCGAGGCCGAACGCCTTGCCGCCATCGGCAATTTTGCCCGCGCCATTGTCCACGACCTGAAAAATCCCTTGAGCATCATCGGCCTCTCCGCCGAAATGTTCGACATGCCCAACATCCAGCCGGAATTCCGCGCCCGGACGCAGACGCGCATCAAGAAACAAGTCCAGCGCATCAGCGACATGGTTGGTGACATCCTGATTTTTGCCGATGGCAAACGGGCCGATTCGGAAATCAAACCCGGCGATTACCGCGCTTGGGTGCTTGAACTTATGCCCGATCTTCGTGCTGAAGCCGAACTTAAAAACACGCAAATCGAATTGGAAAACGTTCCGCCTGAAATTCCGGTGTCCTTCGACCCGCGCCGGCTGAGCCGCGTTTTTCACAATCTCGTCCACAACGCCACCGACGTGATGTTCAATGGCGGGAAAATTATTTTGCGCTTCCGCGTTGGCGAAAATGAAATCGCCACCGAAATCGAAGACACCGGCCCCGGCATCGCGCCCGAAATCGCCGACCGGCTTTTTCAGGCATTTGTCACCTTTGGGAAGAGCCACGGTACCGGCCTCGGACTTTCCATCTGCAAAAAAATCATCGAAGACCATGGTGGAAAAATTTCCGTTCGCAGCGAGC
This sequence comes from Candidatus Aquilonibacter sp., assembly GCA_035504945.1. Lineage (GTDB taxonomy): Bacteria > Verrucomicrobiota > Verrucomicrobiia > Limisphaerales > UBA11358 > UBA11358. The sequence goes on along the minus strand of DATJRH010000032.1, from coordinate 12,531 downwards.
CAGACTGCGGCGCGATTTTTTCTTTCACATTGCCGCTGGCGAAATGACCGTTGAACCGTAAAATTGTTTCAACGTGAACCGCATCAAACTGCTTTCCGAGCAGGTCGCCAATCAAATCGCCGCCGGCGAGGTGATTGAGCGCCCTGCCAGCGTCGTGAAGGAACTCGTCGAAAATTCCCTCGACGCCGGCGCAAAAAAAATCACGGTCGAAATTGGCGCGGGTGGACGCAGCTTGATTCGTGTGACCGACGACGGCACCGGCATGAGCCGCGACGATGCGCTGCTTTGTCTCGAACGCCACGCGACCAGCAAAATTGTCCGCGCCGAGGATTTGCAGGCGATTGCCACGATGGGATTTCGCGGCGAGGCGCTGCCGAGCATCGCCAGCGTCAGCAAATTTGTTTTGGCCACGCGCGAACGCGACGGCCAGTCACCCGAAGGCACTCAAATCATCGTGGCTGGCGGGAAAATTCTCGAAGTCAAGGCCGGCGGTGGCGCGACCGGCACCAGCGTCGAAGTCCGCCAGCTTTTTTTCAACCTGCCCGCTCGGCGGAAATTTTTACGGACGGAGGAAACCGAGGCCGCGCACATCCAGCATTATCTGACGCTCGCCGCGCTGGCGTTTCCCGAAGTCGCGCTCACGTTTCAAAAGGACGGACGGCCCGTCTGGCAATTGCCGCCGCAAAAATTCGGCGCGGCCATTTCCAGTAAAATTGAAGCCTTGCGCGAACGCCTGCGCGCCTTGCTCGGCGAGGAAAAACTTTTGCCGGTGAATTTTTCCGCCGCGCTGGATGACGACGGCAATCGTCTTGCGCCGGAAGAAGCAGAAATTTCATTTGAATCTGCTTCAGCCGGGAAATCCGCAATCAACGATCCTCAATCCGCAATTAAAATCTGGGGCTTGATCGGCTCGCCCGGTGTTTCGCGCGCAACCCGCGAGAGCCAGTTCATTTTCGTCAACCGCCGGCCCGTGGAAAATCGCGGTGTCAATTACGCGCTCATCGAGGGCTATCACACCTCGCTGATGAAAGGCCGCTACCCGGTTTGCTGCCTGTTTCTGGAAATTGATCCCGCCGCCGTGGACGTGAACATTCATCCGGCCAAGCGCGAGGTGAAATTCCACCGCGAATTTGAAATCCGGAAATTTGTTACGCAAGCGATTCGCGAAACGCTGCTGGCATTTCACGGCGAACCGGCAAAACCAGCTTCAACCACCAAGACACCAACCGCGCCAGGTGGATTAAAATTTGCGCCGGAAGCTTCCGTGCCCGCGCTGCCGAATTTCCCGGACAAATTGAAGTCGTTGCCGGTAGTTGAACCGCAAAAGGCTTCCGTGCGACAAACGCCTTTGAAAATGGGCTTCACGCCCGCAACTTCGCCGCAACCGCAAATCGCAAATCCAAAATTGGAAATTTCAAAACCCGCGCCGTCGGTGAAGCCTGCGGATGCCCCGCCAACTCCAATCTCTACTCTGCCAGCTTCTTCGTCAGCCACGCCGCTTTTGAACGTCCCGCTCCGGCTCGTCGGCGTCATCGGCAAACTTTATGTCATCCTCGAATCCGACCGCGGACTGGTGCTGTTGGACCAGCACGCCGCGCACGAGCGAATTTTGTTCGAGCAAATGCTAAACCGGCTCGAGCAAAACGAATTTGCGCCGACGCAGAAATTACTGCTGCCAGAAACCATCGAACTGTCGCCGCGTGACGCGAATTTTTTGCGCGCCCAATTGGCCGTGCTGACCAAACTCGGCGTCGGCTTGAGTGAATTTGGTGAGCGGACGTTCTTGCTCGACGCGCTGCCGCCGTTTGTCAAAGCCGGCGACGCGCGGAAATTTGTCCTGGATTTGGTGGATGAATTGAAGGCCGCCGGGCGCGAAGTAAATCTCGCCCGGCTTGGCGAACACACCGTGGCCAAAACCGTCTGCCGCCATGCGGTGAAGGCAAATGATTTTCTCGCCGGGCCGGAACTGGAAAATCTGGTCGAGGATTTGCGCCATTGCGCGATGCCCTACACCTGTCCGCACGGCCGCCCGACGCTGATTGAAATGAATTACCGCGAACTGGAGAAAAAATTTGGGAGAACGCAGTGAGGTGAAAAAGGCGAAACCAAAAACGAGGAAGGCCAAAACTTGCTCTGTATTGCCAGACCAAAATATTTCCAGGGAGCATTGGCGCTATTGTCCGCAATGCGGACATGAATTAATCAACGAGAAATGCAAGCTGCGCTGTCCGCGCTGCCGTTATTTCATGAGCTGTTCGGATTTCGATTTCGCGGGTTGAGTGTCGCGCGAAGAACGCGAAGAGAACGAAGGCTTTTTTCTTCGCAGCCTTCGCAGCCTTCGCGCGAAACAAATTTTCTTCGTGTTCATTCGCGTCATTCGTGGTTAAATTTTCCAGACCATGAACGAATGGAACATCCAGTCCCGCGCGTCCGCGTGCGAAGCGTGCGCGCAGCCGTTTGCCGATCGACAGCCGCTGCACACGCTGTTGTTTGACGAGCCGCCGGACTTGCGCCGCATGGACGTTTGCGAAGCCTGCTGGCAAAACCAGTTCAGCCAGGGCGCGCGCGACCGGAAGGGATTCATCTCGCACTGGCAGGGAATTTACGAGGCGCCTGCACCTGCTGTTGACCCGATCCACAGGGACACGGCCGAGACGTTGTTGCGAAAATTGATCGAGCAAAATGATCCGCGCCACGCGCCCGCCGGCTACATCCTCGCCGTGATGCTCGAACGCAAACGCATTTTGAAGGTGAAGGAACAAATCGTCCGCGAGGGCAAGCGCGTGTTCATTTACGAGCAGCCGAAGACCGGCGACATTTTCACGATTGCCGACCCGGATTTGCGGCTGGACCAGCTCGAACAAGTCCAGCGCGACGTGGCGCAATTGCTGGAGCAGGGGCTGAATCCGCCAGCGGACCCGGCCGCCGCCGCGGAAGTCAAAGCTGAAGTTGTTCAAAAGTGAAAACATCGAGCGCCGAACATCCAAGGAACGTCCAGCAGCCGAAAAATTCGAAGTTGGATGTTCAATGTTCAATGTTCGACGTTTCCCGGGTAATTCATGTCCAACCTTGCTGAACTTCAAAACCGTCTCGGTTACAATTTCCGCGACGAGAATCTGCTGCGCCTCGCGGTCACGCATCCGTCTGTCGCGCACGAAAGCGGCGCACCCGTGCAGCACAATCAGCGGTTGGAATTTCTTGGCGACGCCGTGCTGCAACTCGTCCTCACACAGAAGCTTTACGAAAAATTTCCAGCGTTTGACGAAGGCCCGCTGACCAAGGCGCGCGCAAAACTGGTGAACCGCAAAACGCTCGCGGAACGCTCGCGGTCGCTCGATCTCGGCACCCATTTGATCTTGAGCCGAGGCGAGGAAATGCACGGCGGGCGCGAACGCGCCTCGACTTTAGCCGACGCATTCGAGGCACTGCTCGGCGCAATTTTTCTGGATGGCGGATTTGAGGCGGCGCGGGAATTTATTTTGCGCGAATTTGGTGCGGCGTTCGGTGAATTGAGTGCGCTGCCGAACATGGAAAATCCGAAGGGCGAGTTGCAGGAATTGCTGCAATCGGGTTCGCCCCACGCGCCGGAATATCAAACCATTTCCGCCACCGGGCCGGACCACGACCGCGTGTTTGAATGTGTCGTGCGGCATGAAGGCGTTGAACTCGCGCGCGGTTCGGGCAAAAGCAAAAAAGACGCCGAGAGCGCCGCGGCGCTGGCGGCGTTGAAAAAGTTGAAAGCAGTTCCTACGAACTAAGCGGCCGATTTTTCAGCAAGTCGCGGATTTCCGTCAGGAGTTTTTCCTCCGGCGAAGGCTCGGGCGGTAGCGTGGGTTTCGCTTCTTCCTTGCGTTTGAGCGTGTTCATGCCTTTCACCATCAAAAAAATGCAAAAAGCCACGATAAGAAAATTCAGCGTGATGGTGACGAAATCACCCCACGCCAACACCGGCCCGGCGGCTTGCGCCGAAGCCAGCGGCAAATGTTGGCCGGAGGTTGCCGGAGACGCCTCGTAAGCTTCTTGCGCCTGCCGGACCTTTTCGGACAATGGAAAGTAAAGATTGGTGAAGTCAATGTTGCCGACCAGCCGTGAAATCGGCGGCATGATAATGTCCGAAACGAGCGCGCTGACAATTTTCCCGAACGCCGTGCCGAGGATGACGCCGACGGCGAGGTCGGCGACATTGCCGCGCAACGCGAACTCCTTGAATTCTTGCAAAATCGGAATTTTCATAAAGCGATCCTTTCCAAATCGCGGGCAAAGTAACACAGCCGGCGCGCCTGTGAAGTTCAAAGTGAAATTCGATTTGTGCTATTTTTCCTCGTCCAAAAAAGTCAGCTTCACGCCTTCCTTCGGTTTGGAAAAGCTGTCGAGCAGGGTTGAGCCGACATTGGGCGCCGGAGAATTTTCCTTTTCACCCTGCGGTTCGAGTGCAGAACGCAGCGCGCCTTCGACGAGCTGGGCGCAATGGATTTTCATCGGCGGCAGCGGACCGAGTTCGCCGGCAAGTTCGTCGGTTTTGAGCGCAAGCGCTTCCTCGGCGGTTTTGCCGCGAATCAATTCCGTCGCGAGACTGGCAACGGCAATCGCCGTTTCGCAGCCGAACGATTGAAACGTGGCGCGGTCAATGACCTTTTTGCCATTCTGCTCCTTGAACTTGACCCACAGCCGCAGCATCTCGCCGCAATCGGCGTTGCCGACCGTGCCGATGGAATCCGCGCCCGCCATCTCGCCCATGTTCTGCGGATTGGCGAGCGCGGCTTGAATGCGTTTTTGTAAATCGTCGGTCATTTGTCGGCCTTTTGATCTTGATAAACAACCTTACCATTCTTTTTCGCCCACGGCTCTGAAAATCCGACATGCGAAATGTCATTACTGCTCCTATCCAATTGCCTTTCGGTTTCCCTCAAAATAATTTCGGGTTCCAATTCGTAAATAATCTTCACCTTCGTCTGGTTGTCGGCGTAAAAAACTGCAAAATAAATTTTCTTATTTCTTGTAATTCGCAGAAGCGATTCTTCTCGTTTCACAAGCGGCTCTTTGAACATTCTGTCCAGTTGCCCAGAACCACCTTCTTTGCACGAAAGGTATTCGTAAAGAATTGAAGGATTATTCGGATCGCAAGCATCTGCGTCGCGTTTCGATGTGATTGGCTGATGGCCAAGAATGTCGGCAATGATCAATTCCTTGATTAAACCCGGCTGCAAGAGATTTGGAATTCCAATCGAACGGGCCAATTCAGCGGCTTCAAGCACAAGCTGTATGATTCGGTGAAATGCCTTCTTTGTAGCCGTTATAGTTGAAGATAGTTTGTCTTCGGGGTTCGACATTGGTGAGCCTTTGGTTTCCAATTTTCACAAATTCAGAGTTAATTTCAAAAGCCAAAAAATTTCGATTATGGCGGCTGCAAATTACCGGAGTCGTCCCGACACCGCAAAATGGATCCAAAATCAAATCTCCGGCGTTAGAACTCGCCAAAACCAGACGCTCAATCAATCGCTCCGGTTTTTGAATTGTGTTGAGCGCACTTCTATCAACAAGCTCTTTCGATTTGTAAGTCAATTGTTTTATGTCGCCCCAGACATCGCCGGGATTCTTCCCGTTTTGATTGAACTTGGTTTTGTGAAACTTTCCATTTGTCACCGACGGCACACGCTCGCAGCGAAGACGATGTTCCAATTCCACCAATTGTGGGATGCGAATGTCGTCCAGATTAAATGTGTTTGGCCTCTCACCTTTTATGAAATAACAAATGATGTCGTGATTGTTCGTGTAACTCAACCGTCCTTGAGCCAGACGGCTGGGCTGATACCAGATGATTCGTGACCGCAGTTTAAGAAACGGACGATAATCAATAAAATCAATGCAATCCGGCTTCCCAAATAAATAAAGCGAACCACCCGGTTTAAGTTTTCGAGAAAAAATCGTGATAAGATTCAGATTGAATTCCTGAATGCTTCCGACTTTATCCCAAAAATTTGTCGTAACTCCGTATGGCCCATCGCAAATGGCCAAGTCAATCGTCGCGTCAGGAATTTCATCGAAAAGATGAAAGGCATTTCCACAATGAATTGAATTTCGCCTTAACACGACTTCATCATTTGCTAAAAAAGTCCATTGTCAACTTTTCAATACCTCGGCAAACTTCTGTCAATTTCGTCCGCCCAGGCATTCGTGCCGCCTTTGACGTTTTTGACGTATTTGAATCCTTGTTCGCGCAAAAATTCCGCGGCTTGATGCGAGCGCGCGCCGACTTTGCAGAGCAAATAATACTGCTGATTTGGGTCGAGCTCGGTGAAGCGCTGCTGGAGCTGGCTCATGGGCAGCAATGGCACGCCTTCCACGCGGGAAATTTCGTATTCAAACGATTCGCGCACGTCAATGACCTTGATGCCGAGCGCCGGATTATCCAGCGCCTTTTTCATGTCCTGCACGGTCACTTCGTGGGGATTGCCGTTGTGTTCCGGCTCCGGCGCGATGCCGCAGAACTGCTCGTAATCAATCAATTCCGTGATGGTCGGATGCTCGCCGCAAACGGGGCATTCCGGGTCGCGGCGCAGTTTCAATTCGCGGAACTTCATGTCGAGCGCGTTGAACAGCAGCAGCCGGCCGATGAGCGAACTGCCTTTGCCGAGCGCGAGCTTCAAAATTTCCGTCGCTTGGATGCAGCCGATGATGCCCGGCAACACGCCCAGCACACCGCCTTCCGCGCAACTAGGAACCATGCCGGGCGGCGGCGGTTCGGGATAAAGACAGCGATAACATGGCCCGCCCAGATGCGGCGCAAACACGCTGGCCTGACCCTCAAAACGAAAAATCGAGCCATAGACGTTCGGTTTTTTCAACAACACACAGGCGTCGTTCGTGAGATAGCGCGTCGGGAAATTATCCGTGCCGTCCACGACGATGTCGTAAGGCCGGATGAGGTCGAGTGCGTTTTCGGACGAAATGCGCGTATTATGGATGACGACCTCGCAATTCGGATTGATGCCGTGAATTGTTTCCTTCGCCGACTCGGCCTTCGAGCGCCCCACGTCCGCGTCCGTGTGAAGAATCTGCCGTTGCAGATTGGAAAAATCCACCGTGTCGAAATCCACGATGCCAAGCTTGCCGATGCCGGCGGCGGCGAGATACATGGCGATGGGCGAGCCGAGACCGCCCGCGCCGATGCACAGGACGCTCGCGGCCTTGATTTTCTTTTGGCCAGCCAGGCCGACTTCGGGCAGAATCAAGTGCCGCGAATACCGGCGGATTTCGTCATTGTTCAATTCCATAATCAAAGGGAAAGTATAGTAATGCAACGGCGAAAGAAATCAAGTCAGCGCCCATGAAGCAAAATGCCACACCGCAAAACGCCGCCGCGCGGCTCAAAACAATTTCACGATTACGCCCGACACTCGCCATCGTGCTTGGCAGCGGCTTTCATCACGCGCTGACGGAACTGCGCGTAGCCAAAAAAATTTCCTACGCAAAAATTCCCGGCTTTCCCAAGCCGACCGTCAGCGGCCACGCAGGCGAATTGTATTTCGGACATTTGGGAAAAACACCGGTCATCGTCTTGAGCGGGCGCACGCATTTTTACGAAGGCCACGAAATGGAGCGCGTCACGTTTGCCATCCGCGCGCTGGCGGCCTTCGGCATCCGCGATTTGCTGCTGACGAACGCGGCGGGCGGCATCAATAAAAAATTCTGCGCCGGCGATTTCATGGTGCTGACCGACCATATCAATTTCATGGGCGCCAACCCGCTGCGCGGCCCGACAGTTCCGGGACTCAACCGGTTTGTGGATTTGACCGATACTTACGATGCGGGGTTACGCGGACTTTTGAGCCGGGCGGCCCGCGTTTGCGGAATCAAATTGCGTTCCGGCGTTTATCTCGCCGTCAGCGGGCCGAGCTACGAGACGCCGGCGGAAATCCGCGCATTCGCCAAACTCGGCGCGGACGCCGTCGGCATGAGCACGGTGCCGGAGGCGATGGTCGCGCGGCAATGTGGATTGAACGTCGCGGCCATTTCGTGCGTCACAAATCTGGCGGCAGGCATCAGCCAGGAGCCTTTGTCGCATGCCGAAGTGCTGAAAACCGGCGGAAAGGCCGGATTTTTGGCGGCGAAGCTGCTTAAAAGTTTCGCAGAATTTTATGGCAATCAACAAAAATAAATTGATACGCGCGGCGGCGAAGGCGCGCGAAGGCTCGGTGTCCCCATATTCAAGGTTCAAAGTCGGGGCGGCGTTACTGACCCAATCCGGCGAAATTGTTTCCGGCGCAAATGTGGAGAGCGCGAGTTATGGGCTGACGTGTTGCGCGGAGCGCGTGGCGTTGTTCAAGGCGCTCACCAGCAACAGGAAAAACTTTGCGGCAATCGCTGTCGTCGCGCGAATTAAAAACGGTCCGATGCCGTGCGGCGCGTGCCGGCAACTTTTAGCCGAGTATGCACCGGATGCGAAAGTTTTTGTCGCGGACAGCGGCGATTTGAAAAGCGTCCGCGAGTTCACCGTGCACGAACTGTTGCCGTCAGCATTTGTCATCGCGCCTTGAATTTTTGCAGAAGAATTGTAAGCTGCCGTGTTTTGTCGGATTAAATTGTGAAGCCTGAAGTTGTGTTTGGTTTGGAAGGCGCGGCGTGGCCGGCGCTGTTGTTGGACGCGAACTGCGCGGTTTTGCGCGCGAACGCGGCGGCGATGAATGTGTTCGGCTCGGCATTGAGCGCGGCGTCGCCGCATATGTCGGCAATCTGGCCGGCGGAAAATGGCGGATCATCGGAGCAATTTTTCGCCCGCTGGCAGCAGTCGCCTTCGCCGACGGCGGATTTGAAGTTCCGTGTGGCCAGCGGCGAGACGTTGAAATTTACCGCGGCGATCTGCGTTTTCGGCAACGACGGGCAGAGGTGGTTTGTGCTCCAGTTGCTTCCGGCCGCCGAGCCGGTTTCAGTTCCTGCCGCGCCGCCGGACTTGCCCGCCGAACCAAAGCCGGTCACGGACGCGGGTGGCGCGGCGCTCAAACAAAAGCTGGATTGCGCGCTGCAACTGGCGCGGACGGTTTCGCTGGATTTCAACAACGCGCTGACGAGCGTGCTCGGCCACACGTCATTGCTTTTGAGCAAGGCCGAGCCGGGGCATCCGTGGCGACATTCGTTGATGGAGGTGGAAAAATCGGCCGGGCGCGCGGCGGAAATTGCAAATGAGTTGCAAATGTTCAGCCGGCAGGAAAAGGAAACACGCCGCCTGCCGCCGGGCAACTTGAACGCGGTGACCAACCGTTGCGTGGATTTTTTTCGGAATACGCATGGCGAAAAAATAACGTGGAAAGTCCAGTTGGATCAGAATTTGTTCGGCGCACGGTTTGACGAGGCGAAGGTGCAGCAGGTGTTGACCAAAATTCTGGAGAACGCGGTCGAGGCCGTTGGCTTGGGTGGCGGCGGGCAGATCGCCGTGCAGTCACGCAACGTGGATTTGACGGAGCCGACGCAGGACCGCAACGTGCGGCTGTCTGCGGGCGCGTATGTCTCCGTGGAGATCGCCGACAACGGTCCGGGCATCGAACCGGACGTGCTGCCGCGAATCTTCGATCCGTTTTTTACAACCAAGGGAAAGACGCATCGTGGCCTTGGGCTGGCGCTGGCTTACGGCATTATGAGCAACCACGGCGGCGGAGTGGCAATTTCCAGCCAACTGGGGGCGGGCACGTCGGCGCGGATTTATTTGCCCGCAGAAAAAGAACTGGCCCGCGAAAGTTCCGGCATGGAAGAAAACCTGAACGGCACGGAAACCATTTTAATCGTGGATGACGAAGGATTGTTGCTGACGATGGGCGAGACGATTTTGAGCGAGTTTGGTTATCGCGTGTTGACGGCCAGCGGCGGACAGAAGGCGATGGCGATTTTGTCGCGCGGGGACACGAAGGTGGATTTGATTATCACGGATCTGGTCATGCCAACAATGAGCGGGCGCGAACTCGCCGAGCGTGTCCGGCAACTCGCACCGGCGACTAAAATCATCTGCATGAGCGGCTATGTGATGCCGGCGGACAAACAGACCGGCACGGCGTATTTGCAGAAGCCGTTCACGAGCCAGGAATTGCTGGTGAAGGTGAAACAGGTGCTGGCGAGCGCGTAACTTTTGTTGACTTGCTGACAGGGGGATGATTAAATTGAACTTATGCAAATTGAAAGTCTCAAGATGTTTTGCGATTTGGCTGAAACGGAAAGCTTTACCAAGGCGGCTCAAATCAACGGTGTTACCCAGTCGGCTGTCAGCCAGCAAATCAGTGCCATCGAACGAGTGTTCAAATCATTGCTCATCGAGCGGAGCAAAAAACGGTTCCGCCTCACGCGCGAAGGGCAGGTGCTCTACGATTACAGCAAGCAAATCATCCAGACTTATGAGTCGTTGCACAGCAAGTTACAGGAACTGAAGGACATCATTTCTGGGACCATCCGCGTCGCGACGATTTACAGCATTGGCCTGCACGATTTGCCGCCGTATATCAAGCGGTTTATGAAGAATTATCCGACCGTGAACGTCCACGTCGAATATCGCCGTGCGAATCAGGTTTACGAGGACGTGTCCAGCAACGTTGTGGACCTTGGCTTGGTTGCATATCCCGTCAAGGACTCAAAGCTGGAAATCGTTCCGTTGCGCAAGGAGCCGTTGGTGCTCATTTGCCATCCGCAAAATCCGATCGCCAAGCAGAAATCGGTCAGGCTTAAATCGCTCGCCGAGCAGAAAATTATCGGCTTCGAGCCGGACATCCCGACTCGCAAGGCGCTCGACAAAATTTTGCGGGAACACGGTGTGGAAGTAAGGCATGCCATGGAATTTGACAACGTAGAAACGGTGAAACGTGCCGTGGAAATTGACGCGGGCGTTTCGATTGTGCCGCTGGGCACGGTCGTGCAGGAAGTTTCCAAACAGACGCTGGCCGCCTTGCCGATTGAGGACGGTGATTTTTTTCGCCCGCTCGCGGCGATTTACAAAAAGAACAAAGTGCTTTCGCCCGCGATGAAACAGTTTTTGGGGATTCTCAAGGAAACAGCTTAAAAAGCCTTGCGGCAACGTTTTGGCATTGCCTGTCTTCCACCATTTGACTCGATGATATATGTCGATGAGTCGAACTCGATAAGAATGAAAAGCCGGATACACTTGGCATTGGCATTGTTGAAACAAGGGGTTGACCCAGCCCAAATTTCAGTAAAGCTGGCTTTGTCAAAAGCGCTGCATGGATGCCAGAGTGTTTTGGACGTGGGATGTGGAGTTGCGCCGACATTGCGACAACTTGGGGTTCCACACTGTGTTGGAATTGAGGGTTATCTACCAGCGGTTGAAGAGGCCAAGCGACGGAAAACGCAGGATGAAATTATCCATGGCAACGCTGGCGACTTGACACGCTACTTTCAACCAAAACAATTTGACGCTTGCATCGCCATGGATGTTATCGAGCACCTGCCCAAAGAAAACGGCTTAAAGCTCATGCAGGACATGGAATTGATTGCCAAAAGGAAAGTGGTTTTTTTCACGCCCAACGGATTTTTGCCCCAAAGCCATTCTGCGAATGACGATTTGGAGGAGCATCTTTCTGGCTGGGAAGCTAAAGAGATGGCTCGTCTTGGCTATCACGTCTTCGGAATGCTGGGGCCAAAAAGTTTGAGGGGTGAATATCACCGGCTCAAGAGGCGGCCATTGGCCTTTTGGGGCGCCGTCTCCTTGATATCCCAAGTGTTATGGGTTCACCATTGCCCCGAAAAAGCAGCCGCCATTTTTTGCGTAAAGAATGTCGCTGATTCCCGGCGTTAATCCGGTTTACGGCGGGAGTAACAGTTTGCTGTTATTTTTGCTCCGCGTAAACCGCCTCAATTTCCGAAGCGGAAAGCGCGCGGTTGTAGATGGCCAGTTCATCAATCAATCCGCCGTAAGTGTCGCCGTTGCCAACCGGTTGCCCTGTGCGTCTACCAATGTTCACCGGATAAGTTGTTTGCGGCGTGAAACTACCATAATTTTTAGATGTAACTGCAACTCCATTGATATACAGAAAAATGTTTCCGCTGTTCTTGTCATACGTCATTGCCACAAATTGAAAATTATTTGTGTCAAATGCATAGGAGAAATTAACCGTGTGGCCGTTGCCTGACAGATCCCGAATGTTCACAAAGAGTGAGCCGCCCGACCAAAGCTCGCAACCATCTGTTGTTTCAGAGTCCCATTCGATAATCGGTGCGCCCGAAACGTCAACGTCGAAGGCGTTAGGTTTAATCCACGCGGTGATCGTTAAGCCATCTCCCGCTCCCACGTTCAAGGAAGGACTCGCCGGCACCGTCAAATATGAACTGTGTCCATCCAAACAAAACGCCTGACCCACTTGGCCCTCGGCAAAGGTCACATTTCCGATCGGTGTGGCATTGTTGCCGCCGACGGAATCGTCGCCGTTGCCTTCGCCCGACCACAACGCCACCAAGCCCGATGGCAGTTGCCCCGGCCCTGTCATCGCCGAGACTTGAATGCTTTGAATCAATTGCACCGGCAACTCCGTCTTGCCA